>JAIBDT010000054.1 GCA_024686085.1 Loktanella sp.
AGCAGCCGCTATCTTGGCTTTCGCAGCCGCTTTCGCAGCGGCAGGTTTCGCAGTCGCCTTCGCAGCAGCAGGCTTAGCAGCCGCCTTCGCAGCAGCAGGCTTAGCAGCCGCCTTCGCAGCCGCCTTCGCAGCAGCAGGCTTGGCTAGATCGGATTTAGCGACAACAACCGCAGTGACTGGCGCTGAAGCAACAGCCGCGGGGGGCGCGCTCGCGGCGGATGTGGTCGAAGCAGGCTTTGCCGCAACATCCGGAATACCTGTTGTTACAGGCTCAGCCTTTGTGGCAGGCGCGGAAGTCTGTGTCGACGTGTCAACGGCATTGCTTTGTGGTGCTTTCCATCCCATCCAAAGGATCATCCAAACAATAGCAGCAACGATCAGGCCGATCAAAATCGCCCCAATGAACCGAAAGTCGAGCGCCCAAAGCGCGACCACTGCGGCCAGAATACCAAATAGTGCGGATACGAACGCAATCCGCGACGTGTTAGGTGAGTTATCGTTCATCGTCTTCTATCTCCCTCGGGGCGCGCCTTTTAAGATGACACTTGGCCCTCGTGTTTCACGATCATTCCACCGAGGTGACAGCCACGGCACATTATCGCAATTCCTAGTTAACGTCCCGATGCCCCCCAAACGAACTGTTTTGGCACGAGATACCTTATTTTGTGGGGTCTGTGGCAGTCAGGCCCCTATTTAGTCACCCTTTGGCCAGTTTGGTGGCTTGATCCACCCAATTGTCGCGTTCGATACGACCCTTAAATTTCAAATTGCTGTCCACCCAAGCGATTTCATCCGCAGTCCATTTGGACACTTGATCAAAGTGCCAAAAGCCAAGCGCGTTCAAAACACCCTCCAGCTTTGGGCCAACACCCGAGATCAATTTCAAATCATCAGCACCAGACTTGCGCGGTGCAGACATTGTGCGCGGCTTTTTCCCCTCGACGGGATGGGCCTCCGCCTTGGATGCCGCCGCTTTCGCCTTCGCTGGTGTCTTGGCTTTTGCAGGGGCCTTCGCAGGCTTCTCGGCTGTTGATGCAGCAGTCGCCTTCTCGGCAGGCTTCAGGGCGGCCTTTGGTGATGCCGTCTTTGCAGGGGATTTGGCTTTAACGGGCGCTTTCGCAGCGGCAGGTTTGCCACCTCCCTTCCCTAGCCAAGGCGTCAACAATGGCACTTCTGTCCCATCGATCCGCTTGACGGTATCGCCAAGATCGGTCGCCAACTGCACCGAGGCGTTATACTGTGTTTTTCCGCTGTCATAGTCCTTCAGCGACGTCAGGCCCTTCAAAGGCTCTGCGGCATAGCGCCCATTTTGCGGGCCAGGCACAGGCACTTTACCAGCAGCCAATTCATCAATGATCTCCGACAAGCGAGCAGCGGTCAGATCTTCGTAATAGTCTTTACCGATCTGGGCCATTGGCGCGTTGGCACAAGAGCCCAAGCATTCGACCTCTTCCCAAGAAAAACGGCCATCAGCGGATAGCGCATGTGCTTTATCTGCGATTTTCTCTTTGCACACTCCGATCAGGTCCTCGGCGCCGCAAATCATACATGACAAGGTGCCACAAACTTGAATATGCGCGACAGACCCGACGGGCTGCAATTGGAACATGAAGTAGAACGAAGCCACTTCCAACGCACGGATATAAGCCATGTCCAGCATCTTTGCGACATACTCAATCGCCGGACGCGTCAGCCAGCTTTCCTGCTCTTGAGCGCGCCACAATAGCGGTATGATCGCCGAGGCTTGGCGGCCTTCGGGATACTTGGTGATCTGGGCTTCAGCCCATTTCTGATTTGCGGGCGTAAACGCAAAAGTTTCGGGCTGGTCGTGATATAGTCTGCGCAGCATCAGGTTATTCCGGTCACTTAAAGCGTCAAATACATTTAGCGGAGGTCACGCGGATTGCGCCACTCCCCGACACCACAACCCGACCCTCAGATTGCAATTGCGGGGTAAGTTGCAGCAGCTCTTCACGTGTAATCGTCGCGTTTGTCAGTACGGCACCAACGTTGGTGGCGTTCAATTCACAGCCCTGCCCTTCGATCGCCGCAACAAGGCGCTCTTTGGCAGTCAGCACAGGGGTTACGGGTGCGATGGGTGCAGGCGCGATCACTGGGGTCATTGTTGCAGGGCGCGAAGCACCGCCACCAAGGCCCGCACGAAAGTCAGTCATCGTGCCGCAGCCCGCAAGGGACAATGCCCCGATCAGCGTTACAATGCGTAGGATCATCGGTCGATCTCCCCGAATACAACGTCCATTGTGCCGATAATGGCAGCAACGTCAGCCAATTGGTGTCCAGTGGCGACATGGTCCATTGCCTGCAAATGCAAATATCCAGGCGCACGGATTTTCGCGCGGTACGGTTTGTTAGACCCGTCAGCAACCAAGAACACACCAAACTCGCCCTTAGGGGCTTCAACACAGGCATAAACTTCACCCGCAGGTACGTGGAAACCTTCGGTGTAAAGTTTAAAGTGGTGGATCAAAGCCTCCATAGACGTCTTCATCTCGCCGCGTGTTGGTGGGGTCATTTTGCCGCGTGCCATCACATCGCCCTTCTCGACCCGCAATTTTGCGCAGGCTTGACGGATAATAGACGTGGACTGGCGCATCTCTTCCATACGGCAAAGGTAGCGGTCATAGCAGTCGCCGTTTTTACCAACAGGAATTTGGAATTCAAATTCATCATAGCATTCATATGGCTGCGAGCGGCGCAAATCCCATGGAAGACCAGAGCCGCGCACCATCACACCAGAGAAACCCCAATCAAGGATTTCCTGCTCGGTGACGATCCCGATATCGGCGTTACGCTGTTTGAAAATGCGGTTCTCTGACAGCAGACCATCAATGTCGTCAATCATTTCTGGGAAGGCCACGGCCCACGCATCAATGTCTTCTATCAACTGGTCTGGCAGATCTTGGTGAACACCACCGGGGCGGAAATACGCGGCGTGCAGACGCGCACCACATGCGCGCTCGTAAAACACCATCAGCTTTTCGCGCTCTTCAAAGCCCCAAGAGATTGGGGTCATCGCGCCCACGTCCATCGCCTGTGTGGTGATGTTGAGAAGGTGGTTCAGCACGCGGCCAATCTCGGAATAAAGCACGCGGATCAGGGACGCGCGACGCGGCACTTCGGTGCCTGTCAGCTTTTCAATCGCCAGACACCAAGCATGTTCTTGGTTCATTGGCGCGACGTAATCGAGGCGGTCAAAATATGGCAGGTTTTGCAGGTAAGTGCGGCTTTCCATCAGCTTTTCGGTGCCACGGTGCAGCAGGCCGATATGCGGATCGCAACGCTCAACAATCTCGCCGTCAAGCTCGAGCACAAGACGCAAAACGCCGTGCGCCGCAGGGTGCTGCGGACCAAAGTTGATGTTGAAATTGCGGATTTTCTGCTCGCCTGTCAGGGCGTCATTTGTGCCGTCATCGTAGTGGTTCACGCGGATATCGCCGTCCATCACTTTGCACCCTCTTTTGCTTTGTCATCACCCGGAAGGATATATTGCGCACCCTCCCACGGAGACATGAAATCAAACTGGCGGTATTCTTGCACGAGGCTCACTGGCTCATACACGACCCGCTTTTGCACTTCATCGTAACGCACTTCGGTATACCCAGTTGTCGGGAAATCTTTGCGTAGCGGATATCCGCGGAAGCCGTAGTCGGTCAGGATGCGCCGCAAATCAGGGTGACCTGTAAACAGGATACCAAACATGTCGAAAATCTCGCGCTCAAACCAGTTGGAGGCTGGGAACACATCAATGATCGACGGGACCATCTCGTCTTCGGCAATCTGCGTGCGCAGACGGATACGTTGGTTCTGATACATCGACAGGAAATGGTAGATGACATCAAACCGCTTGGCGCGGGTTGGGTAATCCACCGCAGTAATGTCAATCAAAGTCGAGAACTGGCACGCGCCGTCTGACTTCAAAAAGTCGACAAACTCGACGACAGCGGATGGTGCGACCAGTACCGTCAACTCGTCATTTGCGACCGCCCAAGAAATCACGCTGTCAGGGCGCTTCATCTCGATATGGGTGCCAAGTTCCTGAAGTGCATCGGTCATCGTGTGATGTTCCCCGTCCGGCGAATTTTGCGTTGCAGTTGCAGCAGGCCGTAAAGCAATGCCTCTGCGGTTGGCGGACAACCGGGCACGTAGACGTCCACAGGGACAATCCGGTCACAGCCGCGCACAACGCTATAAGAATAGTGATAATAGCCGCCGCCGTTTGCACAGGATCCCATCGAGATCACATAGCGTGGCTCTGGCATCTGGTCGTAAACCTTACGCAGCGCAGGGGCCATCTTGTTGGTCAGCGTGCCCGCCACGATCATCAGGTCGGACTGGCGCGGGGAGGCGCGAGGCGCTGTGCCGAACCGTTCAAGGTCATAACGCGGTGTAGAGGTGTGCATCATCTCAACCGCACAACAGGCCAACCCGAAGGTCATCCAGTGCAGCGAGCCGGTGCGCGCCCAGTTCACCATGTCCGCGGTCGAGGTCACGAGGAAACCCTTGTCCTGCAATTCCGCGTTAAACTCTGCTGTCGCGAAATCGCGGTCAGCGCCAGCCGTATTAGTTCCGGTCATCACTCCCATTCGAGTGCTCCCTTTTTCCATTCGTATGCAAAGCCGATCGTCAGCACGCCCAAGAACACCATCATCGACCAAAAGCCCGTCATCGACAGGTCTTTGAATGCGACCGCCCACGGGAACAAGAACGCCACCTCGAGGTCAAAAATGATGAACAGGATCGACACAAGATAGAAACGCACGTCGAATTTCATCCGCGCATCGTCAAATGCGTTAAAACCGCATTCGTAGGCAGAGGTCTTTTCAGCGTCCGGATTGCGCACCGCAACAATGGCCGCAGCAAGGATAAGAATCGCGCCCAGCGCAATCGCCAATCCCAAAAAAATCATAATCGGAAGGTATTCGTTCAGCATGTCCTGCAAGGGATTTTCCTTTTCCGCATTGTGCCACGCCTATCGGCACCTCAAATTGGCTCAAGGTTATCTACCCCCCTGCTCTCGGGGGGTCAACCAATGCAAAGCCAATCAACACAGGATTCTGGGTGCATTTCCGCTTTTTCGCAAGCGAAGGCGCGACTGCGCTCGCCCCGTTGGCACTGCGGATTGATCTCGCGTCAGGTTTGCGCGCACGACATAACCCTCAAGACATGCTGGTATGAGCGTTCAAATGTGTAGCGACAACTATGAAAAACGGCCATGTGTCGTTGCCCAAGTCAACCAGCTTGGTCATCTATGTCCCCAGCTTAGCGCACCAATCAATTCGCTTGCCGGCATTGTAGCTCACAGCCAAGCCCTCATCAATCAAGGTCGGCCCGACGTCCCGCCCGTCAACTTTCATCGTCACAAGTAACCTGCGGTATTTATCGCGGGCATGGCCCGAAAACGTCACCTCGCCCGCTTTGCTAAGGGCGCGCAGGCGTTCGGTGGCCAGTGCCGCATGGGCTTTCTCCGCGGCACAGCCCGGTGATTTCGCCTCTGGCGCATCAAAGCCCACCAATCGGGCAGTTTCACGCTTGGCGCCACAATCCAGTGCAACAGTATCCCCATCATAGACATAGTTCAGCCTACAACCTTGGACGGTCAAGTTCTCGTATGGGGCGACCCAATCGGCTATTTTGACCAGTGCCGCCAACAACAACACCGCATAGACGAACGAAATAGGATCAAGTTTGCGCATCAGGACAGATTACAGCACGGATTCTGCGTAATTAAACAGCCAGATCGTGCGGTCTGCGGTCGTATGTAAATGGCAACTAGCGCCATAGAGCTGACGGATCGTGCCCGATCCCGCTTGTGCGTATTCCGCCGCGCAATTTGCATCCCGAAACGTAATCCAAGCACGCTGAGCTTCTCGCAGCGTCTGGGCGCGGACCGCATATTCGGGGAAGTTTTTCTCACTATGTCCATCCAGCTCGCGCGCCAGTTGACGCGCCTTTTGATAGTAGCGGTTCAATAACACGTCCCACGCATCCGCTTCACCATATGTGCAGCCTGCCATGCCCGCTGTGGAATACCCGCCCGGCTTTTCCATACATTGTTCTGATTGGCGGCCGATGCAAACATGTGCATCCGATTCTTGACGCTCACCGTTCAGGCAACGGTCCAAGGTGGAAACTATCACTGGATCAGCCTCTGCCCACCCTACCGTCGGCAATATCGCCAGCATACATAGCATCTTGCGCATCACGCAGCCCCTTGGTGCACAGTATTCACCACATCCTTGATGATCCGCCCGATTAACGCGCAATCATCTAATGAGAAGGTCAGAGGCAAGCGCATATCGATAATCCCCGCAAGTATGCGGTCAGTTGCAGGCATCGCAGCAGAGGGCGCATAGCGCCAACTATCATAGCGCGAGGTAAAGCCCACAGGTTCCGCACCGCCAAACCATTTCAACTCGACACCGCGTACTTTGCAGCGGGCCATTACCTCGGACACGTCCTTGGGGTTCCAATCCAGCAGCAAAAACTGAAACGACGATGCGACAAAGCGTTCCGCCTCGGTGCGATGTGGCAATGTCATGCCCGTCGTACCTGCAAGAGTCTTTGCCAAAACTGCATAGCGCTCATTCCAACGGGCGGCCTGTGTTGCCAGATCGCGCAGCTGCGGACGCAGGATTGCAGCACGCAAGTTATCCATTCGGCCCGAAATATTTGGCGTTTCATATTTGATTTGGGCAAAGGTTTCAGGCGGCGGGGCTGCGCGATGGGTGCCAAACAGCATATAGCTGCCCGACAGCATAATCGCGCGGGCCATGCCTTCCGCATCATCCGAAATCAGAAAACCACCCTCGCCCGAATTGATATGCTTGTAGGTCTGGGTCGAATAGCAGCCAAACTTGCCCCAACGACCAGATGAAACGCCTTGCCACGAAGCGCCCATCGTGTGGGCGCAATCTTCAATCACCGTGACACCTGCCTCATCGCAGAGCGCCATCAAGCGATCCATGTCACAAATATGTCCGCGCATGTGCGACAGCAACAACACACGAGCCTGCGGCAGCTTTGCCGCCAAATCATGCAGATCAATAACAAGATCTTCGGTCACACCCACATAGATCGGCACACCACCCACCGCCGCAATCGCACCAGGCACAGGGGCCAGCGTAAAGGCATTGGTCAAAACCGCGTCGCCATGTTTGACGCCACAAGCGCGCAACGCCGTGGTCATCGCATACCCGCCAGAGGCCACAGCAAGGCAGTATTTTGCGTCAGTGGTCGCGGCAAACTCTTCTTCCAGCAAGGTCGCCTCGGCAATCTCGCCCGCAACCGTGTTGTACCGATGTAATCTACCATGCTGCATCACAGCCAAAGCCGCTGCGATCCCGTCTTGTGGAATCGGTTCTTGTTGGGTGAAACTGCCGTTGAATATCTCTGTCATAACACGATACTGTGGCCCCGCGCCCAGATCGTCAATCGCCCAACGCGACATGACCAGTCGCAAACAGGTTTGCGCAAACGTAGCCGCAGCCTAAGCTGTCCCCTATGACCAACCCGCTAAACTTTGTTTTTGACCTGAAATGGTCCGATGTGCCTGCAAATGTGCAGGCCCAAATCAAACTTGCTCTCTTGGACACATTGGGGGTCGGCGCTGCGGGCGCAGGGTTCCCCTCTGCAAACATCGCCGCCTGTTTTGCGCGCGACCATATGGGCGGACCGACGCCGCTGATGTTTCACTACGGACAGGCAAGTGCCGCTGGAACCGCCTTTGCCGCAGGCATGTCCATCGACGCGCTAGACGGACACGACGGATTCAACCCAGCTAAAGGGCATATCGGGGCAACACTTCTGGCTACGCTCTGGCCCTACTTGCAACACCTCAGCGGCAAAGACCTGCTTTGCGCGCTTGTGGTCGGCTACGAATTCGGGGCGCGGGCCTCCATGGCACAACACGGCACCGTGCCCGACTATCACACCTCTGGCAGCTGGGGAGCGGTCATGGGGGCTGCAGTCCTGTCGCGGGTGTTCGACCTGCCCTTCGAGACTGCGCGGCACGCAGTAGGGATCGCCGAATACCACGGCCCGCGCAGTCAGATGATGCGGGGCGTGGACCACCCGACCATGCTGAAAGACGGCACAGGCTGGGGGGCGATGACTGCAGTAAGCGCGGCACTGCTGGCACAATCAGGGTTCACCGGCGCACCCGCAATCACCGTGGAACAAGCACCAGCCTATTGGGCGGACCTCGGGCAGCGATGGTTTACCTGCGAACAATACTTTAAACCCTACCCCGTTTGTCGCTGGGCGCAGGCTCCGATTGAAGGCGTCTTGGCGCTAAGGCGTCAACATAAGCTAACGGCGCAAGACGTGGACCGGATCGAAGTCAGCACGTTCCACGAAAGCATCAGATTGGCAACAAACAGCCCGACATCCAGCGACGAGGCGCAATACTCGACGTCTTTCCCCTGCGCTGTGGCGATGGTGCGTGGTAATGTGACGCCACAAGATATCAGCGACAAAGCGCTGGATGATCCCGAAATCCTAAGGCTGTCGCAGAGCTTGAGAATGGCCGAGGACGCACAAGCAAACGCGGCATTCCCAATGACGCGGCTGGCGCAAGTCACTTTGCATCTAAAAGATGGACGAACCGTGACAAGCGACTGGATGCAACCGCGCTGGGATCACACCGCACCACCAACCGCGCCAGAGATCGAAGCCAAATACCTGCGCTACACTGCGGGGCCACTTGGCCAAGACAGGTCAAAAGCGATCCGAGACACCGTGATGGGGCTCGAAACAACAACTACCGATACACTCGTCGGACTTCTGGCTCAGCCAATCAACCGACGGACCTCGGACAGTAACTCGTCAAAATGAGAAATCAGCCCCTCAGGGGCCAAATCACGCACATCGTCATCACCAGGACCAAACGTCACCAAGATAGACGGCACGCCTGCATTCTTTGATGTATCGCGATCCGTCACCGTATCACCAACCAAGACGCAGCGGGTGACATCGCCACCAGCACGGCGCACGGTTTCAAACAAATGCTCAGGATCAGGTTTACGGACGGGCAGACTATCGGCCCCCAACATCGATGCAAATTCGTGACGGACACCGAGACTATGCAGCAGGGTCTCCGCCAATCCCTCTGGCTTGTTGGTGCAGATCGCAACCTTATACCCTTCGGCCTTTAGATCAGCGACAGCCTTCATCGCGCCATCGTACAGATAGGTATGGTTGTCGATGGCTTTGGCATATGCCTCCAAAAGCGGCTGATACTGGGCATCTACATGTGTCTCGTCAAAGCCAGTCACACGGCTAAAGCCAAGCCGCAACATCGCACGACCGCCCTTTAATGCGGTGCCACGGTCCTCTGCGGTCAGCAAATTCCCCAACCCGAGATCCCGAAAACAGGCGTTAGCCGCCTCCAGCAAATCGCCACTGGTATCGGCAAGTGTGCCATCAAGGTCAAAAACAACTGTGGGCATGGGCGGTCCTTTGCGCAAACTACTGCACCTTCTGTAACGATACGTAAACTGATGTGAAGCCCTAACCCTTGTGATAATAATCCGATCAGGTAGAACACCTGCAAAATAACAAGGGTACGAGCGGGACATGAAAACAGCATTGATCATATTGGGAGCAGGCATGGGCACACGGATGAATTCCGAATTGCCAAAGGTTTTGCATCCCATTGGCGGCGCACCGATGCTGGTGCATGCGATGCGCGCGGGGGCTGCTCTTTCGCCCGAGAAAACAGTGATCGTCGCAGGACATGGGGCCGAGGCCGTCAGCCGTGCAGCGCTCGCCTATGACCCCGAGGCACAGACCGTCCTGCAAGTCGAACAATTGGGAACAGCCCACGCCGTGGCCCAAGCAGGCGACGCCCTTACTGGCTTTGACGGAGACGCAATCGTGCTTTACGGCGACACGCCGTTTATCAGTGCTGAGACCTTGGAAGCGATGGCAAAGGCCCGCACATCCCACGATATCGTTGTGTTGGGATTTGAGGCCGCTGACGCAGGACGCTACGGGCGGCTCGTCACGCAAGGTGACGTGTTGGAACGGATCGTCGAATTCAAAGACGCAACAGATGAAGAACGCAGCATAAAACTTTGTAATAGCGGTGTAATATCTGCGAAATCATCAATGCTTTTTGATCTCATTGAAGCGGTTAAAAACGACAACGCTTCTGGTGAATACTATCTCACAGACATCATCGGTATCGCCCGCGCCAAGGGACTGTCCGCCACCGTCGTGCGCTGTGACGAAGCCGAAACACTGGGGATTAACAGCCGTGCCGAACTGATCGCAGCAGAGGCCGACTTTCAAGCACGTGCACGTGCCGCAGCGATTGAAGACGGCGTCACCCTGCTCGCCCCCGAGACCGTGTTCTTCGCTTATGATACATATCTTGGACGCGATGCGATCATCGAACAAAACGTGGTGTTCGGCCCCAATGTGACCGTCGAAACTGGGGCGACAATCCGCGCGTTCTCGCATCTTGAAGGCTGCCACGTCTCACGCGGCGCAACTGTTGGCCCCTACGCACGCCTGCGCCCGGGCGCAGAGTTGCAAGAAAACGTGCATGTCGGTAATTTCGTCGAGATCAAAAACGCTATTCTGGCCGAAGGCGCGAAAGCCAACCACCTCACATACATCGGCGATGCTGATATCGGCGCGCGCACGAACATCGGCGCGGGCACAATCACCTGTAACTACGACGGGGTGTTCAAGCACCGCACGACCATCGGCGCGGATGCGTTCATTGGCTCCAACACTATGCTGGTGGCCCCCGTGACAGTCGGCGACCAAGCGATGACCGCTACAGGCACGGTTGTGACCGAAAACATACCCAACGGCGATTTGGCAGTTGGTCGCGCACGACAGGAAAACAAAACGGGCCTTGCCGTAAAAATGTTCGAAAAGTTAAAGGCAGTGAAGGCCAAACGGGTAAAGGACCAGTAAAATGTGCGGAATTGTAGGAGTCCTCGGGACACATGAGGCAGCGCCGATCCTTGTAGAGGCTCTCAAACGGCTGGAATATCGCGGTTACGACAGCGCAGGTATCGCCACAATCAACGGCGAAAAACTGGACCGCCGGCGTGCAATTGGCAAGCTGGTTAACCTGTCTGATTTGCTGGTGCATGAACCTCTTGCAGGTAAATCCGGCATTGGCCACACCCGCTGGGCAACTCACGGCGCGCCAAACGTCAACAACGCACACCCGCACCGCGCGGGTGGGGTCGCAGTTGTGCATAACGGGATCATAGAAAATTTTCGCGAACTGCGCAGCTTTCTGGCAGATAATGGCATCGCCTATGAAACCGATACCGACACCGAAACTGTCGCCCTGCTGGCGCAATTCTACATCGACAAAGGGGCCACGCCTCGCGACGCAGCAATCCAGACGATTGCGCGTCTTGAAGGCGCATATGCGCTTTGCTTCCTCTTTGAAGGCGAAGACGATCTGATCATTGCCGCGCGTAAAGGGTCCCCTTTGGCAATCGGGCACGGCACAGGCGAAATGTTCGTGGGTTCTGACGCGATTGCCTTGGCACCGATGACAGACAAGATCACCTATCTTGAAGAAGGCGACATGGCAGTCCTTACGCGGACCTCACTCGAAATTCGCGATGCGCATGGCCAGCAAACCAATCGCGCCATGAAAACCATCCAGATTGATGCAACTGCCGCCGATAAAGGTGGCTACAAGCACTTTATGGCCAAAGAAATCGCCGAACAGCCAACAGTATTGCAAGGCGCGCTTGCCCATTACATCAACCAAGACGGCACGGGCGTCACCCTGCCCGCGCCCTCCATCGACTTTGCAAAAGTCGAGCGCCTGACAATGGTGGCGTGTGGTACGGCCTTCTACGCCTGTCTTGTGGCGAAATACTGGTTTGAACAAATCGCAGGTATTCCCGTCGAGGTCGACGTGGCCTCCGAGTTCCGCTACCGCGAACCGCCCGTGACGAAAGGAACCGTAGCCGTCTTTGTTAGCCAATCAGGCGAGACCGCCGACACGCTTGCCGCGCTGCGCTATATGAAAGGCAAAGCCGATAGCATCTTGTCCGTCGTCAATGTGCCCGAAAGCTCGATTGCGCGCGAAAGCGATCTGCCACTGCCCATTCTGGCGGGGGCCGAAATCGGCGTGGCCTCGACCAAAGCATTCACCTGCCAACTGACCACATTGGCGATCTTGGCGCTCAAAGCCGCCAAAGATCGTGGGCGCATCGATGATGCAGCCTTGGCCAAAAAACTGGCTAACCTACGCGCGATGCCGGGCGTTTTGAACGCTGCTCTGGCGATCGAAGACAAAACAAAAGAGGTCGCAGCCAAACTGGCCGAAACCCGAGATATCCTGTTCTTGGGGCGCGGAGCGATGTATCCACTCGCTCTTGAGGGCGCATTAAAACTAAAAGAAATCAGCTATATACATGCCGAAGCTTACGCATCAGGTGAACTCAAGCATGGCCCGATTGCTTTGGTCGACAAGCATGTACCCGTCATTGTGATGGCGCCGCGTGACGCCCTGTTTGAGAAAACTGTGTCAAACATGCAAGAGGTCATGGCCCGTGGCGGTCAGGTCCTCCTGATCACCGATCAAAAAGGTGCGACCGAGGCGGGCATGGGCGTGTGGGACACGATTATCATGCCAGAAATCGACGATTTCCTTGCGCCGATACTATACGCTGTGCCGGCACAGTTGCTGGCCTACTACACCGCGATTGCCAAAGGCACCGACGTTGACCAACCCCGTAACCTAGCCAAGTCAGTTACAGTAGAATGAATACGCAAGACGCCCTCGTACAGCTAGGGTCAAACCCTGCCAAAGCCGCCGAAATGCAGTCCTACCATAAAGTTGACCGGCCATATTTGGGTGTCGCTCCTTCCGATATTGAGGCGATCGTCAAAGGCTGGCGCACAGACTTGGACCTCGACGCGCGGCTCGCTTTGGCCTCCGAACTCTGGGACAGCAACATCCACGAGGGGCGCATCGCTGCGGCGAAACTGCTGACCCAAGCGCGCATTCGTCCCGATGATTCTGCCGCTTGGGACTTAATCTGTGCATGGGTGCCCGATTTTGACGTCTTCACTATCGCAGATATCGTCGCAGTTGCCGGTCAAAAGCGGCTCGTTGCGGACCCTGCCCGCCTTGATCTTGTGGAAACATGGATCAATTCCGAGCACCTGTGGACCCGTCGTGCGGCATTCATGATGACGCTGCCGTGGACCAAACAAAATCACCCCAAACCTGCAGAAGCGGACATTCGCGACCGTGTGCTTGGCTGGGCGGCGGACCTTGTAGGTGAGAAAGAATTTATGGTGCAAAGCACAATCGCAGGCTGGCTGCGCGACCTGTCAAAGCACGATCACGACCGTGTTGCGGCGTTCATCGCGGAACATGGGCCCGCGATGAAAAAGTTTGCGGTTAAAGAAGCCAGTCGTCACTTGGGCTGATTAGTTTTTGTAAACAACCAGTTCCAATAGGCCAGTCAGGGGTGCATCCAAAAGGCGCATCGCTGGCAGACTGATCTGGCTGCCAGAGCCCGCCTCACCACCCGAGGGGCGCAGCTCCAAGTTTACCGACTTGCCGTTTGCTCCATATTCAACACGGCCCGCGACAAGCTCTGTGACCAATGGGGTCTTCAACCAAATACCGGGATCAGCGGGAGATCCCAGCGTCGCAATCGTTGTCCCCAGCTCGGTTTCGCTCTCGGGCTCTGGCGCTGCAGTCGCCGCCGCGCGGTCCTCGGCTGTTGTTGTATCAAACTGCGCGACCGTGCGCGCCGCAGGCGGTGGCGGTGGCGTCGGATCTAATGTCGCGATGACTGGCGCAGGCGCCGCGACGTCGACCACTGGCGCAACGGCTTGGGGGGATTTAAAAATACCCTGCAACGACGGCGAAGCGCAGCCAGCAAGAACAACGACGGGGAACAAAACAACATATTTCATAAACGTGACCGTATTGCGGGGAAAACTTAGGCGCAAGATACCTCGTGTGGCTTGCGCTGCCTTTCGCACATCCCTACGCTGTAGCTTATGACAGCTCCACTCATTGACCCATTCGCCCGTACCATCGACTATCTGCGCGTTTCCGTGACGGATCGCTGCGATTTTCGCTGTGTTTACTGCATGTCCGAGAACATGACCTTCCTGCCCAAAAAGGAATTGCTGACACTCGAAGAACTGGATCGAATGTGCTCCGCCTTTGTGCGGATGGGTGTGAAAAAGCTGCGGATCACAGGCGGAGAACCTCTTGTGCGTCGCGGCATCATGACCTTTTTTGAAACCATGTCGCGGCATCTGGAAACCGGTGCGCTGCAAGAATTGACGCTCACCACAAACGGTAGCCAACTTGAGAAATATGCCGCCGATCTGGCCGCGTGCGGGGTCAAACGGATTAATGTCTCGCTCGATACACTTGATGAAGACAAGTTTGCGCGCGTCACCCGGTGGGGCCGCCTGCCGCAAGTGTTGCGCGGCATTGATGAGGCCCAAGCGGCTGGCATGCGGGTGAAGATTAACACCGTGGCACTGAAGGGCTTTAACGAGGACGAATTGTTCCCGCTGGTCGATTGGTGTGCCGCGCGTGACGTGGATATTACCTTCATCGAGGTGATGCCAATGGGCGACCTTGGGAATGAAGACCGCATCGGGCAATATTGGTCGCTGAAAGAGCTCCGCGCCACATTGGCCGAAGCTGGCCCGTTGACCGATTTACCCGAACGCACAGGCGGTCCTGCCCGTTACGTGCAGCGCGAGAACGGCCAGAAAATCGGATTCATCACGCCGCTTTCGCATAACTTCTGCGAAAGCTGCAACCGCGTGCGGATCACCTGCACGGGCGAGATTTATACCTGTTTGGGGCAAGAAGGGCATTCAGACCTGCGCGGTCCCCTACGCGCCTCCGAAAGTGATGCGGATCTTGAAATTGCAATCCGCGCAGCAATTGGCCTGAAACCCAAAGGCCACGATTTCGACTACTCGCGCCAGCAGATTGACGGACAAGTCAGCCGCCATATGTCTCACACAGGCGGCTGAGCTTTTTGATTAATTTCGCACGCGGTAGCGCCCAGCCCTTAGGCTAATCTCAAAATCATTCAGATCTACCGACGCAGCATCTACGCCAGTGTTCTTACATTTGGCGGTCTGACCCACCAATTTGACATCATCATAGCGTGAATTCACGCTGGCAAAAAAGCGTAAATCACGGGCGATTGATTGGTCGCCCACTTTGATGCGCCCTTCTTTCAGGACAGCT
This sequence comes from Loktanella sp., assembly GCA_024686085.1. Lineage (GTDB taxonomy): Bacteria > Pseudomonadota > Alphaproteobacteria > Rhodobacterales > Rhodobacteraceae > Yoonia. Next base: position 15,248 of record JAIBDT010000054.1, read on the forward strand.
AATCCCAATTTCACCTGTCTGGAACCACCGCGGAAAGAATAGGCACCACAAACCCATACCTTGCCATCAGAGACAATCGGGCGGGCCCGCAACAGCAAACCGCCCACGCTCGACCACGAGAAACTCGTGCCGGCAAAGGTCGAATCGACTGGCATTTCTTGTGCTGCGGCGACCTGCCCAAAAGAGCAAGCGATCGCGACGGCTGTGACTTGTGATATAATTGATAACTTCAAAATGATCTCCCGTATTTCGAGAGAAAAGTCACATACACAACCAAAAGGTGCAATAGGGCGCAGCCCGAAACTCCGAGATAGGCTGGATTTTAACCCAGCCAAATCAACCAGCTGGCATGCGTTCTTCAACAATACCTGCCCACCAACTACAGCCCGCAGGAATGGCCTCGTCGTCGAAGTTATATTCGGGGTGGTGCACGGATGCAGTGTCGCCGTTGCCCACAAGAATATACGCGCCGGGGCGTTCTTCTAGCATATAGGCAAAGTCTTCGCCGCCCATCACAAGCGGTGCTTCTTCACATGCGCCCGAGATTTTCGTGGCCACCGATGCCGCAAATTCGGTTTGCTCGACATGGTTCACCATGGATGGGTAACCGTGATAGAATTTGATCTCGGCTGTCCCGCCAAATGTTTCGCACACGCCTGCGGCCACGGCTTTCAGCCGCTCTTCGGCCAAGGCGCGCATGTCTTTCGACATGGTCCGAATGGTCCCTTTCAGATGGGTCCGCTGGGCGATGACGTTGAAGGCTTTGGATGAGCTTTCAATAGATGTGACCGACACGACCACGGGATCAACAGGGTCCGCGTTGCGGCTGGAAATCGACTGCAAAGCCGTCACCACATGGGATGCGACCAACACGCTGTCGACAGTTTCTTGTGGCTTGGCCGCGTGTCCCCCTTTGCCCTCAACGATAATCTCGAACTGGTCCGTGGCTGCAAAAAACGCACCGGACCGGATCGAGAATGAGCCAACCGGCATTCCCGGCCAGTTATGCATGCCGTAAACTTCTTGGACGCCGAATTTTTCCATCATGCCGTCTTCGCACATCTCGCGGCCGCCACCTCCGCCTTCTTCGGCAGGTTGGAAAATCACGACAACTGTGCCGTCAAAGTTGCGGGTCTCAGAGAGATATTGCGCAGCACCTAGCAGCATCGCCGTGTGCCCGTCATGCCCACAAGCATGCATCGCGCCATCGGTCTTCGAGGCATAATCGAGGCCTGTTGCCTCATGGATCGGCAGCGCGTCCATATCCGCGCGCAGACCAATCACCTTCCCAGATGTGTTCGTCTTACCTTTGATAACCCCGACAACACCGGTGCGCCCGATCCCTGTTACAATCTCGTCGCACCCAAACGCCTTTAGCTTGTCGGCAACAACAGCCGAGGTTCGGTGCGTCTCGAATAGAATCTCTGGGTGTTCGTGTAAGTCACGGCGCCATGCTGTGATTTCAGGCAAAAGTTCAGCAAATCGGTTCTTTACAGGCATGCGGGGGCTCCAAAATGTCAGGAATTTTCTTGATCCTGAACCACTTGGTCAAAACTGGCAAGCCCCCCTACAAGTTCGGTCCCAGCATCAACTTGGATCCATCCGTGAAGCGCCCATAGCGGAAACGGTGCATATCATAGCCAACATCATCGCTTCGCACGATCCTTGCCGCGATCCGCCCGAACGCGGGACCGATCCCGAAACCATGACCGCACATGCCCGTGACAACCGTCAGCCCGTCAACGGGCGCGCGGTCTACAATCGGCACGACGTCCGGCATCGTGTCGATCATGCCAGCCCATGCGGTCTTGATCTGCACCTCTCCCAGTTTGGGGAACGTCGCCGCAAAATCGCGGGCAAGTTTGGCGACCTTCGCCCGGTTGGCCAGAGGGTTCAGGATACGCATCCGTTCAAAGGGTGACACGCTGTCCATATCCCACTTACGCGGGGTGCCCCATGCATCAGGATAGCCGCGCGGGGCGGCCGGCAATAGCTTCGTGCCAAGCGGGTCCTTCAGTAGCGGCTTGGTATAGCCCGCCAAAGCACGGAAAGCATCTGGCCCGATGTAAAGCTCGTGAAAGCCTTCGGGTGCTAATGTATAGCCGCCGTCAGCTCGCCGGCGGAATGCCAATCGATCATCGACCGCGCCACCTTGAAAAACGTCCGGCAACGGGGCGGTAGCCGCCACCGTCGCGCGCACGGCCAATGGCGGAATCGTCAAACCATGCCGGCGCAGCAACAACTGCGACCAAGCGCCTCCAGCCAAAACGGTCTCAGCACACTCGATACGCCCCTTCTCGGTGTTTACCCCCGTGACAGCGCCGCCCGAAATATCTAGCCCACGCACAGCGCAGCCCTCAATAATCGTGACACCATCACGAACAGCAGCACGCGCAATCGCAGGCAACGCCACCCAAGGCTCGGCCTTCATGTCCGACGCCGTCCACAGCGCACCCGCCCATTTGATCGCAGCATCTGGGAACAAATCTGCAGTCTGTTTTGCGCTCAGAACCTGACTGTCCAGCCCGTGGTCTTTGGCAAATGGCACCCAATCTTCGAAACGACCTACCCCTTGCGGCGCACTGGCCAGATAGCAAACGCCAGTTTGGCGCAGGCCAATATCTTCGGGAATATCTTTGGCCATCTGACGCCACATGGCGGCGGCCTCTTGCATGATCGGGATTTCGGAAGGATCGCGCCCTTGGTTGCGGATCCATCCCCAATTGCGCGAGGACTGTTCTGCGCCAATACGGCCCTTTTCCAAAACCACGACACTGCTTCCGGCCTTTGCCAATTCCCAAGCAGTCATGACTCCAATAATACCACCGCCAATGACCACTACATCCACGCGGTCAGGCAAAACAGCGGTGTGTTCTGGCGGTGTTTGAATTTGAAACGGAAACGTCATTGCGCCAAGGTATCCACTAGTCGTGCAATAAACGCTTCGCCCTGCCGAAATTGGTCTATCGTGATGAATTCGTTGGGCTGATGAGCCTGCGCAATGTCACCAGGGCCACAAACCACGGCAGAATAACCGCGCTCTTGGAATTGACCTGCCTCTGTACCATAGCTGACAACATGGGTTGCATTATCGCCAGTCAGTTTTCGCGCCAATTCCTCGGCGCGGCCCATATTTTCAGGAACAAGCCCAGTCAGCTCGAAATTTTGCACTGCATCAATGCCCGCCTCGGGACGGACCTCCTTCATCTCAGCCTCAAGCTGGGCAACTTTCGCCAAAACGCGGGCTTCCCAAACGCGGACGTCATCACCCGGAACAAGGCGGATATTGACGTTGAAATAGCAATCCTTCGCAGTGATATTATTGGCGGTCCCGCCGCTGATCGTGCCGACGTGCAAGCCCGTATAGGGCGGATCAAAGGCCGCCGCGATATCGGACGGCGTTGCAGCAGCGGTCTCGGCATTCACCTGATTACACCATTCAATCATCTTGGCGGCCATCATGACCGCGCTAACACCTTGGTAAGCCAAGGATGAATGCACCTCGAAACCTTTGAAATGCATGTCCCATCCGATGCCGCCCTTATGGCCCGTGACGACCTGCATCATCGACGGCTCGCCGACAATCACCGTATCAGCACGCGGCATGCCATGTGCGACCATGTGGTCAATCATAGGCGGGGCACCCAAACATCCGATTTCCTCGTCATAAGACAATGCGATCTGTAACGGGCGGCTCAGGCCACGCGTTAACGCCAAGGGGACCGCCGATAAGGCCAGCGCGTCAAAGCCCTTCATGTCACAAGTACCACGACCAAAATACTTGCCGTCCTTCTCGGTAACTGTGAAGGGATCGGTATCCCAGTCCTGCCCGTCCACTGGGACAACGTCAGTGTGGCCCGACAACACAACGCCACCATCGACCATCGGGCCGACGTGGGCGTAAAGGGCGGCCTTGGTGCCATCGGCATTCGGGACACGCACACTGTCCACGCCCAACCCAGACAAATACGATTCCACAAAATCAACCAGCGCAAGATTGCTATCGCGGCTGACCGTTGGAAAGCTGATCAACTTGTCCATCAATTCTTTTGCTGCTGACATGATAGGCTAGTCCTTCAAATTATTAGGCTATCCGCAGCTTTGCTGGATTCCCATCGATGCGCAAATAGGAATCGACTTGCGATAGCGCGAATCCATGTTACCGTTTGGTCAAATATTGGATCGAACACATATTTGGTCCTAAAAAATAATACCATGAGACCATCTGGGAGGGTCTCATATGCCCAACGGGGCACTGCCTGTCTTGGACGTCCAAGGCCTAAAGACCGTATTCAAAACACGCGCTGGTGAAGTACACGCCGTCAATGACGTCAGCTTTGACTTGAAAGCTGGAGAGCTATTAGGCGTGGTCGGCGAAAGCGGATCAGGCAAGTCTGTGACGATGATGTCGCTGCTCAAATTGCTGCCGATCCCGCCTGCCGACATCCGTGCGGGCCGTGTGATGTTTGATGGCCAAGACCTCATGCAAGTTGATCAAGAAACCCTACGATCTGTGCGCGGCGGCAAGATCGGGTTCGTTTTTCAAGACCCGATGACTTCTCTTAATCCTGTATTTACAATCGGTTACCAGATCTCGGAACCATTGCGCAAACACATGGGCATGAACAAAAAAGAGGCGGCCGCGCGTTCCAAGGAATTGCTCGAACTTGTCGGCATTCCTGACGCGGAACGGCGTCTGGACGACTACCCACACCAGTTTTCTGGTGGAATGCGGCAACGAGTGATGATCGCAATCGCGCTGGCGTGTGACCCGCAGGTTCTGATCGCCGACGAGCCGACGACAGCGCTTGATGTGACCATCCAAGCGCAAATTCTCGAACTGATGAAAGAACTACGCGACAAGTTGGGCATGGCCGTGATCTGGATCACCCACGACCTTGGCGTCATCGCAGGGATCGCCGACCGTGTGATGGTTATGTATGGTGGGCAAGTTGTCGAACACGCGCCTGTGCACGAACTCTTCAGCAACCCGCGGCACCCTTACACCAGCGCCCTTCTTAAAACGATCCCGTCCATCAGCGGGAAACGTGCAGCACGGCTCACGGTGATCGAAGGGCAACCGCCATTAGTTGTAGGTGCGCCAACGGCCTGCCCGTTCTTGGACCGCTGTGCCAGTGCGATGCCTGTGTGCGCCGTCAAAGTGCCGCCGCGTTATGAAATAGGTGCAGGGCATGACACAGCTTGCTTCCTCGCTGATCCACTCGAGGTCGCCAATGCTGGATGATACGAAAAAAGTACTGGTATCCGTGCGTGATGTCAAAATGCACTTCCCGATCTACTCTGGCCTGCTGCGCTGTAAAACAAGTGCGGTGAAAGCCGTAGACGGGATCACCTTTGACATCATGGAGGGCGAGACCCTCGGGCTTGTCGGCGAAAGCGGCTGCGGTAAATCGACCGCTGGTCGGGCGATTTTGCGGCTCTATGATATTACCTCTGGGGAC
>JAIBDT010000032.1 GCA_024686085.1 Loktanella sp.
ATCGCGTGATCGAGGCGCTGGAGGCGTCTGGCATCACCTAATTTTAAAACACAGGAGAAACTTACAATGGGTGCATTTGGTGGAGCAGGCGGAGCTGGTGGTGCTGGAGGCGCGGGGGGTGCCGGTGGCGCGGGTGGAGCAGGCGGTGCTGGAGCGTTCATAGGCATCGGATCTTTTTTAGGTGAAGGCGATCCGGGCGGCTATGCGGGTACGACTACTTTAGGGCTTCAGACGACAGCCGACGGGCTGCGCCATTTGGCAGGCAATGATTCAACACCCGCTGCCCATAATTTGCCTTTTGACGATCCAAGTAATCTGGACCGTTGGGCGGTTTGGGTTCGCGGATCACTTTATGTTTCTGACATTTTGCGCGATTTTTCATGGGAACCAAAGCCCAACCAAGAGAAGGTTGTCCTAAATTTTGAGGGCAACAAGATGGTCGAACTTGTACGACCAAGCGCGAACCTGCTGGTCGAACAGTGTCAACTTGTCCGCGATTATGCGGATCTGCGTCCCGACCGTGGTGCCGAGATCACATCGCAGCTGGGATTTCCAACAGAATACTTCGCGATGATCCTTGGTCTCAATCAAGGCCAACATGCGAATACATTCGAGTTGATTATGGCCACGCAAGTTGCAGCGGCCCATGCGGCAATGATCGTGAAAAACGTTCTGGCCGTGCGTCGTCCGGACCAGATTGACGGCCGTATCTTGCCAATGATTCCGACGCCGGGTCACGGCAGTTTTCCGTCAGCTCACGCAACAGAAAGCTATGCTGCAATGACCGTCTTAGAGGCGGTATTAAAACAATGGGCAACGCTGAAAGATGACGCTCCGCGTGCCGCGATGTTGCGCGGTTTGGCAGAGCGCATTGCGGTGAACCGTACGGTTGCGGGGGTGCATTTTCCGATTGATAGCTGGGCGGGTGCCGCCTTGGGTACGGCCGTTGGTCGTATGATTTTGGGCCGTTGTGGACTTGATGTCCCACGGCCGTCATCGACCTATGCCCCTGTTAATCACGATTTCAACGATCACGACTTTAGTCTTGCCGCGACTGGATCCGGCATGACGACAGGCGCAGATTTTGGCGTAACGCCGTCTGATCTGTTCACCCGCCTTTGGGGCAAGGTCATGACCGAAGCTCAGACCGCAAGCGGGGCATAACACATGTTTGCCACACGTGCCGCCAATGAGGCGATTGACCGATACGCTGGTCCTTACGAGCGCTGGGTATTTGCCCCAGAATTAGGCCGTCCGTATGCGTTTCCCGCGATAGCACAGATTGCCTCGCAATATCACACTGGGTTGTTGGAGGGCACAATGACATTACCGCAACGCGATGGCATGTCCACCCGCCTGCCCCCTTTGTGGAACGCCAGCGCACCGCGAAGGGTCACCCCTTTCGCATTCCACCGTGCCGCGACTGGTTCGGCGGATCATGATACCGATGTGGCAAACATGCTGTCGCAGATTCCCCATGAAGGCGGAATTACACCGCGCTTTCGTGTGAATTTCCCGATCGCACCCGCGGCTTGGGTCCCAACCTATGTTGATGACGGAGGCATGGATCATTGGCTTGCCCCGCAAACCCAGCCAAAGGCGATTGTTGCGGTCATTGATGATGCAATCCCGTTTGGGCATCGCGCATTTCATGACGCAAATGGCCAGTCTCGCATTAGTCATTGCTGGCTGCAATCTGCCGCCGCCGAAGGTACGGCAAGCGTGCCATTTGGCCGCGAGTGGACAAATGCCCAGATTGACGCATTGCGACGCGAAGTCGGAAATGACGATGCGCAATTCTACCGCAAAGCCAGTGCAGTTGATGCCGATCTATTCGAACTCGGCACACATATGCGGCGCGGTGCCATACATGGCGCACATATCTTAGGCACGGCCGCAGGAAATGCGTCGGTTTTCGCAAAACACCCGGTTGGCGATGATGTGCAGATCATTGCAGTGCAAATGCCCAATACAATTGCTTGGGATACGTCTGGGTTTGGGAAAGAGATGTATATGCTCTCTGCATTGCACTACATAATGAACCGTGCCGCGCAGATTGCGGCATATTATGCGGCTCCCGAACTGCCTCTGGTGATCAATTTTTCTTACGGTTGGTCAGCAGGCAGACATGACGGTGCCTCGGAACTGGAAATCGCTATCCAAGACTTGCTAACCGCGCGCCAAGCCATTCAGCCAAAAACCGCTTTGGTAATGCCGACGGGTAATACATTTTCAAACCAGATGCATGCACGATTGGAGGAAGCTGATTTCGACGCCACATCAACGAGCATCGGCTGGCAAATTCCGCCCGACGACCAAACGTCGAGTTACCTTGAAATCTGGTTTCCAGAAGGATTTGACCCGACAGGCGTTCAGGTCACGGTCACGCCACCTAAGGGCACGCGATTTGATGTCGGCGGGTCGATCCCACTCAGCGCCGATCCGGGCCCTTTCAACGAAATTGATGAAGCAAGTGCCGGAGACCCTCGCCGCTTTACAGAAATCGAGATGGGCGGACAGAACATAGGGCAACTGTCTGCCGATAAGCATCTGAATAGCCGCTGGCGGGTCATGCTTGCGATTATTCCGACGACATACACACGCAAGCAAACACGGCGCGCACCTGTTGGATTATGGACGATAACGATCAATCGCCCTGCTGGAACCCATTTGGGAGATGACGCGATAACAGTCTGGGTGCAGCGCGATGACGACCCCACAAGTCTGCAAAGCAACGGACGTCAAAGCTATCTAGTCGACTTAAACCCATCCTCAGAGCCCGCACACCCTTTGCATCAGTTCCCCGATCGTATCGATAAGATTAGTGGCTATGGCGCACTGAATGCAGTTGCCAATGCCGACTTGACCGTGCGGGTCGCCGGATATGTCCTAAGCAGCAAACGCCCGTCCAGCTATAGTTCGGCTGGCGGCGTTACGTCGGATGCAAAAAAATGGGGCGCACAGACAACGATATCAGCTGCCGCGGACATAAGTCCGCTTTTGCTTGGTGCGCCCTCTATTGGGACGATGTCAGGGTCTGGGTCGCGATTTATTGGGACAAGCGGAGCAGCACCCGCCGTTGCCCGACTGATGGTCATTAACGCAGCCGCTGGTAGGGATTTAATGCACGGGATGAACCCGCCGCCATCAATTCCAGCGAGGGAACCGAAAGGGTCAGTAACCCAGTCAAGCTATTCCGCATCAATGGGACCACTGATGGCGCCGCCAATTACCCATAGCGGATAAAAAGCGTTTTTCTCAGCCCCAAACGAGAGGACGAGAGAACAAGACGAGATGACCATAGAGAAGCGATCGGCATCGGTTAGGCTGCTCTCAGACGAGTTCTGATCTCGCGGACGCTCAATGATGCGGGTGCAGCGCGGCATGTTTCAAAATCTCAAGCCTAGCGCAGGAGCAAACTAAGCCCAGCAAACATCACAATCCCGTCCAAATTTGGGCGGGATTACTTTTCATACTGGCCTCATTGAAAAACTGAGGCTGCCATGACTCTTCAAACAAATTCGAAAGCTGGGACCAATACTCCGATCGAGCTTCTAGATATGCTCGCGGATGATCCCACTGATATTATTGCATTTATAACGCATTGCAGCGGCGACGACTTGCATTGCCTCAGATCTGTACATGGGGCTGCCGGAGAGGTCGAAGTCTTTGATGCGATTCTGAACCATCCAGACTGTGATCGCGCAACAGCTTTGCAGATATTTGATGCATGCAACCCGCACTACTATGAAACTGAGTTAGCGAAAGGGCGTCCACTGGACAGCTATGACGACGAGGAAGATCAGGTTTTCATCGCCATTATCGACATCGCATATGAGGTATTACGCAGGCGGTCCGATTGGCGAGGTAAATTCACATGTGCCGCGCTTCGCGATTGGGCGAAATTTCCGCATACATCACCTACAAATTTCTCGCATTGGACCTTACCTGACGCCGCTATTGAACCCACAGAAGGCTTTTCGCCCATTAGCGCGATCGAGTATAAGTACTCGTCAATCCGGCTGAATCAATCGAGCGCGGCTCGCTTACAATAATTTAGATTGAACAAAGGCAATCGCAGCGGCCACAGCCTGTGCGATTGTCATATCCGATGTGTCGATCAGATGCGCGTCTTTCGCTGCAACCAACGGCGCCGTTGCGCGTTCAGTATCGCGCTTGTCGCGTGCAATCACATCCGCAAAGACGTCTGCGGCGTTAACCTCCATTCCCTTGTCTTGTAGTTCTTTGAACCGCCTGTCAGCCCGACATTCCGCCGACGCCGTTACGAACAACTTGGCCTGAGCACGGGGACAAATCACGGTTCCAATATCACGCCCATCCAAAACGGCGCCGCCTTCACGCACTGCAAAATTTCGCTGGAATTCAGTCAAAGCGGCACGTACTTCTGGGTTTACAGCCACTTCGCTGGCCGCTTGCGCGACTGCAGGCGTGCGCAAAGCGTCGCTTTCGAGATCACCTGGGTCCAGTGAGAGAGCCGCCTCGACAGGAGATGCGCCAGCCAAAACCTTTGCCCCGACAGCGCGATAAAGCAACCCTGTATCCAGATGCGCAAATCCAAAATGCGCGGCAACTGCCTTGGAGATTGTCCCTTTCCCCGCGGCGGCTGGGCCATCAATTGCGACAGAAAAAATCATGCGTTGTTGCGCACCAATTGTGCGCCAAGATCACCCATCAAGGTCTCAAAAATCGGGAACGAGGTAGAAATCGGGCTACCGTCATCAACGGTCATCGGCTTTTGCGTCGCCATTCCCATCACCATAAACGCCATTGCAATTCGGTGATCAAGAACAGATGCCACCGTGACGCCTCCAGGAACCTTGCCGTGCCCAAGGCCCGTCACTTTCCACCAGTCGTCACCCTCGTCAACGGTCACGCCCGCCGCCCGCAGCCCCTTGGCCATGGCGTCGATACGGTCCGATTCCTTAACGCGCAGCTCTTTAACGCCCTGCATGTCTGTCACACCTTGCGCAAACGACGCCACAACTGACAGCACGGGATATTCGTCGATCATGCTTGCAGCGCGTGCAGGCGGCACCGCAATTCCCTTAAGGTCAGGCGAGAACTTTGCACGCAAATCGGCAACGGGTTCGCCGCCCTCTTCGCGCAAGTTTTCGTAAGTCAGATCAGCGCCCATTTCCTGCAAAGTCGCAAACAATCCTGCACGGGTTGGATTTAGGCCAATATTAGGGACCAAGACATCTGATCCAGGTGTGATGATTGCGGCACAAACAGGGAACGCAGCCGAGGACGGGTCACGTGGAACCACAATGTTTTGCGGCTTTAGCTCTGGTTGACCTGTCAGGGTAATTCGGCGGCCATCCGCCGTGTCTTCAACCGTGATCTCCGCACCAAAACCAGCAAGCATCCGTTCGGTGTGGTCGCGGGTCGCTTCTTTCTCGATTACAACAGTTTGGCCCGGAACATTCAGTCCAGCCAGCAGAACTGCGGACTTCACTTGGGCAGACGGCACGGGGGTTGTGTAGGCCACCGGAACAGGATCCGCTGCACCAACGAGGGTCATCGGCAAACGACCACCTGCACGTCCGACACTTTGCGTGCCAAACAAGGCAAGTGGGTCAGTCACGCGGCCCATCGGCCGTGAATTCAAAGAAGCGTCGCCAGTAAACGTGACCGTAATAGGTGTGGTCGCCATTGTGCCCATAATTAGGCGCACACCAGTGCCAGAATTTCCACAATCAATGACATTCTCGGGCTCAGAAAATCCGCCGACACCAACACCTTGCACAGTCCATTCACCACTTCCATGACTTTTCACTGTGGCTCCAAAGGCTTGCATCGCTTTGGCAGTATCCAGCACATCTTCGCCTTCTAACAGGCCGCTGATATGGGTCTCGCCGATGGCCATCGCACCCAAGATCAAAGAGCGATGCGATATCGATTTGTCTCCGGGCACGTTTGCAACACCCTTCAAGGGGCCACAAGGGCGGGACGTCATCGGAATTGGGGTGCCGTGGCCTGACATGCGGATCTCACTTCTTGGACATTTCCAAAACGTGATAAACCACCATCGCGGCAGGGTCCATCGCCCCCGCCCCGCTTTGTCTTAAATACTCAAAAAGACCGATTACGGTCGGCGAAACGTGAGGTAATGCGGCGTGCGGCCCTCGCGTAACGCTTTTTGCTCATAGCGGGTCGACAACCAATCAGCCCAAGGATCGCGCCAGTCGGACGGCCCTTCAGCGAGCCATTGAAATCCTGCTTTCGGGACTTCCTCTAGGGTTTGTCGCACATAGTCTTTGATATCCGTAGCGACGCGCAATTCTGCGTTGGGGGCCATGACCGCAAACAGCGGCAGCAAGTGTTCTTGCGTGACAAACCGGCGGCGGTGATGGCGCTTTTTTGGCCATGGATCAGGATAGTTCAGAAACACTTTTGTTAAAGTGCCCGCGGGCAGCACATCAAACAAATCACGTGCATCGCCAGGGTGGACTGCAAGGTTCGTCACTCCGGCTTTGCGGATTTTACCCAATAACATCGCCACACCGTTCACAAACGGCTCGCACCCGATAATCCCGACGTCAGGATAACTTTTGGCCATGTGAACCAAATGCTCCCCACCACCAAAACCGATTTCCAACCAAATTTCGCGTTTGCCAAAATAGTCTTCAACGTTGATCGGGTGGCGATCAGGGTTCACGCTCCAATCAATCGGACCAGGCGAAAGCCCAGCAAGATCATTCTCCAAATAGTCGTTTTGGGCAGGACGGATTGTCTTGCCACGAAAGCGACCATAGAAATTGCGCCATGGAGCGCCCGAAGGGTGTTTTTTGTCCATCATGTGCGGGCATGTAGCAAAGCCATGTCGGCAAAGCAACGGCCCTCATAGGATGGGTTTTCACCCATCCCCACCTAGATCGCAGCCTTCAGCGCGTCGATCAAATCAGTGCGTTCCCAACTGAAACCACCGTCCGCATCTGGTTCACGGCCAAAGTGACCGTATGCAGCGGTCCGCTCAAAAATCGGCTTGTTTAGACCAAGGTGTTGACGGATACCGCGCGGGGTCAGGTCCATAACCGTGCCAATAGCGCGCTCAAGTGCGGCGGGATCAACATCAGCCGTGCCATGTAAATCTGCGTAAATTGACAACGGCTTTGCAACCCCAATCGCATAGGACAGCTGGATCGTGCAGCGATCTGCCATGCCTGAGGCAACAACGTTTTTCGCCAGATAGCGTGCCGCATAGGCAGCAGAGCGGTCCACTTTCGTCGGGTCTTTACCAGAGAAAGCACCACCTCCATGCGGGGCCGCACCACCGTAAGTATCAACAATAATCTTACGGCCAGTCAGGCCCGCGTCACCGTCAGGTCCACCAATCACAAAAATCCCTGTAGGGTTCACCCACCATTCGGTCGCGGGGGTAATCATACCATCGGGCAAGACTTCACGGATATATGGCTCGACAATATCGCGGATATCTCTGCTGGATTGAGTCTCAAGCGCGTGCTGTGTCGACAGAACTATTGAGGTAACTTCGACAGGTTTTCCGTCAACATAGCGGAACGATAACTGGCTTTTTGCGTCTGGACGCAATGTCGGCTCGGTTCCGTCTTTACGAACTTCCGCTAAACGCTTGAGGATCGCATGCGAGTACTGGATCGGCGCGGGCATCAACTGTTCAGTTTCGGTCGTAGCGTAACCGAACATGATTCCTTGGTCTCCAGCGCCCTCTTCTTTGCCCTCAGCCGCATCAACGCCCTTGGCGATATGCGCGGATTGCGGGTGCAAGTAGTTTGAAATCTTGCAGGTTGCGTGGTGAAATTTGTCTTGCTCGTACCCGATATCTTTTATGCACGCACGCGTGATATCTTCGACGCGGCCCATGTAGTCGTTCAGCATGTCTTTGTCTGACAGCCCGACCTCGCCACCGATCACAACACGGTTCGTTGTCGCAAAAGTTTCACATGCCACTCGCGCCTCTGGCTCTTGGGTCAAAAACGCGTCCAAAATCGCATCCGAAATTCGGTCACAGACTTTATCAGGGTGTCCTTCGGAAACGGATTCCGAAGTAAAAACATAGTCTCTGCGTGTCATGATAGTGCTCCATTCCATTAAGCCCGCCACGTCAGGAAGCCGTTGTGGCGGTGATTGTCCCCGCTTAGGGGTTCATTATTGTCTGGTCAATTCCAAATCCGTCGGGACCTGACGGCACACCCCAAGAGTGTCGACAAAATGACAAAGAGGATCGGCCAGTCGCCCCGTTTGCTATAAGTTGTGGCTGCCCTCGCCAAAGGCAAGGGCGCATCCAGATAATTCGCTTCGTTCATGCCGATTTGCGCGATCACACGGCCCCGCGCATCAATAATTGCGCTGATCCCGGTATTGGCAACCCGCACCATGGGCAGGCCTTGTTCAATGGCGCGCAGCCGTGCCTGTGCCAAGTGTTGTTTGGGCCCCGCAGACGGCCCGAACCACGCATCATTCGTGATCAAGATCATCAGCCTCGGGCGTTCTGCAGTCCCAATCTCTTCGGCAAATATCCCTTCGTAACAGATCAAGGGCCGTGCGGATCCAATCCCAGGTATCGTCACGTTGCGCGGAGCAGAGCCCGCCGTGAAGGCGCCACCGGTAGATGCCGCAAAGCTATCAATTCCAAACTGGCGCAACAGCTCGCCACCCGGAAAATACTCGCCGAAAGGCACAATATGCGCCTTGTCATAAACCGATGAGACGATGCCGCCTTGTTCCAGCACTAACAAAGCGTTGTAGAACCGTAGTCCTTCGCTGCGATTAATACCCAGAACGGTCGGCGCCCCACGTGCTGCTTCTGCCACCAGGTCCAACTCGGGCGTCGCATATTCTAACAAATACGATATTGCAGTTTCCGGCCAAACGATCAGGTCAGGCACATCGCCCTGACCCGTAAAATCGATCATGAGATTGAAGAAAACCTGCGCCCTTTCAGGATCCCATTTTTCTGATTGTTTTGCATTAGGCTGAATCAACCGCACAATTGGTCCGTCGTTTATCGGCGCGGGTCCAACAGTTAACCCGATCCAGCACAGCGCCGCAAAAACAGGGCCAACAAGCGCGACCCAACGTTTTTGTGCTATCCAAACAAGGCAAATCGCGAGCGCAAGGGTCACAACAGTTAGTAAATGTGGCCCGCCGTATGCAGCTAGCTGCGAAAGCGGCGTATCAATCCAGACATGGCCAAGCAGCGCCCAAGGAAATCCGGTCAGAATATAACTGCGGCTGACTTCTGCGATGATAATCATCAGGGCTGTGACGACGAAACTGGTAGGTGCAATTCGAAATGCAATCCAGCGGCTCACCCCCCAAAACAAAGCGGCGCCAGCCGCCATAAAGGCAAGACCGAATGGCGCCATCCAGCCTGTTTCAGAAGGGTCGACCAAAAATGGCGATACGATCCAGCGCAATGATACCGCAAAGTAGCCCAAGCCAAAAAGCCACCCATGTAAGAATGCGCCGCGCCCTGTCAGCGCTGGCCGCGAAAGCCAGAATGCAACTGCGCAGAGGGTTAATAACCACCACCCTTGCGGCGCTTGTCCAAGCCCCGCAAGAGCGCCTAGCGCGATGGCAATCATATCCGTTGCACTCTAGTCTGATCTCGATCCGGGCATACGGACTCGCAACCGCTTGATGCGGCGCGGGTCAGCGTCCAGCACTTCGAATTCTGTGCCGTTAGGGTGCAAGATGATCTCGCCACGCGCGGGGATAGACCCGGCCAACATGAATACCAGTCCACCAAGCGTATCGACTTCTTCTTCATCAATTTCTTTACTCTCAGTCAAATCTTGACCGATCTCTGCTTCGAAATCCTCTAGGGACGTGCGAGCCAAAGCCAAATAAACGCCTTCGCTTTCACGGGTAAAGCTTTTGGCCTCGTCGATGTCATGTTCATCTTCAATCGCGCCAACAACCTGTTCGATCAAATCTTCAATCGTGACCAGACCGTCCGTGCCACCATATTCGTCGATCACCAAAGCCATGTGGATGCGCTCGGCCTGCATTTTTTGCAGCAAGACACCCAAAGGCATAGACGGCGGCACATAAATCAAAGGACGCAACATCGCACGCAGGTCAAATTTACTATTCTTGCCATTAAAGCCGTATTTCAGCGCAAAGTCTTTTAAGTTCGCGATCCCAATCGGCGTGTCTAGCGTTCCATCAAATACGGGAATGCGCGTCAGGCCACTAGATCGAAAGTATTCAACCAACTCGTCTTTCGTCGCGGTAATTGGCGCAGCAACAATATCGGTCTTTGGGACAGACACGTCCTCAACGCGCATTTGACGCAGGTTTAACATACCCTGCATCGGAGAGGGCATCATTGGTCCCTGTTGATCGGCGTCTTCTTGATCCGAGGTATCACTGGGGCTCAATGCGTCAAACAGACGGCCCATAAAACCTCGACTGGGTTGATCGTTGGGATCATCTTGCGCGCTTTGCGCTGCTATAGAAGATCCGTCGCTTGTATCGCCCATTTTGTCCTTACCTAAATTTATTTTATTGCCCAAATTACGTGGGCTACACCCTATATGGGTCAGCTAGCCCCATATTGCCAAGTATAGTTGATTCCAAGCCCTCCATGAGGGTGGCGTCTAAGTCACGGTCATGATCGTAGCCCAATAGGTGCAAAATGCCATGCACGATCAGATGTGTGGTGTGTTCTTTTATCGTTTTACCAGCAATTTCGGCCTCTTGAGAACAAGTCTCATAAGCAATCGCAATATCGCCGATTTCGGGATCATGCGGATCAACGGGCAGCGGTTTATCGCCATCCCTATCGGCACCGCGTTCGTCGGACGGCCAACTCAGTACGTTAGTCGGCGTTGGTTTACCACGAAAATCCGCATTCAAATCGGCGATTCGTGCATCATTGCAGGCAAGTAAGCTTACTTCGGCACTCTCAACGCCAAGATGACTGAAAGTCGCCGATGCGGCGGCTTCGGCCAGTGCTTCAATATCTACAGACGCCCAGCGTTTATCCTCAATCATACAATCGACGATCATCCTTTTTTGGCGTCCTCTGCCTCGTAGGCGTCAATAATCGCGGCGACAAGCGGATGTCGGACGACATCTTTGGCTGTGAAGTAATTGAAGCTGATTTTTGGAATATGCTTGAGCAAGCGCTCGGCATCCCACAAGCCCGATGAAACACCGCGCGGCAAATCAATCTGCGTGCGGTCCCCCGTGATCACCATACGCGACCCTTGGCCCAAGCGGGTCAGGAACATCTTCATTTGCATTGAGGTCGCATTCTGTGCCTCATCAAGCACGACAAATGCGTTGGAAAGCGTCCGACCGCGCATAAAAGCAAGCGGTGCAATCTCAATAACTTTTTCTTCCATCATCTTGGCCATTTGTTTCCCAGGTAAAAAATCGCCTAGCGCATCGTAAAGCGGCTGCATATAGGGATCGACCTTGTCCTTCATGTCACCGGGCAAATAGCCCAGTTTTTCACCAGCTTCGACGGCAGGGCGCGACAAGATGATCTTATCAACTTTCCCGCTGATCAACATATTGACGCCAACCGCGACAGCCAAATAGGTTTTACCCGTCCCTGCAGGGCCGATCCCAAAAGAAAGCTCTTTATCAAAAAGCGCCTCGACATAAGCCTTTTGCGCTTCCGTGCGCGGCTCAACCAGCTTCTTGCGGGTTTTAATCTCCACTCGCGCCGTTAGATCACCCTTAAACAACTCTTTCTGGTCAGAGGGACCAGGCGGTGTCGCGACTGAAGATCCACCCATCCGCAGTTCGCGGTCAATATCCCCAGCTTCTAGGCTGCGCCCTGCTTCGAGACGTTGATATAATGCCTTAAGAGTTGCTACGGCCTCTTGGCGCGGACCTTCTTCGCCGACGACAGACAGCTGGTTGCCGCGCCGTAGAATTTGAACACCATAGGATTGCTCTAGCGTTGAAAGGTTGCGGTCATACTCGCCACAAAGGTCGATCAGCAAAAAGTTGTCAGGAAATTCCAAGGCGGATTCGGAAACGTCATTTAGGTCAACAGCCAATCATCTCTCCTGCGGCATAGGTTTCAGTCTTAAAGTGGCGCGGCTTTGCACCCATGACAAGGACATGCGTGCAAAAATAGCAAAAAGGCCGCAGATTTCACTGCGGCCTTTCAAATTTTAGCGTTCCGTTACGCTTAGAGCGAGTCAGGAATGTCAGACCCTTCGCGGAATGGGCCAGTTGCGACATTTGGCGGCGCGACACCAGAACAAACTGGGCCACCATCAGGGGTCATGCGCTCGGACAAATAGCCCTCTACACCGTCATCGATGATCCAGTGGTCACACCCGTTCGGGTCGACCCAGATACCCGCGACAAGCTGGCTGAGATGCTTGTTGTCTTGGCCCGCATCAACGAAACGGTCAGCGCCCGTGCGCTGCCCACCTTCAATGCTGGCACATGCGGAAAGACCAAGACCAGCGACTGCCAACGTAATGATTGAGATCGTTTTCATATCGTCTGCTCCCTAGCGCACACAGTAAATTTCAACACGGCGGTTCTGCTGCAGTGCTGCGGCAGAATGACCAGACGCGCGCGGCTGGCGTTCACCAAAACCTTTGACGTCCACGACACGCGCACCAGCCGCACGTGCGACCTCGGAAACTGCGTTTGCGCGGCGGTTCGACAAAGCGATGTTGTACTCGTCAGAGGCACGTGCATCAGTGTGACCGTAGATCAGGAAACCAAAAGCATTCGCGGTTTGAAAGAAGTTGGTCAACTGAGCGCGACCATTTGCATTGATGTAATGCTTATCAGTCTGAAAGAGCTGATCGGACGGGATTACACCGCAGATTTCGGAACGGTGGCAGACAGGGCGGCCATCGCGGGTGCGGTGTGGTGACATGTAGCCTTCAAAGCCATCATCCATAACCCAGTGTTCTCAACCATCTGGGTCAATCCAAACAGTAGGCGTGTATTCTTCACCAATAACTGTGCGCGTTTGCGCTTGTGCGGCGCCTGCGACCAATGCCAACGACAATGCACCAGCGGTTAACCCACCTGCCATAACACGCAGCGTATCTTTAAATGATGTTGCCACTTCCCTATCCTTTACTTTGAAACCGACACTTCAACGCTTCGGCCTTTGTTTACCAATTGTGGCGACTCTAGCAAATTAGAGCAACAAAGAAAGGATAAAACACTACATATTGTGTCTAGTTTCGAAACAGTTTGCCGAAAATATGGCAAATTAGTGACGACGCAAGAACCAGCGCAACCATGCGGCGAACGTCAAATTTGACGCCAGAAGGCCCTAAAGCAACTCACCCCCAAGAGAATTTGTGCCTGATTGCGTGATTCTGACCCGCCGCACTTGGCCTAAAACATCCATGGGCGCATCCGCATAGGTCGCGTGAAGGTACTGGGATTTTCCGATCATTTGACCTTCCGTGCGGCCCTTTTTTTCGAATAAAACATCAACTTCGCGACCCACCATCGACCGTTGGATGTCGCGTTGTTGTTCTGTCAAAAGAGCCTGCAGGCGCTGCAATCTTTCGTCCATCACATCGTCAGGCAATTGAGGTTTTTCTGCCGCCGGAGTGCCCGGACGGGTTGAATATTTAAACGAATAAGCTTGGCCATACTCAACCGCACGAATAAGATCCAAGGTCGCCTCAAAATCAGCTTCAGTTTCGCCCGGAAATCCCACGATAAAGTCGCCCGATAATAGAATATCGGGCCGCGCGTCACGGATACGCGCGATAACCTTTAAATAACTTTCGGCAGTATGTTTCCGGTTCATCGCCTTTAGGATTTTGTCAGACCCGGACTGCACAGGCAGATGCAAATAAGGCATCAATTTCGAGCAACTGCCATGCGCTTCGATCAGCGCATCATCCATGTCGTTAGGGTGGGATGTCGTAAAGCGGATGCGTTCTAACCCGTCAACCTCGTTCAGCGCCCAAATCAGTCCCGCAAGTCCATCTTCGTGGCCATGATAGGCGTTCACATTCTGCCCAAGCAGGGTGATTTCCCGCACGCCAGATTCGACCAATTCTTGCGCCTCGCGCACCACGCGATCAGCGGGGCGACTGACCTCGGCGCCGCGTGTGTAAGGCACCACGCAAAACGCACAAAATTTGTCACAGCCTTCTTGAACGGTCAGGAATGCCGTCGGCCCGCGCTTGGCTTTGCTGCGAGACTTGAGTGTATCGAACTTGTCATCTTCGGGGAAATCAGTGTCGAGAGCCTTGGCACCGGTCTGAATCGCATCATCCATAGCAGGCAAGCGGTGATAGGATTGCGGACCTACCACAAGATCAACAAGGGGTGAACGGCGCATGATCTCTTGACCTTCAGCCTGTGCAACACATCCTGTCACGCCGATTTTAAGGTTCGGATTTAAATCCTTTAACGGCTTAAGCCGTCCCAGATCGGAATAAACTTTCTCCGCTGCCTTTTCGCGAATGTGGCAGGTATTGAGCAAAATCATATCCGCACCGTCGGCGGTGTCTGTTTGCACATATCCTTTCCCGCCCAGCGCTTCGGCCATGCGCTCGCTGTCATAGACATTCATTTGACAGCCATAGGTCTTGATAAACAGCTTCTTTGGATCGGACATAAGGCACCCTTTGCGCAGGATTTCGAACAAGTGCGGGGTTTAGCCCCGTTGCTGCCCGCTTGCAATGGAGGTCGCGTTCACGCATTTTACACAAAACAGCAGGAACGTGTCAGGCATGAAACAATACCCTTCCCTAGAGGAACTTTTAACGAATGCTGCCCCCGCACTTGCCAAAGGCCCTATCGCGTTGATCTTAATGGAAGATGATGTCGAGGCTGATAGCACAGTTCGCCACTGTCTTTCCTCTGGCTTTCGGAGTGTCGTAGCGTTTGGCGTGTCCGATATCATCTTGGCAAATGACTTACCCGACACCGTTCACCGCGTCGTCTATGACATGTCGCAATCAAACGCGTTAACCGATGTTGTCAATGCGATGATTGAGAAGGCGCCGGCACAATGGATATATTACGGCTACAACTCTGAATATATCTTCTTCCCGTTTTGCGAAAATCGCGCAATTGGTGAAATGCTGTCTTTTCACACCGAAGAAAGGCGCGATGCAGTTCTGACCTACGTTGTTGATCTTTATGCTGGGGATTTGGACGCGCATCCAAATGCGGTCTCGCTTGATGACGCCTATATGGATAAGTCAGGTTACTACGCGCTCGCGCGGAAGGATAAGGAAAACAACTTTGCGGAACGTCAACTCGACTTTTTTGGTGGCTTGCGCTGGCGGTTTGAGGAACATGTGCCAATGCCGCGTCGCCGTATTGACCGTATTTCAATTTTTCGCGCCAAACCTGGCTTGCGCTTAAACCCAGATCACACCTTTAATGATCAAGAATACAATACCTATGCTTGCCCTTGGCATCACAGCATTACGGCAGCACTTTGCTCTTTCCGAACGGCGAAGGCCCTGAAGCGTAATCCAGTTAGTGCGGCACAGATTAAAACCTTTCGGTGGCATAACTCAGCGCCATTTGAATGGCACTCCCAACAGCTGCTAGATCTTGGGCTCATGGAACCAGGACAGTGGTTTTAGGCCACTGAGGAACGACTAGTCTCGTTGGACCGCATCCTTCGCCTATAGGCCGAGCACAATGGCCACTCTGACCCATCACGCGTCAGACCTGCACGCAGTGGCGCGGTCGCAATGAGATGATCATGCAATGCATAATCATCTTGATCTTTGATAAGGTGCTCCCAAAAACGGCGCTGCCAAATTCCTTTCTCCCCCCGGCTGATCATACTTTGACTACGCTCAGCTGGCTCGGGTACGTGCCGCGAAAACGTTGACTTAATCATCCGCCATCTCGCTGAGTAATTCGCGTCGCCTGCTGGCAAGGTCCAAATCATTTGAATCTGCGCAGGCAGAATGACTGCTGAGTTAATGATGAATGGTCGCTGCTTTTGACAAAGTCGGACGGCATGTCGCAAAAGATCGACATGCTGGACGAGCAACTTACTCGTCTGATCTGCAAGGCAAGCGTTGAAATAATAGGTGCCACCCGGCACGAATGTCTGGCGATAATTGGTCATAAAACCAACCTATCGAGATTCGCGTGAATCAATTGTTAACTATCAATATGGATCGGGCGGTCTTAACCCATCTCCCAGAGCCTTACGTCCGGCGAAGCCTGATCACAACATCAACAGATGCGATTTCAGCACCCTCTGGCACGTCCGGCAGGCGCCGGATCTCCAACTGGCGCAGAGGCGCATCCGTTAGCTCTGCCGTATCTTCCCAATAAAAATGGGGGTGGTCGGTCATATTGGTGTCAAAATAACTTTTCGACCCATCTACTGTGATTTCACGGACCAAGCCCGCATCACAAAACGCACGAAGCGTGTTGTAGACGGTGGCAAGGGATACTTTTTCACCTGCGGATGAGGCGGCATCATACAATCCTTCGGCGGTCACATGACGGTCTTGCCCGTCACCAACCAGCAACGCAGCCAGCGTCATACGTTGACGCGTCGGACGTAGTCCGACCCCTGAAAGCCATGCTGTGCCACGTGATGTTGCCGTATCAGTCATGAAACCTCGATCCCTTTGAACTAGTCATATGGCGCAAATGGGGTTGGGATCAAACGAAAACGCAAATGCCACGCCCTTGCCCCTTACTGGTTGACAGTGCTAAACTCGCCATAGTTAAGTGAAACCATACAATATGAAGGCGACGCGTATGTCCCAATATCCAAGCAGCTTTGATAAAGAAGGGCTTCTTGCTTGCGCCCGGGGTGAACTATTCGGCGAAGGCAATGCGCAACTTCCTGCACCACCCATGCTCATGATGGACCGCATAACCGAGGTATCTGCTGACGGTGGCGCGCACGGAAAAGGCCACATTGTCGCAGAATTCGACATCACACCAGACTTGTGGTTCTTTGAATGCCACTTCCCTGGCAACCCAATCATGCCCGGCTGTCTTGGCCTTGATGGCTTGTGGCAGTTGACTGGCTTCAACCTCGGATGGCGCGGCTGGCTCGGGCGCGGCTACGCACTTGGCGTCGGCGAAGTGAAGCTGACAGGCATGGTGCGCCCTGACCGCAAAATGTTAACCTACAAGATCGACTTCACCAAAGCGATCCAGACACGTCGCCTGACGATGGGCGTGGCCGACGGGATCGTCGAAGCAGACGGCGAAGTGATCTATCAGGTCAAGGACATGAAGGTCGCGCTGAGCGAGAGTTGAGCAACGTCAAATTCATTGGCGGACATTTTACCGCCGATGAATTCATTTCAGCGCATAAACTCTTGTCACTTCAGGATCAGCTCATTGCCAAAACCTGCAATCAAAGTCGTCGGCGATACCTCCAAAATCCACAGGGGCGCGTCTGAGGCCGCCGTAGGCGGAACGGCATCGCTGCTTTCTGCGCTGAGCATAGCAGCGGACCTCATGCCGCACGACGAAATAGATTTGCATAACTTTTTGAAGGTCCGCTATGCTGCCGCTCTCCAAGCCGCCAAACGCGCAAGTTGGTTTGGCGGCAGGTGGTTCAACTCCCTGTCAGGTGAAGATCCCGACTACATTCCCATCTCTGGCGCGCACCTGACACAGACACTTGCGGTCAAGGGCTTCACACCGCCTGACTTCATCGTGCCGCGCGGCAAATACCTGTTGCGCTTGGACTATGCTGAAAAAGCGATTGTCCTTCTCCTCGAGCGGATTACGCAGCGCGAGACGGATCATCTCTAACGCAGAACGTCTACCCACTTGCACCTCCGCCCTCCCCTATCCTACAAAGAACCAGCACTAATACAGGAGTGCGCTCAAGCATGGCGCAGTGATCTACCAGATCAAGAACATGAAGGTCGCGCTGAGCGAGAGTTAAGCACTAGAACGACTGATGCCGCTGATTGGCCTCCTGCCCCTCTGACAAGATGGATTAAATTTTGGACTTCATACTCATCTTGCTTGCGGCATTTGGTGCTGGGTTATTGAACACGATTGCAGGGGGCGGGACATTTCTAACTTTCCCCGCACTTGTGTTTATTGGGGTACCACCAGTTATCGCAAACGCAACCAGTGCCGTCGCGGTTTTTCCAGGATATCTTGGCGGTGCCTTGGGATTTCGTGACGAGCTTAAGACCTTCGATAAAAAGGTTATCCTTCGGTTGATTGCAATCACGATTGCGGGCGGTTTGATCGGATCAGTTTTGTTGCTGGTTTCCTCCAACGAGGCCTTTTCGGTTGTCGTGCCGTTTTTACTCCTTGGGGCAACACTGGCTTTTCTATTCGGCGACCAGATCCGCGCACGCGCTGCGGCCGCTGGAGGGGCCATAACACCCTACGGCTCAATCGGGCTTTTACTTGTCAGCATCTACGGCGGTTATTTCAACGGAGGCCTCGGCATTGTCTTGCTTGCCCTGTTTGCGCTGTGGGGCATGACGCATATCCACAAGATGAATGGCCTCAAAAACGGTCTTTCGTTTGTGCTCTCGATAAGTTCGGTCTTGGTGTTTGCCATCGGTGGGCTTGTCGAATGGCATTACGCGCTGGCCATGATGGTCGCATCAACCATCGGCGGCTATGCAGGCGCACCGCTTGCACGCAGGCTTCCGAAATCCTTTGTGCGCGGGTTAATCGCGGCCGTTGGTTTTACCATGAGCGCCGTCTTTTTTGCCCGCTTGATTTAGCGCCGGTCTGAGATTTCTGTATCGTCGCGATGCAATTTTGGGTAAAAAGAAGCCGTCGAGGTTAACATGGGAAGACCCCGCACGATCCGCACTTACCCATGCATATGGCGCGGCAAAAGACATTCCTGACCTATTGCGCGCACTTGAAACGGGAATGCACCAAATATCTGACCATAAAGAAGATCCTTGATTTACCCTGTGGTCTGCCCTTTGCCATCAAGATGACCTCTATGATCCGTCTTACGCAGCAATGCCACCTATTTTGGAAATTGCAACCAAAGCGGATGGCCCCATTGATTTCAGCTTTTCCAACCCCCTGCGGCGATTGAGAGCGCTCGCAAAAATGGGAGTGGGCCACCTCTTCCACATGATCTTGAGACAGCCTATCAAGACGGGCTAACTGGCCTCGTGTACTGTGTCTCAAAGCACATGATTGAAACGTGGGATCAAATCACGTTCACGTCTGCAATGGCTGCCCCTGCCGTTGGCAAAGAACAGCATCGGGTCGCTAAAGCGCTACTCAACTGAGACGGCGACCTCATCGCGCAGCTTATCAAACTCGACTTTTAGCACCACCACCCTACCCACTTGCACCCAGCCCCTCCCCCATCCTACAAAGAACCAACACTCATACAGGAGAGCGCTCATGCGTCGTGTCGTCATCACAGGTCTGGGGATCGTCTCCCCCATCGGGAATAACGCGGATGAGGTGTCGGCCTCGCTCAAGGCGGGCAAGTCTGGCATCGTCGCCAGTCCCGAGATGGCCGAGCATGGGTTCCGGTCCCAAATCGCGGGCACTGTGAAGCTTGATATCGCCGAGCACGTTGAAAAGCGCGCGCTACGCTTCATGGGTCCGGGTGCCGCTTATGCCTATATCGCCATGGGTCAGGCGATTGCCGATGCGGGTCTGGATGAGGATACGGTGTCCAACGTGCGCACGGGTCTGATCGCGGGCTCTGGTGGACCGTCAACGTCGGCCATGTTCACCGCGCACAACATTGTCAAAGACACAGGGGCGACCAAGCGGATCGGGCCATTCGCCGTGCCAAAGTGCATGTCCTCCACGATCTCGGCCAACCTCTCAACCCAGTATAAGATCAAGGGCATCAACTATTCGATCACCTCCGCCTGCTCGACCTCGCTGCACTGCATCGGGGCGGCCTCCGAGCAGATCATGATGGGCAAGCAAGACGTGATGTTCGCGGGCGGCGCGGAAGAACTCGACTGGACGCTGTCCTGCCTATTCGACGCGATGGGCGCGATGTCGTCCAAGTATAACGACACGCCAGAGAAAGCCTCCCGCGCTTTCGACGCCAACCGCGACGGTTTTGTGATCGCAGGCGGCGGCGCGATGCTCGTGCTCGAATCCCTTGAGCACGCCCAAGCACGCGGCGCGAAGATTTACGCAGAGGTCACAGGCTTCGCCGCGACCTCCGACGGTCACGATATGGTGGCCCCATCTGGCGAAGGCGGCGAACGCGCGATGCGCTTGGCGCTGCAATCCCTGCCCGAAGGCCGCAAGGTCAGCTACATCAACGCGCATGGCACATCGACGCCCGTGGGCGACGTGGGCGAGATCGAAGCCGTGCGCCGCGTGTTCGGCCAAGGCACGACTCCGCCCGTGTCCTCGACCAAATCCATGACGGGGCACAGCCAAGGGGCGACAGGTGCCTCCGAGGCGGTCTATTGCCTGCTGATGCTGCAAGAGGACTTCATCGCGCCATCCATCAACGTGGACACCTTGGACCCTGCCCTCGACCCCACCGAAATCGCCACAACCCGCGTCGATAACGCAGGTCTGGACACGATCATGACGAACTCGTTTGGGTTTGGCGGGACCAATGGGTCGATGTTGCTGAGCAAGTTTGCTGGGTAGGTTTTACAATAGGTTCAGGCCAACAACAAAGCTCGGTTTAGGCGTGGCTATCGGCCTCGCCTTCACCCTTTGGCCAGTCCTGATCGTCCCGTTGGTAATCGGAATCAGACTTTTGGTTCCTGACGGTCATGCCATCGGTGAGTTGATGGGTTCTTTTGGCTTTGGTCTATTAATCTTAATTCCGCTTTCGCTTATTTGCAGTGCAGTTATTCTTCTCATCTGCGGAATGGTTTGGGGGATCGGCAGTATAAAATCGAACGCTAGGGGCGGCCGCCATTCCCGATCTATTCTCGGAGCCTTCTGTGCAAGCACTCTTCTCATTGCGATCTATGTTCCGACAGGCCCTGACCCTTGCTCACGCAGTTTCACCCAACAAGGTTATGAAGACTGTGTCAGCGACATGTTTGCAGAGATGTCAGTTCAGGACGCGCGCAACTGGTTAGAGGCTCAGGGCTACAAAAACACGAGGATCATCGAACCTTTTGGAGGCAATCGCGACTTAAAGTTTTATAGTTCTTTCTCTGCGTTGCGAAACTATGGCCCATATTATAGCATCCCTTACGGTACAAATTTCTTCCGCTTGTTCGGTCGTATCCCACCTGCTCCAAGCAACTTCGAATTGGTCATAAAAAGTTCCCTTACCGAAGATAGAGTTGTCAGTGTCCAAGCGTGGTGGGGGTTTTCATTTCTATGATCCTGAGTTCAAAAACTTGACGCCACGTCCCAAACCGTTCACCTAGATAAAAACCAATAAGGGACACCAAATGACCATTTCTATGCAAGGCAAACGCGGGTTGATCATGGGGGTTGCCAACGAGCGCTCCATTGCTTGGGGGATTGCGAAAGCGATGGCCGAGGCTGGTGGCGAGTTGGCGTTCACGTATCAGGGTGAGGCGTTTGGTAAGCGGTTGGCTCCGCTGGCGGCCTCTGTTGGGTCTGACTTCATGGTTGATGTGGATGTCACAAACGCGGCGTCGATGGATGCAGCCTTCTCGGCCCTTGGCGAGCGTTGGGAAACGATTGATTTCGTCGTGCACGCGATTGCATATTCCGACAAGAACGAGCTGACGGGGCGAATTTCGGATACGTCTGTCGAGAACTTCAAGAACTCAATGGTCATCTCCTGCTATTCGCTGATCGATGTGTCCAAACGCGCCATGGCGTTGATGCCAAACGGCGGCACGATCCTGACGCTAACCTATCAGGGTGCCAACAAAGTAACCCCGTTCTATAACGTCATGGGTGTGGCCAAGGCCGCGTTGGAAAGTGCTGTGCGCTACCTCGCCAATGACCTCGGCCCCGACAATATCCGCGTGAACGCAATCTCCCCCGGCCCAATGAAAACCCTTGCAGGGGCGGCGATTGGTGGCGCGCGCAAGACCTATAAGCACACGGGCGAAAACGCACCTTTGCGCTCGAACGCGACCCTTGAGGCCGTTGGTGGCACAGCGGTTTATCTGGCGTCTGATGCGGGTGCTTGCACAACGGGCGAGATTATTCGTGTGGATGGTGGATATCACGTGCTGGGGATGCCGCAGCCCGAAAACCTCTAAACAGGTGGCTGGGGCCAGCCCCAGACCTCGAGATATTTTTGATCAAAGAAGGGCAAGGGCATCTAGCACCCCTGCCCTTTTTTTCATTTATGCCGCGTCGATCCCGACAACTTCAAAGTCAAACGTCAGGTCTTGGCCTGCAAGCGGGTGGTTGGCATCCAACGTGACTTCGGTCTCGGAGACATCAACGATTGTCACAGGGATCACCTGACCGTCTGGGGACTGCATTTGCAACTGTGTGCCGACTTCGGTTGGGATGTCGTCAGGAAATTCCGTGCGTGGAACTGGTTGGCGGGCGGCTGGATTGATCGGGCCATAGGCTTCAGCACAAGCGATCTCTGCGACCTTTTTATCGCCAACAGCCATCCCATGGATTGCTTGATCCAAACCTGAAATGATCATGCCAGACCCGAGTTTGAATTCAAGCGCATCACGCCCTTCGGAGCTATCAAAAACCTCACCGGATTTCAGCGTGCCTTTGTAGTGAATGCGGATCGTATCGCCTGATTTTGCTTGTGTCATAAACTGTGTCTTTCTGCTCTTGGATGTAAAGCCGCGCACGCTATGCGCTGCAGCCTAAAGATGCAAACAGCTTTGCCCCTTTCGGACCGCCGCAATGCATGTCAATCTATTTGCAACCAAACCGAAGGGACCCCAAGATGCCCAAATCCGTCTATGTGTTTGATGCCTATGGCACGCTGTTTGATGTCAATGCAGCCGCACGCCAAGCAAGTGCCGAACCGGATCATGCAGCGTTAGCAGACCATTGGCCAACCGTTGCTGCAAATTGGCGGCGCAAACAACTAGAGTATTCTTGGCTAAGGGCCGTGGCGGACAGACACTGTGACTTTTGGAAAGTCACTGAAGACGGCCTTGATTGGGCACTAGAGGCATCGGGACTTTCCGACCCCGCCACGCGCGAACGCCTGCTTGCGCTCTATTGGGAATTGGCGGCCTTTCGCGAAGTCCCTGAAATGCTTGCGGCCCTCAAAGCACGCGGCGCAAAAACAGCAATTTTGTCGAATGGATCGCCAGAAATGCTAAAGGCTGCAGTGCATTCCGCAGGCATCGCAGAATTCCTAGATGCGATTCTATCGGTTGAAACCGTCGGTGTCTTCAAGCCGAACGCCAGAGTGTATGATCTAGTTGAGGAGCATTTCGAGTGTAAAAAGTCAGAAGTCCTATTTGTTTCCTCGAACGGTTGGGATGCCGCAGGCGCAGCAGGATACGGATTTGATACTGCGTGGATCAACCGGGCAAGCGATCCAATTGATAGGCTCTACGCTAACCCTACCCACGTTTTGACCGACCTGACCACCATACCGGAGTTGCCATAATGCCTTTCTTCAAAGCAGCCGACGGGACCAAGCTCTATTACGAAGAAACTGGGCAAGGCTTGCCCGTTTTGGCCTTGTCGGGCCTCACGCGAAACGCGGCAGATTTTGATCATGTCGCCCCTCACTTGCCTGTGCGCTTGATCCGCATGGATTATCGCGGGCGCGGTCAGTCTGATTGGGCGGATTACAAAACCTACAACATTCCGCAAGAAGCTGCGGATGCGCTCGCTTTGCTAGACCATTTGGGCATCGACCAAGCCGCTATTTTGGGAACATCGCGGGGCGGGTTGATTGCTATGTTGTTGGCTGCAACCGCGAAAGACCGGCTGTTGGGTGTTGTGCTAAATGACATCGGCCCCGAAATTGATCCGCAAGGCATGAAAGTCATCGCCAACTACATTGGTAAAAACCCCGTCGAAGAGAATCACGAGGACGCGGCCCGTGCACGTGCGCGCAACTGGGTGCATTTCAAAAACGTACCCCATGCGCGCTGGCTGGCCGAAGTAAGGGCGCATTATGCGCAAACCATTGACGGGCTAGTTGTTAAATATGACCCAAAACTGCGCGATGCCGTTTTAGAGGGATTAGAACAACCCACCCCGGACCTTTGGCCACTTTACGATGCTTTAGGCGGCTTGCCACTTGCTCTAATCCGTGGCGCCAATTCCGATCTTCTCTCTGAGACGTGCGCGGATGAAATGCTGCGGCGCAGACCTGACATCATTCGCGCCGATATCGCAGACAGAGGCCACGTGCCATTCTTGGACGAAGAAGACGCATTGGACGCGCTGACCGAATGGTTGGAGGACCTTCATGAACATTGAAATGATCCGCGCGGCAGCGTTACGGATTAAAGACCATGCGCGTCTGACGCCTTTACTTTCCTCACCCTTCTTGGACAAGATCGCTGGGCGGCGAATACTGATCAAACCCGAGTGTCTGCAACACACAGGATCTTTCAAGTTTCGCGGCGGTTGGGCGGCGGTCTCTATGTTGTCGGACGATCAGCTGATGAACGGGGTGATCGCCTATTCCAGTGGTAACCATGCGCAGGGCGTGGCCCTCGCCGCCAAAGAACACGGTGCGCCAGCCGTGATTGTCATGCCGTCGGATGCACCCAAAATCAAAGTCGACAACACGCGCGCATTAGGTGCAGAGGTCATCCTTTATGACCGCGCTACACAGGACCGCGATGAAATCGGTACCCGCATCGCAGCCGAGCGGGGTTTGACCTTGATCAGGCCCTATGACGACCCACAAGTCATTGCGGGACAAGGCACTGTAGGACTAGAAATCGCAGCACAATCAGCAGCAATGGGGGTCACCGATGCAGAAATCGCAGTATGTTGCGGCGGCGGAGGCCTGACGTCCGGCATCGCACTGGCCTTGGCCGCTGACGCGCCGCGAATGCGCGTGCGCCCAGCCGAACCCGCTGGGTTCGACGATGTAACGCGCTCGCTTTTGGCGGGAACCATTCTCTCGAATGAAAAGCTAAGCGGGTCGATTTGCGACGCCATTATCACCGCACAACCGGGCAATCTGACTTTTCCTATCCTGCAAGCGCATTGCGGTGCTGGCGTTGTGGTGACCGACGACGATTGTCTGCGGGCAATGGGGCTAGCATTCGAGCGCCTAAAAATTGTTGTAGAACCGGGTGGGGCTGCAGGCCTTGCGGCGGCGCTTTTCTATCCCGACCAATTCGAGGGCGACACAGTAATCGCCGTGACAACAGGTGGTAACGTGGATGTGCCAACGTTCCGTCGCGCTTTGGAGACTTTATGAACCAGTTCACGATTGCCAGTTTCAACGTCAAAAATCTGATTGAGGCCGACCAAGAATACTACAAATACGGAAGCTATACCCCCGAAGAACACAGCTGGAAGCAGGCATGGCTCGCCGATCAACTCCTGACAATGAATGCTGATATTGTCTGCTTTCAGGAAATCTTCTCCGAGAAATCTCTGCGTGATGTGATTGACGAAGCGGACGATTTGGGCGCTACGGCCAATACTGCCAACATACCAGATCGATCCAAAAAATACGCACGCAAGGCAATCTTTCGAAAACTTGCCTTTGAAAGCTACCGCGATGCAGCGCTCGCCTTCGCACCCAACGCCAACGACGGCGAACCGGGACAACGGCGACCCGGCGTGGCGATCTTGTCTCGGTTTGGCTTTGCTGAGCCGCCTGAAGTTCTGCAGGACTTGCCCGAAAAACTGCACATTCCGTTTAGCGATTTAGATGGGTCAGACGGCGGATATTACACGATAAGTCGACTATCTCGGCCCGTCCTAAAGGCAAAGATTCCTGTCGGGAACATCGTCGTCACGGTCTTCAACTGTCACCTCAAATCCAAGCTGGGCGAATTAGACAAACCGGCTGGCGCGTCGTTTCCACCTGCTGCCAATCTGGTCAATTATAATCCTGCAGGCCGCGCAATGGGCAGTCTACGGGCCGGTCTACGCCGCATGGCCGAAGCATGGGTTCTACGGCGCGAAATTCTGGCAGAACTAGAGGCGGGTAATCCCGTTATGGTGCTGGGTGATTTTAACGACAACGAACACGCCGTAAGCTCCGAGATTATCACTGGCGAGGTACCCTTTAAGAATTACGCGTGGATGCGGCGGCATGATGCGGCGCACAAAGGGGACCGCTACACCGACGCGGAAAACGAAATCATTCAAGAAAAAATTGATAGCGTTCGTCTTCACTCTGCCGAAAAACTGTTTGTGCGAAAATCCTTGCGGGACATGGTTTACACGTCTGCTTTTGGTGGGGTTTTCGAATCCATCGACCAAATCCTGATGTCGCGCCATTTCCATCCAGACCGCACAGATCGCATTGGCCAGATGGAATATTTTTCGGTTCTGAATGACCACTTAACAGATGGCAGCCATCCAGAAGCGCCTTACAATAAACTGGCGTCTGACCACGGGCAAATCATAGCTCACATGCAACTCGAAGGCGAATTGAAAAAAGGATAATACTTTGAGTTGACTCGCAGACAGGAAATGCATTTTATGTGCGACGGGAGGGCTGTTTGCGTCCCGCGAAAGCGGAGGACCGAACAGCAAGGGAAAGCCGCGCAAGGGAAACCTTCAGCGCGGCTTGAACTTTTCTAAGACTAAGGGATTCATGATGCGTGAACTGACAATCGACCAAAACGGCGTGATGCTTTATGCACGCATTGATGGCGTCGATGATCGATTTGCCCCCACATTGGTCTTCTCCAACTCGCTGGGAACCACCCTGCAGCTATGGCAAAAGATTATCCCGCTTTTACCAGAAGGCCTGCGCCTGATCCGTTATGACCTGCGTGGACATGGACAATCAGATATTCCAGTTGGGCCATACACAATGGGTCAAATGGTCAGCGATGCCGAAACAGTTTGTGACGCCTTTGAAGTCACAGATGCCATGTTCATAGGCTTGTCTGTGGGCGGAATGATTGCGCAAGGCTTGGCTGTAAAACGGCCCGATCTGATCCGTTCGCTGGTGCTGTCCAATACCGCCGCAAAAATTGGTAACCCAAAGCTATGGCAAGATCGGATAGATGCGGTTCAAGCACAAGGTATGGCCCCGCTGAGTGACAGTATCATGCGGCGCTGGTTCGGCCGCAGCTTTTACGGCACGGCCGATATGGCCCCTTGGCTGACAATGGTTTCAGCCTGTGATCCGATCGGTTACGCGGGCGTTTGCGCAGCCATTGCAGGAACAGACTTCTATACACCGACTTCCGGCTTGCGGATTCCGACGCAGGGAATTGCGGGTGGGCAAGATGCGGCAACCCCTGCTGATCTCGTGCGTGAAACAGTTGATCTGATCCCGGGGTCGCAATTTAAAGTCATGTCAAAATGCGGACATCTGCCCTGCGTAGAAGATCCGATTGGCTACGCCGAAATACTTTCCGATTTTATAAGGAATACAGGTCATGTCTGATTTTCTACTCATCCATGGATCCTGCCACGCAGCATGGTGCTGGGCTGATCTGATCCCTGCGCTCACGTCATTGGGACATACAGCACGTGCAATTGACCTGCCCAGCCACGGTGCGGACAAGACACCAGTGAAAGACGTGACCCTCGACCTCTATGCGCGGGCCATTATTGATGCGATTGATACGCCCGTGACGTTGGTCGGTCATTCGATGGCCGGCTATCCGATCACTGCTGCTGCCAATCTCGCTCCCGAAAAAATTAGCAAACTTGTCTATTTGTGCGCCTATGTTCCATTTGCAGGCAAAACGCTTGGCGACATGAGGCGGATGGCACCCAGTCAGCCTTTGATGGAGGCTGTGCAGATCAACGACGATAGGATCAGTTTTTCAATCGATCCAGCGCAGGCCACAGAGAAGTTCTATCATGATGTCGATCCCGACCGCGCGGCATGGGCCGTCCGCCAGCTAGGCGACCAACCGATTGATCCACAAGAAACGCCGCTGACCCGCACAAATAACGTGCCCGCCCATTACATTCGTTGTCTTGATGACCAGACAATTCCGCCTGCGATGCAAGTCACCATGTCATCCGATTGGCCCAAAGATAAGGTTAGCGAAATGCAGACCTCGCACTCTCCTTTTCTATCTGACCCGTTGGGGTTGGCAAAGTTGTTGACGCGGATTACCTCCAGCTAACACCAATACTCGGAGAGCTCATGAAAAGCCGCCTACCCATGATCTTTATCCTGCTGACCGTTGTTTTGGACAGCATGGGGATCGGCCTGATTATGCCCGTCATGCCTGACCTGATCCAAAGCCTAGAAGGCGGCGATCTGGGACAAGCGGCCCTTTGGGGGGGGATTCTGGCGACAACTTTTGCGGTTATGCAGTTCTTGTTTGGTCCCACCATCGGGTCGATCTCTGACCGTTTCGGGCGGAGGCCCGTTCTGCTGATTGCGCTCGTCGTGATGTCTTTTGACTATGTCCTGATGGCCATCGCCGGAACAATCTGGCTTCTTGTCATCGGACGCATCATCGGCGGCATAACAGCCGCAACCCAGTCCACCGCAAGCGCCTATATGGCCGATATATCCAAGCCAGAGGATAAGGCCGCAAACTTTGGCCTGATTGGGGCAGCCTTCGGAATTGGCTTTGTGATTGGCCCATTGTTGGGCGGTGTTTTGGCCGAATACGGCACGCGCGCGCCGTTCTGGGCAGCCGCAGTGCTTGCGGGCGCCAATGCCATCTTTGGCTATTTTGCATTGCCCGAAACCGTCAACGACCGCATCCGGCGCCCCTTTGACTGGAAACGGGCAAACCCATTGGGAGCGTTTAAGTCGATCACAAAGCTCCCGGATCTTGGTCGGTTCTTAGTCATCAGCTTTGTCATCAGCCTTGCGTTTTTCGTTTACCCAAGCGTCTGGGCCTACTTTGGCAAGCTGCAATTCGGCTGGAGCCCCAGCATGATCGGGCTTTCCTTGGGTGCCTTCGGTATCGGAATCGCAATCGTTCAGGGGGTTCTGATGCGCCCGATCCTAAAGGCGATTGGCGAACGCAATGCGGTCGTTTTGGGACTGAGCGTTGATGTGCTTGCCTTCGTCTCGCTCGGCTTTGTCACAAACGGCTGGGTCGCATTAGCCCTTACGCCCTTCACAGCGCTTGGGTCTATCGCAGGTCCCGCTTTACAAGGGATCATGTCGCGTACAGCGGCAGATAACCAACAAGGTGAACTGCAGGGTGCACTGACATCCATCAACGCAGTCGCCACGATCATGGCACCTTTGATCATGACACAGCTGTTCTTCTTTTTCACGCACGGTTCAGCGCCGATCTACTTACCTGGTGCTCCGTTCTTGTTCTCGGCCGTGATGGTTGTCGGTGCGATTGCAATCTTTATCCCCGTGCGGCGATCAATACCACCAAAAGCCCAAAACGACAGTTAACGTCGGGATTGGCCTTGCACCTCGTTTGATCGGTGGCACTGTGGGGGCAACATTCGCTTTCACAGGACCAAACCCATGACCACGATCAAAGCCGCCGTCTGCCACGAATTTGGCAAGCCACTGACTATCGACACTGTATCTTTGCGCGCGCCTGTCATGGGCGAGGTCGAGGTGACCCTAAAGGCCTGTGCGATTTGCCACTCTGATATCTCTTATGCCGAGGGTGGCTGGGGCGGCACGCTCCCCGCCGTCTATGGTCACGAGGCGGCAGGCCATGTCACGTCTGTGGGCGACGGCGTGCGTGGTGTCGCAATTGGCGATGCTGTTGTCGTGACATTAATCCGCGCTTGTGGCACCTGCTCGTCTTGCGCGTCAGGTAAGCCCGTTATTTGTGAAACAGGTGCACCACCCACAGGGCCGCTGACCACCGCTGATGGGATGCCATTGGTGCAAGCGATGAACTGCGGAGCATTTGCAGAAAAAGTCGTTGTGGATCAAAGCCAGATCGTCAAAATCCCAAAAGACATGGACATGAACGCGGCCTCCCTTTTGGCATGTGGCGTCATTACAGGCGTGGGGGCGGTTGTAAATGCAGCGGCATTGCGGGCTGGTCAGGACGTTGTGGTGATCGGCGCAGGCGGTGTCGGATTGAACGCGATCCAAGGCGCGCGAGTCGCTGGTGCACGGCGGATCGTCGCTGTCGACATGTCTGCAGAGAAACTTGCTATCGCCAAAGAATTCGGCGCGACAGACGGTGTACTTGCGTCCGAAGATGCCCCTTGGAATGTAGCCCGTGAATTGATGGGCCGTGGCGCGGACGCCGTGTTTGTGACTGTCGGCATTGTGCCGGTCTATAACCAAGCCCCCAAGTATCTGGCCGCAGGCGGCAAGGTCGTCATGGTAGGCATGCCCCATATTGGCGAGGACGCGAAATATAATCCCGGTGCTATGGCTGCAGTGGGGCAAGGGATGGCCGGATCAAAAATGGGCGACGTCGTCATTGCGCGCGACATTCCTTGGATGGTGGACCTCTATCAGCAAGGCCGATTGAAACTCGACGAATTGGTATCTGGGACATGGTCGCTGTCGCAAATTAACGAAGCGATTGCAGACACCAAGACCGGCTCTGCGAAACGAAACGTCATCGTATTCGACTAGGCCCCACTTCGGGAAGGACGCACCATGAAACTTGCAGACCTCGACATCATTGTCACAGCGCCACCCGCACCTGGATGGGGTGGGCGGTATTGGATATTGGTCAAAGTCACCTCTGACTCAGGGATTGTGGGCTGGGGGGAATGCTACGCCTCGACCATCGGGCCAGACGCTATGAAGCATGTGATCAATGACGTCTTTGCGCGGCACATGGCAGGTGAAAATCCAGAGAATATCGAGTTGATGTTCCGACGCGTCTATTCCGCGGGCTTCACGCAACGCCCTGACCTGACCGTCATGGGTGCATGGTCTGGCTTAGAAATGGCGTGCTGGGATATGGTCGGCAAGGATCGCGATCGGCCAATTCACGCGATGATTGGCGGGCGTATGAATGATCGCATTCGCGCCTACACCTATCTCTATCCACAAAAACACCACCCTCTGCCCGCCTTCTGGGCAGACGCAGACATGGCTGCAGAAAGCGCGGTCGCGCTGGTCAAACAAGGCTACACGGCGGTCAAGTTCGACCCAGCGGGTCCCTACACCATCCGTGGCGGACACATGCCTTCAATGCATGATATCGATACATCAATCAACTTTTGCGAGACGATCCGCAAGGCGGTCGGAAACCAAGCCGACCTGCTGTTTGGCACCCACGGGCAGTTCAGTACCGCCGGCGCGATCCGGATGGGGCAAGCTCTAGAGCCGTTCTCGCCGCTTTGGTATGAAGAACCCACGCCTCCAGACGCAGATATGCGCGAAGTAACGCGTGCGGTGCGCATTCCCGTTGCAACAGGTGAACGACTAACGACATTGTCGGAATTTGCGGCCGCCCTTAAGGCGGGTGTGCAAATCCTGCAACCAGCCTTGGGTAGGGCCGGTGGCATTTGGGAGGCCAAAAAAATCGCAATTCTCGCGCAGACTTATAACGCACAAATGGCACCACACCTTTACGCAGGGCCAATTGAATGGGCGGCAAACGTCCAACTTGCAGCGTCGATCCCGAACATCTTGATGGCCGAAACCATCGAAACCCCGTTCCATTTTAACTTGATCAAGAACGGGGTAACCGTCGAAGGTGGCTATATCCCCGTGCCGACAGCAGCAGGATTGGGGATCGACGTCGACGAAGATCTGGCGCGTGCGCACCCCTACGACGGCGACGGGTTGCATTTGCAAATGCAAGAAGTGCCTATCGGCTACCATGCGGTGAATAACTTTGCGGGTGGTGCACCCGTTAAGGTCTAACCCCTTTTCAGAAGCGGTTATGCGTCCTATGCTGAACCGCGTTCAATTGTGAGGAACAGTATGGCAGGCAAAGTAGCTGAACGGCGCAAAGTTCTCCGTGAAGATTTAATCAATATCGCTGAGGCGACGATTGCGCGCGACGGGCTATCAGGACTACGAGCCCGCGACCTCGCAACACAGGCGGGTTGTGCGCTTGGGGCAATCTACAACGTCTTTGGCGATCTCAACGATCTGGTGCTAGCTGTAAACGCACGCACATTCCATGCGCTGGGGACAGATGTTGCCGCGGCCTTGGCCCAAGCGCCGCAAGACCCAACCGACCAACTGATCGTCATGGGGCAAGCCTATCACAGCTTTGCTGCAGAACATCACAACCTTTGGCGGGCACTCTTTGACGTTGAACGGGCCGAGGGCGAAGCCGCCCCCGATTGGTATCTCGCTGAAATGGGGCAATTGTTCACCTACATTCATGACCCGCTTGCTTCGCTCAATCCCAAAATGACGCAAGCAGACCTGCTTCTGTTAACCAAAGCACTGTTCTCTTCGGTTCACGGTATCGTTTTGCTAGGGCTGGATGAAGCAAGCGCAGGTGTGCGATCCCACAATATTGACGCGATGATCTCCCTTATTCTTAAGCAAATGACCGCACCAAAATCACTTTGGTGAACGTTGTTCATTTTTTTCTTGCAATTACGACAAGATGATTCTAAAACCAATTCATGAACAACGTTCACGAATTGGAGAAAAAGATGTTTAAAACGTTAAGCACCCTCATCACCGGTGCAAATGCGCGGGCCGAAGATCGGGTTCGCGATGCCTTTGCCATCGAGTTGATCGACCAGAAAATTCGCGAAGCGGAGCAAAATCTAAAGGCCGCCAAAGCGACACTCGCTAGCCTGATCCAGCGTCAGCGATCGGAAGATCAACAACACCAAGGTTTGCAAAACCGCATTGGTGACCTGACCAAGCGGGCGACAGCCGCACTGACCGCGGGCAACGACAACCTTGCCGCCGAAGCTGCGACCGCAATTGCCAAAATGGAAAACGAACTGACCATCCGTTCTGAAACCCTGCGCCGGTTGGATCAAAAGGTATTGCGCCTAAGGTCCAGCATCGAGGCCGGTCACCGTCGGATCATTGATCTCAAGCAGGGTGCAATCCAAGCCCGCGCTGTGCGCCGCGAGCAAGGCATTCAAACCCGCATGGGGGCAATGTCAGGTGGCAGCAGTGTTGAAGAGGCCGAGGAACTTATCTCACGTGTTTTGGGTCGGGACGATCCTTTTGAACACAGTGAAATTCTGTCCGACATCAACAACGACCTGTCCCATGGCACAATCACAGATCGACTATCTGATGCGGGGTTCGGCATTCTGCTTCTAACACTGGCTTTGGTAAACTTCGTGAAATACCGTTTTGATGACCGCCTATCCGAGGACCGCATCCAACGCCTTGAAGATGCTCGCAACGAAAAGTTGCTGTCGGACTACGTGAACGACAACGACGCCTAAACTTCGAATAGTGGGGCGGGGTAAAAACCCGTCCCACACCCTTCCAAATCTTCAAATCCTCGTTAAGAGCCTGATTTGAAACTATTTGAGTGAGTTCAGTCACTTGTGATTCTGTTCGGTTGTAAGGCTGAATGGAGATCACAATGGCTTGGACTGAACTCACCCGTCGTCAACATGCCCGA
>JAIBDT010000105.1 GCA_024686085.1 Loktanella sp.
ACACTCTTTCAGACGTGTGCTCTTCCGATCTAGTTTGGGCCGTAAAGCCATGGTTTGGGATTGTTTTTCATTGTGCTCAACTATCATCGGTTTATGGGGTTTTATTATACCCCATATTGGATTGCTTTACTAGTCATGTGTGCCTTGGTCCGTGGTCCACGGACCGAGCAAAACCATCCAACCCACACTGAGTCTAGGCAACACGATAGTCAGGACTTGGGTGGCTGCTCTATAGCCGATAGTGCCCACGGCCCTTGGTTCCATGTCTCTATGTCTCGGCGTTAGATATTGGGCTAAAACGGTCATTCATTCAAATTGTAGGGAAAGGCTGCTTTGAGCCCAACCTGTCGACTTTCTGTGCCGCAGCGAAAATTC
Source organism: Loktanella sp. (assembly GCA_024686085.1). Taxonomy (GTDB): domain Bacteria; phylum Pseudomonadota; class Alphaproteobacteria; order Rhodobacterales; family Rhodobacteraceae; genus Yoonia. The sequence goes on from JAIBDT010000105.1 coordinate 376, forward strand.
GGTTTCGAGGAAATCACTAAGTTATCTTTAAAGTCATGGCTCTTCGCGGATATCGGTGGTGAGGTAACGCACTGCAACGCGGCTTTCCTAAAACCGCCATTCGTTTCGCGGCTTGTTGCTTGGCAAATTGACCCAGGGCACCTCACTTCGTTTCTTGAAGAACGCGGTTCTTGAGTGTGACCGATCCCAATAAATTATCGGTCTTTGCTGCACCTGCAGCCTCTGCAACTTTACAATTGTTTCCGGCTCGTTAGCCATGCTGCAGCGCAATATATCGATTGATTGCATACCAATGTATCCATTTAAGTTATTATAATCATTTGATTTTTGAACTTATCGGTTGTATGGAGTGCTGGGTGAACTCTTGGAGGGGGTGCAGACAATTTTAAAGACTGACTTCACACAATGGATCGGGCGGACCCAGCAAGATCACGCTGTCTTCGATGAAAGCGCGGCCGCGCGTCATGCGGCGACAGTCGGATTTGACGCGGGTCGGGCAGGTGCTGTTATGCCATTGTTGTCCCATTGGTGCGCCTTCACCCCGAATGTCGACACCACGGAGCTATCCAATGACGGTCACCCAAAGCTCGGGGGCTTTTTGCCGCCCGTTCATTTGGAACGACGGATGTGGGCGGGCGGGACGCTTACATTTCACGCGCCGCTTCATATTGGTGCGCGCCTGACGCGGCACTCTGAAATCAAGTCGATCACAGAGAAAGAAGGGGCAAATGGCCCGATGCTGTTTGTAAGCCTTGCCCATGCCATCTTTGAAGATGATCGGCTATGCGTCGAAGAAACCCAAGACATTGTCTATCTCAATATCCCGCAAGTTTTTGTACCGCCAAAGCCAAAACCGGTCCCATCGACACCCGATATGATCGAAGCCGTCGCCGTGACAGAGCCTCTCTTGTTCCGGTTCTCGGCAATCACGTTCAACGCGCACCGCATTCACTACGATTTGCCCTACGCCAAATCCGTCGAAAAGTACCCAGGGCTGGTGGTGCATGGGCCTTTGCAGGCGATGCTGCTGCTGCGGGCAGCAATCCGGCACAGCGGTCGCGACGTGCGTCAATTTCAGTTTCGGGGCATTCATCCGATGTTCCATTTTGACGACATGCACCTGTTTGGAGAGACCACCGAGGATGGCATGAAACTTTGCACCGGGTTGGTCGACGGTCACCAAGGGATGCAAGCAACCACAATCTGGGAGGAAAAGTGAGATGGCTGGAGTTTTGAATGGCATGCGGGTTGTTGAAGGCTCCGCCTTTGTCGCTGTCCCACTTGCGGGCATGACGCTGGCGCAAATGGGCGCCGATGTAATCCGGTTTGACCGGCTCGGTGGGGGCCTCGATGCCACACGCTGGCCGGTTGCGCCCAATGGGTTGAGCCATTTTTGGGCGGGAATGAACAAGGGCAAGCGGTCAATCGCTGTCGACATGCGATCAGATCGTGGGCGGGAATTGGTGACGGAAATTATCACTGCCCCCGGCGAGGGTGCGGGAATGTTCATTACAAACCTAAAAGTGCGCGGCTGGATGGATCATGAGACGTTGTCCAAACGTCGCAAAGACTTGATCATGGTGGCGCTGAAAGGCGACCGGCATGGGCGTCCTGCGGTTGATTACACGGTAAATCCTGCCCTTGGGTTTCCGGCGATTACGGGTCCGGCGGGGTCAACCGATCCCGTGGCGCATGCGCTGCCGGCTTGGGATTGTATCGCGGGACAAATGATGGTCTCGGGCCTTTTGGCCGCCGAGCGGCACCGTCTGCGCACAGGCGAGGGCCAAGATGTTGAGTTTTCGTTGAAGGACGTCGCCGCTGCAATGTTAGGTAATCTTGGCATCATCGGGGATGCGGCCACCGGTGGGGCAAAACGGGGAAAGTCCGGCAACGCTCTTTACGGGGCCTATGGACAAGACTTCATCTGTGCGGACGGTGAACGTGTGATGGTCATCGGGCTGACAAAGCGTCAATGGCAGGGCATCGTGAAGGTCACCGGTATGGGCGCGCGAATAGACCAACTTGCCGCCAGCCTTGGTGCAAATTTTGCAGACGAAGGACAACGGTACATGCATCGCGATGCCATTACCGAAGTTCTGCGGCCGTGGTTCGCCCAACGCTCTAGTGCCGAGATTGGCACCTTGTTTGATGACAACAGTCTGACATGGTCGGTGTTTCGTGACTTTGAAAGTGCGCTTGCACAGGATCCTGACCTATCAACTGACAACCCGATTTTTTCAGACATCGAAACACCCGGTCTTGGCAAATTTCTTGTGCCTGGCTCTCCGCTGAATTTCTCGCAGTTTGAAAGGGAAGAGCCTGTACCCACCCCCACACTTGGGATGCATACAGAGGAGATCCTGGGCGATGTCGTGGGCCTGCCAGATGTTGAGATCGCACAGCTGTTTGATTCAGGCACGGTCCAAAGCCCGAATTACGCCAAAGCCCGGCCGGCCGCGTAAATGGCCGTGAAATTCTCTCCAGCGGTTGCGCCCCTTTTTGTGCCAGCAACGCGCCCCGAGCGTATAGCCAAGGCTGCAAACAGTGGCGCTGACGCCATCATAGTCGACCTCGAAGATGCCGTGGCCGTGGCCGACAAAGACTTGGCGCGCGCGGGACTGGCAGACTATTTGGCAGACCTTCCGGTCCCTTGCTTTATACGTGTCAATGCCGTCACGTCTGACTGGTTTTACGCCGATATGGAGTTGGTCCGCAGGGTTGAGGGCATGGGTGTCATGTTGCCCAAATCCGAAACTGCCGCAGATATTGAGCAAATCGGGCCTGATATTCCTGTCATCGCTTTGGTCGAAACCGCCCGCGGTATTGTTGGGCTACCTGACATCTGTCAGGCGCAGGCGACGTGCCAGCTGGCCTTTGGATCAATCGACTACTCACTGGATGTCGGCTGCGACGAGACCGCAGAGGCTCTACTGTTGGCGCGCTCGTCTTTAGTGACATATTCGCGCGCCTTTGGCCTGCCCTCGCCCATCGATGGCGTCACCGTTTCGGTAAATGAACAAGAGCAAGTGATGGCCGACGCAAGTTATGCCCGCCAACTGGGGTTTGGTGGCAAACTGGCTATTCATCCTAATCAGATAAGCACCATCAAGGGTGCCTTTGCTCCGTCCCATGACCAGCTTGATTGGGCCCGACGGGTCATGCACGCCAACGAGGCAGCAGACGGTGCGGCGGTCTTGATGGACGGGCAGATGGTTGACACACCTATAATTGAAAAAGCCAGACAAATGCTTAGGACATCTCAAACCGTTCTTTGATCGACACGTGCCTGATGAGGGTCCGACAACCAAGAACGTCAGCTTTTTGCTAGGTTAACATTGATAACTTGCAACTGAAGCGAATAGCCGCTTATCGGCCGTTGCCGTTGCGACCAAGATAAAGCGGCCATTGGCATCTTGAAGGATCTAGTCAGCTTTGTCCGCATAGCAG
>JAIBDT010000023.1 GCA_024686085.1 Loktanella sp.
ATTTCTGGAATCGTTAGGTTGAAATAGAATCAATGGGCTGATTCTGGCCGATTCTACGGGGCCACAAACTTGCATTCTCAAATGTTCCTATTATGTCCTGTTTTATTAACCCCTGTGGATAAGTTTTTTGGGAATTTCTGGAAATTTCCAGAATGTTCAATTTTTATACAACATGTTGTGATCAATTGAGTAGTTGGCACAGTATGATCCCTATTGCCGCTGTGGATAACACAAGATGTTGGTGGATAAGTCGGTGTAAAACACCATGTAGTACCATGAAATCCCAAAAAGATGTTGATCGGACCGCGAACTGGTGTCACTAAGGATGCACGGTAACGACGAGAACATGACAACAAGGGGCGACAAAGAACCCCACGGCAATAAGCAGGTTTCATACAGGCCTTGTCATTACCGAACGAAGAGATCCGGCGCGCGAGCGAGCAGACATCCCCCCAGGTGGCGCGCGCAGCTGGACATACCCGGAAACGGGACGATGGCGGCGGATTGAGTAGTGGCAGCTAACTCAATCCGCCGTTTTCAGTTAAAATGCTCGGTTTTCGAGCAGGTAGTTTTAGAAGGGTCAACGGGACAGTGGTTCTGAGTTTTACAGGCGAACACACCCAAAAGGTGGACGGTAAGGGGCGCATGTCGATCCCTGCCGATTTTCGTCGCGTACTCGAATCTCAAGATCCCGAATGGACCGAAGGCCTGAACCCCCGCATGTATTTGCTGTACGGCGACCATCTCAAGAATGAGTTGCACGTCTATACGGTTGAGGAATTTGGCACATTGGTCGCGTCGATCAATGCGATGCCAAAGGGCTCGCCTGCAAAGAAGAAATTGTCGCACCTCTATATCGGTCAATCCATGAAGATGGAGATCGACAAGGATGGACGCACGGTGATGCCAATCCGCCAGCGCGAAAAGCTGGGCCTGAAAGATGGTGAGCTTTATTTCCGCGGCGTGGGTGATCACTTTGAAATCTGGAAGGCCGAGACCTTTACCGAGACAGTCGCCGAGGATATGTCCTCGTGGCTGGATGAGCAGGGCGATGACTTTGATCCGCTCTCACTTTTGGATGCAGGGTAGGAAAATTTGATGTCAGCTGCCACTGAAACATCCCCACACATTCCAGTTCTGATCCGCCCGCTGATTGCGGCGGTATCCCCTGTTAAGGGCGTTTGGCTTGATGGCACGTTTGGCAATGGCGGCTATACCCGTGAGTTGCTGGCCGCAGGTGCTGATAAGGTGATCGGCGTTGATCGTGATCCTTTAGCCTTTGAAATGGCGGCGGATTGGATTGCAAGTTTTGGCGACCGCATTGAAACCGTGCAAGGCGAATTTTCCAAGTTAGATCAATACGCAAGCAACCTTGATGGTGTTGTGCTGGACTTGGGTGTCTCGTCGATGCAGTTGGATATAGCCGAGCGTGGTTTTTCGTTCATGCGCGATGGACCGCTGGATATGCGCATGTCGCAAGAGGGCAAGTCTGCCGCTGATATTTGCAATGAGGCGGATGAGGCCGAGATTGCATCGATCATCTATCTTTATGGTGAAGAACGCGCATCGCGCCGCATTGCGAAGGCAATTGTCGCCAATCGTCCACTGACGACGACGCTGCAGCTTGCCAGTATTGTGTCGGGCTGTTTGCCGCGTGCCAAACCGAACCAAAGCCACCCAGCAACCCGCACGTTCCAAGCGTTACGTATTGCCGTGAACAATGAGTATGGCGAATTGGCCGAAGGTCTGATGGCCGCAGAGCGCGCGCTTAAACCGGGCGGTCAGTTGGCAGTTGTGACGTTCCATTCGGTCGAGGACCGTATGGTCAAGCGGTTCTTGCAGGCCAGGTCAGGCAGCTTGTCGAATGCTAATCGTTACGCGCCTGAAGTCGTGCAAGATGTTGCGGCTTTCCGCGTGGAAAAGCGCAAAGCCATCGGCCCAGATGATCACGAATTAAACGAAAACCCACGTTCGCGGTCCGCAAAGCTGCGTGTGGCGATCCGTACGGATGCCCCCGCCCAAGCGATCGATCCCGCGAAATTGGGCATGCCTATGATGAACAAGGGAGGCAGATAAATGCGCAGCTTTCTTTTCGTACTCGCCGGACTTGCGGTGATGGGATTGGCCTTTTGGTCGTATCAAGAGAACTATAAAACCCGCGATGCATTGTCAGAAGTGCGGAACTTGCACGCTCAAATCGGCCGCAATCACGAGCGCTTGGGCATGTTGCGCGCTGAATGGGCCTATCTTAACCGCCCTGATCGTTTGTCAGATTTAGCCGAGTTGAACTTTGACCGCCTTGGCCTTTTGCCGATTATGCCTGACGCATTTGGCCGCGTTGATCAGATTATCTATCCGCTACCAGACGTGTTGCCGATTATCGTCCCGATTGAGGTCGATAGTGCGCCCGTCAACCTAGATGAGGACGCGCTATGATCCGCACGCCGCTTCGCCCGCTCGCCCGTATCTTGAAAGCCCGCGAAAAGGGTGAAGATACCGACGCCATTGAGGCCGAAAACCTGCGTTTGCGCCATGAAGCGGTGCGTGACCGGTCCCGCCTGCGTGCTGAGGGCCGTTTGTTGGTTTTGGGCGGCATGTTTGTTCTGGCCTTTGGCACCATCGGGATGCGCATGGGTGCGCTTGCTGGCACCGCCCCCGAGGAACCCCAATCCGCAGCTACCGGCAGTCCGATCATTGGGCAACGTGCTGATATTACAGACCGCAATGGCCGTATTTTGGCGACGAACCTTGAGACACATTCCCTATACGCCCATCCGCGCGATATGGTTGATCCAGCCCGCGCGGCGCGCGAATTGGCAGTAATCTTTCCTGAGTTAGAGGAAGAAGACCTTGTGAAAGATTTCACGGGTTCGCGTAAATTTGTCTGGGTGCGCAGGCAGTTAAGCCCTGAGCAGATGCAGGCTGTGCATGACATTGGCAGTCCCGGTCTGCTGTTTGGTCCCCGCGAGATGCGTCTTTACCCCAATGGCGCGATTGCTGCGCACATCCTTGGTGGTGCCTCTTATGGCCGCGAAGGTGTGGCCAGCGCCGAAGTCATCGGTGTCGCGGGTGTTGAGCGCAAATTTGACGAATACCTGCGTGATCCAAGTCAAGAAAACAAGCCGCTTGAATTGTCCATTGACCTGACGATCCAAGCCGCCACCGAAGAAGTGCTTTCAGGCGGCATGTCGATCATGAATGCCAAGGGCGCGGCCTCTGTTTTGATGGACTTGCATACCGGCGAGATCATTGCCATGGCGTCCTTGCCGGACTTTGACCCCAACAATCGTCCGCAGGTTTTGCTGACAGGTGATCAGTCTGACAGTCCGCTGTTTAACCGCGCAGTGCAGGGTGTTTACGAGCTAGGTTCGACATTCAAGATTTTCGCTGTCGCACAAGCGATGGAATTGGGGCTGATTAATCAAGACACGATGATTGATACCCAAGGCCCATTGAAATGGGGTCGCTTTAAAATCCGCGACTTCCACGATTATGGCGCACAGTTGTCTGCGACAGATGTCATCGTGAAATCGTCCAACGTGGGGACGGCGCGGATTGCCATGCAAATTGGTGGCGAGCGTCAGCAGAGCTTCTTGCGCTCGTTGGGCTTTATGGAAGCCACCCCTGTTGAGTTACAAGAGGCCCCGTCGGGCGCGCCGCTTTTGCCGCGCCAATGGTCCGAGATTTCGACCATGACCATTTCCTACGGCCACGGTCTGTCGTCTTCGCCGCTGCATTTGGCAACTGGATATGCATCTTTGTTGAACGGCGGAACACGCGTCACTCCAACATTGCTGAAGCGCGATACTGCGCAATATGGCCCGCGCGTCGTCAGTGAAAGTATCAGCACCCGCGCCCGCGACATGCTGCGGGCCGTGGTTGTGCGCGGTACCGCGTCTTTTGGTGAGGTCGCAGGTTATGAGGTCGGTGGCAAAACCGGCACAGCCGACAAGCCCGAAGAAAACGGCGGCGGCTATTACGATGACAAGGTTATCGCGACGTTTGCCTCGGTGTTTCCTGCGAATGATCCGAAATATGTGTTGATTGTGACGCTCGACGAGCCATCCGAAAACTCGGGCGACAAGCCACGCCGTACTGCCGGTTGGACCGCCGTGCCTGTTGCCGCCGAGATGATCCGCCGCGTTGCACCTTTACTTGGATTGCGACCACAAGTGGACACTTCAGAGCCGATCGGTGTAACACTCACCTCAAACTAGATTTGGTGGGTAACATGGCCGAACATACAAAAACATTGACCGAGTTGGGGCTGACTGCTGCCGCAGGGCGCGATGCCCATGTGACGGGTTTGACCGTCGATAGCAGGGCTGTCAAAAAGGGCATGCTTTTCGCCGCATTGCCGGGTACGCATGTGCATGGCGCGAGCTTCATTGAAACCGCACTGAATGCAGGCGCGAGCGCGATTTTGACGGACGCCAAAGGCGCTGAATTGGCTTCCGTTGATTTGCTGGGCAGTGACGCTGCTTTGATCGTGGCCCAAGACCCGCGCCAAACCCTTGCCCAAACCGCCAGTCTCTGGTTTGGCGCACATCCGCGCACTGTTGTTGCTGTGACGGGCACGAACGGGAAAACATCCGTGAGTACTTTTGCGCGCCAGATTTGGGAAGAGATGCAGATTGCAGGCGTGAACCTTGGCACGACGGGGGTCGAGGGCGCGTGGACCCATCCGCTAAAACACACCACCCCAGAGCCAATTACCTTGCACCGCGTGATGTCGCAGGCCACAGCCGCGGGCATTACCCATGTTGCGATGGAGGCGTCGTCTCATGGGTTGGATCAACGTCGCCTTGATGGTGTGTTGCTGACCGCGGCTGCGTTTACGAACTTTACCCAAGACCATCTGGACTATCACGAGACATTCGAGGCTTATTTCGACGCGAAGATGGGTCTTTTCACCCGCGTTCTGGCTGATGATGGCGTGGCGGTGATAAACCTTGATGATCCCAAAGGGCCGCAAGTCGCTGATATTTGTGTAGCGCGGGGCCAAGAGGTTATCGGCGTCGGCCGCCATCCTGATGCGCGATTGCGCCTGACGGGTCAGCGCTATGATGCAACGGGCCAAGACCTGTTGTTTGCGTGGCAAGGCAAGCCGCACCAAATTCGTCTGAACCTGATCGGCGGATTTCAGGCCGATAATGTGCTGCTGGCCGCAGGATTGGTGATTGCGGCGGGTGCCGACCCTGATGAAGTGTTCGAGACCCTAGCGCACCTTTCAACTGTGCGCGGCCGTATGGAGCTGGCCGCAACCCGTGAAAATGGTGCTGCCGTTTTTGTCGATTACGCACATACTCCCGACGCGGTGGCAACGGCGCTGAAGGCGATGCGCCCACATGTTATGGGCCGTATCGTTGCGATTGTTGGGGCTGGCGGTGATCGTGACGTGGGAAAGCGTCCCTTGATGGGCGCTGCGGCGGCAGAGTTTGCCGATGTGGTGATCGTGACCGATGACAACCCGCGCTCGGAAGATCCTGCGTCCATTCGAGCCGCTGTGATGGCGGGTGCCTTGAACGGTGTCGGAACGCCAAGCGTGACCGAAGTTGGCGACCGTGCCGAGGCGATTTTGCGCGGTATCGATGCGCTTGGGGCAGGGGATGCGTTGTTGATTGCTGGTAAAGGGCATGAAAGCGGGCAAACCGTCGGCGATGTCACGCTACCTTTTGACGATGTGGAACAAGCCAGCGTAGCTGTCGCAGCTTTGGAGGGCCGGATATGAGCGCACTTTGGACATCCACAGAGGCCGTTGCTGCGACGGGTGGTCAATCCAGTACTGACTGGATCGCAAACGGCGTCTCAATAGATACCCGCACCATTCAAGCGGGCGACTTGTTTGTGGCGCTCAAAGATGTGCGTGACGGACATGACTTTGTTGCGATGGCGTTGGAAAAGGGCGCTGCAGCGGCATTGGTCACACACCGACCTGAAGGCGTGGCTGAGGACGCGCCGTTGTTGATTGTGCCTGACGTTTTGGCTGCACTTGACGCCATGGGTGTCGCATCGCGTAACCGCACGAAGGCGAAAGTTGTCGGTGTGACTGGGTCGGTTGGTAAAACATCGACCAAGGAAATGTTGCGTGTTGTCTTAGGCTTGCAAGGTAAAGCGCATGTCGCGGAGGCATCCTACAATAACCATTGGGGCGTGCCTTTGACGTTAGCACGGATGCCCGCAGACGCAGATTTCGCCGTGATCGAGATCGGCATGAACCACGCTGGCGAAATTGCGCCGCTCGCAAAAATGGCGGCTCCGCATGTCGTGATGATTACGACGGTCGCGGCCGCGCATCTGGAAGCCTTCGAGAATGTCGAAGGCATTGCCGTCGAGAAAGCGTCCATCATGGAAGGCTTGGTTTCCGGCGGCATAGCGGTTTTGAATGCTGACATTTCAACGGCGGGCCTTTTGGTTGATGCGGCAGAAAAATTAAGCGTTCCGTACCTGAGCTTCGGCGTAAATGGCGCAGACTGGCGGGCGGTCGATGTGCGGCTCAATGATGATGTCACGGTCGTTTCTGCGCAAAATGCTGACGTCGACTACCTTTTCAAACTTGCTGTCCCTGGGCGTCACTTTGCAATGAATGCGGTCGGCGTTCTGGCGGTTGTTGCGGCGTTGGGTGCTGATCCGATGCGCGCTGCAATTGATATCTTCGGCTGGGTGCCGCCCGGTGGACGCGGGACGCGTGAAGTTGTCCAGCTTGATCCTGCGAGCCAAGACGATACGCTTGATCTGATTGATGATGCCTTTAACGCAAACCCGACATCAATGATTGCAAGTTTGGAAATCCTTGCAAGTGCGACCCCGCGTGACAATGTCGGCCGCATTGTGAAAGGTCGCCGCATTGCGTTTCTGGGGGATATGCTGGAATTGGGTCCGTCAGAGCGCGAAATGCACCGCGCCATCGGTCATGATAAACATTTGCAATCGCTTGATGTTGTGCATTGCGTTGGTCCCCGTATGAAGCATTTGTATGATGCCTTGCCTGAGGCGATGCGCGGCATTTGGACTGAGGATGCCGCATCCATGTCGACGCAAGTCGGCCAGTTCGTCGATGCGGGCGATGTTGTGCTCGTGAAGGGGTCGAAGGGCAGTAAAGTTAGCTCTGTCGTTGACGCTATCCGTAAATTGGGGCATCGCAGGGCCTAAGGCTTTGGACGCGTAAAAAGGTTATAAACATGCTCTATTGGTTAACCGCACTGTCAGATGGCGGCGATTTCTTTAACCTCTTTCGCTATATCACGTTCCGTGCAGGCGGTGCGTTCATTACGGCTTTGGTCTTCGGCTTTATCTTTGGACTACCCTTGATCAATGTGCTGCGCCGCAAGCAGGGCAAAGGGCAACCCATCCGAGACGATGGCCCCGAAGGTCATTTTGCCAAGGCTGGCACACCCACGATGGGCGGGTTGTTGATTGTTGGTGCGCTGACATTCTCGACACTTCTTTGGGCACGTTTGGACAATCCTTTTGTTTGGCTCGTGCTTTTTGTGACTTTGTCTTTCGCGGCCATTGGGTTTGCAGATGACTACGCCAAAGTGTCCAAGCAAAATACAGCAGGTGTATCTGGTAAGATACGGTTATTACTTGGCCTTTTGATCGCAGCGATTGCCGGTTATTGGGCGGCGCAATACCACCCTGCGGACCTAACCAATCAACTAGCATTGCCAATTTTCAAGAATACGCTGATTAATCTCGGCCTGTTTTTCGTGCCTTTCTCGGTAATAGTTATTGTCGGATCGGCGAATGCTGTGAACCTGACAGATGGCTTGGACGGCTTGGCAATCATGCCTGTGATGATCGCGGCTGGCACCTTTGGCATCATCTCTTATGCCGTTGGACGGACCGACTTTACCGAGTATCTCGACCTGCACTATGTGACCGATACCGGTGAAATCCTTATTTTCTGCATGGCGCTGATTGGCGGCGGCTTGGGCTTTTTGTGGTACAATGCGCCCCCTGCGGCCGTGTTCATGGGCGACACTGGGTCCTTGGCTTTGGGGGGCGCGCTTGGGGCGATTGCCGTTGCCACGAAACACGAAATCGTTCTGTCGATTGTCGGCGGTCTTTTTGTTGTCGAGGCCATGTCCGTCATCATTCAGGTCCTCTACTTTAAACGCACAGGCAAGCGGGTCTTTTTGATGGCCCCGATTCACCATCACTATGAGAAAAAGGGTTGGGCCGAGCCACAGATCGTGATCCGCTTCTGGATCATATCACTGATCCTCGCGATGATCGGCCTTGCGACTTTGAAAGTTCGGTAATGACCACAATTATCGGCGACACCGCTGGCATGATTGCGGGTATGTCGCCCGAGTTGATGGCAGGGGCGTTTGACTTTTGCACGCTGAACGCAGACGACCCACGACTGGTCAAACTCATCCCCCTTGCACGAGCGGTGTTTCAAGAAGCTGAAGGCACTTCGCTTATTCTTCCGGTTAACGTTATGAAAGCAGAAGGTTTTGCTGAAACCGCGCCGATGGCGCAGATCACATTGAATGTGTTCTCTTCACTCGAGGGCGTCGGGTTGACCGCCGCCGTGGCCCAAGCGCTTGCCGCCCAAAACATCGCCTGCAACATGGTGGCGGCGTTCCACCACGACCACGCTTTTGTGCCGCTTGATCGGGCAGAGGATGCGATGGCGGTATTAAGAAAACTGGCAGCCGAATAGCAGGTTGGGCTTTGATTCATTGAAGCACCTTGTCTTTCGCTGGATTGGGGGAATTCAATAGTCCTGTGCCCTTGTCTCTACCCGTCGCAAAAGGCACTCTGCGCAGGACTTAAAAAGGGTGCGTCAGATGATTCCAGTGCAGGGTTACGATGGTAAAACAGTGGCCGTTTTGGGCCTTGGTCGTTCGGGGCGTGCTGCGGCTTTGGCTTTGTCTGAAGGTGGCGCAAGTCCTGTTGTTTGGGACGACGGCCAAGCTGCTCGTGACGCGGCAGAGGCGGATGGGTTTACCCTGCGCGATCTGACCCAGCCTGACGCTTTTGCCGGCGTAGATCGTCTGATCGTTTCCCCTGGCATCCCGCACCTCTATCCTAATCCGAACCCTGTGATTGCGCTTGCTTGGGCCGCGGGTGTGCCGGTTGATAACGATATCGGCTTGTTCTTTCAGTCCTATGCGACTGATGAATGGTCGGGCTTTAATACGATCCCTAAGGTCATCGCGGTCACTGGATCAAATGGGAAATCCACGACTTCGGCCTTGATCCACCACATCTGCGAGGCCAATGGGCGCGCGTCCCAACTTGCGGGCAACATCGGGCGCGGGGTCTTGGATATCGACCCTGCACATGACGGTGAAGTCGTGGTGCTAGAGCTTTCATCCTATCAGACAGACCTTGCCCGTAGTTTGACGCCTGACGTGGCTGTGCTGACCAATATCTCGCCTGATCATTTGGATCGTCATGCCGGTTTGGGCGGGTATTTTGCGGCCAAGCGCCGCCTGTTTGCCGAAGGTGGACCAGATCGCGCCGTGATCGGGGTTGATGAGATTGAGGGGCAGTTTTTGGCCAATCAATTGTCCGAAGGCGCTGCGGATGACCGCGTGATCCGCATTTCTTCGGGGCAGAAACTGGAAACAGTGGGCTGGACCGTTTTTGCGCGTAAGGGTTTCCTGAGCGAATACCGCAAGGGTCGCCAAGTCGCCTCGATTGATCTGCGCAGTATCCAAGGTTTGCCCGGTGCGCATAATCATCAGAACGCATGTGCCGCTTATGCAGCCTGTCGCACCTTGGGCTTTAGTCCCAAGGGGATCGAGGCCGCAATGCAATCGTTTGGTGGCCTGCCGCATCGGTCTCAGGTTGTGGGCGAAAAGGATGGGGTGCGCTTTGTGAATGACAGCAAGGCCACGAATGTAGATAGCGCGGCTAAAGCCCTGCAGGCGTTTGCTCGGGTCCGCTGGATTTGTGGTGGTTTGCAAAAAGAAGGCGGATTGACTGGGGTGCTGCCCCATGTCGGTCATGTCGCCAAGGCCTACGTGATTGGTCGCGAAGCCGAAGATTTTGCCCGCCAGTTGATTGGGGTTGAGGCGGTTGTTTGCACCACGATGGAGGCTGCTGTCGCTGCTGCCGCGAAAGACGCCCAAAGCGGTGAGGTCGTGCTGCTGGCCCCTGCCTGTGCAAGTTTTGATCAATACGATAACTTTGAGCAGCGCGGGGATGATTTCATGGCCCAAGTGCGCGCTGTTATTGGGGCATAAGGATTGTCCTAGACGTGTCTTGAAGGGTTAGAGTGCCGGTTGATCGCCGCGCATAACAAGGCTGATCTGTTTGCTGCGATATTTCGGGGCATATAGTTGCATCTGAAAGGTATCTTTTTGCGTTTGCGACCCGATCCATCGTGGACTTGACGGGAAAGCCAGAGTGCGTCGGACAGTGTGTGGCTGCGTGTAGAGACTGTTGCTGCAGCAGTCTAGAAATGCGCTTTTATCGCTTGCCCTGCGGCCCATCCGGATGACCATGCCCATTGAAAGTTATATCCGCCCAACCAGCCTGTTACATCGACGCATTCTCCGATGAAATAAAGGTTCGGCATCGTTTTCGCGGCCATCGTTTTGCTGTCGAGGTCTGCCGTGTCGACGCCACCAAGGGTCACTTCGGCGGTTCGGTATCCTTCGGACCCAGAGGGGGTCTGCACCCAGTTCTGCAACGCTTCACAAAGCGTTTGTAGTTTCGCGTCCGATTGGTCCGCGAGGTTTCCGCTCATGTCGATTTGATCGGCAAGGTAGGTCACCAGTTTTGACGGCAGGTGCTGCCCAATGACCGTGGTCAAGGCCTTGCGTCCGTCCGTTTGGCGCGCAGTCTTGAGATGGCCGAAAAGGTCAGTTTGCGGGATCAGGTTTGTCGTGATCGGATCCCCTTCTGCCCAATAGCTGGAGGCTTGCAAGATCGCGGGGCCGGATAGGCCGCGGTGCGTGAAAAGCATGGCTTCATCAAAACTTGTGCTATTTGCTGTGACCCGCGCGGGCAGGGCGGTGCCCGCTAGCGGTTTGAACCGTTCGTCGGTGAACGTGAGTGGCACAAGCGCGGGGCGTGTTTCGATTATCTCCAGCCCGAATTGTGTGGCAATTTGATAAGATAGGCCAGTTGCCCCCATTTTTGGAATTGATTTTCCGCCTGAGGCCATCACCAGATTTGTCGCTGTGATTTGACGAGTGGTGCCGTCACGGCTCAAGGGCACGTGGAAATGCGTGCCGTCATGGCTTATGCCGCCAACATCGGTTTGCAGCCAAAGCTGCGCGCCTTTCATCTCGGTGCGCAGCATGGCGATGATGTCTTTTGCTGTGTCGTCGCAGAACAGCTGTCCCAGCGTTTTTTCATGGTATGCAATACCGTAGGATGCGACGAGGCCAATGAAGTCCCATTGCGTATATCGCTTGAGCGCGGATTTCGCGAAATGCGGGTTCTGGCTAATGAAATTTGCAGCCGTGGTGTGCATGTTCGTAAAATTACAGCGTCCGCCGCCAGAAATGCGGATTTTCTCCCCAGCCGCTTTGGCGTGATCGACGATAAGGACGTCCGCGCCCGCGTGGGCTGCGCACATCATGCCTGCGGCCCCTGCGCCGATGATAAGTGTTTTGACTTGCATGGTCCTGAGGTGCCGCGAAAACGCGGCGTGTGCAAGGGGGCAGGTTGTCTTGTCGTAACATCAGGTTTTCACAAACCAAAGAGGCGGACAGGCGCGCATACACAATTTGCAGTAGAAATAGGGTAACAAACCCGCTATTGCTGGTGTCAGACCCGAAAAATCGGGCGAATAGAGGCAGTATTGGCGGTGATCCCATGACGGAAATGGTCTATGGTACGGTTCCAGTGTATTCTGGTGATCCAGTTCTTCCACGGTGGTGGCGAACGATTGATAAATGGACAATGTCCTGCATTCTTTTGCTTTTCGGGATCGGTTTGCTGCTGGGCTTGGCATCGTCGCCGCCTTTGGCAAGCAAGAACGGGCTAGAGCCGTTCCACTATGTGTCCAGACAAGCGTTCTTTGGCGGTGTCGCGATGATGGTCATGTTGGCCATGTCGATGATGACTCCGCAAATGGTCCGCCGCGTGGCGGTCGTTGGCTTTTTAGTGTCCTTTATCGCATTGATGGGCTTACCACTTTTTGGCACTGACTTTGGAAAAGGCGCCGTGCGCTGGTATTCTTTAGGATTTGCGTCTTTTCAACCGTCAGAGTTTCTGAAGCCCGGGTTCGTTGTTATGGCTGCGTGGTTGATGGCTGCTGGCCTAGAGATTGGCGGCCCTCCGGGGCGTATGTATTCGTTTGTTTTGACCGTTTCGATTTGCCTGATGCTGGCTTTACAGCCGGATTTCGGCCAAGCCTGTCTTGTCTTGTTCTCGTGGGGCGTGATGTACTTTGTTGCGGGTGCACCGATGATGATCTTGCTTGTGCTTGCCGCGTTGGTCGTTCTTGCGGGATCATTTGCCTACGCGAACTCTGAGCACTTCGCCCGCCGAATTGACGGATTTTTGTCCCCCGATGTCGATCCAACAACGCAGCTAGGTTATGCTACAAATGCAATCCGCGAGGGTGGTTTCTTTGGCGTGGGCGTCGGGGAAGGCCAAGTAAAGTGGTCGTTGCCAGACGCGCATACTGATTTCATCATCGCCGTGGCTGCCGAGGAATACGGTTTGATCTGCGTGATCGCGATTATCGCGCTGTATAGCATTGTCGTTGTTCGCTCGCTTATGCGTTTGATGAAAGAGCGCGATCCGTTTATCAGGCTTGCGGGCACTGGATTGGCTTGCGCTTTTGGTGTCCAGGCGATGATCAACATGGGTGTTGCGGTGCGGTTGCTGCCTGCAAAGGGCATGACGCTGCCTTTCGTATCTTATGGCGGATCGTCGTTGATTGCAGGTGGCATTGCGATGGGCATGCTTCTGGCCTTTACGCGCAGCCGCCCACAGGGCGAGATTGGTGATATTTTGATGCGGAGAACGCGGTGAGCAAGTTACTGGTAATCGCAGCAGGCGGCACGGGCGGGCATATGTTCCCAGCCCAAGCGCTGGCCGAGGCGATGTTGGCGAAGGGATGGCGCGTAAAGCTATCCACCGATAATCGCGGAGCGCGCTATGCGGGCGGGTTCCCTGACGCGGTCGAAATCGTGCAGGTGAAATCTGCGACGTTTGCCCGTGGTGGGGTTCTGTCCAAGTTTGCTGTTCCATTCCGCATTCTTGCAGGGATCGGTGGTGCCAAGTGGCGCATGTTCCGTGATCGTCCTGATGCTGTTGTGGGCTTTGGTGGCTACCCAGCTATTCCAGCGATGACTGCTGCTTGGGTATTGCGGATCCCGCGCATGATCCACGAACAAAACGGTGTTTTGGGTCGCGTCAATAAAGTGTTTGCCAAGCGCGTCTCCAAAGTCGCCTGCGGGACGTGGCCGACCACTTTGCCTGATGGCGTTGATGGCGTCGACGTTGGGAACCCTGTTCGCGCCGCAGTACTGGAGCGCGCAGGCGCGGGCTATATCCCGCCCGGTGATTATCCGATGTCAATTTTAGTCATGGGCGGTTCGCAAGGTGCCCGCATTTTGTCCGACATTGTCCCCCCTGCAATTGACGCTTTGCCTGAACATATCCGTCGCAATGTCCGTGTCGCGCATCAAGCCCGTGACGAGGATATGTTGCGCGTTGCAACCTTCTATGCCGACAATAGCATTGATGCCGATGTGCAACCGTTTTTCACAGACGTTCCGAACCGCATGTCGGAGGCTCAGTTGGTGATTACACGCTCGGGTGCGTCGACAATCGCAGATTTGACCGTCATTGGACGCCCTGCAATATTGGTGCCCTTTGCAGCCGCGACCGGCGATCACCAGACCGCCAATGCGCGTCAGATGGTCGATGCCGGTGCTGCGATTTTGATGCCTGAAAGCGAATTTGAAGTTTCGGCCCTGACTGCTCAGATCGAACTGGTCTTGAGCAATGAGAAGGGCGCGTTGCAAATGTCTCAAGCTGCCCAAGCCTGCGGCAAGCCTGATGCCACGACCCGTTTGGTCGCATTGGTCGAAGACCTGGCCCAATAACATTACAGTGAAAGAACGTCCCGATGAACGCGAGTGCTACCAAACTACCCCTTGATGTTGGCCCGATCCACTTTGTCGGCATTGGCGGCATTGGCATGTCAGGTATTGCCGAAGTCTTGTTGAACCACGGCTATACGGTACAGGGGTCTGACTTGAAGGCCACGCCGATCACCGAGCGTTTAAAAACGCTGGGGGCCACTATTTTTGAAGGCCAGAAAGCTGAAAATCTGGAACTTGCCGAAGTTGTTGTGATCTCATCTGCGATCAAATCGGGAAACCCTGAACTGGACGAAGCCCGCTTGCGCGGCTTGCCCGTCGTGCGCCGCGCGGAGATGCTGGCTGAACTGATGCGTCTGAAATCGAACGTGGCGGTCGCCGGCACCCACGGTAAGACAACCACGACCACAATGGTCTCTGCGTTGCTTGATGAGGGCGGCCTTGATCCAACGGTGATCAATGGCGGCATTATTCACGCTTACGGATCGAACGCCCGCATGGGGCAGGGCGAATGGATGGTGGTCGAAGCTGACGAAAGCGATGGCACATTCAACCGCTTGCCCGCGACAATCGCGATTGTGACCAACATTGACCCGGAGCATATGGAGCATTGGCACACTATCGAAAATCTACGTCAGGGGTTTTATGAATTTGTGTCGGGCATTCCGTTTTACGGTCTTGCTGTGTGCTGCACGGATAACGCCGAAGTTCAGGCACTTGTCGGACGTCTGACGGACCGCCGTGTTGTGACTTACGGCTTTAACGCGCAGGCAGATGTCCGCGCGATTAACCTGACATATAAGGCTGGTGTTGCGCATTTTGATGTGGCTTTGCAGGCTGAAGGTCTTGTCATTGAGGGCTGTGAGTTGCCGATGCCGGGCGATCACAATGTCTCAAACGCGTTATCGGCTGTGGCCGTTGCCCGTCATTTGGGCATGAAGAAAGACGAAATTCGTGCGGCCCTTAAGGCCTTTGGCGGCGTAAATCGTCGCTTTACGAAGGTTGGTGTCGTGAACGACGTCACGATCATTGATGATTACGGCCACCACCCTGTCGAAATTACTGCGGTCTTGAAGGCCGCACGTCAGGCAACGGAAGGCCGCGTCATCGCGGTGCATCAGCCGCACCGCTATAGTCGTTTGCACCACCATTTTGACGAATTCTGTGCCTGCTTTAACGATGCTGATGTTGTGGGCATTACCGATGTCTACGCCGCTGGTGAGCAGCCGATTGAAGGCGCATCACGCGATGATTTGGTCGCGGGTCTTATTCGCCACGGCCACCGTCATGCACGTGCTGTTGCCTCAGAGGATGATCTCGAACGCTTGGTGCGTGAACAGGCCAAGCCGGGAGACATGGTTGTTTGTTTGGGCGCGGGCACGATCAGCGCGTGGGCGAACGGGCTGCCGGCGCGTTTGGAAAAGTGAGCTATTCTCTCATCATAGCCGCCCTTTGGGCCTTGCTTGCGACGTTCACTGCGTTCTTGCCGATGCGCCGCCAATATGTGCCAGGTGTCACGCTGCTGATCGCGGCACCCGTGCTGATTATCTGGGTCGGCTATGATTTTGGGTGGTTCTACGGCGTGTTAGCCTTTGCAGGCTTTGCATCAATGTTCCGCAACCCGTTGCGCTATATCTATGCGCGCTTGAAGGGCGAAAATCCGGAGATACCCCGCTGATGGCCCCGTCTTTGATCTTTGCCGCACTTTGGTTGTTGGCTGCCAACGTCATGGCAATGATCCCATCGCGTGATAATCACTGGCAGCGCGCCTATTTGCTGATCGGTCTCGGTATCCCTTTGCTGGGCTGGCTGACCTATGAAAACGGGCCTTGGGTCGGTTTGATTGCGCTGGCAGCGGGCGGGTCTGTGTTGCGTTGGCCCGTGGTTTATCTCGTGCGCTGGCTACGCCGTATGATGTCGCGCTAATGGCGGACGTGGCGATCCTTGCGATTATGTTGGCTTTCGCATTGCTTGGCTTTTTCATGATGCACCGATTGGTTTTGGCGCAACGATCTGGCGCTGCGCTGACGTTTATCTCTGTGATATCTGCCGCACTCGCGTTTTTCGTCTTTGCAGGCACAACCCCTATCGGCATGGATCCGCTGCGTGCGATGGGGGCTGCTTTGGTTTGTTTGTTGCCCACACTTGTCGGTGCGGGGGCAGGTGCGTTATTGGGCTGGCTGATGTTGCGCCGCCGATTTAGGAAATAATGATGATTGAGACTATGCCAGACGTGCGCGGCACGTTGACCCCAAGTCGCCCCTTGGCTGATCTGACTTGGATGCGTGTCGGCGGCCCTGCGGATGTTCTATTTCAACCTGCTGATGTTGATGACCTTTCTCAGTTTTTAGCGACCTTAGATCCAAGCGTGCCTGTGTTCC
Source organism: Loktanella sp. (assembly GCA_024686085.1). Lineage (GTDB taxonomy): Bacteria > Pseudomonadota > Alphaproteobacteria > Rhodobacterales > Rhodobacteraceae > Yoonia. Next base: position 16,409 of record JAIBDT010000023.1, read on the forward strand.
CGATGGGTGTCGGCTCCAACCTGATTGTCCGTGATGGCGGCATTTCGGGCGTTGTGATCCGTCTTGGTCGTGGGTTTAACGGGATCGCTTTTGATGGAGATATCGTGACCGCAGGGGCTGCGGCATTGGATGCGCATGTCGCGCGCAAAGCTGCGATCGAAGGACTTGATTTAACCTTCCTGCGCACGATTCCGGGCACAATTGGTGGTGCTGTGCGGATGAACGCGGGCTGCTATGGCAGCTATACGGCCGATGTTTTGAAGTCGGTGACGGTTGTGATGCGCAACGGGACGGTCGTAGACGTGCCCGCAGTTGACCTGCAGATGGCTTACCGGTCTTCTGTTCTTCCCGAAGGCGCGGTCATAGTTGGCGCGACCTTGCTGGCACCAAAGGCTGATCCTGTCGCCTTGGATGCGCGCATGGTTGATCAATTGGCCAAGCGTGACGAGACACAACCCACCAAGGACCGTACAGCAGGGTCAACGTTTCGAAATCCCGCTGGTTTTTCCAGCACAGGACGTGCGGATGATGTGCATGATCTAAAAGCTTGGAAAGTCATTGATGACGCAGGAATGCGCGGCGCGACATTGGGCGGGGCCGTCATGAACGTCAAACATTCCAACTTTTTGACCAACGCGGGTGGTGCAACTGCCGCTGATCTTGAGGATTTGGGTGAGTTGGTTCGGAAAAAGGTTTACGATTCCAGTGAGATCACGTTAGAGTGGGAAATTATGAGGGTTGGAAACCGAACCGGTGAACGGCCCGCGTAATTCGAAAAATTTACCCCGCAAAAGGGGATGGCCCCAAAGGCAGGGGCCAACGGCGAAAGACGGATCGCAAAGATCCGCGATATAAGGTGGTAGGGTATGTCGAGCAGGGCAAACCCGAAAGTTGTTGTTTTGATGGGTGGCCCATCAGCGGAACGTGAAGTTTCGTTGAGTTCAGGCACCGAGTGCGCGGCAGCTTTACGGGAATCTGGATGTGATGTGATCGAGGTCGATGCTGGCCCCGATCTTTGTGCGCGTTTAGAGCAGATCAAGCCTGATGTTGTGTTTAATGCCTTGCATGGTCGCTGGGGCGAAGACGGCTGCGTGCAAGGTTTGCTTGAATGGATGCGTGTGCCTTATACGCATTCGGGCGTGCTTTCGTCTGCGCTGGCATTGGATAAGCAGCGTACCAAAGCCGCTTTTGAGGGCGCGGGCTTGCCTGTTGTTCCTAGTATTATTGCGGATAAAGCCGACGTTTCTGCAGCGCACGTGATGCCCCCACCTTATGTTGTGAAGCCTAATAACGAGGGCTCAAGCGTTGGCATCTATCTGGTGCATGATGACGCGAATGGTCCGCCACGGCTTGCCGATGATATGCCGCAGAGGGTGATGGTCGAAGCCTTTGCCCCCGGTCGTGAGATGACAACAACTGTGATGGGTGATCGCGCACTGGGTGTGACCGACATTATTGTTGATGGCTGGTACGACTATGACGCCAAGTATAAGGCGGGTGGATCACGGCACGTGATCCCTGCCAATATTCCTGCCGAAATCTTTGAAGCCTGTCAGGACTATGCCTTGCGCGCGCACCGCGTTTTGGGCTGCCGAGGTGTCAGTCGCACAGATTTTCGCTGGGACGAAAGCAAGGGGTTGGCAGGTTTGATCTTGCTTGAAACCAATACGCAGCCGGGCATGACCCCGACTTCATTGGCCCCAGAGCAAGCCGCGCATGCAGGGATTACATTCCCGCAGCTGTGTCGTTGGATGGTGGAGGATGCGTCATGCGACCGTTAACCGCTACCCGCCGCCACCGCGCCTTGCCGCGTGATCCCGCGCCGAGCAAATGGAAATACAAGTATCAGCGCATGATGCTGACACCTGGTGTGCGTGGTATGTTGCGCGTTGGCGTGCCCTTGGCGTTGGTCGGAATCATTGCGGTCAGCTGGTACAGCCACGAAGAAAACCGCGTTGCGACCGTCGCCAAGTGGGAAGAGTTGAAAGACAAAGTTCAGCAGCGCCCAGAGTTTATGATTTCGGAAATGGCAGTGACGGGAACCGATGAAAGTTTGTCCGCACAAGTATTGTCAGCTTTGCCAATGACATTTCCTGTCTCATCGTTCGAGTTGGACCTCGAGGCGATGCGCAAAGCGGTCGAAGTCTTGGACGGTGTGCGGTCTGCGCGCGTTCGTCTTGGCGACGCGGGCACCTTACAGATTGATGTTAATCCGCGCGTCCCCGTTGCGCTTTGGCGTGATGGTGAAACTTTGCGTCTTATCGACGAAGAGGGTGTATTTGCCGGATTTGCAGCTGCCCGTGCCGAACGATTGGATTTGCCACTGATTGCGGGGGACGGCGCACAAGAGCATATCGCCGAAGCTTTGTCGCTTTATCGTGATGCAAAGCCTTTGCATGACCGTCTGCGCGGACTTGTCCGTATGGGTGAGCGCCGCTGGGACGTCGTTCTTGATCGTGACCAGCGTATCATGTTGCCAGCCGATGGGCCTGTGGCTGCACTAGACCGTGTGATTGTCTTGCAGCAAGCCAATGATTTGCTAGACCGCGATGTGGCCGTCGTTGATATGCGCAACGCGGATCGACCGACATTAAGAATGAATAAAGAAGCGGCCGACGCCTTGCGTCGCGTCAGCTCAGATTGAGGACGAGTTAACGATGGGCGACCTATACGATAGCCAACGGGCCATGCGGAATATGCGCAAAGCAGCGATGCAGCGCGGTGTGATTGCAATTCTGGATATTGGGACAAGCAAAATTGCGTGCCTTGTTCTGCGTTTTGACGGACCGGAATCTTTCCGTGCTGCCGATGGGGTCGGTTCATTGGCGGGTCAGTCATCATTCCGTGTCATCGGTGCCGCAACAACACGTTCGCGCGGCGTGAAGTTCGGCGAAGTCGATGCAATGCAAGAAACAGAGCGTGCGATCCGCACGGCCGTTCAGGCGGCCCAAAAGATGGCGAATGTCCGTGTTGACCACGTGATTGCCTGTATTTCTGGAGGACGACCCAAGTCCTATGGCCTTGATGGCGCCGTTGATATTGAAAACGGTCTGGTCACCGATGGCGACATCGGTCGCGTGATGGCGGCCTGTGAAGTACCTGACTACGGCGCAGAACGTGATGTCTTGCACGCGCAGCCAGTGAATTTCGCGCTTGATCATCGGTCTGGTATGGCTGACCCGCGCGGGCAGATCGGCAACCAGCTGACAACAGACATGCACATGCTGACCGTTGATAGTATTGCGCTGCAGAATATTTTCTTCTGTATCAAACGCTGTGATTTGGAATTGGCAGGGATTGCGTCGAGCGCTTATGCGTCGGGGATTTCGTCTTTGGTTGAGGACGAGCAAGAACTTGGTGCTGCCTGCATCGACTTTGGCGGTGGCTCGACGGGCATCTCAGTCTTTATGAAAAAGCACATGATCTATGCTGATGCGGTGCGCATGGGCGGGGATCACGTGACATCCGACATCTCTATGGGCTTATCGGTTCCGATGGCGACGGCTGAGCGGATCAAGACATTCTACGGCGGCGTCGTGGCCACTGGCATGGATGACCGCGAGATGATCGAGATCGGTGGCGACACCGGTGACTATGAGCACGATCGTCGCACCGTGTCGCGCGCCGAATTGATTGGCATCATGCGGCCGCGTGTTGAGGAAATTCTGGAAGAGGTTCGCGTCCGTTTGGACGCCGCTGGGTTTGAGCATTTGCCAAGCCAGCAGATCGTTTTGACGGGTGGCGCAAGCCAGATTCCGGGGCTAGATGGATTGGCAAGCAAGATTCTTGGCCAGCAGGTGCGCCTTGGTCGTCCGTTGCGCGTTCAGGGTCTGCCGCAGGCCGCAATTGGCCCTGCGTTTTCGGGCGCTGTCGGGCTGACATTGTTCGCAGCACACCCTCAGGACGAGTGGTGGGATTTCGAGATTCCTGCGGATGCACATCCAGCACGGTCGCTGAAAAGGGCCGTTCGCTGGTTTAAGGACAACTGGTAATACGCAAGATATTGCCTATTCGTCCAAATCGAGCGGAAATCGTACTTAATTCACCCATATTTGGTGTCTGATTTGCGATTTATGCGTGACCTGACAGGGCGAAGTGTCTAAGATCGGCCCTAATTTGATACGAACGCTCGGTGGGACGGGCCAAAAAAACAGGCGGACATAGCGATGACATTGAACCTCTCCATTCCAGGTCAGGACGAACTGAAGCCCCGCATCACCGTATTTGGTGTAGGTGGTGCTGGTGGTAACGCGGTCAATAACATGATCGAAAAAGAGCTGGATGGGGTCGAGTTTGTCGTTGCCAATACAGACGCACAAGCGCTGCAACATGCAAAGGCAAATGCACGCATTCAGATGGGCATCAAAGTCACTGAAGGCTTGGGCGCTGGTGCCCGTGCAACCGTTGGAGCAGCTGCCGCTGAAGAAAGCATCGAACAGATCGTTGACCACCTTGCTGGGGCACACATGTGCTTTATCACGGCTGGCATGGGCGGCGGCACTGGGACTGGTGCGGCCCCAATCATCGCACAAGCGGCGCGTGAACTTGGCGTTCTAACTGTTGGTGTTGTCACCAAGCCATTCCAGTTTGAGGGTGGCAAGCGCATGAAGCAAGCCGAGGAGGGCATCGAAGCCCTGCAAAAGGTTGTTGATACGCTGATCATCATTCCAAACCAGAACCTGTTCCGCTTGGCCAACGAGCGCACAACATTCACCGAAGCATTCCAGCTTGCTGATGATGTGCTGTACCAAGGTGTTAAGGGCGTGACTGACCTGATGGTCCGTCCAGGCCTAATCAACCTCGACTTTGCCGACGTTCGCGCCGTTATGGACGAAATGGGCAAGGCGATGATGGGCACAGGCGAGGCCGAGGGCGAAAACCGCGCTATCGAGGCTGCCGAGAAGGCGATTGCAAACCCACTGCTCGACGAGATTTCTCTCGAAGGCGCACGTGGCGTGTTGATCAACATCACGGGTGGCTACGACCTGACATTGTTCGAACTCGACGAAGCTGCGAACAAAATTCGCGAAAAGGTCGACCCAGAAGCCAACATTATCGTGGGTTCCACGCTGGATACAGCCATGGAAGGGAAGATGCGCGTTTCTGTGGTTGCCACCGGTATCGATGCTGCTGTCAAGCGTGACGAAATGCCGTTGCCACGCCGGTCTATGGCTGCTCCTTTGAAGCCGCAGCCTGCGGTTGAAAAAGCGACAGTATCCGAGCCAACACCAGCGCCACAGCCGGTTGCTGCACGCGTTGCACCTGCGGCACCTGTTGCGGCAGAAGCGTCTCCAACTCTGTTCGAAGGCATGGACGACGAGCGCCGCGTAGAGCCGATGGAAGATGACTTCGCCGATATCCACGAGGCATTGGCCGAAGACGATAGTAATGATCTGCCACCACCAGCATACACGCCACGTCGTGAGCCTGAGCTGGAAGCAGTCGAAACTTTTGTTGCACCACGCGCGCCAAGCGCTGGCACGCCATCGCCAGAAGCACTTGCACGTTTGCAAGCGGCTGTCAGCAAAGCGCCAAACCAACAGCAACGTGCACCGCAAGCACCCGCTGCGTCTGAGGGGGATCGCCCACGCTTTGGGATCAATTCGTTGATCAACCGCATGACAGGGTCCGGTGTCGAGGCGCAGCAACCAAGCCGCGCACAGCCACAGGTAACGGCATTGCGCGAAGAGTCAGCGCCACAAGCTGACCCAGAGCAAGAGCGTATCGAGATTCCTGCGTTCCTGCGTCGCCAAGCAAACTAAGCGTTTCGCGTCAGTCGTGACGCTACGGAATATCGAGATCGGCCACCCAGTTGGGTGGCCTTTTTCGTTTTAATTCAAAGCTTTAACAGAGAAATTTCGGCATGTTTCAGACCGTTGCAATCTGTGAGTTGAGCCAAGCGCATAGGGGACTTAGATACTGGTCAAGAAATGATGAATCAGCCCGGGGCGGATGAACGTGCAGACGACATTAAAATCGATAGTCAGTTTTGACGGGACAGGCCTACACACAGGCCAGCCCGCCAAATTGGTATTGCGCCCCGCACCTGCCAACACAGGCATTGTGTTTCGGCGGATTGATGTCACGGGCCCCGGTAACCTGCTGCCTGCCAAATGGGATCACGTTGTTGTATCCCCGCTGAATACATGTTTGACCAATCACGCAGAGGTGACCGTTTCCACAATCGAACACCTGATGGCTGCTCTGGCGGGTACTGGCGTGCATAACGTCATGATTGATATCGACGGCCCCGAAGTGCCGATTATGGACGGTAGCGCTGCTGCGTTTGTGCGTGGCATTGTGCAAGCGGGACTGACACGTCACGCGGCACCATTATATGCGATCGAGATTCTGCGAGACGTATCCGTTGAAGATGGCTTAGCTGTGGCCAGCCTGTCGCCCGCGACGAGCTTGCAAATCGCGTTTGATATCGACTTTGCTGATGCGGCCATCGGCCATCAAGAAAAGACACTGAACATGGCAAACGGCGCTTTTGTGCGTGAACTGTGTGACAGTCGCACATTCTGCCGGAATTCTGACGTAGAATTGATGCGGGCAAATGGGCTGGCGCTTGGCGGCACTTTGGAAAATGCTGTCGTCGTGGATGGGGATAAAGTTCTTAGTCCTGGTGGTTTGCGTCACGCAGATGAAGCTGTGCGACACAAAATGCTGGACGCATTGGGTGATCTTTATACGGCTGGTGCACCGATTTTGGGCCGATACAATGGCACGCGGGCAGGGCATGCGATGACCAACCGTTTGCTGCAAGCCTTGTTTGCAGACCCAACCGCATGGCGGATGGTGCGTTGTGACGCAAAAATCGCGGCGCGTTTGCCAGGTGTGGGCGTGAGTAAAGCTGATCTTTTTGCCGTTGCGTGACCAGAGTTTTGCTTAGGTTTCTATCTGAAGCTCAAAAGGCATTTTGCACCCGAATTTTCTATGCTAGACCGTAAAGCAATACGCTAGGCTCCCGTCGCCATCAGCGTGATAATTGAGCTACGAGGCCCCGCGTATGTCAGCACCGAAGTTTCAGATTGTACCAAAAACCGTCCGCTTGGCTGGCGTATTGGCATTTGGTCTGCTGATTGGCTGCGATAACTTTAATGATCCCGGCATGAATCCTGCATTATTAGAGCGCTATTCAGCCTCAGAAATCTTTGAGCGTGGCGAATATGAGCTAGAACGCGGCCAGCCTGACAATGCGGCGATGTTTTTTGGCGAAATCGAGCGCCTGTATCCCTACTCGGATTTTGCCAAGCGCGCGTTGATTATGCAGGCATATGCTTATCATAAAGACCGTGATTATCCCAATAGCCGTGCTGCCGCGCAGCGTTATGTCGATTTCTATCCTGCGTCCGAAGATGCGGCCTACGCGACTTATTTGCTGGCGCTGTCATACTACGACCAGATTGACGAAATCGGCCGCGACCAAGGCCTGACGTTCCAAGCGCTGCAAGCCCTTCGTGCCGTGATCGAACAGTATCCTGATACCGAATATGCACGGTCGTCAATTTTGAAATTTGACTTGGCGTTTGATCATTTGGCAGCCAAGGAAATGGAAATTGGCCGCTATTACCTTAAGCGCAAGCATTACGCCGCTGCGGTGAACCGATTCCGTATTGTGGTTGAAGACTTCCAAACGACATCGCATACGGCGGAGGCCTTGCACCGACTGGTCGAAAGCTATTTGTCGCTTGGCCTGACGGAAGAAGCACAAACTGCGGGCGCAATTCTGGGTCTGAATTACCAGTCCACCGAGTGGTATCAGGACAGCTATGACCTACTGACGGGACAAGGGTTGTCTATGTCGTCCGTTGGCGACAGCTGGCTTGCCTCGGTTTACCGCCAAGTGGTTCGTGGTGAGTGGCTTTGATAGGGAGATGGGTTAAAACCCATCCTGCGCAGATATGCTTCGCCACATAGATATACGTGACATGCTTATTATTGATCGGCTGGAGCTTTCGTTTCAGCCGGGTCTGAATGTGCTGACTGGTGAGACCGGCGCAGGTAAGTCGATTCTTTTGGATAGTCTTGGTTTTGTACTGGGATGGCGTGGCCGTGCCGAATTGGTCCGCGCTGGTGCCGAGCAAGGTGAAGTGACTGCAGCTTTTGATTTACCCTCAGACCACGCGGGGCGTGCGGTTTTGAATGAGGCAGGCATCGAGGTTGAGGATGGCGAAGTAATTTTGCGCCGTATCAATACCCGCGACGGCCGCAAGACCGCATGGATCAATGATCGCCGTGTCAGTGGCGAAGTTTTGCGTAATCTATCGGAAACTTTGGTCGAACTGCATGGCCAACATGATGATCGTGGGTTGCTCAATCCGCGGGGCCATCGATTGATGCTTGATACATTTGCTAGTCTTGAAGCGGACATCGAGAAGTGTCGCGGCGCATGGCGCGCATTGAGCGCTGCACAAAAGGCGCTGAATGCGGCCGAAGTGCGCGTCGCCGAAGCTCGCGCCGAAGAAGAGTATTTGCGCCATGCGGTGGGTGAATTGGATGCGCTGATGCCACTTGCGGGCGAAGAGGCAACACTGGATACACAGCGCCGATTGATGCAGGCCGCTGAGAAAATACGCGAAGATATAGTGAAAGCCCGCGAGGCGATTGGATTGCAGGGCGCCGAGGGCTCTGTGTCGGATGCTGTGCGCTGGTTGAACGGTGTTGCAGGTAAGGCCGAGGGTGGTTTGGATGGCGCTTTGGAGGCGCTAGAACGGGCCGCTTTAGCGCTTGATGAGGCACAGGGCGGCGTTGAAGAGTGTCTGGATCAGTTGTCGTTTAATCCGTCGGAATTGGAAGATGTCGAAGAACGCCTTTTCGCGATCCGTGGCTTGGCTCGAAAGCATAATGTGCTGGCTGATGACCTTGGGCCGTTTGCAGATGAGCTACGGTCTCGATTGGGATTGCTCGATGGAAGTGCTAAAGAATTGAAGCACTTGCAGGGCGATGTTCAGACCGCTCAGGCGGCCTATGATGCGGGTGCTGCACGCCTGACTGCCGCACGCAAGGTGGCCGCAAAGAAGCTTGATAAGGCGATGGCGGCGGAGTTGGCACCGCTCAAAATGGAACGCGCGGTGTTTGTCACCGAGGTGGTTGAGGCCGACGCTGGACCTGACGGGCGCGACGCTGTGGCGTTTACCGTGGCCACGAACCCCGGTGCGCCTGCGGGGCCGATCAATAAGATCGCATCGGGCGGAGAATTGTCGCGGTTCTTGCTGGCTTTGAAAGTGTGTTTGACTGCCACTGACGCGGGTCTGACGATGATTTTTGACGAGATTGACCGCGGTGTTGGGGGTGCGACGGCCGACGCTGTGGGCCGTCGTTTAGCGGACTTGGCTAAGGGCGGGCAGGTTTTGGTTGTGACGCATTCGCCGCAAGTGGCAGCCTTAGGCGGTCATCATTGGCGTGTTGAGAAGCGGCAGACGAAGACGGAAACGCTCTCGACTGTGACGCCGCTGGACGCGGATGCGCGGATCGACGAGATCGCGCGTATGCTGTCAGGTGATACGATCACCGAGGCGGCACGCGAGGCGGCGCGGGCATTGATGCCCTCTTAATTTCTTGGCGGGACCAGCTTGTCCGGATTCATGATATTCTGCGGATCGAGCGTGGTTTTGATGGCGCCCATGACGCCCCAAGCGGGGCCGTGTTCGGCCTCCATGTAGCCGCGTTTGCCCATTCCGACCCCATGTTCGCCTGTGATTGTGCCGCCTAAGGCGAGGGCGCGTTTGGCCATGCGGGCGGCGAGGGCAACGGCGATGTCGCGCTCTTCGGGGATGTTTGGGTCGATCAGAAGGGCCGCGTGGAAGTTGCCGTCGCCGACATGGCCGACGATCGGGCCGGGAATGCCAGAGGCGGCGATATCGGCTTTGGTTTCTAGCAGAGCCTCGGCCAGCCGCGAGATGGGGACACAGACGTCGGTGACGACCGCAACGGCCCCCTTGCGCGAGGCAAGCATGGCGTAATACGCTTCGTGGCGCATCTTCCACAGGCGGTTGCGGTCCTCTAATTTCGCAGACCATTCAAAGCCTTGGGAGCCGTGCTCGGCAGCTATCTCGCCAAATGTGGCCGCGTCTTCGGCGACAGAGGCGTTGGTGCCGTGGAATTCGAGCAGCAGGTGCGGTGCATCGGCGAAACTGGCCCCAGAGTAGGCATTCACGGCGAGGGCCGCATCATTGTCGACAAGCTCGATCCTTGCGACTTGGATGCCCATTTGGATGGTCTCGATCACGGCGTTTACCGCCCCTTCGATGGTTTCAAAAGCGCAGATTGCCGACGAGATAGCCTGCGGTTGGCCTTGGAGCTTGAGGGTGATTTCGGTGATAATGCCAAGCGTGCCCTCTGATCCGACCATGAGCGCCGTGAGGTCGTAACCTGCGGAGGATTTGCGGGCGCGCGTGCCCGTGTGGATGATCTCGCCCGAGGCCAGAACCACGGTGAGCCCCATAACGTTATCGGCCATCGTGCCGTAACGGACGGATGTTGTGCCAGAGGCGCGGGTCGCGGTCATGCCGCCAAGGGACGCGTTGGCACCAGGATCCACTGGAAAGAAAAGCCCTGTGTCGCGTAAGTGAGTGTTCAACGCTTCGCGCGTCACGCCCGCCTGCACGGTGGCGTCCATATCTGCTAGGTTGACCTCTAGAATCGCGTTCATCCGTGACAGATCGACCGTTATCCCGCCACGCGGCGCAAGGCCGTGACCCTCTAACGATGTGCCTGTTCCCCAGGGAATGATCGGGCAATTATACTGGCTACAAATCTTGGCGATTTCTGCGACCTCTGGCGTTGAAACCGGATAAACCACCGCATCGGGGGGCATCGAGGCAAAGTGGCTTTCGGAATGCCCATGCAAATCCAAATCGGACTTGGACCGCGAAAGCCGATCCCCTAGAAGTGTAGACAGCGCGTCTATTGCGGATGTGATATTCATGTGGTGATCCTAGGATAAGGATCTACCCAAGACCAGAGGCGGAGAGCAAATGGCGGGCCCAATTTCAAGGCTGGCAGGACAGGGCGTTGTAAGCGCGAAGTCCGCGATCCGTTTGATTAAGACGCACGGCCCCAGCCAGCTGCAGTTTTGGTTCATCGCGCTTGCGATTGGGATTGCTGCGGGGTTTGCAGCGCTATTTTTTCGACTTGGTATCAACTGGTTACAAGGTCTGGTTTACGGTGCTGAGGATACCGCGCGTTTGCATAGTTTTGCGGCAGGGCTGGCATGGTATCAGATACTGATAATTCCGATCATCGGTGGGTTGGCCGTGGGGTTGATCTTAAACCGCTTTACCGATGATGGTCGTGCCCGGTCTGTCAGTGACGTCATTGAAGGGGCCGCGCTGAACGAAGGTCGAGTTGCAGTCCGTCGTGGCTTTGCCTCTGCGGCGGCGAGTTTAATTACACTTTCCACGGGTGGATCGTCGGGCCGCGAGGGGCCCGTTGTTCACTTGGCCGCAGTTTTGTCGACGATCGTTTGCCGACTGATCCGTGCCAACGGTATCACGGGGCGGGATCTGCTGGGTTGCGCTGTCGCTGCGGCGGTTTCGGCGAGTTTTAATGCACCTCTTGCGGGCGCATTGTTTGCACTTGAGGTCGTGTTGCGCCATTTTGCGGTGCACGCATTCGCACCGATTGTGATCGCGAGTGTCGCAGGAACGGTCATCAACCGTTTGGCGTTCGGGGACGTGACCGAGTTCGCACTGCCCGTCCAAAATGCCTTGGCGTTTTATGTCGAATTACCAGCGTTTTTGTTTCTGGGACTTGTGTGTGGCTTTGTCGCTTTCATTCTGATGCGAACGATTTTCTGGGTGGATAGTCTGGCCAGCGCGTTCCAAGACGCAACATCGTTGCCGCGCTATTTGCGACCAGCCATTGCTGGGGCTTTACTGGGGAGCTTGGCGATCTTCTGGCCACATATCATTGGGGTCGGCTATGAGACGACGTCGATCGCGCTGACTGGCGGATTGTTGTTTCACGAAGCAATCGTGTTTGCTGTCCTCAAGGTTATAGCTGTTGCAATCACGCTCGGTGGCCGCATGGGCGGCGGGGTGTTTTCACCGTCGTTGATGATTGGTGCGCTGACCGGCAGTGCCTTTGGCGCGATTGCCACGTCGATCTTTCCAACGGTGTCAGGTGAGGCGACGCTTTATGCTTTGGCTGGGATGGGGGCTGTTGCGGCGGCTGTTTTGGGCGCACCGATCTCGACAACGTTGATCGTTTTCGAGCTGACTGGCGACTGGCAAACCGCGATGGCCGTCATGGTGTCTGTGTCGTTATCAACGGCGCTTTCATCCAGTCTTGTTGACCGGTCGTTCTTTTTGACCCAATTAGAGCGCCGCAATGTCCATCTGGCCGCTGGCCCGCAAGCCTATTTGCTTGCGACCTTCCGTGTCGCGACCATCATGCGCAAGATGGATGCAAAACGCGCACCGCCTGAAGACGACTGTTGGGCTTTGGTGCAAGAGGGTATTTATATCGACGGGAATGCCACGCTAGAGCAAGCGATGCCGATGTTCGAGCAAGGCAATCACCGCTTTATTCCAGTTGTCACGCTAGGCGGAGATGACAGCCCGCCCGAGTTATGGGGCGCGCTGTTTCAGGTCGATGCGTTACGGGCAATGAACAAAGCCCTCGCTGCCACTGCGAAAGAAGAGCATTCCTAGACGTTTTCGACGGCGACCTTGTCATGGCGGAATGCGATGTGTCCCTTGATCGCTGCAACAGCATCGTTTGGGGTTTCGTAGGACCAGCCTGCATCAACAATTGGGCCACTTTTCGCGACGATTGTGACGTAGGACGCCGCACCTTTGTGTGGGCAGCTAGCCGATGTTTCCGATGCGTCAAGGAAGGCCATCGCAATATCGCTACGCGGGAAATAGATAACGGGCGGATAATCCCCTTCTGTCAATTCCAGAGCGTTTTTAGATTCGCCGATAACGGCACCCGCTGCGCGCACGACCCATGTCCCAGTTGCGGGGCGAATTTTAATATAGTCAGACATCGTCACTCTCCTGTTAGCGGCTGAGGGTCATAATGGGGCGCAAGCCTGTACGAGCCAGTTGTGCGCAGCGCCGATTATGTCCTCTTTAAGAAGGTTCACTGTAGCTTGGTGATAGGCATCAATCCAGTCCCGTTCGTCGTTGGACAGCAACGAGACGTTGATCAACCTGCGATCAAGCGGCACAAGCGTGAGCGTTTCAAATGCGAGCATATCGCGGTCATCGACACCTTTTGCGGCAGGGACAACTGTGATCAGGTTTTCAATCCTGATCCCAAAGCTACCTTCGCGATAGTATCCCGGCTCATTGGACAAGATCATACCCTGCGCGAGTGCTATGTTTGATTTTCTCGAAATACTTTGCGGCCCTTCATGCACACTCAGATAACTGCCGATGCCGTGGCCCGTGCCGTGGTCATAATCCATGCCTGCGGTCCAAAGTGGAAAACGAGCAAGTGCATCTAGGTGCTGTCCTCCAACACCTTTGGGGAACTGCGCACGGGATAGGGCGATCATGCCTTGTAAGACACGGGTGTAGCACATCCGATGCTCTTCTGTCGGGTCGCCGACGATGACCGTGCGGGTGATGTCGGTCGTGCCGTCAACGTATTGACCGCCACTATCAACGAGCAATAATTCACCCGATTTTACAGGCGCGTTGGTCGCCTCGGTCACGCGGTAATGCACGATGGCACCATGCGCGCCCGCCCCGCAGATCGTTTCAAAGCTAACGTCACGCAAGGCATTGGTTTCGCGGCGGAAGGATTCAAGTTTTTTGACCACGTCGATTTCGGTCAAGGCGCCGTTGGGTGCTTCTGCATCAAGCCAAGCCAAAAAGCGGACCATCGCCGCACCATCGCGTTTCGCGGCCGCTTTTGCGCCTGCGATCTCGGCCGCGTTTTTGATCGCTTTTGGCAACAGGCAAGGATCGGGCGCATGTTTGATCGTGGCACCAGCCAGCGCAAGGCGCAGGGCTTCGGGCGCAGTCTTTGGATCCAACTGCACTTTGCCCTCTAGCGACCCGACTGCATCCGCGAATTGCGAAATGTCATGACAAATCACCTCATCGCCCAAATGATCTGCGATATCAGCCGTTTTTCCGGCCCCTGCGAATAGTTCGACGGTTCCAGATTTATCAAATATCGCAAAGGCTTGTGGGACCGGATTGCGTTCGATGTCGGCCCCGCGGATATTCAAAAGCCACGCAATGCTGTCTGGCTGGGTGATAATCGCGCAATCCGCTTTTAGGTCTTTTGCAAGGCGGACGCATTTTTCGCGGCTGGTTTCGCCTGCGTGGTTGATCTTTTGAGCAAAGAACGCGGCAGTTGGAGCGGAGGACTGGTCGGTCCAGATATGATCAATCAGGTTGTCGATTGGCTTGAACGTAACTTCAGGCAGGGCAGTCCGTAAGGTTTCTATCTCATCAACCGGATGCAACCATGGGTCAAACCCAATGATGCAACCCTTTGGCAGATTTTCGGCAATCCAATCCGCTGCACTGATTTCAGGCCAGTGTACTGGGGTAAATACGTCAGAGACCTGGTCGCGGACCTGAACACGGTAGCGACCATCAATGAAAACGCCTGCGATGTCTTGGGTTGCGATGCAAAACCCGGCAGACCCTGTAAATCCAGTGAGCCATGACAGGCGCGCATCGCGAGGGGCTACATATTCACCCATATGAGCGTCAGCACGCGGGACAAAAAACGCGTCTATCTGCTGTGATGTCATCTGGGCCCGAAGGGCGGTCAGACGGTCAGGGCCTTGGCTTGGATTCGAACTGATTTCAAAGGTCTGAAACATGGCACACGCCCCCATTTTCTTTTGTTTAAATACCTCTGTAAGAGGCTAGCCGACTTTGCGCATTCCCAAGACACGCGCGCGTTTGCGCGGATCCGTGTCAAAGAGGCTGGCAAGTTGTTCGGTCATCGCGCCTGCAAGCTGTTCGACATCGGTGATCGTCACTGCGCGGTCGTAATAGCGGGTCACGTCGTGACCTATGCCGATAGCCACCAGTTCAACAGCCTTGCGTTTTTCAACCATCGCAATCACGTCGCGCAGATGCTTTTCAAGATAGTTGGCAGGGTTCACCGACAGCGTGCTGTCATCAACGGGCGCACCGTCAGAGATCACCATCAAGACTTTACGTTGCTCGGGGCGGTTTACGACACGGCGATGCGCCCACTCTAGCGCCTCTCCGTCGATGTTCTCTTTCAGCAGGCCTTCTTTCATCATCAAACCCAAGTTCGGGCGTGCGCGCCGCCAAGGCGCATCGGCAGACTTGTAAATAATGTGCCGCAGATCATTCAAACGACCGGGGGTCGCTGGTCGGCCGTCGGCGAGCCATTTTTCGCGAGACTGGCCACCTTTCCAAGCTTTGGTGGTAAAGCCCAGAATTTCAACCTTAACCGCGCACCGTTCTAACGTGCGTGCCATCACATCAGCGCAAATCGCCGCAATCGAGATCGGCCTGCCACGCATCGAACCAGAGTTATCTAGCAAAAGCGTCACCACGGTATCGCGGAACTCGGTGTCTTTTTCGACCTTGAACGATAGCGGCGTGGTGGGTGATGCCACGACACGCGCAAGACGGCCCGCGTCCAGGATGCCTTCTTCGCGGTCGAACTCCCACGATCTGTTTTGTTGCGCCTGCAAGCGGCGCTGAAGCTTGTTGGCAAGACGCGAAACAGCGCCTTTCAGCGGTTCTAGCTGCTGGTCGAGATAGGCACGTAGTCGTTCCAATTCAGCCGCTTCTGCCAAATCTTCGGCGCGAATTTCTTCATCAAATTCAGTCGCGTAGACGTTATAGTTGGGATCAGCATCCGAAATAGGTTGCGGGGTCGGCGGATCGAGGGGAGCTTCACCTTCGGGCATTTCGGTTTCTTCGCCCATTTCGGTGTTGGCTTGATCGTCCATCGAGATTTGCGCCTCGGACGCATCCTGCTGGTCCTCTTGCGACTGCTCTGGGGCGGCTTCGGCGTCGTCCCCGTCACTATCATCGCCATTGCTATCAGGCTGTTCTTCTTCGTCGGACCCCTCTTCGGCCTGATCTTCCTGATCGTCGTCTTGCCCGTCGGGATCATCGCCAAGCTGGTCGGCATAGCCGAGATCGGCGATCATTTGTCGTGCAAATTTGGCAAAGGCCTGCTGGTCGGCAAGCAAATCTTGCAGGTCATTCAGCTTGTCGCCCGCGTGGTCCTCGATAAAGCCGCGCCAGAGCTCCATAACGTTCTCGGCGCCTTTTGGCAGGGGGCGGCCCGTCGCTAAGTGGCGGATCAGATAGCCCGCAGCGGTCGCAAGCGGCGCGTCGGCGGCTTGGGTGATTTGATCATAGCCTTTGCGTGCAGCCTCATCACTGATTTTCGCGTCAATATTGCCCGCCGTGCCGGGCATATGGCGTGCACCCACGGCCTCGACACGGGCAGTTTCCATGGCCTCATAAAGATCGCGCGCCATTTGCCCTTGAGGCATGTATTTGGCCGCAGTCTTGGCATCATGAAATTTGTGACGCAGCGCAAAAGCGTCCGCCGTGCCGCGCGCTAGCAGGACCTCGTCGCGGGTCATACGGCGGGTGACTTGGGGCAGGCGGATCGTGTCGGCGGTCTGTCCCGCAGGATCGACCGAATAGCTAACAGTCAAATCGTGATCGCCGGCCATGACTTTGGTGGCCTCAGCGAGGGCCTTTTTGAACGGATCGGCTGGGTTGTCCGATGGTTTTGTCATGACGCGCCCTTTATTGGCTTAGCCCAAGCTCAAGCTTGCCGCTGACTCTGGCAGTTCTTCGTCAAAGCAGCGCTGGTAGAATTCAGCGACTGTTTGGCGCTCGAGTTCGTCGCATTTGTTCAGGAAGGACAGACGGAATGCATAGCCCACGTCTTGGAAAATGCGTGCGTTTTCGGCCCAAGCCAGAACGGTTCGTGGGGACATGACGGTGGACAGATCACCTTGCATGAAAGCGGTCCGTGTGAGGTCGGCGACAGTCACCATTTGGGACACGATCTTGCGGCCCTTGTCGGAGTTGTAGTGTGGGGACTTGGACAGAACGATGGCGGCCTCGGCGTCGTGGCTAAGGTAGTTCAGGGTTGCAACGAGGGACCAGCGGTCCATCTGGGCTTGGTTGATCTGTTGTGTGCCGTGGTAGAGGCCGGTTGTGTCGCCAAGACCAACAGTGTTGGCGGTCGCGAACAAACGGAAATATTTGTGCGGGGTCAGAATCTGGTTCTGATCCATCAAGGTCAGTTTCCCGTCGGTTTCCAGCACGCGCTGGATCACAAACATAACGTCCGCACGGCCCGCATCATATTCGTCAAAGACAATCGCAACAGGGTTACGCAAGCACCACGGCAAGATGCCTTCGTGGAATTCTGTGACCTGCACACCGTCGCGCAGCTTAATCGCGTCTTTGCCGATCAGATCGATCCGGCTGATGTGGCTGTCTAGATTGACACGCACGGCAGGCCAGTTGAGGCGGGCCGCGACTTGTTCAATGTGGCTGGATTTACCCGTGCCATGATACCCTTGGATCATGACGCGACGGTTGTATCCAAAACCCGCAAGGATCGCGAGAGTGGTGTCAGGATCAAACTTATAGGTGCTGTCGATATCTGGCACCCGCGAGGACCGATCGGCAAACCCTTTGATTTTCATATCGCTATCAATGCCAAACACATCACGGACAGACACGTCCTCGGTTGGAACTGCGTTAATATCGATCATTTCGTCGGCCATTGTGGATGCCTTCCTAAGTCCTGCGTTTTTCGCGTCTGCGTTCACTGTCATTTGGATGCAACATAACTGTAAGCGCTGCAAGGGGAAGGGGCGTTGATGCCTCACCCAAATTTTTTCATTCAGAACTTAAAATCAACAGCCGAGTTGCGTTTATAGAATATCGTGTCAGAGTATATAAAACGGGTGGTTTTGGGGTGCTATGAGCGATCTTAAAGATATTGAAGGATATATTGCTAGATGCGCCTTGGGAGACAGGGACGCATTCTCACTGCTTTATTCTGCCACCTCCGCGAAACTTTTTGGCATTTGCTTGCGTGTGTTAGGTAACCGCGCAGAAGCAGAGGATGCGTTGCAGGACGTATTCGTCAAGATTTGGCGAAATGCGGAACGCTATCAGGTGAATGGCCTCAGTCCGATGACGTGGCTGATCACGATCGCACGTAACCTGTCGATTGACAGATTGCGAGCACGCAAGACGGCTCAGGGTGCTGGACTGGAGGAAGCAGACGATTTGGCAAGTGCATCTCCTGGCCCAGAAGCCTTGGCAATTGCCGCATCAGAGCGCGGACAGATTGTGGACTGTATGGCCGAACTAGAAGCCGATAAATCGGATGCGGTGCGCCGCGCCTATCTGATGGGTGAAACATATCAAGAGCTGGCAGACCGATATAGCGTGCCGCTTAACACCGTTCGGACGTGGTTACGCCGCAGTCTGATCAAATTGAAAGAGTGTTTGTCGCGATGACCGATGACAGTAACACAGAAGACGAGATCGTCCTCTCCGCCGAATATGCTTTGGGTCTTTTGACCCCTGGAGAAGCTGTGGCTTTTGAGGATGTCTTGTCCGTTGATCCTGAAATGCGCGAACAGTATGCCTCTTGGGCGGAAAGCCTGGCGACTTTGACCGACGAAATAGCGCCAGTGGACCCGCCAAAGGCCCTTGAGGCGCGTATCACTGACGCGTTGTTTGGTGTATCCGAAAAACGATCATTTTTAAGCCGACTTGGATTTCTGAGTCCCGTTCTCGGTGGGCTTGCGGCCGCGGTGATTGTGCTTGTGGTGCTGGGGCAGACCAACTTCATGCGCGACGATGGTCCGACCTATGTCGCTGAAATTGTTGCAGAAGATTCCAGCTTGATCGTGCAAGCACAGTTCAATCCAGAGGATCGAAGTTTGCGGATGACCCGTACCGCCGGTGTGCCGATTGAAGGACGTTCCCAAGAATTGTGGCTGATTGCAGGAGATGCCGCGCCCGTGTCATTGGGTGTTTGGCCGCAGGGCCAAGTAGAAGCTGTGCTCGAGGTTTCAGCAGAGTATGCGTCCTTGATGGCTGATGGTGTTCTTGCGATTTCAGATGAACCACAGGGTGGGTCACCGACTGGTGCGCCGACCGGAGATATTCTGGCAGTCGGACCAGTGACGCTTCTATAATTGCAATTTGATTGAAACTCTTTGGCGATCTGCCGCGTGACTTCACCGTTGTCGCGCGGCACCCCTTTGTGTTGTTACGCGCCGCGGACAACGCATGTGACCAAAGATCCAAGCCACAACCTCGGCCCTCCAAATGGATCACCTCTTGGTCACATGATCGTGCGTTCTCCTGAAATGAGTATTTTTAGGAGAACGCCACCCTTACATAACAGCACATAAATGAATGGAGACCACAGATGATGAACCGCCGCACATTTACATTGGCCGCTTTGGCTGGCGCTGTTGCCCCTGCCGCATTACGCGCCGAAAGTTTCGAAGTGACCCGTACTGATGCAGAATGGCGGGCGATGCTGTCGGACCTGCAATACCAAGTCATGCGCCAAGAAGCGACGGAGCGGGCAGGCACATCCCCGCTCGACAAAAACTATACGGCTGGTGTTTATCAATGTCGCGGGTGCGACTTATCACTTTATGACAGCAGCACCAAATTCGACAGTGGCACAGGGTGGCCGAGCTTTTTCCAGAGCTTGCCGAACGCGATTGGCACGAAAGATGACCGCAAGCTTTTCTCAGTGCGCACAGAGGCTCATTGCCGCCGCTGCGGCAGCCACTTGGGACATATCTTTGACGATGGTCCTGAACCGACAGGTAAACGGCATTGCTTGAACGGTGCAAGTTTGGTGTTTGTTGCAGCTTAAGTCTATGATTTATAATAAAAATGCAGCGCAATTAACAATGCGCTGCATTTTTATTTACGCGGTGATTAATGGCAATCGCGAAACAGTCCTTTTCACAATCTCACGTCGGAAATCAGAGCGACTTATGCTATCTGATTTGGACAATGTTAGTCATTTTTGATCCCTTTCGGCGCCTCATAAGCCGCCTGAGCCTGACACAGGGCGAGCAAAGCCTTTTTATGGCCTTTTTCGGCGTAGCGTTTTTCGGGGGTGCGATGGCCATGAACGTCGTGCTGACGTTGGGCGGCGTCGCGGCTATGCTGACACCGTTTTCCACCTATGACTACTGGGTCATCTTGTCTGGCGCGATGGGTGCCTGCGGTGGGCTTTATGTTGGCCGCGACTGGTTGGGACATGGCGGCTTGCGCGGTGCCGCCTTTGCGATGATCGGGATAGTGTGGGTTAGCTTTCTGGGCGGCCTTATCGGCGGATCGTTAGCATTGCCATTATATGGCACGATGTTTGGGCCTTTCACGTTGTTTGTATCGTTGTTCTCGGCACCGATGCTGGCGTTGTTTTGGGGATGCGTTTTGTTCGCGTCCCATTTGTTGATCAGGCTTTGGCGCCAAGAGCGGGACAGCATTTTTACTTTCCACAAACGGGATTAAAGCCACCGGCTTCCAGCCGGTCCGCTTTAGCGTAATGTACTATAATCTTCCCTCTCATTTTTAAGACCCAGCGAAGCGGTAAGGGTCTTAAAAATGAGAGGGAAGATTATGATC
>JAIBDT010000065.1 GCA_024686085.1 Loktanella sp.
CTTCAATGCAGATTCTTGCATAATTATTTTCGTCGTAGCTTCCTGTATATGCACGCTAGCTTTGAGATACCGTACTGCGCCTATTCAGATACAAAGAAGATCTCGTACAAACTTAGCGCTGCGCTTCTGAAGGATGCCGGCAATAGGATGAGAAAGATGATGATGATGATGTTGTCAGTGTTGTTGACATAGTAGTGCGGGGGTTGCGCTTCTCTACGGGGTCTACCTACGGCTCAGAGGCTCCACGTGTCCTCTTAGCCGGAACGCCAACCAGTTTGGTAATAATACTAGGTTAATCAACATGTTGGAATGAGGAGGTTAAGTTTACCCCAATGTTTTCTCTTTCGCCAAGACTCATTCTAGTAATAGCTACAAGAACAAGGTACAGGTTTATCTATCAATTCCTCGTTTTGATATACTCGGGCCAATCCATATCAGTCCTCAACTCATCCATCAAACGGAAATGTTTCCTTGGATCCTCGAGGTAATCTCCCGCCTCCTTCCACCACGGCCTGTCCGGTGCGTTAGCGGAAGTACTACCCGTCGGTTGCAAGTAATCATTGGCAATGGTAGCACGGGGTATCGTACTCTCGGCGGCGACCGACTCGACGCCAAAGAATTCGGATACCTTCGTACTAGCAAGTATGCCCCTGAAGGGATTGGACGGACTTCCCAGCCCATCTCTCTCGACGTACAACGGAGTCTCAGAGGCGGCATCGATGCCATCGACGCCATCGAAGCATCCATTTTTTATCTTGCAGAATTGATCGGGATTCATCCCGGCATCCTTGGCGATTTGGTATACCCTCTCCATCGACGAGGGGCTTAGGGTACGTGATCGGCTGTAGACGAACGCTCCGTCGTATGTGTTCTGACGCGTCTTGCCGTTGTAGTATATGAATTTGAACTCGTCCTGACCCGGATCGTTCTGGCCGATGACGTACCAGTTCTCCCAAAATTCTGTAGTTTGCAGGTTGATGGAAAGAGTGGGCAAATAAAAGTTGAGTACAAACTGCGCTTTCTTTCCAAGACCAACTAACATGACAAAGATACAAACATATGTATACTAACTCACTCAATCCGAACATCTCCCCCTCCGAATGCGCCGTCCTCGAATACAACCTCTCCTCGCCCTTATTCCCCAACAATAAATCGACAGCCTTCTCGCCCAATCCTCCGCCATTCACGTTATCGAATACCATAGTCTCGTGCGTCGAGTACTGATTGTAACCCACGCTTTGCAATCCACTTTCGCCCTCGGACGATTCGCGCACGCCAGACGGCGGCGGGGGACTACCGTCCGGTAGCATCCTAGGCATACTGAATTCCACATCGACCTGGAGACGATCCGCACCTACATTACCCAACGCATACTTCAGTATCTTGAATTACATTCAAAAAGGGAACCTACCGGCGTCAGCCGGTAGTCGTTCAGTGCTGTCCAGCCTGAAAGGCCCGTGGACTATCTTTAGTCCTTAAAGCTGCGGCTGCTCTTGATCTGATCCCAGGCCCAAACAACTTCGTTTAGCTGATCTTCTTGGCTGCGATCACCACCATTCATGTCGGGGTGCAGGACCTTGATCAGCGATTTATAGGCCTTGCGAATTTCTGGCTTTGTCCAGTTGTCTTTAGCTTCCAGAATTTCAATTGCGCGGCGCTCTGTCGCGGGCAGACGGCGACCTGCAGCGGGGCCCTTGCCGGGGTTCTGTGTGGCGTTGCCGCCCAGCACTTGGTGTGGGTCGTCTACGCCCAAACGTGCCCATGCACGCTGCTCCTCTGACTTCTTGCCAAAAGGTTTAGTCGGGCGATCCCAGACTCGGTCTTGATCCATTTGCGCCGCAAGCTCCGCCTCTGAGGTGGTATCGAAGAAATTCCACTTGAGGTTATACTCGCGCACGTGCTGCTGGCAGAACCAAAAGTAGTCATCCATCACATCGGGCGATTTCGGTGCGCGATACTTGCCAGATTCATCGCAACCATCATGGTCGCAGACCCGCGTAGATGTCTCGGATGCGCCAGACATCCCGCGTCTGCCACGGGGATTTTTCTTTTTCGAGGACGACACAGACATGTCAAAACCGAAGGGGTCATTCTTTTTCATTGTGCTCAATACCTTTCCGACTCGGCCAATAGACTTTAAGCCTCTGAGTGTCAGATAGAAGGGGCTAGGTGAAAATAATGGGGCTGGACATTGAGATAAAAGCGGCGTTGCAAGCAACGTTCGCCACTAATACGCTAGAAGTCATCAACGAAAGTGCCCAACATGCGGGACATTCGGGCGATGATGGGTCAGGGGAAAGCCATTGGCGGATTGTTATTTCCGCGCCCGAATTTGCGCCGATGACGCGGATTGCGCGCCACCGTGCTATTCATACAGCATTAGGGCCAGACATTATTGGCCGCATCCATGCATTGGCGATTGATATAAGCTGATTACTCAGCGGCCACATGTGGCTCAGGGCGCGCAGGATCGTCAGTAAGCGGCTTTCCCGCGAGTTTGGGGGGGCTGACTGACGACCGGTGCAATTGTCGCAGTAACGCGCTGCTCTGCGGTGTCCTGAGGGGCCGCAGCTTCTAGCGTGCGGCGGAAGACAAGCATGTTCTGAAATGTGGTGACGCGACCTGTGAGGCCGGACCGTTCTTCGTTGGGCAAGGTGTCAGTTCGCTGGTATTCCCAGCCGTCCGCGCCAAGTTCGTTCATCGTTGCTTGAAGTGCGTTGGCAAAACGGTCCTCCGCGGTTTTCAGGCCTTTTGCTTTCAGGCCCTTTTTGGGCGCTGGAACGACTTTGTATTCAAACTGCGACATTGGATTACCCTAATTTTGATTGCGCTTTTGTATCAAGGAAGCCCCGCAAATCCAAGGATTCGCTCGATTTTCACTGATAGTCTACTGGTAGTGGTGCGCGCGTCCGTCTTAGCCAAAATGTTGTGCCTTCAAAGCCAGCGCAGGAAACGGAATACCAACATGACCCCGATGCCAATAGTAAGGCAAGCACCTGAAACGACCCAGAATCCCACATCCGAACTGATCAAGGGCATCCCACCGACGTTGATTCCGAACAATCCTGTCAAAAAACCAAGGGGCAAAAAGATCGCCGCAATAATCGACAAGACATATGTATTGCGCCCAAGTGCGGTCGCAGCCTTTGCGTCTTGGTGTTGTTGGATTGCAGACAACCTGTCAGATGTTGCGTCCAGTTCCTCTAATGTCCGCTGATTGCGATTGATCGTCTCGCGCAAGTGTGATGCGTCGAGAGGTTCTAGCGGCCAAACATTGCCTTCGCCGAGAACCAGAAGAGCCTCTGCTTGTGGTCTGACAAAACGGCGGATTTTTATAATAGTTTGACGCATATCAGAAAGGTTTTCGAGAGCAGGGTTTTTGTCATCAAATGACATGTCCTCAAGTGTATCGGTGTCCTCTTCCAAACCGACAGATACCTTTTCAATACGCTTCGTCAGGCCGAAAGTGAGCGCGGCCAGAAATGCTGCAATGCTTTTAGGAGGGTGGCCTGCATCAATGTCCGCGCGGATTGCATCGATCGCGTAAATTCTGTGTCGTCTTGCCGATACAATCAGCCCGTCCGTAACCCAAAGCCTGACTGAGATCATATCTTCGACTTCCGCGCCGGCGTTCAGATTAACCCCGCGCAAGTTCAAGATCATACCGTCATCGGTGGCTTCACAACGCGGACGGGTTTCCGATTGAAGCAATGCCTTCGCGGCAACGCGGGGCAGGCGATCTTCGGCCCAGTTCGTGAACTTCGGGTCTGTCAGGTCAAAGTGTAGCCAGCGATAGTCGCCTGCGGATATGCAACTTGGCCAAGTCGATGTCACGGTTTGGACAGTGCCATCCCGCGTGATGTCATAGGCATTTATCGGGGTCACCGACTGGTCCGTCATTTTGTTTCCTTCGCACGGTAATGCTGGAACCTATGGATATCACATTTGGTCAGCACGGTCAGCTTGCCGTTGCCAGACGACACGAGTGCACGCCAAGTATCTTGCCCACGTCAATACGCTGACAGTCTGCCGAACCTTACAGGCCTAACTTTGCAGCAATCAACTTGTTGACCATCGCAGGGTTGGCCTTGCCGCCTGTCGACTTCATCACCTGACCAACAAACCAGCCCGCCAGTTTTGGATTGGCTTTTGCCTTTTCCACCTGATCGGGGTTGGCGGCGATGATCTCGTCAACTGCGGCTTCAATAGCCCCTGTATCCGTGACCTGCTTCATGCCTTCGGTCTCGACAATTTCTTCAGGATCGCGGTCTTGAGTGTAGGCGATGTCAAACACGTCCTTGGCTATCTTGCCCGAAATGGCGTCGGATTTGATCAGCGCCACAATCTGCGCCAAACGGGCAGCGGAAATCGGGCTATCTGAAATGCCCTTGTCGTCTTTCTTAAGACGCCCAAAGAGTTCGTTGATCACCCAGTTTGCGGCCAACTTGCCATCCGCACCAGAGGCAACGGCCTCGAAGTAAGCTGCATTTTCAACATCTGCTGTCAGCACGCTGGCGTCATAGTCGGACAGACCGAAATCTCTGACGAAGCGGGCTTTCTTTGCGTCAGGTAATTCGGGCAAGTTTGCGGCAATATCGTCTACCCAAGCCTGTTCGATCTCAAGAGGAAGCAAATCAGGATCGGGAAAGTAGCGGTAATCATGCGCTTCTTCCTTGGACCGCATCGAGCGTGTCTCGTTTTTGTCCGGATCGTAAAGGCGTGTTTCTTGCACGACCTCTTTGCCGTCTTCAATCAGGGCGATTTGACGACGTGCCTCGACTTCGATCGCGGCTTGGATAAAGCGCATCGAGTTCATGTTCTTGATCTCGCAGCGCGTGCCAAGGTGGCTAAAGTCTTGGGTCTCTTGGTATTTCTCGTACTGACCTGGCTTGCAGATCGACACGTTCACATCGGCGCGCAAGTTACCGTTCTGCATGTTGCCGTCACAGGTGCCCAAATAGCGCAGGATTTGGCGCAGCTTGACCACATATGCGGCCGCTTCTTCTGGTCCACGAATGTCAGGCTTGGACACAATCTCCATCAGGGCAACGCCCGTGCGGTTCAGGTCTACGAATGACATGTTCGGGTCCATGTCGTGAATGGATTTGCCCGCGTCTTGTTCAAGGTGAATACGCTCGATACGCACATTGCGTGCCTGACCATTCCCCATTTCGACCAATACTTCACCTTCACCGACAATCGGGTGGTAAAGCTGGGAAATCTGATAGCCCTGCGGCAGATCAGGATAGAAATAGTTTTTGCGGTCAAATGCGGACATCAGGTTAATCTGCGCTTTTAGGCCCAGCCCAGTGCGCACCGCATAGGCCACGCATTCCTCGTTGATCACTGGCAACATGCCCGGCATGCCTGCGTCAACAAATGCGACGTTCGAGTTTGGCTCTGCGCCGAACTGTGTTGATGCACCCGAAAACAGTTTTGCCTTGGTCGCGACCTGCGCGTGAACCTCTAGGCCGATGACCAGTTCCCAGTCGTGTTGTGCGCCAGCGATCACTTTCGGGGCAGGGGATTCATATGTGAGGTCAAGCATTGGGCAAACTCCGCGCGCGTTATTTCATGGGCGGTTCTATGCCAAGGGCGCGGGCGCGGCAAGACGCTGGGCGTTCGTTTTCCTTGCCAGTAGGGGGCATTTGCGGGCAGATTGCCGTTTATGATGAAGCACAAAACAATCCTGGGGGGGATTTTGGCGCTGGTTATTACGGGAACGGCTTTTGCTGACCCCGCGATCCGCCCGATGTCCCGTGACGACGCAGCCTTTGCACGCATTACGGCTCAAGAGGCTGCCCTTGCTGCATTTCGCGTCAAAGAGCGCCCTGCGCACATGATCAGGTATCCGGTTGCGATTGAAACCTCTTTGCCAACGGTGCGACCCGTCGCTCGCAACAGCTATGTACCGCGCACGCGCTGGGACGCAAACGGCGGGTCAAAAGTTTGGACGCGTGCGGCCATGGTTGCGGTTGGTGCACACGGAGAGGGTCTCGATTCGGTTGTTCCGCGCGATATTGAACGCTGGTGTCCGGCCTATGCCGAGAATCCCGAAAACTTGCGCCGCGCTTTTTGGGTCGGAATGATGTCGGCCCTGTCAAAACATGAAAGCACTTATAACCCGCGTGCTGTTGGCGGAGGCGACCGGTGGTACGGGCTTTTGCAAATTTATCCTGACACCGCGCGTCGTTACGGGTGCCGTGCCACAACGGGTGAAGCCTTGAAGAACCCCGTCGATAACCTGTCCTGTGCGGCCCGCATTATGGCTGTGACGGTCCAGCGCGATCAAGCCGTCGC
Source organism: Loktanella sp. (assembly GCA_024686085.1). GTDB lineage: Bacteria > Pseudomonadota > Alphaproteobacteria > Rhodobacterales > Rhodobacteraceae > Yoonia. The sequence goes on from JAIBDT010000065.1 coordinate 6,301, forward strand.
CCTACGCGATAGCCGTTGGCGCGGTGTCGCAGCGGATTGGGGCCCTATGACCAAACCTTCAAAGATTGCTGAAATGGCCAATTGGACCAGTAAGCAATCCTATTGTCAGCCACTTGAAAACAAGCGTCCCACTGCGCGCCCCACGACGCCGGAATGGTCGGCCACGGTCTCGACGATGACCATGGCCGTACCATCAGAGTAGAGACGCATTATCCTAAGATTCGGGTCACGATTTCAGTTGTGTCGCGGCTGAGGTTGGGAGTGCCTGCAATCCTCTCAAGTGCGCGGCGCATAAGCGCCTGCCGCGCTTGATTATACATTTTCCAAGTTTCAAACGCCGTGGCCATGCGGGCCGTTGTTTGCGGGTTAATTGGGTCAAGTTTAATCAGGCAGTCTGCAAGCAGATCGTATCCTGACCCGTCGGGTACGTGAAAGCCCGCCTGATTTCCCGCAAGTGCACCGATAACGGCGCGGAACCTGTTGGGGTTCTTCCAGTCGAACTTTGGATGCGCGATGAGATTTGTGGCCGTCGGAACGGTGTCATCCGGGTCTGCGCAAGCAACTTGCATGGCAAACCATTTATCCATGACCAACCGATCGTTAGCCCATTGATCTGCGAATGCCTGCAATTCCTTCTGACCGGCGCCTATTGTCAAAAAAGCATCAAGGGCTGCTTGTTGTTGGGTCATGTTATCCGCAGCAGCGTATTGCACTGCGGCTTGGTGTCCCCCGTCGATACGGGTGATGTAGGACAGAACACGGTTCGCAAGTAACCGTTTGCCCGCATCGTTTGCATTCGGGCTATAGGTGCCAGTGACCACCATTTCCGCGTAAATGCGGGGCATTATGTCCTGCAAATGCTGAGCGATATGCAGCTTAAGGGCCTCGTGCGCATGGTGAATGTCGCGCGGGTCAGGAACGTCACCTGCATCAACGATGGCTTGCGCGGTATCGGCCTCTGTTGGTAGTGACAAAGCAAGCGCGCGGAATGCTGGATCTAGCGTATCATCTCTTAATACAGCGCCAAGCCCGTCTAGAAATGCAGTATCAGGACCCGCGCCATCGACCATCGCACACAATAGATTGCTCGCAAGCGTGCGCCCTGCGTCCCAACGGTTAAACGGGTCGGTATCATGCGCCAGCAAAACAGCGCGATCTGCATCCGATTGATCATAATGTACAATGACGGGGGCGCTATAGTCGCGTAAGACGGAAAGGATTGGCCGTTCTGAAATGCCTTTGAAGGTAAAAACTTGTTCAAATTCAGTTAGCTCTAATGTCTGCGTCTCTACAATTTCGCGCCCATTTTGAGCTAGAAGTCCAATGCACACAGGTATGACCTGTGGGTCTTTCGGGCTTCCATCTGGAGTCGGTGGCAGGTCTTGGCGCAGGGTCAGCGTGTAGGTTTCTTCGTCGTAGGCTTCGGTGACGTGTAAATGTGGCGTGCCTGCCTGTGCATACCAGCGTGCAAATTGTGCCAAATCGCGTCCCGTTGTGTCTTCAAATGCGGCAAGCCAGTCCTCGATCGTGGCGGCCTCGCCGTCGTGGCGGTCAAAGTAAAGCGAGCAGGCATCAGCGTAAGCATCATCGCCAACCAGCCGTTTTAGCATCCCGATAACCTCGGCACCTTTCTCATAGACAGTCGCGGTATAGAAATTGTTGATCTCGACAAAGCTTGCAGGGCGTACAGGGTGGGCAAGGGGGCCGCGATCTTCGGGGTATTGATAGCCGCGCATTGCCAGTGCGTCCTCAATCCGTTTGACCGCATGGCCGCGCATATCGCCGGTAAATTGTGCGTCACGGAAGACTGTCAAACCTTCCTTCAGGCAAAGTTGAAACCAATCGCGGCAGGTCACGCGGTTGCCCGTCCAGTTGTGAAAATACTCATGCGCGATAATCGCTTCAATGCGTTCAAAGTTCGCATCAGACGCCGTTTCAGGGGACGCGAGAACACAGCTAGAGTTGAAGATGTTCAGGCCCTTGTTCTCCATTGCGCCCATGTTGAAGTCATCGACCGCAACAATGTTGAAGATGTCCAAGTCGTATTCACGGCCGTAAACCTGTTCGTCCCACTCCATCGACTTTTTAAGGGCCTCCATCCCAAAGGCGCATTTGTCTTCGTCGCCTTTGCGCACATAAATATTTAGCGCCACGTCTTTGCCCGACATAGTCGTAAAGCTGTCAGGATGTGCAATCAGGTCACCTGCGACCAAAGCAAATAGATATGCGGGCTTGGGCCAAGGGTCGTGCCATTCGCCGCGCGCCACAGGGTTGCCGTTGGACAAAAGAACGGGCAGGTCGCTTTCGATTTTGACCGTGAAGACGGCCATCACATCGGGACGGTCTGGATAATATGTGATTTTGCGGAACCCTTCGGCCTCGCATTGGGTGCAATACATGCCATTGGACATATAAAGACCCTCTAGAGCCGTATTGGCCGCTGGCGAAATCTCGACCTCAGACTCGAAGACAAACGGGGCGTCCGGCACGTCACAAGTGAGGCCAAGCGCTGTGACCTCGGGGGAGATCTCTGCGCCATCAATGCGCGCCGATATCAATTTAAGATCTTCACCATGCAGAAAGAAATCATGCGACTGCGCATCAGGGTTCGGGCAAAATACGATTCGCGAAACCACGCGTGTTGCCTGCGGCGCAAGGTGGAAAGTCAGATGGACTGTCTCGATCAAATATGAAGGTGGCGTGTAGTCACTCAAAAAAATCGTCGGCGACGGAGCATTTTGCATGGGTAAGGTTTCCTGTGGTTTATCCGAACCAGTTTTGTTTTCAAACGTTATGCCCATCAAGCGCGACCGACAAGCGGTCGCCCAAGTTAACGTGAGAGGAATTCAAGATGCCTGCACCCGATGCAAATATTGCGAAATAGAAAAACGCCATCGCCACGCGCTGTATGGAACCCGTGTGGTGGCCGGTTTCGGTGTGATCTTATTGGTTGCGTTCATTGTATGGACTGTCGCCAACGGATAAGCGCCAGGTGGTGCTGAGGTGCAAGCCGACGGACGCACTGGTGGACTTGAAGTAAACCAAGAACCACTTTCAAACTAGAATTGAAAGCCACCGGCGCTATTTTCTAGTCTATGGCAAAGATGAAAAAGAAAAGAGACTTGGAAACAAAGGCTTGCGTTGCGTGCGGGCGACCCTTCGCATGGCGAAAAAAGTGGGCAAAGGTTTGGGACGAGGTGCGCTATTGCTCGGACAAATGCCGTAAAACGCGCAGCGCGGTCGTAATTGGTAAGTAAATTTGACCACAATCATGTTGCCTATCGGAAACTTTTGCCCTAGCAATCTAGCATCAATGACTGCTGCACACCGTTGTGCGCCGCGCTAGGGAGCAATTAGAAATGGCTGATCGTATCGAAAAAAATGGGCTGCAAGTTGACCGTCGTTTGGTCGAATTCCTAGAGAAAGACGCTTTGACTGTAACAGGCATTGCGGCCGATGTTTTTTGGTCTGGGTTGTCTGACATTGTGCACGATCTTGGGCCCCGTAATCTTGCGCTGCTAGAAAAGCGCGAAGAAATCCAAGAACAGTTAGACGCTTGGCACATCGCGCACCGTAACGCGGATGCGCAATCATATTTGGCGTTTTTAAAGTCGTCGGGTTATCTGGTTCCAGAGGGTGACGATTTTGCGATTGAAACAACAAATGTTGATCCCGAAATCGCCGAAATTCCTGGACCGCAGCTTGTTGTGCCAATTACCAACGCACGGTTTGCTTTGAATGCCGCAAATGCGCGATGGGGCAGCCTTTATGATGCACTTTACGGCACCGATGCGCTGGGCAGCCTGCCGCAGGGCAAAGGCTATGATTCTGAACGTGGGGCGCAGGTCATTGCATGGGGGCGTGCCCATCTTGATGACGTGGCGCCACTCGCAAAAGGGTCATGGGCCGATTTGGAAAAAATCGACGTCGTGGACGGGGCACTTACACCAGCCCTAAATGATCCGTCGCAGTTTGCAGGCTATGCGCGTGATGCATCGGCTCCGCTTCAGCTGCTACTGCGTGTCAATGGCTTGTTGATTGAGATTCTAGTTGACCCTTCCTCGGTCATCGGCGCGCAAGACAACGCAAATATCTCTGACATTCGATTTGAAAGCGCAATGTCGGCGATCATGGACTGTGAAGACTCTGTTGCAGCCGTGGATGCAGAAGACAAAGTCGTGGCCTACGGTAACTGGTTGGGCTTGATGCGCGGCGATTTGGCGGAAGAGGTCACCAAAGGTGGCAAGACCTTCACACGCAAATTGAACCCTGACCAAACCTATATGACACCGACCGGCACTGAGATGGCCGTGAAAAGCCGTTCATTGATGTTGATCCGAAACGTGGGTCACCTCATGACAAACCCCGCCATCTTGGACCGCGATGGGAATGAAGTTGGCGAAGGCATCATGGATGCCATGTTTACGACGCTGATCGCGATGCATGACTTGGCGCGTGATGGGGGCAATTCGCAGCAGGGTTCTGTTTACGTTGTTAAGCCAAAGATGCACGGTCCCGAAGAAGTGGCCTTTGCGGTCGAAATCTTTGATCGTGTCGAGGACGCGCTGGGCTTGCCGCGCAACACAGTCAAACTTGGCATCATGGACGAAGAGCGTCGGACATCGGCGAACTTGAAGGAATGCATTCGCGCAGCAAAGTCGCGCGTTGCCTTCATCAATACAGGATTCCTGGACCGCACCGGCGATGAAATTCACACCAGCATGGAAGCGGGACCAATGGTTCCGAAAGGCGAGATGAAAAGCTTGCCTTGGATTACGTCCTACGAGGATCGAAACGTTGACATCGGGCTGGCTTGCGGTTTGCAAGGTAAGGCGCAGATTGGCAAAGGGATGTGGGCGATGCCTGACCTTATGGCTGATATGTTAAAGGCTAAAATCGGACATCCAATGTCAGGGGCAAACTGTGCGTGGGTACCTAGCCCGACGGCTGCGACTTTGCATGCTAGCCACTACCACAAAGTCGACGTGCTTAAACGGCAGGCCGAGATCAAAGCGGGAGGACCGCGCGGCACCTTGGATGATCTTTTGACGATTCCTGTCGCCAGTGATCCACAGTGGTCCGATGCGGTGATTACAACTGAATTGGAAAACAACGCCCAAGGAATTTTGGGATATGTGGTGCGCTGGATTGATCAAGGCGTCGGCTGCTCGAAAGTGCCTGATGTGCACGATGTAGGCTTAATGGAAGACCGTGCAACCTGCCGAATTTCTAGCCAAGCACTGGCCAATTGGCTACATCATGACATCGTCAGTAACGAACAAGTCATGGCCGCGATGCAAAAGATGGCCGCTGTTGTGGACCGTCAAAACGCGACCGACCAGTCTTATCGCCCCATGGCGCCAGATTTTGACGGCATAGCTTTCCAAGCGGCGTGTGATCTTGTGTTCCAGGGGCGTGTGCAACCGTCTGGCTACACAGAGCCAGTCTTGCACCGTCGTCGCCTCGAACTTAAAGCGCAGCGCAACCACTAACTGATTAAGGATCGAAAAATGGCCGAAATTTCAATGGCGAAAGCGCGGATGATTATCCGCAAAGCGATGGCAAAAGGCGAAGAACTGGGTTTCAAGCCGCTATCGGTTGTGGTGCTTGATAGCGGCGGTCACGTCAAAGCGTTTGAACGTGCAGACGGGGCCGCACCTGGTCGTTTTGGTATCGCGCATGGTAAGGCTTACGGCTCTGTTATGCTTGGTATGGCAGGGACTGCACAAATGGCGCGGGCAGAGGGTCAGGCGTATTTCATGGCTGCAGTAAATGGGGTTTACGGTGGGCAAGTTGTGCCTGTGCCGGGCGGTATTTTGCTGCGGGACAAGCGCGGCACTGTGATTGGTGCGGTGGGCGTGACTGGCGATATATCTGAAAATGACGTCATTGCAGGTCTTGCAGGGATTGAAGCTGCGGGTCTGACGGGCGAAGCGTAAACAGCGGGTTTTCTTCTTAAAAACAGCGGGCTACACTCTGTCGAAATAGATGAGGGTGTAGCCTATGTCGCGGCCTATAATTGGCATTATTGGTAATAGCTATCTGATAAACAACGACTATCCGGTCCACGCGGCGGGAAAGATGAACTCGGACGCAATCGCGCGCGTCTGTGGTGCTATGCCCTTGATCGTTCCGACAGACCCGAAAGTGGTAACCGTTCCCGAGTTGATGGAGGCCTGCGACGGTTTTTTGTTCACGGGCGGGCGTCCGAATGTACATCCTGAAGAGTATGGCGAAGTCGAGACGGCAGCGCATGGCGATTTTGATCGGTGTCGTGATGCAGTGGCGTTGCCACTGATCCGTGCCTGAGTTGATGCGGGCCAGCCGATCTTGGGGATTTGTCGCGGGTTCCAAGAAGTCGCAGTTGCCATGGGGTCAAGCTTGCACCCTGAAATTCGTGAATTGGACGGGCGTGACAACCACAGGATGCCGCCCGATGGCACGCTGGCAGAGAAATTTGCACCACGTCACACGGTCCAGTTGGTGAAAGACGGCCCATTTGCCAAGGTTTTTAGGTCTCAAAGCGTGATGACGAACTCTTTGCACGGCCAAGGCATAAAAGTCGCAGGCTCTCGGATCGTGATCGATGGCCATGCGCCTGACGGCACTCCAGAAGCGATTTACGTCAAGGATGCGGCGGGCTTTACGCTATCGGTGCAATGGCATCCCGAATGGGAGGCTGATATTGATCCTGTTTCAGTTGCGCTTTTTAAGGCCTTTGGTCAGGCCTGTGCCGATTTTCGCGGCATGAGGGCCGGGCTGTAAAAGACTGTCTAAGAACGCGACTGAAGCGATTTAAACAAACTGTATTCGGTCGAGGAAAGAGGGAGCAGACCTCTTTCCCCGCTCTTGGCTTACAGGATGAGCAATTCACACTCGTGCTTTTTCAGGCAGCGGCGCGCAGTTTGACCGTAGCCATTCACGTTTGTTCGCAGCTCCGGGAAGAGCGCCAAAAGCTCGTCGCGGGCAGGGTCGCTGATGGCAGTCAGGCCGACATCACCAGGGTGGAAACTTTCTGTTGCGGCACCCTCGGCATACACAACCTCGTGCTCGTCGAACATCATATGGATGTAAGTCACTTCGCCGCCTTCGTCTTGGGTGACCTGGATGCCGTCGATCAAGTGTTTGGCCGCGATCAACACTTCGCTTTCACCAAACAAAAGTTCCGCGCGGTAGCCTTGGAACATCATCCGGTGCTGGGGCGAAACAAGCAAATCCCGCTCCTGACCCGTGACGACGCCCGGCCTGATCCGGATCGGGGCAAAACTGTCTATCGCAGGGACCGTCCGCGACTGAATCCAACGAATTGGCTGCAGGCCGTGGTCGCGTGTGACAACCATATCGCCAACTTGCAAGGTCGCGATATCGCGCGCGCCTTTCGGTGTGGCAATGCGTGTGCCCGGTGTGAAGCAGATGATGTTTTCGATCTCAGAGAAGTTGAGGATCGTGCCATCATCCATCGTAACGGAGCCAGAATAACTGGTATTGCCGTCTATGTTCACTGTCGTGGACGTGATGTTCAGGGTCGACATATCCGCGTCAAACCCAAGATCTAGCGTATCGCCTTCCAGCGTGTTTGGGTCGCCATCATCAGGTATTTCGCCGCCTTGACCACCAACAATTGTGATGCTGCCATTGGTTGGTTCGCCCAAGTTTTCATAGGTGAACGTATCGTCACCTTCACCACCGTTGATGCTATCGCCCTCAGAGAAGACGATCGTATCATCACCTGCACCTGTGTCGATAGTGTCGGCACCAGTGCCTGTTGTGGTAATCGTATCGTTACCAGTGCCCGTTGAAACATTCTGGGCGCCAACGTTACCGATGACCGTATCGTCACCTGACCCAGTTTCGACCTTTTCGATTTGCGCGAAGGACGCGATATCGCTGCCATTGCTGATGGTGCCAGATTCCGCGCCAGTAAACGTCACTGTGACGTCTTGGGTTAGGCCCGCGCCATCAATGTTGTCACCAATGGTTTCGCCGCTTTCGTCGCCAATAATTGTGTCATCGCCAAAGTTGTCGTTGAGAACGATAGTGTCGTCGCCAAATCCGCCTTGGATACCATCCGCGCCAGTGCCGCCGTCGATCGTGTCATTGTCGTTGCCGCCATAAATCACGTCATCAGCTGTAGACCCTGTGATCGTATCTGCGCCAGCGTTGCCGTAAACAGTGATATCGGCATCGGATGCAGACGCATCAACCGTGTCGTTGCCTGCGCCGACATTGACAACTTCGATCTCAGAGAAGGTCGCGGTTGACGTGCCATCAGTGATAGTGCCAGCCTCGTCGCCTGTCAGAACGGTTGTTGTATCGATGCCTTGGGTTGACCAGATCGTGTCGTTGTCGAGGCCCGCCTCGCCACCAGTGATCGTGTCGTTACCAAAGCCAGCTTCGAGGACAAAGCGATCGGCCCCTTCGCCGCCGGATAATGTGTCTGCGCCAGTGCCGCCGTTAATGATATCGTTGTCTGCGCCACCGTCGATGCGATCGTTGCCCGTACCACCAAAGATCAGGTCGTCGCCAATGCCGCCTTCGATTACATCGTCGCCACTTTCGCCGACGAGCCAATCGTTGCCTGCCTCGCCAAAAATTGTGTCATTGCCAGCGCTTGCCGACACAGAGTCGTCGCCAGTGCCTGCGTAGATTGTATCGTTGCCTAGACCAGACTTGACAGTGTCATTACCAGCGCCAGCTTCAATCAAATCGTCATTGGCCGTGTGACCAGCAATAATAGCGTCGTCGCTATCAACGATATCGCCATCTGGATCGCCGTAGTAGCTACCGTCGATCAGGTCATCGCCGGCTGTTCCGGAAACAGTACCATCCGGCATCGGGATGCCGATTGCGTTTAGGTAAAACGGATTGTCCGCATCAGCAGGTGAAATGCCGTTTAGCGTGATTGTTTCGCCGTTCGGGAAGTTCAGAACTGCGTTGCCTGCACCATCATCAGTCACAGTCACGTCATTGGTCATAACCGGCGTTCGGTCTGGATCGCCTAGTGGCAGGTCATATAGATTGCTAACGTCCAGCGTATCCGTGCCCGTGTAATACGGACCC
>JAIBDT010000066.1 GCA_024686085.1 Loktanella sp.
CGACAGGCTGATCCATGTGCGCAATACCGCGATCAGATTTGGGCGGCGATGTGGGGTGATGCAATCTGTGTGAACGAGAGACATGGTGTAGTTCCTTTTGTGATGTGTTGTCCGTTATTCATTCCGATACTTGATGTATGACGAGGGATGTGACATAAGTGAAATGAATGATTGGCAAGTGAACTATCAAGGATTGTGATATGGCCCGAAATCTGGACATGACCGCGCTGCGCTCTTTTGTGGCCGTGGCCGATAGCGGTGGCGTGACAAAGGCGGCGGGTTTTTTGAACCTGACGCAATCGGCCGTGTCGATGCAGCTGAAACGATTAGAAGAAAGCCTAAATGTCTCGCTGCTTGATCGCTCGGCGCGCACCATCGCGCTGACGCCTGCGGGCGAACAACTTGTGTCCTATGCGCGGCGGATGCTGGCGTTGAACGACGAAGTTTACGGCAAACTCACAGCGGTCGAATACGAGGGCGAGGTCACCTTGGGCGTGCCCCACGACATCATCTACCCCGTGATCCCCGGCGTGCTGCAACGGTTTGCGGCGGCCTATCCACGGGTGAAAGTGCACCTTGTGTCGTCCTTCACCAACGGGTTGCTCGACGAATTTTCACGCGGACAAATGGATCTGATCCTGACCACCGAGGACGGCGTGCAAAAGGGCGGCGAAACCATGGCCAGCATCCCGCTTCTGTGGGTCGGTGCTCCCAACGGGCAGGCATGGAAACGCAGACCGCTGCGGTTGGCCCACGAGCAGCGCTGCTCGTTCCGCAAATTCGCGCAACGGCAGTTGGACGACGCAGGTATCCCATGGGAAATGGCGGTCGACACCGATAATTCACGCGCCGTCGAGGCAACCGTCAGCGCCGATCTGGCCGTGCACACCATGCTGCAAGGGACCGAACCGCGCTATGTCGAACCTATCAACCACGGCGGCACATTGCCCAGCCTGTTGGCCATGAATGTGAACATGTATATGTCCGACCAATCCGTGGGCCCCGTGCTACGTGATCTGGGTGACATGATCCGAAATGCCTACCGCAAAGCACCCGTGACGGTTATGGCCTAGGGTGACAGCAAGGCGCTGATCTCGGCGACGCTCAGGACTTTGCCTGAGGCGGCCAGCTTTTCGTCAATGACAAGGCCGGGCGTGGACATCACGCCATAGCCTGCGATCTGGGCAAAGTCAGTGACTTTGACGATCTCGGCGTCTTTGCCCATCGCTTCGGCTGCGGCCTTGGCATTGTTGCCAAGTGTCACACATTTCTTGCAGCCAGAGCCAAGAATTTTGATAATCATGTCGTGGTCCTTTCAGATAAACCTTAGATAAACCAATGTGTCAAAGCATTGAAAAGAAAGCCGATCCCAAGAATGCCGCCGGTCACAACAGTCAGGAAAAGGGCCAGCAAAGGGAGCTTTACCACGCGCTTGAGCATGATAATCGACGGTAAAGACAAAGCTGTGACCGCCATCATAAACGCCAACACCGTGCCCAGCCCGACACCCTTACCGATCAGGGCTTCCGCGATAGGCAGCGTGCCAAAAATATCCGCATACATCGGCACGCCAATCACCGTCGCGACAGGCACCGACCACCATTTGTCTTGACCCAACAGCGATCCGATCACGGCCTCAGGCACCCAGTTGTGGATCGCGGCACCAATGCCGACGCCAATCAAGACGTATAGCCAAACGCGGTGCATAATCTCCAAGACCTGATCACGGGCATAGCGCAGGCGCTCGCGCCACATCATCGTCTCGTCGGTGTCATGCACAGGTGCGTTGCGGACGAAATCGGCAACCTGATCCTCCATGCCCGCACGTCCGATCAAGGTGCCACCGACCACCGCGACAACAAGGCCCACGAAGACATAAGCCAGCGCAATCGACCAGTTGAAAATCGACGCCAGCAAGATCACCGACGCCAGATCGACAAGCGGCGATGAAATCAAAAATGAAAACGTAATCGCCAGCGGCAACCGCGCAGCCGTGAACCCAATAAACAGCGGGATGGACGAACACGAACAAAACGGCGTGATCGTGCCTAACAGCGCCGCCAACGTATTGGCCCAAATCCCAGATCGGCCACCCAAAATACGGCGCGTTCGCTCGGGGGGGAAATAACTCTGCACGACGGAGATGAGGAATATCAAAACCGACAGCAGGATGAAAATCTTGATGACATCGTAGACAAAGAAATGAACCGACCCGCCGATGCGGGACGCAGGATCAAGGCCAACAGCCAAGACACCTTCGGTCACCGCGTCAGCAAGCCACTGCATGCGCAGCAGTTGATCGTTTATCCATCCAAATATGCTCATAGGCCCTCACTTCACGAGTGATATGAGCATGAAAATAGTTGGGAAACCTTGATTTATGTCATGATAAAGATGCGCAATTCACAACAACCTTGCCCGTCGATTTGCGGGTGCGCAGCAGTTCCAGCGCCTCTGCGGCGCGGTCCAACGGCAGGGTATGGCTGACATGAGGGTGCAACTTGCCATCTGCATGCATCTGCATCAGATCGCGGATGCTTTGCATGACCAGATCAGGGCGGAACTTCAGATAGCCGCCCCAGTAAAACCCGATCACGTCAATATTCTTGACTAAGATAATATTGGCAGGGACAGGCGGGACATCACCGCTGGCAAAGCCGATGACGATCATACGACCTTTGGGTTTCGTGGCGCGCATTGCGGCCTTAAATCCAGCACCGCCCACGGGGTCATATACAACATCAGCACCCCCCAGCGCCTTGACGGCCTCGGTAATATCCGCAGTCTCGCTATCAATCAGATGATCGGCACCAGCGGCCTTGGCGATCGCCTGCTTGTCGGCACCACGGGCAACGGCAATCACGGTTGCACCCAAGGCCTTGCCAATCTCGACGGCTGTCAAACCCACACCACCCGCAGCGCCTAGCACCAACAGCGTTTCACCCGCCCGCAATCGGGCACGGTCCGTCAGGGCCAGATGCGATGTGCCGTAAGCCACAAAAAATCCAGCCGCGACCTCCGACGACATCGTGTCGGGAACAACAACACATTTATCGGCAGGAAACACGCCATATTCCGCCAAGCCGCCATCGCCGCCAAAGACGGCGACTCGCTCACCCATAGCGGGTGACGTAACGTCAATGCTGGCGTCAACAACGGTGCCGCAGACTTCCATACCCAACACAAAAGGCGGTTCTGGCGTATCTTGATAGGTGCCCTTGGCCATCAGCAAATCCGCGAAATTCAAGCCACAGGCGTCGATTTTCAAGACCACCTCACCCGCCGCAGGAGCTGGGGTTGGGATGTCGCAAAGTGTAGGTTCATCTTGAAAACCAGTGACTTGGAAGGCGCGCATGTAATTTCTCCGTCGTGAATCAGTGGTTACGTTTAACCACTTTTGGCGGTTTCTTGGGCAAGTGGCAAACGACATGAAGCAATATTTAAGACTTATCTGTCAGTTTTTGGGCTGTTGACCTGTCTTTAAGGTTAGGTCTGTGGTTGCAACCGTTGCGTGTTAATAATTTTGGATGGCAAACCATTCATAGAGCCGAAGGCGCCACGCGATCGTGGTGCTTTCAAAATACAAATTTGAAATTGTAGGAGTGCACATGAAACATCCAGTCGACGTACATGTCGGTAAACGAATTCGTCAACGTCGTTGGATGAATGGGACCACACAGCAGCAACTTGCAGAAGCGGTTGGAATCAAATTCCAGCAGATCCAAAAGTATGAAACAGGGATGAACCGCGTCAGCGCGTCGCGTCTTTGGGACATCGCGCATGTCTTGGCTGTGCCAGTGTCGTTCTTCTTTGAGGGCCTTGATGTGGCCGCCGATGCAACCTTGACGGGTGATGTGCCAGGTGATGTGCTGACAGATAAGGAAGCACTCGATCTTCTGCGGTCCTACTATGCGATCCCTGAAAACCAACGTCGTCGCTTGTTTGATCTGGCGCGGGTGCTCAGCGAGGCGGCTTAACCCGCCTTGACCCCGGTGCATCGTCCACGATACCGATTGGTTAACGTGGATCCGACGAAAAGGGGCGCCCTATGGGACCAGATATTGCAGAACAAGCGGACCTGATCAGGGTCGCACATCTGCTTGCTGATGCAGCCCGGGTCGAAACTCTCCGGCTTTTCCGCGTCAGCGGACTGGTCGCAGACGACAAGGCCATTGACGGTGCTCTGTTTGATCCGGTCACCGAAGCCGACCGCGCAGCAGAATCCGCAATGCGGGCAATCCTTGCAAAAGAGCGGCCCAACGACGGGATTGTCGGCGAAGAATTCGGCACCACAGCAGGTACATCTGGCCTGCTTTGGGTGCTTGATCCGATCGACGGCACCCGGGGCTTTGTCAGTGGCACGCCGACATGGGGCGTGTTGATTGCGGTGTCTGACGCAACAGGGCCCGTGTTCGGGATTATTGATCAACCTCATATTGGCGAACGCTTTGTCGGCGGCTTTGGTGTCGCCGAGGTGACTGGGCCGCACGGCATACAGCCGTTGGCGACCCGCAAATGGCGTAGCTTTGACGCTGCGACCTTGTTGTCAACGTTTCCGGAAGTCGGCAGCATGCTAGAGCGACGGGCGTTTGAGGCCGTGTCAAAAAGCGTGCAACTGACCCGTTACGGGATGGACTGCTACGGCTACGCTTTGCTGGCGGCGGGGCACGTTGATCTGGTGATTGAGGCAGGCCTGCAACCCTACGATATCCACGCCCCGATCGCGGTGATCAAAGCCGCAGGTGGCATCGTGTCCAATTGGCAAGGCGGGGCAGCACACCACGGCGGGCGCGTCATCGCGGCGGCAAACTCTGACATTCACGCGGTCGCATTGGCCGTCCTGCAGGAGGTCGTCGATGGCTGATACCATCCTGCGCGGCGCCGACGTCGTCCTGACCATGGACGATACACGCAGCCGTTTGCATGGGGTTGATATTCACCTCAAGGGCGGCATCATCGCAGCAATCGGGTCCAATCTCGCCGTCGAAAATGCGCAAATTATCGATGTTGCGGGCTGCGTGATCACCCCCGGCCTCGTGAACACACATCATCACCTCTACCAAACGCTGACCCGCGCCGTACCGGGCGGACAAGACGCGCTTTTGTTCGGCTGGCTGCAAACGCTTTATCCGATCTGGTCACGCTTTGGACCCGACGAGATGTTTACCTCGGCGCAAGTCGGGCTTGCGGAACTGGCGCTCTCGGGCTGCACGCTGACCTCGGATCACCTCTATCTTTACCCCAACGGATCACGGCTCGACGACACGATTGCGGCAGCAGGCGAGGTCGGCTTGCGGTTCCACCCGACACGCGGCGCCATGAGCATCGGGGTCAGCGACGGCGGCTTGCCACCTGACGCGTTGGTCGAAAAAGAGGATGCGATCCTCAACGATTGCATCCGTGTGATCGACACTTTCCACGACGCCAGCGATGGCGCAATGGTGCGCGTGGGCGTCGCCCCTTGCTCGCCGTTTTCGGTCAGTCGCGACCTGATGCGCGATGCTGCGATCTTGGCACGTGACAAGGGGGTGATGTTGCACACCCATCTGGCCGAAAACGACGAAGACATCGCCTACAGCCTTGAGAAATTCGGCTGTCGACCGGGGCAATACGCCGAAGATTTGGGTTGGACAGGCGACGACGTCTGGCACGCGCACTGCGTGAAGCTCGACACCCAAGAGATTGATCTATTTGCAAAATCTCGCACAGGCGTTGCCCATTGCCCCTGCTCGAACTGCCGCCTTGGATCAGGCATCGCGCCTGTGCGGCAGATGCGGGATGCGGGCGTCAAGGTGGGCCTCGGCGTTGACGGGTCTGCCAGCAACGACATCGGCAACCTGATTGGCGAAGCCCGCCAAACCATGTTGCTGCAACGGGTCCAAAACGGCGCTGATGCGATGTCCGCAGACGAGGCCCTGTTCATCGCGACACGCGGCGGCGCACAGGTCTTGGGACGCACTGATGTGGGCCAAATCGCGGTCGGTCAGCGGGCTGACATCGCCATCTGGGATACATCCGGAATTGAAAGCGCAGGGTCATGGGATCCCGCCGCCCTTGTGCTGGCAGGGCCTAACAAAGTGCGCGATCTGTTCGTCGAGGGCAGGCAAGTTGTCGCCAGTGGCATCATGACCACCATTGATCTTCCGGCAGTGATCAGTCACCAAAACCGTCTCGCAAAGGGCTTGTTGGAGACGTAAATGCGGTCGTTGATTTTTCTATTGGGGCTACAGGCCTGCATCATTGTGCCCCTACCTATGCCCGTGCCAACCATGTCCCAAGCACCCGTGCGCGCCTTGGCGGCAACCGCAGCGCCGAACACCCGTTTTGACGCGCAGCTGAATGCCGCGCGCAGCCAGCCCATTTCTTACAATGCGCAACTGGCCGCCGTCGCACAAAAGCATGCCGCAGACATGCAGGCACGCAGCTACCTGTCCCACGCCACGCCAGAGGGCACACGGGCGAAAAACCGCGCCGCAGCGGCAGGGTTGCCGTCTTGTGGGATCGGCGAAAACATCGCTCAAGGTCAAAAAACCTCAGACGATGTGTTTACTGCATGGATGAACTCGGGCGGGCATCGGCGCAACATGCTGAACCCGCGCATGGCCAGCTACGGGATAGGGCAGGCGGGGGACTATTGGGTCTTAATGCTTTACACGCCCTGCTGACGCACACCTGCAATCCAAACATCGGCAATCGCGCGGTCATCACCCATCATGATTGTCGGGAAAAGCGCGTCCCAAATATCTGTGGCCCGCGCTGATCGCTGCGCAATCGCAGGGGTCGAGGCCAGATCAAGCACAGTGATATCCGCCGCCGCACCCGCGCCGAGATGGCCAATCTGGCCTGCCATATGCAACGCCTGCGCTGACCCTTCGGTCGCCATCCACATCAACTGGGCAGGGTGCAAGGCGACACCGCGTAACTGCCCGATCTCATAGGCCGCAGCCATCGTGTGCAGCATCGAAAATGACGACCCGCCGCCCGTATCCGTGGCCAATCCTGTGCGAATCCCGCGTGCGGCAATCCCCAGCGTGTCAAACAGGCCAGACCCGATAAACGTGTTGGATGTCGGGCAATGCACCACTGCCGCCCCCACCTCGGCCAAGCGGTCTATCTCGCGCGGTTCCAAATGGATCGCATGACCGTAAAGGCCGCTGGCTCCCAATAGGCCAAACGCCTCGTAAGTATCGAGATAATCGCGGGCATTAGGGAACAGTGACTTGACCCAAGCGATCTCGTCATGCTGTTCGGACAGATGCGTCTGCATCAAACAATCAGGACGCTCGGACCACAGCGCACCCAATGCGGCCAGCTGGTCAGGGGTTGATGTCGGCGAAAACCGCGGCGTAATCGCATAGGTGGCTCGGCCAACCCCATGCCACTTGTCCAGCAAGGCCTTGCTCTGGTCATAGGCCGTTTGTGCGGTATCTTGCAGCGTCTCAGGCGCGTTGCGGTCCATACAGGTCTTGCCGCCGACCACCGCCATATTGCGGGCAGCGGCGGCCTCAAAATAGGCATCCACACTTGCAGGGTGGATCGTGCAAAAACTGGTCAGCGTCGTGGTGCCATGCGATAGCGCCAAATCCATCGTGCGGCCCGCGATCTCGGCGGCATAGACAGGATCACCAAAGCGCGATTCCTCGGGGAACGTATAAGTGTTCAGCCAATCAATCAGCTGCTTGCCCCAACTGGCGATCATCGCGGTTTGTGGGTAATGCATATGTGCGTCAACAAAACCCGCGCTGATCAATTTATCCCCGTAATCAATCACTTGCGCGTCAGGGTGGGCAGCACGCAAGGTCGCGCCATCACCGACCTGCGCAATGCGACCATCCTGCACCAAAACGCCGCCCGCGCTATTGTGCAGGGCCGCATCTTGCCAGTGTGTCGTCAGCGCATTGTCGCAAAACCCTAAGGTCTGCCCGAGAAGGATATGTTTTTTCATCGCTCCACACTATTGCACCGCGCAAGGCGATGTAAATTGGCAAAAACACCCATGCCTGCTTGTGCGATATGCGCAAGACGCTATGTTGCGATCAACTGACCGGAGGACGCGATGACTGACGTAACCGACGACATCGAAGAAGAGGCCTTCGGCATAGCCGACCGCGTGATCGCAGAGGTCCGCGAGGCCATAACAGCCCAAGACGCAGACCGCATCGACGCGCTTCTCGAACCGCTGCACGCCGCCGATATTGCGCATCTGATCGAACTGATCGACCCGCGTGAACGGCGCGATCTATTGGCCGTGTGGAAGGGGGGGATGGACGGCGACATCCTGTCCGAACTTAACGAAAACCTGCGCGAAGAAATCATTGAAAGCTTGACGCCCGCAGAATTCACAGACGCCGTGCGCGAGCTGGAAACCGACGATGTTGTCGATCTGGTCGAATACCTCGATGACGCCCAGCAAGAGGCGGCTCTTGAAGCATTGGACGCGGGCGACCGTGTCGCGGTCGAACAGGCGCTGTCTTACCCCGAGGAATCCGCAGGACGGCACATGCAGTCCGAACTCGTGCGCGCGCCAGAACACTGGGTGGTCGGCGATGCGATTGACTATCTGCGGTCCGACATCGTGCTGCCCGACCAGTTCTACCACATCATTCTGGTTGATCCACGTTTGAAAGCAGTGGGTTACGTGACTTTGGGCCGACTTTTGTCGTCGCGCCGTAACGTGCCGCTGGTTGATATCGTCGAAGACACTTTCCGTACCTTCCACGTCGCTCAAGACGTCGAGGAAGTCGCCCAAGCGATCAACCACTACCACATGATCACAGCCCCTGTTGTGGACGATGACGACCGGATCGTCGGTGTGATCACCATCGACGACGCGATGGCGTTTCTAGAAGAAGAGGCCGAAGAAGACATCCTGCGCCTTGCAGGTGTCGGCGAAGGGTCACTTTCTGACCGCGTGCTCGAAACCACACGCCAGCGCTTTCCGTGGCTGGCCGTGAACCTGCTGACCGCGATCTTTGCCTCTATGGTGATTTCGTTGTTCGAGGGCACGATCCAAAGCCTCGTCGCCTTGGCCGTGCTGATGCCAATCGTGGCCTCCATGGGTGGTAACGCGGGCACGCAATCCCTGACTGTCGCCGTGCGCGCCATCGCGACCCGCGATTTGACCGCCGCCAACGTCTGGCGGGTCATCAGACGCGAAGCCTTGGTGGGCCTCGTGAATGGCACGATCTTTGCGGTTGTCATGGGGCTTGTCGGGATCTTCTGGTTCGGCTCGCCAATGCTGGGCGCCGTGATCGGCGTGGCAATGGTGATCAACATGGTTGTGGCTGGGCTGGCAGGAACAATGGTGCCTGTGCTGCTGGAACGGTTCGGCATCGACCCCGCACTGGCCTCGGGGGCCTTCGTGACCACCGTGACCGACGTTGTGGGCTTCTTTGCATTCTTGGGATTGGCAGCGCTATGGCTACTTTAAGTGAACAAAAAGCAACCGCGCGGGCGGATGCATTCGCGCGGCGCAAACTGGCCCATGAGGCGGGGCAGGGTACAGCCGCCCACCTGTCGGCAATCCTCGCGGGACATCGCGGCGTGCCTCTTGCGGGCTATATGGCGATGCGCACAGAGATCGACCCGACTGCGGCGATGGAAGAGGCGGCCGCCCACGGCCCCGTCTGCGTGCCTGTGATTATGGGCGCAGGGCAGCCGTTGAAATTCCGCGCTTGGGAACCCGACAGCGTGATGATCAAAGGCGACTTTGGGGCCTTGATCCCCGAGACAGGCGACTGGATAGAGCCTGAAATCCTGATCGTGCCGCTAGTGGCTTTTGACACCAAGGGCGGGCGATTGGGCTACGGCGGGGGCTTTTACGACCGGACGCTGGAAATGCTCCGCGCCAAACGGCCAACGCTGGCAATCGGGTTCGCCTATGCAGGGCAAGAGGCCATATCGCTGCCGCTAGAAGCCACAGATCAACCGCTTGATATGATCGTGACCGAGGCAGGCATCCTGAGCCTTTGAAAATTCTTCTAGAAGAAACCCGCAGCAAGCCGTAACAGGGGCGTTATGAAAATACTTTTCCTTGGTGATGTGATGGGCCGCGCAGGCCGCAAGGCGGTGACCGATCACCTGCCGCGGTTGCGCAAAGATTGGCGCTTGGACTTTGTGGTGGTCAATGGCGAAAACGCCACTGGCGGCATGGGGCTATCTGGCGCACATGCGAAAACGCTGCTGGACGCGGGCGCGGATGTTCTGACGCTGGGCGATCACGCATTTGACCAAAAGGACATGCTGTCATTCGCGGCGCAAGAACCCCGCATCATCCGGCCTTTAAACTTTTCCAAAGCGGCCCCCGGTGTGGGCGCGCGCGTCTTCAACGCCACGCAGGGACGCAAAGTGCTGGTCGCACAGGCTTTGGGCCAAGTCTTCATGAAACGGCCCTTTGACGATCCGTTCTCGGCGCTTGATGCGGTCATGCGACAATACCCGATGGGGGGGGCCGTGCAGGCCAGCCTGATCGACATCCACTGCGAAGCCACCTCTGAAAAAATGGCCGTCGGGCATTTTTGCGACGGGCGGGCCAGCATCGTTGTGGGCACACATACGCACGTGCCAACAGCGGACGCGATGATCCTGCCCGCAGGCACAGCCTACCAGTCCGACGCGGGCATGTGCGGCGACTATAATTCCGTGATCGGCATGGACAAAGTCGAACCAATGCGCCGCTTTATCACAGGCATGCCCAAAGAACGTTTTAGCCCCGCTGCCGCCGAGGCCACGCTATCAGGGCTTTACGTCGAAACCGACGACCGCACGGGCAAAGCGACCCGCGTTGAGATGGTGCGGCAGGGGGGGCGGTTGTCGCCTGCCGGACCTGCACCCGTTTCGCCCTTGTGACCACAGCATATCTTGATGCTAGGATAGCAACATGACTGATTTTTTGAACCTTAGCGCCAGCGCACCGGCATGGCTGACCATCGGGGTCGTGGCCCTGATGTTCTTGATGTTCCTGCGCGAAACCTACCCGACAGAGGTCGTGGCTATGGTCGGGGTTTCGGTTCTGTTGGTCACAGGGGTCTTGTCCTACGACGATGCGGTGGCGGCACTATCGAATCCTGCGCCTTGGACGATTGCAGCGATGTTTATCATCGTAGGGGCTTTGGTGCGGACAGGCGCGCTGAACGCCATGACGCAAGTGGCCGAACGACAAGCCAAGATTAACCCCGCACGGGCAATCGGCGGGGCACTTCTATTTGTCGCCTTCGCCAGTGCGATCATGAACAACACACCGCTGGTCGTCGTGATGATCCCGGTGTTCGTGCAACTCTCGCGAACACTTGGAACATCGGCCTCCAAGTTGTTGATCCCGCTCAGCTATGCGGCGATTGTCGGGGGCACACTGACTTTGTTGGGCACCTCAACTAACCTGCTTGTCGACGGGGTGGCACGCGCATCGGGCATGAAACCCTTCGGCATCCTCGAGATCATGCCCGTGGGCCTCGTTGTCGTGACATGGACCTTCATATACCTCTATTTTGCGGCCCCGCGCTTGCTGCCGGATCGGTCAAGCATGGCAAATCTGCTTTCAGACCGTTCCAAAATGCGGTTCTTCGCAGAGGCCGTCATTCCCCCCGACAGCAACCTGATCGGGCGCGAAGTCCTGACCGTCCAGCTTTTCAAACGTGACGGCGTGCGGCTGATCGACGTTGTGCGCGGGGATGCGTCCTTGCGCAGAAACCTTGGCGATGCGGTGTTGCAGGTCGGCGACCGCGTGGTTTTGCGCACGGCGATGGCCGAACTTTTGTCCCTGCAAGCCACACCCGAACTGCGCCGCGTTGACCAAGTGTCCGCCGTTGAGACGACCACCGTCGAGGTGCTGATCACGCCCAACTGTAAGATGGTCGGGCGCACGCTGGGGTCTTTGCGCCTGCGGCGGCGCTATGCGGTCTATACGCTGGCCGTGCACCGGCGCGATACCAACATCGGGCGGCAAATGGACGATCTGATCGTGCGGGTCGGCGACACGCTGCTGCTCGAAGGGACGCAAGACGACATCGCACGTTTGGCCTCTGACATGAACCTTGGCGATGTGTCCGAACCGTCCGAACGGGCCTACCGCCGCAACCGCGCACCCATCGCCATCGCAACGCTTTTGGCCGTGGTGGTCCTTGCGGCGATGAACGTGGCACCGATCTTGATGCTGGCGATGATTGGCGTGACCATCGTTTTGACCACAGGCTGCATCGACGCAGACGAGGCATTCTCCTACATCGAGGGCCGCTTGCTTGCGCTGATCTTTGCGATGCTTGGGGTTGGGGCCGCGCTGCAATCCTCTGGGGCGGTGGCGATGATCGCGGATGCATTGTCACCCTATATGATGACGCTCCCGTCCTTCTTTATCGTGTTGGCGGTCTATGTGTTGGCGTCTTTCCTGACCGAGATGGTCAGCAATAACGCCGTCGCCGTCGTGATGACGCCTATCGCCATTGGGCTGGCGGCATCGTTGGGTGTTGATCCGCGCCCGCTGGTCGTGGCCGTGATGATCGCCGCCTCCGCTAGCTTTGCCACACCGATCGGCTATCAAACCAACACGTTGGTCTTCGGGCCGGGGGGCTATAAGTTCAAAGACTTCCTGCGCATCGGCATCCCGCTCAACCTGTCGCTGGCGCCCATCGTCAGCTTTGTCATCCCAATGATCTGGCCGCTTTGACAGCCCGCTTGATCCACACCCCTGTGTTGGCGTAAGAAGCGCCAAATTTGAAACGATAGGACATTATCATGGCTGGCCACTCCAAATGGGCAAATATTCAGCACCGCAAAGGGCGTCAGGACAAACTGCGCTCTAAGCTGTTTTCAAAACTGGCCAAGGAAATTACCGTGGCCGCCAAAATGGGCGACCCTGATCCCGATAAAAACCCGCGCCTGCGCATGGCCGTGAAAGAAGCAAAATCCGTGTCCGTGCCAAAGGACGTGATTGATCGCGCGATCAAGAAATCCCAAGGCGGGGACGCGGAAAACTACGACGAAATCCGCTATGAGGGCTACGGTCCAAACGGCGTGGCCGTGATCGTCGAGGCGATGACCGACAATAAAAACCGCACCGCCTCCACCGTGCGCTCGACGTTCTCCAAGAACGGCGGGAACTTGGGCGAAACGGGGTCTGTGGGCTTCATGTTCGACCGGATGGGCGAAGTGATCTATCCCGCCTCCGTAGGCGACGCCGACACCGTGATGATGGCCGCAATTGAAGCCGGCGCAGACGACGTACAGTCCGACGAGGGCGCGCACGTAATCTATTGCGCGGACACCGACCTGAACGACGTGGCGACCGCACTTGAAAAAGAACTCGGCGAAAGTGAAAGCACCAAGTTGATCTGGAAACCAAACCTGCACACCGAACTCGACCTCGAAGGGCTGACCAAGCTGATGAAGCTGCTGGATTTGCTCGAAGAAGACGACGACGTGCAACGCGTGACCACCAACTTCGAAGCCTCCGACGAGGTCATGGAAGAATTCGGCAACAGCTAATCTTGTACAAATCAAACATAAGGCGCGCTAACGGGCGCGCCTTTTTGAGTTTGAATGGGTGATCACCCCAAGGCCCCAAAGGCCGATCATGCCAAAGCGTCAATCAACATACAGTCCTATTTGGAACGCCGAACATACCAAAGCGGACGCTCGCCGAAGAGCACGCCGGTGTCCAATTTGCGGACAAAGTCGACATCGTCGCTCCCGAGGCCAATGACTGCTGTTAATTGCTACAGCGGCAGTGAAATGTGGCAAGGGTTGAAAGCAGCGGATCAATTTCTGTACCCAGCATGACAGAAAGACTTTGACCAAAGCATCACATCACCGACTAATTACTAACCAAGGTCGAAGTATTCATTTGGGAGATGTTTTAATGCCAAGGCTAGCTACACTTAGAAATTTCACATTCGGAATTGCTTCTTTGGGCTTTTTGGCATCGTGCCAAGTGACTGGCGGGACTGGCACCTCAGACGCAAGTGTAACGCGCAGTGGTCCTGCTCCTTCTGTCAGCCTCCTTTCATTTAATGGCCTTGGTAACTGCCAAGTCGGGCTGAAAGGCGTTCCTGCGCCTTGGCTGCTCATTGATCCGAAAGAAGAGTACTATGGAGCAACAAGCGATCCCATGTCGAAATCTCTTGATGGATACGCCGATGCTGTAGGGCGCCTTGCCGCCGCAGCTTTCCGCTCAGACGCCGCGAAAGAGCAATTGCGGAGTGCGATTATCGGATGGGCGCGGTCAAACGCGATGCAATGGCCAAGTGGCTGGAACAACGGGCCGGATTCCGGACCGGCGACAGTATTTTTTACGACACACACAATGGTCCCTGTTGCAGTCGCATATGGTGAGCATCGTGAACTGTTTTCCCTAGAAGAACAGGCTGTCGTCGAATCGTGGATGAAGCGGCTAGTTGACCGAACCGGAAACAACGAGCAGATGAGCAGATGGTCTGTCGACAACAAAGGCTATCTTTGGGCGAGTTTCGCCATGACATATGGTATCATCGCCGAAGACCAAAGTTACGTGCGTCGCGCGACACGAATTTATCAGGGTGCAATTCGCGCCATGCGTTCCGATGGGAGCCTTCCAAATGACAGTGGCAGGGGCGGAAGCGCGATCCATTACACCAACAAGGCGATTGCATCATTGGTGTTGACTGCCGAACTCGCTGCCGGGCAAGGAGTTGACCTATATGGTTACTCTTCAGGAGGAAAAACGATCCATACGGCAATCGACTTTCTTTTGCGCGCAACACAACAGCCAAGCCTGATAGCCGGTTATGCCGCTGAAGATACCGGCGCGAGTTTCAGAGGCTTTGACGCAAACAATCAAAAGGTCGATTGGGTGCGGACTCCAAGCGCTAGCTGGGGTCTTTTTTACGCTAAACGCTTCCCGCAAATGGCAACCACACAACAGCTTCGGCGCGTGTCATCTTATGTACGTTCGCCCCGCGCTGAGGTTGACGCGCCTTCCGCAGGTGTTGCTCGCTGCCTTGCATGAGACGGTCTATGACAAAGGAATGACGCGTCCCGCAATGACGGTTAGGAGTAGCCCTGCTCCTGTCGTCTTTTGCAGCGCTGTGTGGATTCGACCGCTGTAGCTCTTACACACTGACATCGGACGGCCAATTGGTTTGCGCAACGGCGCAAAGCGGGCAATGTTCCGTATAATTCGTAATGACAGAGCGATGTTTTTACTTTCCACAAACGGGATTAAAGCCACCGGCTTCCAGCCGGTCCGCTTTAGCGTAATGTACTATAATCTTCCCTCTCATTTTTAAGACCCAGCGAAGCGGTAAGGGTCTTAAAAATGAGAGGGAAGATTATGATC
>JAIBDT010000061.1 GCA_024686085.1 Loktanella sp.
TTGATCGACACCAAATGCCCACCCTTTTTCAAGACCTTGAAAGAGCGGTTCATGATGTCGCCGCCGACCATATCGAACACGACGTCGTAGTCGGAAATGACCTCATCAAAATTCTCGGTTTTGTAGTCGATCACAAGATCAGCGCCGAGGGATTTCACAAGGTCCGCGTTACGTGCGCTGACTGTCGTCGCGACATATGCGCCCAAATGTTTCGCCATCTGAATTGCCAATGTGCCCACGCCACCAGAGCCTGCATGGATAAGCACTTTCTGGCCTTGCTTCAAATCCGCGAATTCCACAAATGCCTGCCAAGCGGTCAGACCCGCAAGCGGGATT
This sequence comes from Loktanella sp., assembly GCA_024686085.1. Classification (GTDB taxonomy): domain Bacteria; phylum Pseudomonadota; class Alphaproteobacteria; order Rhodobacterales; family Rhodobacteraceae; genus Yoonia. Next base: position 337 of record JAIBDT010000061.1, read on the forward strand.
GAGGCGGCCTCGGCGTGGCTCAGGCTCGCAGGTTTCAACGCCAATTCGGCAGCTTTCACGTGGGCGAATTCAGCAACAGCGCCTTTATCCTCTTGGTTCGGACGGGCGTAAACTTCGTCACCAATCTTGAATGCAGTCACATCTTTGCCGACTTCAGTTACGACACCACTGACGTCATAGCCCATAACAAACGGGAAGCTGAGCGGCATCATATCTTTCATGTATCCCGCACGCAGGATGTTATCGATTGGGTTCACGCTAGCTGCGTGGACTTGGATGATGACGCTATCGTCGGCCAAAACGGGCGCGGGAACATCAGCGATTTCAACGGCGCCTTCATAGGCGCGAATGATTGCAGCTTTCATGGGAGAAGATCCAATTTTATGTGTAATTTCAAACGGCTTAATACCGCGGGGAGGACTGTATAGTTAGGCTCACCAACGTCCGATTGCGAGACCGCAGAGGCCTTTTTCAAATTAACCTAAGGTCACCGCCAAGGATTGACGCCCGAGGCGCGTCCAACCACAATAATGCGTATGACAACACCCGACGAAGACTTGGCGACAGCTGCGGCCTCTGGCGATGGGGCGGCTTTTGCTATGCTGCTGGATCGGCACTACGACAGGCTGTTTGCGTTTTGTTTCAGGCTGACGGGCGTGCGGGCCGAGGCGGAGGATCTGACGCAAGATATTTGCGCCGCCCTGCCCGCGAAACTGGCCAGCTATCAGCGGCGCGCAAAGGTCACGACATGGCTTTACCGCGTCGCCGTGAACGCCGCCCATGACCGCAGACGCAGACGGGCGACCTATGTGAAGGCAAGCGCAGGGTGGGGGGATTGGGAGATAAGCCGCACTGAGATGGCCATCGAGGAGGCCGCGAAAATGGACTGGCTCACGACCGCGATGCAAAGCCTGAACGACGATTTACGCGACACGCTCGCATTGGTGCTCGACGACATGACACATGCGCAGGCGGCCGAGATTTTGGGAGTGTCCGAGGGCACGATTTCTTGGCGGATATCGGAGGCCAAAAAGCGCCTCAAAGAATTGAAAGAAAAGGAGGATGTAGCATGAGCGACGACCTCGACGATCTTAAGGCTGCGATGACGGGCGCGACACCCGCGCCCGATGCCGCGCGCCGTGCCGAAAATCTAGCCCTCGCCCAGAAAAATTTCGACACCCTCCAAGGATCGGCCAAACCACTGCGTCCAACTTCTGTAATTGGGCCAAACGCCCTTTGGACAGGAGTGAAGATCATGCTGAATACATTAACATCAAAGGGCGCATTGGGCGCCACCTCAGCGCTTGTGGCCTGCGGGTTCCTGTTTTGGACGCCAACAGGGCAGGATTTGTTGCGTAAGCCTGCACCTACGACTGTAAAGCTAGAGACCGAGTCCGCAGCAAAGACCGTCGACACCTTGCGACGCGCTACGCCGCAGCCAGTTCCAGCGCGCCCTCAAGCGTCGCCTCCACTTGGCGAACTACTTACAGACAACAGCGAAGCCGCAGGATTAACCACCACCACGTCCCTAGCGGACCAGCCCATCGTGATGAAGGAAACGCCCGCAAACGATCTCAGTATCATGCAATTGTCAGACACAGAGGCCTTCGCAAACGCCGCCGCGAACCCCGTCAAAGTCGTGAACGAAGACCCAGTTTCAACCTTCTCGATTGACGTCGATACGGCGAGTTATTCGCTGATCCGTTCGAGCCTTCAAAATGGCCACATGCCGCCGCCTGATGCCGTGCGCATCGAGGAAATGATCAACTATTTCCCCTATGACTACGCGGGCCCAGAGACAGACGAGGCCCCATTCCGTCCGACCGTCACCGTGATGGGGACGCCGTGGAATGCGGGCACGCAGTTGGTCCATATCGGATTGCAAGGCCGGTTGCCCGCCATGGTGGACCGCCCACCGTTGAACCTCGTGTTCTTGATCGACACGTCGGGGTCGATGGGGCAAGCCAATAAGCTACCGCTGCTCAAACAATCCTTCCGCCTGATGCTCGACAATCTGCGCCCCACAGATCAGGTCGCGATCGTCGAATATGCGGGCAGCGCAGGCCAAGTTCTGGCCCCCACCGCAGCCTCTGACCGCACAACAATTCTGCAAGCGATCCAAACCCTTGGCGCTGGTGGATCGACCAATGGGCAAGGCGGATTGGAGCAAGCTTACGCCGTGGCCGCAGGCATGGCCAAGGACGGAGAAGTCAGCCGCGTAATCCTTGCCACGGACGGTGATTTCAACGTGGGGATCAATAACCCAGACGCACTAAAAGACTACATCGCGGAACAGCGCGACAGCGGCACTTACCTCAGTGTCTTGGGCTTTGGTCGTGGCAATCTGGACGATGCAACGATGCAAGCCTTGGCGCAAAACGGCAACGGAATCGCGTCGTTTATCGATACGTTATCCGAGGCACAAAAGGTGCTGGTGGACCAGTTGACTGGCGCGCTTTTCCCCATCGCAGGGGACGTGAAAGTGCAGATCGAATTCAACCCCGCCGCTGTCGCCGAATACCGCCTTATCGGATATGAAACCCGCGCCCTGCGCCGCGAGGATTTCAACAATGACGCGGTGGATGCAGGCGACCTTGGGGCAGGTCATTCCGTGACCGCAATCTATGAAGTGACACCCGTGGGCAGCGACGCCGTGCTGAACGATCCATTGCGCTATCAAGCAGCAGATGTTGGTGGCGATGCGGGTGAACTCGGCTTCCTGAAATTGCGCTACAAGGAACCCGGTCAGGACGTCAGCAAGCTATTGGAAGTGCCGATTTCGCAGGGACCTGTCGCCAACTCTGATGCGCAATTTGCAACAGCAATCGCAGGCTTTGGGCAATTGTTGCGCGGCTCGGATTACTTGGGCGATTGGGACTATGAGCAAGCGATTCATCTGGCAAACGCCAACCGCGGCAAAGACATCTTTGGCTACCGCACACAGGCAGTGCAATTGATGCGGTTGGCGCAGAACCTTTCAAGACAATAAAAGGCTACTTGATCCAATCCAAGCTTAACTCAGTGCGATCAGCGGGAACGTATTCACCGCTGATCCACCCCTTGTAGCCATCCTTTTTCAGCTGCGCAAAGAAGGCTTTATAATCAATCTCGCCTTGGTCGGGCGCAGTCCGGTCAGGGGTTTGACCGACCTGCACATGCACGACATCATCACGAACGACAGCCCATGCGCCCAACACATCGCCTGTGATTTTCTGCGCGTGATAGGCATCAAATTGCAGGCGAACATTCGGCGCGTTGACCTCGGCAATTATTGCCTTTGCCTCGGCAAAGTCACACAAGAAATATCCGGGCATGTCATCACGATTGATCGGCTCGATGGTCAGGCTTTGCGATGGAGCTTCGGCGGCAGCCCAGCGCAAATTCTCAACAAAACACGCGCGCGCCTCAGGCCCTTCGGCGACCCCCGCCATAATGTGCAAATGCTGCGCACCCAGCGCTTTGGCATAGCGCACCGCCCGTTTGAAATCTTGCTGAAACCGCGACTCAACCACAGCGGCAAAGCCCCGTGCGCCGCCTGCGTAATTCGGCGGAGGACAGTTGATCAGGGCCAGCGGTAAGTCATTTCGCGCCAGCATATCCAGCATATCAGGCACCGCGATATCATAGGGAAACAACACTTCGACGGCATCAAATCCCGCAGAACGCGCGGCACCAAAACGCTCCAGAAAAGGCAGTTCTGTGAACAGCATCGTCAGGTTCGCGCAGGTCTTCATTCATGTAACTCCACCGCAGGAATGATCGGAAAAAACGCGCCCTTGGACATCACGCCGAACCAGAGCGTGCCATCGACATCCTGCTCTTCGCCAACCTCGACCAATCGGTAAAATGACTTACGATCAATCAGCGCCTCTAGATTAGCACGGACCAAAACATAAGGCGCGGGCTCGCCCGTCTCTGGGTCACGTTCCACACGAATTGGGGCATCCGGTCCCGCCTCGACGAAATCACCCACGTTGGTCTCGAACACCAACGCGTCACCTTTGCGGTTGAAATCCACGGCAACAAAGGGCGCGTCATCAACGGTGATCCCGACCTTTTCAACGGGGGTCACAAGGAAATAATCATCGCCGTCGCGGCGCAGAATCGTTGAAAACAACTTCACCAATTCGACCCGTCCAATCGGGGTTCCCAGATAATACCACGTGCCGTCCCGCGCGATCCGCATATCCAAGTCCCCGCAAAACGGCGGATTCCACAAATGTACGGGCGGCAAACCGCCTTTTTTCGCAGCACGCGCAGATGCAGCAAGGCTTTCAGCACTCGGAGTAACGATCTTTTGTCCGGTCATTGTATTTCCCATTGGGGTCAGTGCACTAATCTGTTGTTATAAGCATATAAGCGAAACAGGAGCATTGTCATGGTAAACCCCGATCAATTGGTCACCGATATTGAAAATCTAGGGACCAAATTGGCCGCAGCGCGCGCCAGCATCGGCAAACGGTTCATCGGGCAGCCACGCGTTGTTGATCTGACACTGACCGCGCTGATCTGCGGCGGACATGCGGTTTTGATCGGCCTTCCCGGTCTTGGGAAAACCCGCCTCGTTGATACGCTATCTACCGTCATGGGCCTGCACGGCAACCGCATTCAGTTCACGCCCGACCTGATGCCCGCAGATATTCTCGGCTCCGAAATTCTTGATACCGCCAAAGATGGGTCTCGCGCTTTCCGCTTTGTCGAAGGCCCTGTGTTTTGCCAGCTTTTGATGGCTGACGAGATCAACCGTGCCTCGCCGCGCACGCAATCCGCGCTCTTACAAGCCATGCAAGAAAAAGAAGTTACCATCGCAGGCGAACACCGTCCGCTTGGCGTGCCATTTCACGTCCTCGCCACCCAAAACCCGATCGAGCAAGAGGGCACTTATCCGCTGCCAGAGGCGCAACTTGACCGCTTCCTTGTCCAGATCGACGTGCCCTACCCTGATCGCGAAACAGAGCGTGACATCCTAATCGCCACCACAGGCACCACCGAAGAAGACGCAACAGAGGTCTTCACCGCCGCCGAACTACTTGCCGCGCAATCCGTCCTGCGACAAATGCCCGTGGGCGAAAATATTGTCGAAATGATTCTCGATCTTGTCCGTGCATGCCGGCCCGATGCGCAAGCCCCCGAAGCCGTGCGCCAGTCCGTCAGCTGGGGGCCCGGTCCACGCGCAGCCCAATCCTTAATGCTAACCGTGCGCGCCTCGGCGCTGCTGGACGGACGCCTCGCACCATCCGCCGAAGACGTCATGGCCATGGCCGTGCCTGTGCTTGAACACCGGATGGCATTGACCTTTGCGGCGCGGGCACGCGGCGAAACCGTCGTTGATATCATCAATGCCGTCGCAGCCAATGTGACTCGCGTAAGGGCCGCCGCGTGACATCAGCCCAAAACCTTCGCGCAGACGCCCATAGGCTCGCCGATCCGCTACCCGCACTTCTGGCGCAAGCGGACCATTTGGCGTCGACGGTGCTATTGGGCGATCACGGACGCAGACGCGCGGGGATGGGCGACACCTTCTGGCAATACCGATCCGCACAAGCGGGCGACGACTTGCGGCGTATCGACTGGCGCAGGTCCGCGCGGGCCGACAGCAACTTTGTTGCCGACAAAGAATGGCAAATCGCGCAGTCCGTGGTGCTTTGGGTGGACCGGGCAAGCTCGATGACATTTACGTCTGACGATGACACGCCGACCAAAGCAGACCGCGCCAGCGCGCTTGCGCTCGCCACGGCAATCCTTTTGGATCGCGGTGGCGAACGGGTCGGATTGACAGGCATGCGACTACCACCACGGCGCGGGGCTGGACAAATCGGGCAAATGGCCGCGATCCTATGCGAAACAGACACGACCGACTATGGTGCACCTGACGTGAAAGGGATCATGCCCCATGCGCGGGCTGTATTCATCAGCGATTTCTTAGGCGACATCAGCGGTACGAAAGAGGCCCTTCTCAAAGCAGCCGATAACGGCGTGCGCGGCGCTCTGCTGCAAGTGCTCGACGCGCAAGAAGAAAGCTTTCCGTTCCACGGACGCACAATCTTTCAATCCATGGGCGGCGGATTTCAACACGAAACGCTACAGGCCAGCGACCTACGAATGCGCTACCTTGACCGACTGGCGGCACGCAAAGACGAACTGGCACAGCTTGCAAGCGGCACAGGCTGGCAATTCCACACACACCACACGAACACACCCGCCACGAGCGCCCTCCTTTGGCTCTACCAATTACTTTCGAGGTCCGCATGATCCGCCTTCTTTTGATCAAAAATACCTCGGGGTCTGGGGCCGCGCCCCAGCGGCCAGCCACAAAGGATACCCTTTAAATGTGGACACTTGGGCCCATAGGCTTTGCTGCACCTTTTCTTCTCCTCGGGCTGATCGTGCTGCCGATTCTTTGGCTCTTGCTACGCGCCGTGCCGCCGGCACCAATCACGCGGCGTTTCCCCGGCGTCGTACTACTGCTCGGACTGACCGATAAAGAAAGCCAATCAGACCGAACGCCTTGGTGGCTCCTTCTCCTGCGGCTACTCGCAGTGGCAGCCTTATTTATTGGTTTCGCGGGCCCCGTCTTGAACCCAAGCACAGCGAAAACGGGCAGCGGCGACCTCGTGATCGCACTCGACGGGTCATGGGCTGGGGCTGCAGGGTGGGCCGCACGGATTGAACTGGTGGACGGGCTTTTGGACGAAGCCGCCCGCACCAATAGACGAACAGCCGTAATAAACCTCGCCGACCTGCCGACAGGTGAAATCCCCTTTGCCGCACCCAGCGAGTGGCAAGATAAACTCGCAAACCTGCAGCCACAGCCATGGCAACCAACCGACGCGACATCCGACTGGTTTGCCGCGCAATCCGGCAGCTTCGAAACCAAATGGATGTCCGACGGAATCGACTGGGCAGGACGAAACGATCTTCTTGCAACGCTAGAGGATCGCGGCCCGGTCACCGTCTATCAAAGCCCGCGTACCGTCTACGGATTGCGCCCACCCCGCTATGAAGACGGTGAAATCGTAGTCTCGGTGGTCCGCACACCCATCGGCAACGCAGCAACAATCCCCTTGACCGCTATCGGGCTGGATCCGGCAGGGGTGGAACGGCAATTGCAAACCATCGACCTCGATTTCGCGGCAGGCGCGCCGCTGGCCGAAACGGCACTGGTTTTGCCACCCGAACTGCGCAACCGTGTCACACGGTTCGAACTAACTGGGCAACGCAGTGCAGCCGCGGTTAGCCTGACCGACGACAGCCTGAAACGGCGTGAAATAGCGCTGATCGCTGGCGGCGAAACCCGCGAGGCGCTCGATCTGTTATCGCCCCTGCACTACTTGCGCGAGGCGCTGACCCCGACCGCCGATCTGATCAACGGGACGCTCTCCGATATTATCCTCGCCAACCCCGACGTGGTCGTGCTGGCCGATGTGGCGACCCTTGGGGGTTTGGAAACCGAAGCCCTGACCACATGGGTCGAAGACGGCGGTATGTTGCTGCGCTTTGCAGGACCACGCCTTGCAGCCTCTGATCTGGGACGATCCGAAGAAGACCCGCTTTTGCCCGTGCGTCTGCGGGCAGGCGGGCGAACCGTTGGCGGCGCGATGAGTTGGGGCGAACCTAAAGCATTGGCCGCTTTCCCCGATACATCGCCTTTCTTCGGTCTACCCATTCCCGACGACGTGACGGTCTCGGCGCAGGTCATGGCGCAGCCCGACCCAACCCTTGCGACCCGCGTGATCGCGGGGCTGGCCGACGGCACACCGCTTGTCACGCGCAAAACATTGGGCTTGGGCCAAGTCGTTTTGGTCCACGTCACAGCCAACGCCGAATGGTCCACCTTGCCGCTGTCGGGACTGTTTGTGCAAATGCTCGAACGGCTCGCAATCTCGACACGCGCCGACACATCTGACCCGACCGAACTGGCAGGAACAACTTGGCTACCAACAACCGTTTTGGACGGGTTTGGTCGGCTGCAAGACGGCAAAGCACTGGCAGGGATCGACGGCGAGCTTCTGGCGACACGGACATCCAGCCCCACCATTGGGCCTGGCCTCTACAGCGGCCAAGAAAGCCAAATCGCCGTCAATGTTATCGGTCCAGACACAACACTTTCGGTAGCCGCTTGGCCCGCACGTATCCCCGTCGAAGGACTTGCCAGCCTGCGCGAAACAGCGCTGAAAGGCTGGCTTCTCACCGCCGCCATGGGACTTCTGATCATCGACATCTTGGCGTCATTGCTTGTCGGGGGCCGCTTACGGGGGCCGCGCGCCAACGTCGCCGCCAGCCTGTTGGCGATGATGCTATTCGCACCCGACGCACAAGCACAAACCAATGATGCTGCCGCCATCGCGGCCACATCCCAAGTCGTTTTGGCGCATGTGATTACCGGAGACAAAGAAACCGACGACATCGCACAGGCAGGATTGCTTGGGGTGTCTCGGACCTTGTTCCAGCGGACCTCCATCGAACCTGCAGACCCCGTCGCCGTGAACATCGAAACAGACGAGCTTGCCTTCTTCCCGTTCATCTATTGGCCGATCATTCCGGACCAAGCTTTGCCCAGCCGCGAGGCCTACGCCAAACTGAACCGCTACTTGCGTGCAGGGGGCATGATCATGTTCGACACACGCGACGCTGACACGGCACGTTTCGGGTCAGGCAGCCCAGAAGGGCGCAAATTGCAGGCCATCGCACGCGGGCTGGATATCCCCGCGATCGAGCCGATCCCCGACGATCACGTGCTGACCCGGACATTCTACCTGCTGCAAGACTTTCCCGGACGCTACGCCAGCCGGGACATCTGGGTCGAGGCAGCACCAGCGGGGGCCGAACTGTCCGAAGGGATGCCGTTCCGCAATCTCAACGACGGGGTCACGCCCGTGGTGATCGGGGGCAACGACTGGGCGCGGGCTTGGGCAATTGACGCGGCGGGCAACCGCATGTTCCCCGTGGGGCGCGGCACCGCAGGTGAACGGCAACGCGAAATCGCGCTGCGGTTCGGGGTCAACCTGATCATGCATGTGCTTACAGGCAACTATAAATCCGACCAAGTGCACGTGCCTGCACTTCTTGACCGATTGGGGCAGTAGATATGACCGAAACCCTGATCCTTGATCCATTGGTGCCGATGATGGCGCTCTATGTGCTGGCGGCTCTGGGCGCTCTTGGCCTTGGCTTGGCCATCTGGCGGGGCTTGGCGGGCTGGTGGCTGCGCGGGCTGGCGGGGCTCGCAATTCTTGCAGCCATCGGAAACCCGTCACTGCAACGCGAAGAACGCACACCGCTAAGTGACATCGTGATCGCACTGATAGACGAAAGTGCCAGCCAAGACATCAGCGACCGCACGGATCAGTCTGCCGCAGCCTTGGCAAACCTATCATCTCAGATCGCCAAAAGCCCCAACACCGAACTGCGCGTAGTAACAGTGCCCGATGGTGACGGCGACAGCGGCACGCAACTGATGACAACCTTGACAGAGGCATTGGCCGAAGAACCGCAAGCACGGATCGCAGGGATCGTCGCAATCACCGACGGGCGGATACACGACATCGAACGACAACCCGCCCTGCCCGCGCCATTCCACACCCTGCTGACGGGAAAAGACAGCGACTGGGACAGACGCTTGATCGTATCCAACGCACCAGCCTTCGCAATCCTTGGCGAAACCATCACGCTGAAACTACGGATCGAAGACCAAGGGGCAGCACCACAAACAAACGGGCTTGTGCCACTCTCCATCGCGATCGACGGAAACACGCCCCTGTCATTCCAAGTACCCACGGGACAAGACATCGAACTGCCACTTGATTTGCCGCACGGGGGCATAAACGTCGTGCAATTTGAAACCCCCGCAGCCGACGGCGAACTGACGGACCGCAACAACGCGGCGGTTGTGCAAATCAACGGGGTGCGCGACCGCTTGCGCGTGCTTCTCGTCTCGGGTGAACCTCATCCAGGCGAACGGACATGGCGGAACCTTTTGAAATCCGACGCAGGCGTTGACCTTGTGCATTTCACCATTCTGCGGCCCCCCGAAAAGCAAGACGGAGTGCCTGTTGATGAACTTTCGCTCATCGCGTTCCCGACCCGAGAGCTGTTCTTGGAGAAAATCAACGACTTTGATCTGATCATTTTCGACCGCTACAGGCGGCGTGGAATCCTGCCCGGCGCTTACCTCGACAACATCCGCAACTACGTGGTCGAAGGGGGCGCAGTGCTGATCTCGTCAGGGCCAGAATACGGGGGTGCCGAAAGCATCTACCGGTCGCCACTGGGGGAAATCTTGCCCGGTGCGCCAACGGCTCGCGTCTTTGAAGAAGGCTATACACCTCAAATCACCGACCTTGGGGCGCGGCACCCTGTGACCGCAGGCCTGCAAGACTACGCTCCCAGCACCGATGATGGTGGCCCCGCGTGGGGACGGTGGTTCCGCTTGGTTGATGTGCTTGTGCCAGAAGCGGCACAGGTCGTGATGTCAGGTTTGGACGATCGTCCGCTTTTGATCCTCGACAGGATTGGCGAAGGACGGGTCGCACTGATGGCATCCGATCAATCATGGCTTTGGGATCGGGGGTTCGAAGGCGGCGGGCCGCAACTGGAATTACTGCGACGGCTTGCGCATTGGATGATGAAAGAACCCGAACTTGAGGAAGAGGCGCTTTGGGCCGAACCTACAGGACAAACCATGCGGATTATAAGGCGCAGCCTTGCCGAAGATGTTGGCGACGTAACCGTGACCCACCCCGACGGCACCGAGACTGTGCTTGAACTGACCGAGACCTCACCCGGCAACTTTGAAACGCTCTGGAAAGCCCCCGATGTGGGCCTTTACCGTTTGCGCGAAGGAGACACCGAAACCGTCACGGCACTCGGACCCGCTGCGCCACGCGAGTTTGAACAGACCATCGCGTCAGACGACGTGCTAGGTCCCGTCGCCAAAGGCACAGGCGGCGGCGTCTTGAACATCCAAGATGGCGATATCAGCCTGCGCTCTGTGCGTTCGGGCAGACCAGCAGCAGGGCGCGGTTGGATCGGGATCACGCCACGCGGGGCGTTTCAAACTGCAGATATCCAGATCAAGACACTGCTACCCGCATGGGCGTTCCTGATGCTGGCAGGACTGTTTATCTTAGGGGCATGGCTGCGCGAAGGGCGGCGGACGGGGTAGGCCGTCTTACCTTGTCGCAACCTCAAACACCACGTCAGACCATCCGTCAACGATGCAACGGGCGCGAACAAAAACCTTGTCAGGCAGTGGGCCGGCGATTGTCAGACTGCGCGTAAAAGGCTGCTCTGTCTCATGGGGATGGGCCAAGACACGCAGGCCCAACTGATTGCCCTGTGCATCCTCGACAGCCCAGCCATCGGCATAGTGATCCCATCCCGTGTCAGGATGCGAAATCGTCACATCAAAACGACCGTCACGCACCACCACGGCTTCTACAACGGGGGCATCGGCCCACGCGGTTGTGCCTGCAAGGGTCAAAGCAAGGGCAATTCTCATCAGTCATCCTTCAACAAAATATCGCGGGGGATCGACGCAAACTCTCGCGACCATACCACCCAAATCACAACAGTTGTAGCAACCACCAATGGGACAGCGCCCAGCAACCACGCCAATGCGCCCAGCGCGAAATACATCGCACGCAAACCACGGTTAAAGTTCATCGCAGCACGGATGTTCAACTCGGCAGCTTGGGCCGCGCGCGGACGGGCTTGCGGGTCTGTCGGGTCATTGGGAACCGCTGACATCAATACGGCGCAATAGCCGAAAACGCGGTTCGACCACACGAATTTCAAAAACGCATTGGTCAAGAAAAGCGCAACAAGTGCAAGCTTGATTTGGATCAGCAACACAGGCGAACTCATCGCCGTTACCTCTTTGGCAACGCCAACCAAAGGATCGGTGTTTTTCGCCAAGGCCAGCACGCCACCAATGGCAAGAATGCAGGTCGAGGCAAAAAACGACGTGCCTTGGCGCAGGCTTGAAAGCATCTGTGCATCAAAAATACGGGGATCGCGGTGGATGAAAACCTCCATCCAGTCGCGCCGCTTTTGAGACATCAACACGGTGACTGACGGACGCCTCTTTGGGGGGTGTTCAATGAACCATCCCAACACCAGCCACGCGATAATCATAAAAATAGCAGCGGCCCAATCATAGTGGCCGAGCAGTGAAAAATGATGGGTCATTGTCATATCGACGTCTTATCGGTTTCAATTGAAACTTGCTATCTGCAAAAATTGGTCATATTATTTTACCAACACATGTATGGAGGTTCGCTATGGAAATGCCACTGCCCAACGCAATGGTCGTATCACGCAAAGACCAACTCGTGGCACGCCTACTGGCGGTCCTCCCCCAAGACTCCGTAATTTCCGATGTAATGGAAACACGGGCCTACGAATGCGACGGGCTGACGGCCTACCGCTGCCCGCCGCTGTGTGCGGTCTTGCCCGCAACCACAAAACAAGTCTCTGACGTGCTGAGAATCTGCCACGAAATGGGCGTGCCCGTTGTGCCGCGCGGGGCCGGGACGTCGCTTGCGGGCGGGGCCTTGCCCACCGCTGATAGCGTCATCCTCGGGGTGGCGAAAATGAACGACGTGATCGAAACAAACTACGACGATCGCTATATCCGAGTGCAAACAGGGCGCACAAACCTGTCCGTCACTGGGGCTGTCGAAACCAACGGGTTCTTCTATGCGCCCGACCCGTCCAGCCAGTTGGCCTGCGCCATCGCCGGAAATATCGCGATGAACTCTGGCGGAGCGCACTGCCTGAAATACGGGGTCACGACCAACAATCTGATGGGCGTCACAATGGTGATGATGGATGGCACCATCGTCGAGATCGGCGGCGCACATCTGGATGCAGGAGGGCTTGATCTGCTAGGCGTGATTTGCGGATCAGAAGGCCAGCTTGGCGTTGTGACAGAGGCAACCCTGCGCATCCTGCATAAACCCGAAGGGGCGCGGCCCGTCCTGATGGGCTACGACAATTCAGAGGTCGCGGGCCAAGTGGTCACCGACATCATTAAGGCTGGCGTTCTGCCCGTAGCCATCGAATTCATGGACCGCCCCTGCATCGAGGCCACCGAGAAATTCGCGCAAGCAGGCTATCCAATGTGCGAAGCGCTTTTGATCGTCGAAGTCGAAGGATCAGACGCCGAAATCGACGCACAATTGGCGCTGATCATGGACATCGCGCGCAAACATAACCCCGTTGAGTTGCGCGAAGCCAAAGACGCGGACGAAGCCGCCCGCATCTGGCTCGGGCGGAAGTCCGCGTTCGGGGCGATGGGACAAATAAACGACTACATGTGCCTTGATGGGACGATCCCTGTGTCTGAACTGCCCTTCGTTCTCAAACGGATCGGCGAGATGTCCAAGGAATTCGGGCTCGACGTGGGCAACGTCTTTCACGCAGGCGACGGGAACATGCACCCGCTGATCTTGTTTGATGCCAACAAACCCGGCGACTTGGAACTCTGCGAAGACTTCGGCGCGGAAATCCTCAAACTCTGCGTCGAGGTGGGCGGCTGCCTGACAGGCGAACACGGCGTCGGCATCGAAAAGCGCGACCTGATGCACGTGCAATATGCACCCCAAGACCTAGAGGCACAGATGGCCGTCAAAGACGTCTTTGACCCGAAATGGTTACTGAACCCTGCAAAAGTTTTCCCGCTCGACGCCTCTGCTTCGCGCCGCTGAATGAAAGCCAACGATATGACACCGCAATCAGAAACCGAGCTTGCACAAATCATCAAAGACGCCAGCGGTCCCCTGCGGATCAAAGGCGGCGGCACGCGCCCAATTGGACAAACCACGGGTGATGCGCTTTCTACGGCAAAACTGTCAGGGATCACACTCTATGAACCCGGCGCACTGACGCTCGTCGCGCAAGCAGGCACGCCTGTCGAAGAAATCGAAAAAACACTGGCGGCCGAGAACCAGCGCCTTGCTTTCGAACCCATGGACCACCGCACTTTACTCGGCACAAAAGGCACGCCCACAATCGGCGGCGTTGTTGCGGCGAATGTGTCAGGCCCGCGCCGTATCGCTGTCGGGGCCTGCCGCGATTTCATGCTTGGCGTGCGCTACGTCGACGGCATGGGGAACATCGTCAAGAACGGCGGACGTGTCATGAAAAACGTGACTGGCTACGATCTGGTCAAGCTGATGACGGGGTCCTATGGCACACTCGGTGTACTCACCGAGGTCTCCCTGAAAGTCCTGCCCGCCGTTGAAACCACCGCGACATACACCCTAACAGGATTGGACGACGCCACGGCGATCAAGGCGCTATCCGCAGCCTTGTCCTCGCCGTTCGAGGTCACAGGGGCCGCCCACGATCCAGCCACCGCGACAACATCCTTGCGGCTGGAAGGGTTCAAAGCCTCCGTTGATTACCGCGCCGATGCCTTGTCCAAACATCTTGAAGCTTTTGGAACACTCTCCAAGGCCGAAAATAACTGGGCAGCCATCCGCGACGTCACCGCCTTTGCCAACCAGCAAGGGGACGTCTGGCGCATTTCAGTCAAGCCCTCGGATGCCGCAGCACTGGCGGCAAATCTCGGCGCGACAGCGGTGCAATATGACTGGGGCGGCGGGCTTATCTGGGCGCAGGCACCCACAGGGCACAACCTGCGCGGGGCAATGGGCGACATTGCAGGGCACGCAACACTGATCCGTGGCACAGGGCAAACCTTCCACCCTGAACCCGCGCCACTTGCAGCCATTAGCCAAGGATTGCGCGACCGTTTCGACCCGCGTGGTATCCTCAACACGGGGATCATGTCCTAATGCAAACCACATTCACACCAGAGCAACTGACCGATCCAGGCACCAAGCGGGCCAACGAAATCTTGCGGGCTTGCGTGCACTGCGGGTTTTGCACCGCGACCTGCCCGACCTACCAAATCCTTGGCGACGAACTCGATAGCCCCCGCGGGCGGATCTACCTTATCAAGGACATGCTCGAAAACGAACGGACACCAGATGCCAAAACCGTCAAACACATCGACCGCTGTCTGTCTTGCCTTGCGTGCATGACCACCTGCCCGTCAGGGGTTCACTATATGCACCTCGTCGATCACGCACGCGCCTACATCGAACAGAACTACAAACGCCCCCTATCAGACCGCGCCTTGCGCTGGGTTCTGGCACGTATCCTGCCCTACCCGACACGGTTCCGTATCGCGCTGCTCGGCGCCAAAATCGGGCGACCTTTCGCACGGTTCATTCCCGACCCACGTCTGCGGGCAATGCTGGAAATGGCACCCAAAGTGATCCCGCCCGTATCGCGCAACGACGATCCGCAAACCTTTCATGTCGCTGACAAGAAAATGCGCGTGGCGCTTATGACAGGCTGCGCACAACGCGCACTAAATACAGACATCAACGACGCGACTATCCGGCTGCTGACGCGATTGGGCGCAGAGGTCGTGATCCCCAAAGGCCAAGGCTGCTGCGGCGCACTGACCCACCACATGGGCAAAGAAGATGAAAGCCACGCAACCGCCGCCAAGAATATCCGTGCGTGGGTGACTGAAATGGACGCAGGGCTGGACGCGATCGTCATCAACACCTCTGGCTGCGGGACCACGGTCAAAGACTACGGGCATATGTTTCGCAATACAGACCTTGCCGCAGACGCAGCACGGGTATCAGCCATCGCAATGGACGTCTCCGAAGTCCTGATGAAACTCGACCTACCCGAAGGCGACCACAAAGGCACCAAAGTGGCCTATCACGCGGCATGCTCTTTGCAACACGGGCAGAAAATCAAAACCTTCCCCAAGGACCTCCTGAAACGGGCAGGCTTTACTGTGCTAGAACCCGCCGACAGCCACCTGTGCTGCGGATCAGCAGGCACTTACAACCTGATGCAGCCCGAAATCTCCAAACAGTTGAAGGCGCGCAAGGTCCAAACGCTCGAGGCGCTAACCCCCGACATTATCAGCGCAGGCAATATCGGCTGTATGATGCAAATCGGCTCTGGCACCGACACGCCCATCGTGCACACGGTGGAACTGCTCGATTGGGCAACAGGCGGGCCAAAACCACCCGCGCTTACGGCGCAAAAAAATACAACGCCACAGGTGCCTATCTTGCGCTAATGCCATAATGTCGCCCCAAGCGGTGCGCTATAAGCCCGCAACCTTGAGGATATTCATGCGCGTTCTGGCCATCATTCTTGCCCTGCTGACAGGGGCCGCATCGGCACAAGACTCCGCACTTGTGACGCTTCAAACGCGTAACGACAGCCGTGGATGGGAAGGGGTCGGCAGGCTCGACATTTTGGACAAAGGATTCTGCACCGCAGCCCTTATTCAAAGCAAACTAATCCTGACCGCAGCACATTGCCTGTATGACAACGACGGCACCCTGATCAGTCCTGACCGCTTTGTGTTCGAGGCAGGGCTTCGGGACGGGCGGGCAGAGGCGACGCGTGGGGTCAGCCGCATTTTGGCGCATCCAGACTACGACCACCAAGGGCCGTCTACCGACACATCCGAAGTCGCCAACGACATCGCCATTCTGGAACTCGACCAACCGATCCGAAACGGACGGATATTCCCCTACGCGATCGCAGCCACGCCCCAATCAGGCGACCTGATCGGCGTTGTGTCATACGGGCGGGACCGCGCAAACGCGGCCAGCCTGCAAGAAGAATGCGAAGTGATCGAGCGGCAACAAGGGGTGATCCTTATGAGCTGCGACATCGCCTTTGGATCATCAGGATCTCCTGTCTTCACGATTCAAGACGGCAGCCCGAAAATCGTCTCTGTGGTGTCTGCAATGGCCGATGTAGATGGCAAACAGATTTCCATTGGAACCTCATTGCAAGAACCACTTGCCGAACTTCTCAGCACGTTCCAAACCGCCAGCACAGGCACAGGCCGCAAAATCGTGATTGGTGGACAACGGACCGACACAGGCGCGAAATTCGTCAAACCCTAGGGTCTCAACAGACAAAACGACCCTCTTGAAACCAAAACAAACCATCCCCACATCTGTTTTACGGACGCCAATCATGGGTCCGTAGTTTAACCGGCCCTGCCAATATCGGGGGGCCAAATACTTGTTATCGCTTGATAAAGGATGACCACTATGCGTACTTTTGACCTGACACCACTTTACCGCGCCACTGTCGGCTTTGACCAAATTGCTGACCTTCTGGACCGCACGCTTGCCGCTGACGCAAGCAGCACAACCTACCCGCCTTACAATATTGAAAAGACCGATGACGACGCTTGGCGCATCTCGCTGGCCGTCGCTGGGTTTAGCGATGACGACCTCGCAATCGAGGTCAAAGACCGCAACCTGCACGTCACCGCGCGCAAATCCGACGATGAAGACGGCAAGACCTATCTGCACCGCGGCATCGCGACCCGTGCGTTTGAGCGCCGCTTCCATCTGGCTGACCACGTGCGCGTGACAGGCGCCAGCCATGAAAACGGCATGCTGCACATTGATCTGGTCCGCGAAGTGCCAGAGGCGCTCAAGCCCCGTCAAATTGCGATTAGCAAAGGGCGCAAAACCGACGCGAACCTGATTGAGGAAAAATCAGTCAACTAAGCGACTAGGGGCAGCATCTGCCCTTCAGAAAACTTCGGTAGGGTGGGTTCAAACCCACCCTATTTCAGTTCGACCTCAACAAAGGTCATCGTATCCTGCCCACGATTGATGACATTGTGCTTGATACCCGCATCGCGGCGATAGGCGGTGCCCGCAGGGATCAGAACTTCGACCACCGTGCCATCAGGGTTTTCAAGCAACATCGCACAATCGGTCACAGCCGTAATCACATAATCATATTCATGGGTATGCCAGCCAGTTTCGGCCTGTGGCGCAAA
>JAIBDT010000098.1 GCA_024686085.1 Loktanella sp.
CACAGGATTTACGATTGCCAATGTCTTTGCATTTGTCGCGGCAGTCATCGCCTTGCCCTTCTCGTTAGCCGTTTTCGTTGACATGACCAACATTCTGTTTGTTGCCATGCTGGCACCCTGGGTTCTGGCTGAACGGCTGAGTATGATTAAAGTCGTGTCAATCCTGACTGGAATGGCGGGGGCGGGCGTATTGCTGTCAGTTCAGGTTCAAGACGCGGGCTGGTTGACCGTGTTGCCCGTTCTCAGCGCGTTGGCCGGGGCCGGACGAGAGCTTTGGACAAGAAAGTTGGGGCCTGATTTCAGCGCGAGCTTCCTGACGCTTTATGCCGCGGTCGGAATGATCGTTGTCGCGCTCGTATTTGGGGTTAAGGAGTGGGGTTTTGGCCAGCCATGGGCGCTTGGAGCAACTCTTATCGCGGGGTGTCTGCAGGGCGCTGCGATGGTGCTCATGACATACGCGTTGCAAAATGGAGAGGTTTCTTTCGTTGCTCCATTCCGATTGACCGCGCTGGTGTGGGCCGCACTGATTGCGTGGGTCGTCTTTGCGGAAGTGCTCACGGTTATGGATTTTCTGGGGATAACCCTCGTCGCGGTAGCACTCTTGTTACTCAGCAAGGCCGCAGGCCCAAGCACGCCAAACCAGCCTGTGTGACCTGCGTTTCAGTTGGTGCGTACGAGGATTCGGTGGTAAATATGATAAAGTATAAAATATCATAGATTTTCGAATCCATAATATGTTATTGTTACTGGCAGATGACATGGAGTGATTCACAATGCCAGATCAGACCGGCCAGCCGCTCTATTCGCTTGCGCATCTGACGCTGATCAATGCCACCGCGCCCGAGTTGATCTACATCGCGGCGCGGGCAGGCTATGACGCTGTTTCGCCACGGTTTATCCAGATGAACGTGCCAGGAGAGTTCCGCGAAAGCCCGATTGACAAAGCCATGGTGTCGGCCACCAAAACGGCGTTGCAGACTACGGGGCTGAAGGTTCTCGACATCGAGTTGGCCCGTATCACTGAAGACTGCGACCCGCGGTCGTTCGAGGCTGCTTGCGAATTGGGTGGCGAGTTGGGCGCAACACGCATGATCATGTCCGCATGGACGCCCACCCGTGATGACCGCAACTTTATCGTCGATTGCTACGCCGAAACATGCGAGATCGCTGCCCCTTACGGATTGTCCGTTGATCTTGAGTTTCCCAGCTTTTCGCGATTGCGCACGTTGGATGAGGCACTTGATATCGTCCGCGCAGCCGATCAGCCAAATGGCGGCATTCTGGTTGACACACTCTATTTGCACCTCAGCCGTGTCGATCTGGCTGAACTGCTCCATGTGCCCGGTGACTTGCTGAATTTCCTCCATATCTCGGACGCTCTGCCGGGGATTGCCGACACACGGCAAGGGATGATCCAGCTGGCACGGGATGCGCGGCTTTATCCCGGTGAAGGGTGCATTGATTTTGCCGGTATCATCGAACGGATGCCGCCCCTCGATTATTCCATTGAACTTCCCAACCAATCCCGCGTCACAGAACTGGGCTTTGAAGAACATGCACGGCGCTGTCTACAGCACGCCAAGCGCACTTTCGGAGATGTCAGATCGCAGCGGCGCACCCACCCCATTCCCACACAAGAAAGCATGACAGATGGCCAGAGAGCTCACTGAAGAAGAACGTAAATTGACAGCAGACATGATCGCCCGCGCCCGCGCCGCGATGGCAGAGATTGAGGATTGGTCACAGGCCAATCTGGACCGCCTGAGCCAAGCAATCGCTTGGTATGCGGGCAATGAGGCGACATTCACGCGACTGGCGGAACAGGGCGTAGACGAGTCTGGAATTGGTGACCGCGCAGGGCGGCCTGCCAAGCGGTTCAAAATTCAGATGGTTTTGCGCGATGTGCTGCGGACGCCCTCTACAGGTGTCGTTGAGGTGGACGAGGTCAAAGGGTTGGTGAAATATGCCAAACCTGCGGGCGTAATCGCCTCGCTTATCCCGATGACGAACCCTGCGATGACGCCGCCCGTGACGGGTGTTTCCTCGGCGAACGCGCGCAACGCGGTTATCTTCTCACCCCATCCGCGCACCGCAGGCACCACGTTTGAAATGGTCGAGGTTATGCGCAAGGCTTGCGTTGCTGTTGGCGCTCCTGCGGATCTGTTTCAGTCCGTTCGCCATCCATCAATCCCGATGACCCAGCACCTGATGGAAGAATGTGATCTTACTTTGGCGACTGGCGGCAAGCCGATGGTGAAGGCGGCCTATTCGTCTGGTCGTCCAGCTTACGGCGTTGGGGCGGGTAACTCTTCTATCGTGATTGATGAGACCGCGGACATCGAGATTGCGGCCGCAAATACGCGGATTTCCAAGACCTCAGATTTCGGATCCGGCTGCTCCGCGGATGGCAACATCATCATCCAAGCCAGCATCTATGACCAGATGGTCGCTGCACTTGAGGCCGAGGGCGGTTACCTGTGCAACGCCAAAGAAAAGGCACTGCTTGAGGCGGCAATGTGGGACGAAAAGGGCAATCGCACGTTCCCCACAATCGCCTGCAAACCACAACAAACGGCGGACGTGGCGGGGTTCACGATCCCTCAGGATCGCAAATTCCTGATGGTTGAAAACCAAGGCCAAATCGGGCCGGAGCATAAGTTCTCAAAGGAGAAGCTGACAACCGTCATGGCGCTTTATCATTTCAAAACTTTTGACGACGCGCTCGACACGGTGCGGGCAATTTATGCCACTGGCGGCATCGGCCATTCCTGCGGTATTTACAGCCACAACGACGACAACATCGACGCGCTGGCACGGGTAG
This sequence comes from Loktanella sp., assembly GCA_024686085.1. Lineage (GTDB taxonomy): Bacteria > Pseudomonadota > Alphaproteobacteria > Rhodobacterales > Rhodobacteraceae > Yoonia. The sequence continues at coordinate 2,822 of JAIBDT010000098.1, forward strand.
CCCCCGTCAGCCGGATGATGGTGCGACAGCCGCAATCAAAGGCGAATGCGGGGTCATGGACCAACGGGATGCCGATGACGTCCAGCCTTGGCTGCGGCATCTGGGGTGGCAATATTACCAACGAGAACGTCACCATGAAACACATGATGAACTACACTTGGGTGGCGCGGCCAATCGCCGAAGACCGCCCCTCTGAGGCAGAGCTTTTCGGTGAATTTTACGGACAGGAGATCGCATAATGGACGGCACCAAAGTAGACGGCAAAACCGTCGCGGAACATATCGTAGATTTTCTGGAACGCCGTGAGGTTGAACACGTTTTCGGCCTGTGCGGGCATACAAACATCGCCGTTCTGGCAGCACTCGCCCAAAGCCCGATTGAGTTCATCACCGTGCGTCACGAGCAGACCGCGAGCCATGCGGCGGACGCCTATGCGCGCGTAACGGGCAAAGCGTCCGTTGTGCTAAGCCACCTCTCCCCCGGCCTCACAAACTGCGCCACGGGCGTGGCCAATGCCGCCCTTGATTGTATCCCGATGGTCGTCATCGCGGGCGATATCCCGACGCATTATTACGGCAAGCATCCGCACCAAGAGGTCAACCTGCACGCCGACGCGGCCCAATGGGAAATCTATCGTCCCTTCGTGAAACGCGCATGGCGAGTGGACCGCGCGGACCTTATGGCAGAAATTCTTGAGAAGGCATTTCACTTGGCAGAAAGCGGCCAGCCGGGGCCGGTTCTGGTCAACGTCCCGATGGATATTTTCAGCGAAGTCGTCCCGTCCGAGACCTTTGATCGTGTGGCCAAGAACACCCGCACCTTGGTAAAACCAAGCATCGACGATGACACAGCCCGCGCGATTGTCGCGAAGATTGCTGCGGCACAAAAGCCCGTCGCATATGTTGGTGGTGGCATCCTTTTGGCGCAGGCCTCTGCCGAACTGGAAGAATTCGCGACCCATATGGGGCTGCCGATTGCGCATTCCCTCATGGGCAAAGGGGCGGTGCGCGACGATCACCCGCTGGTCATGGGGATGACGGGGTTCTGGGGGACCGAACTGGTCAACCAAACCTGCCTTGCGGCGGATGTGGTTTTCGCTGTCGGCACGCGCTTTAAAGAGGCGGATTGTTCCAGTTGGTATCCGGGCTACACGTTCAATATCGGGTCCGAGGGCAACGACACGCAGGTCATTCATATCGACATCGAACCGCAAGAAATCGGACGCAATTATCCTACAGAGATTGGCGTGGTGGCCGATGCCAAGGCGGCCCTGCGGGTGCTGACGCGTGTGGCCAAGGACATGTATCCCGACGGGTTTAATCGCGCTGAGAAGAAAGCCGAGATTGCCAAATTCCGCGAGACGTTCAAAGCCTCCAACGTTGAAATGCAGACCTCTGCTGCCTTCCCGATGATGCCCGAGCGCATTCTGGCGGACGCCCGTACAGCGCTGCCCGGTGACGCGATCATCACAACGGATGTGGGCTGGAACAAGAACGGCGTTGGCCAGCAGTTCGACATCCTGACGCCGGGGTCGATCCTGACGCCGGGCGGCTTTGCCACAATGGGCTTTGGCCCACCCGCTGCAATTGGTGCAAAGCTTGCAGCACCGGACCGCGTGGTGATCAGCCTCGTCGGGGATGGTGGTTTCGGACAGAATCCGTCGATGCTGGCCACGGCCGTGGAACTGAACCTTGGGATCATCTGGCTGGTGATGAACAACAACGCGTTTGGCACCATCGCGGGCTTGCAAAAGGCGCACTACGGTTTGACCTATGGTACGACCTTCCCAGGCAGTGCCGCAGCGCCGACAAACGGGCCAGGCTATGCCGACATCGCGCGCGCTTATGGCGCCGAGGGCATCCATATTTCCGCCGCCGACGAATTGCTGCCCGCATTGCAGGCCGCCATTGCCAGCGGCAAGCCCACGGTGTTGGATGTCCCCATGATCAACAATCCGACGCCCACAACAGGGCATTGGAACATCCTTGATATCTATTCACCCGACAAGGACGTCAGCCACGTCGCAACCTGAAAGACCGCCGATGGAAAACCCGAAAAACCTGTTCAAAGCGGGCCTGAAAACAGGGCAGACGCAACTTGGCATCTGGAACACCATCGGCGGCAATACGGTGCCGGAGATGCTTGGCGGGGCGGGGTTTGATTGGGTCTTGGTCGATTGCGAACACGCGGCGATTGAAACGATCGAGGTCTTGCCCGCCTTGCAAGCGATCGGCCAGCACAGCCAAGTGTCCGCCTTGGTGCGGCCTGCGGCCAACGATCCGACCCTGTTCAAACGCATTCTGGATATGGGCGCCCAAACCCTGCTTGTCCCCTACGTCCAGACGCCGCAAGAAGCCGCCGCGGCCGTGCACGCCATGCGCTATGGCCCGCACGGCATGCGTGGCATGGCAGGCATGACCCGCGCGACCCGCTACGGGAAAGTCGACGATTACTTCCACACCGCTTGGGATGAGCTTTGTCTGGTCGTGCAGGTCGAGACAGTTGAGGGGCTGAGGAATCTGGATGCAATCGCTACAACAGACGGCGTCGATGCGGTCTTTATCGGCCCAGCTGATCTGAGCGCGAGCATGGGACTGCCCGGGCAAATGACCCATCCGGACGTCGACGCCGCAGTTGGTGGCGCGATCAAGCGATTGGTCGAACTTGGTGTTCCGGCAGGCGTCATGGCACTCGACCCCGATGCGGCAGATCGTTACCTCGCCCTCGGCGCGACCTTCGTCGCCGTTGCCGTCGATCTCGTCCTGTTGGCGGATGCTGTCAAATCCATCAAAGACCGTTTCGCTTAAGGGTCTGGGTAGGGCAAATTTGTTAAACCCACTGGCCTGAACGTATCCCGCTCTATTGCCAGACTGGTCACAAAAATTTCGTCAGATACAGCAGCCCATGAATGACCGCCTCGACAACGCTCGCTGCGTTGCAACAACAAATGTGCCGCGACTGCGAGAAAATGCTGCGCGAGCGAAGCCCGAAAAATGAACGACTGGAAAGTCCCGCAAAACAGCCATCCATGCACAGTTCAACCAATGGCTGCAATCCATTCGTCATTCTGATATACTTACAACATCCAGGTACATAAATGTGAACTCTAAGAAGTTGAGTGAAGCGG
>JAIBDT010000016.1 GCA_024686085.1 Loktanella sp.
AGGAAACTTGAACGGCTTGGACACATAATCGTTCGCGCCTGCATCAAGGCCGTAAATCGTATCCGCATCACTGTCTTGCGCGGTCAGCATCACAATCGGACACTTCACGCCCTGTTTGCGCATCAGGCGACACAGTTCGCGGCCATCGGTGTCAGGCAGACCCACGTCAAGGATCATGAGATCGTACAGACCCTCCTTGGCCTTCACCATTGCACTCGCGCCATCGTCGGCCTCGAATACGTCGAAATCTTCAGTCATGATAAGTTGTTCACCCAGCGCTTCGCGCAGGTCATCGTCATCATCGACAAGTAAAACTTTCTTGAGTTGTCCCATGACAGCCTCCTTTGTTACTGCATTACAAATGTGGTGAAGACACGGGTTCGACAAGTTTTCTGAACACAAATTCACACGCTCGTGTGAACTAAACGTCAAATGTTTCAATTTACGGCGCGAGCGCTTATCTATGGGCGGGAAAAGGACCACTATCTCATGACGTTTGCCCCCGATGTTACAGAACGACTTGCCCGCGCCCGCGCTGATTTGCGCATGGGTGTCCCTGTCGTGCTGGATGGTGGGGCGGTCATGTTGGCGGCGGAAACCCTTGATGCAGCGCGTTTGGCGCATTTGCGCGGCTTGGGCGGGGCACCTGTGCTGGCGATTACTGGTTGGCGGGCACAAACACTAAAAGCACGGGCCTATGACGGCGATGTGGCACGGATTGCGCTACCAAGTGATGCAAAACTTAGCTGGGTGCAGGCCATTGCTGATCCTGCGGATGATCTGCGCAGCCCGATGAAAGGGCCATTGCGTACCGTGCGCGACGGCGACGCCACCCTGCACCGCGCCGCAATCGCGCTGACCAAAGCGGCACGCCTTTTACCCGCGGCCATTGTGCTGGATGTAGCCGACCCCAAAGGGTTCGCCGCAGCACATGACCTCACACTTATCTCTGCAGCAGCGGCCCTCGACACGGGCCTTAGTCCTCTGAATCCGATTATCTCGGCACGCCTCCCCCTAGAGGTCTCCGAGGCAGGACGCCTTCACATCTTCCGGCCCGACGATGGGGCCGAGGAACATTATGCCGTTGAGATCGGCCGCCCCGACCGCGCCTCCCCTGTGCTGTCGCGCCTGCATTCTGCTTGCTTCACAGGCGACCTGCTTGGGTCGCTGAAATGCGACTGTGGCCCGCAACTGCGCGGTGCTTTGGCGCAAATGGGCGCAGAAGGTGCTGGCGTCCTGCTTTATCTCAACCAAGAGGGACGCGGCATCGGGCTTGCCAACAAAATGCGCGCCTACTCACTACAAGACCAAGGGTTCGACACCGTCGAGGCCAACCACAGACTAGGGTTCGATGACGACGAACGGGACTTTCGGATCGGCGCGGAGATCCTCAAACTGATGGGGTTCAACGCCGTGCGCCTGCTGACCAACAACCCCGCCAAAGTGGCGCGGATGGAAGGGGCGGGGATAAAGGTCACTGAACGTGTGCCGCTGAAAGTTGGCGAAAACAGCCACAACCACGCCTACCTTGCGACAAAAGCGGCCAAGTCTGGGCATCTGCTATGACCGCGCATGATCTGGTGGTCCTGCCGACGCATGTGCGGTTCATGGGGCGCAAATTCCCGCGCACAATCGGGCGGGGCGGATTTACGGATCGCAAAGTTGAAGGCGACGGCGCAACGCCGCGTGGCGTGCACGACATTGTGGGCATGTTGTATCGGCCCGACAGGCTCGCCAAACCAGCGGATTGGGCTGTGCCAATCGTGAACGGAGATTTGTGGTCAGACGATGTGAAAGATCCCGACTATAATATGATGGTGCGAGCGCCGCATAGATTCAACCACGAACGCCTGCGGCGTGCAGACCCGATGTATGACCTTGTGCTGATCACCGATTGGAATTGGCCCTATGCGGTAAAGGGGCGGGGCTCTGCGATCTTTGTTCACGCATGGCGCGGCAAGGGGCGGCCAACAGCGGGCTGTGTGGCGTTCCATCCGTTGCATTTGGCATGGATTGCGCCGCGTATTCGCGTCGGTAGTAAGCTTGTTATCGCATAGCAACTGGACCTTTGGCATCAAATCAGTGCAAACCGAGAGGGAACACAAGATGAAACACCAAGGCCAATTCATGACACCTGAACAAATTACCGCTCTCCCCTACCGGCCTTGTGTCGGGATCATGCTTGTGAACACCCGCGGGCATGTCTTTGTCGGACAGCGGCTCGACCGTGACACCGACGCATGGCAGATGCCGCAAGGGGGGGTTGATAAAGGCGAAAAAACCCGCGATGCAGCGATCCGCGAGCTTTGGGAGGAAACCGGCGTCACCGAGAAATTGGTGACAATCGAGGCCGAAAGCCTAGGGCTTATTCCTTACGATTTACCCACCGATCTGGTGCCAAACATCTGGGGCGGCAAATATCGTGGCCAAGAACAAAAATGGTTCCTGATGCGGTTCCACGGATCCGACGCCCAAATCAATATTGCAACCAAGCATCCTGAATTTTCCGAATGGAAATGGCTAAGGAAAGAAGAACTGGTCGCAAACATCGTGCCGTTCAAACGTGAAGTCTATGCGCGTGTTCTGGCTGAATTCGAGGGCAAGATATGAAAATGCTCGCAACCGCAGCGCTGGGCATGTTGATCGCAGGACAGGCGGCGGCACTTAGCTGCATGCAACCCGACCCTGTGCGGACGTTCAACCAAGTGGCGGCTGATGACGCGATTTATTACGTGCTTTATGGGACGTTGGACTTTGACCCGAAATTGCAGCCACAAGGGGTGGTCAACGAGGAACGAAACCCAAGTCCTGTTCCTGCGCGTTTTGCGGGCAAAGGACTTTCCGAGACAGGGTTTGACCGCGACTTTGTGCGTGAGGTCACGGTGCAGCCCGTTTGCGCTGGACCATGGTGCGGGAACGCGCCACTTAACGTGTCATCGCTCATTTTCGCAAAAGTCACGGGCGACACTATTATCATCGAGGCGTCGCCCTGCGGCGGTGAGATATTCCCTGAGCCATCCAAGGCGGCATTGGACAGCATGACCGCCTGCATGTCAGGAAATTGCGGCTCAGCGCAGCCTTTGCAGTAACGACAGTGACGCGAACCCGTCAGCGGGCATTCCGGCTGCTTGCTGATAGGCGCGAATTGCGCGACGGGTCGCAGGGCCAACTTTGCCGTCCACGCCATTGGTGTTGAACCCCGCGCGGGTCAAACGTTCCTGCAACTCGCGGCGTTCGGCGCGGAACAGGTTGCGCTCGCCCGCGGGCCAACTGACCTGCAACGGTCCCATGCCCCTGATACGATCGCCCAAATGACCGACGCCAATGATATAGGCCTCGGCATTGTTATAGCGGCTGATCACGTCAAAATTCCGGAATACCAAAAACGCAGGGCCACGGCCACCGGTGGGGGTAATCAGCGAGGCAGTGCCATAATTCGGGACGACCTGTCCATTGGTGCCGCGCACGCCTAACTGTCCCCACTGGGCAGGCGACATCTTCACAGACCGATCGCTGCGGTCGTAATTAAAGTTGGCGGGCAAGCGGACCTCGACACCCCAAGGCTGACCCTTGGTCCAGCCAAAGCGGCTGATATACGCGGCAGTCGATGCCAGCGCATCTGACGGATCATCCGACCAAATGTCACGGCGGCCATCGCCTGTGAAATCCACGGCATAAGCCTCAAACGAGGTCGGGATAAATTGTGTATGTCCCATCGCTCCTGCCCAGCTGCCGGTCATCTGACTGGGGGCGATATCACCGCGCTGCAAAATCTTCAGCGCTGAAATCAACTGCGCCTCAAAGAAACGACCGCGACGGCCGTCAAAGGCAAGGGTTGCCAGCGTGCTGATCAGCGGGACATCCCCACGGCGGGCGCCATAGTTGCTTTCCATACCCCAAAAAGCGATGATGATATGTGGATTAACGCCATACGTTGCTTCAAGTCGGGCCAATAAACGGCCATACTTGCGCATCATATCGCGGCCATTCTTGACCCGCGCATTAGAGGCAGCCGTGCCCATATACTCGGACATCGGTTTGATGAATTCGGACTGGTTACGATCTTTGCGGACTGTTTCGGGCAAGTATTGCGCACCCGCAAAAGCGGCGTCAAAGGTGCGGCGCGTAATCCCCTTGGCGGCGGCACGCGACCTGAAATTTGCAACCCAATTGGCAAAGCCATTTGCCTGCACTTGGATCAGATTGTCGGGGGCTGGCACGGGTGCAGCGGGGCTAAACCCCAGTAGAAACGCAATGGAAAGAGTCTTGGCTAACAGCATCGGGGCACCTGAAATCAACATTAATATTTTCAAGCATAGCAGCAAATATGCATAGCTAAACGGCCGTAATTCCTATTCGCGACTTTCCGCCCGTTGCGGTGGACGGGCCGACATCTTGGCCAAAGCATCGCGCAGCATTGGTACACGGCGGGGCCGAAAAGAGGCACCTGTCGGCGCAAAGCTTTGGATACGATCCAGTCGGAACGCGCGGTAGTCAGATCGCAAATGACACCAAGCAATCAAGGCATGGTTCTGCTCGAAACGGATGATACCCAGCGGATCAACCTGCCGCGTGCTGGGGGTACCGTTGGCGTCGCAATAGGCCATTGTGATCGTCAGCTCGTCCCATGTGGCCCGTCGTAAGGCGCGTAAATCGACCGTGGTCGGCGGTGCTTTGCGATAACTGGCGACTGCCAGAACCGCGTGTTCCAACCGATGCGCCTGCGCGCTGGGCAGGCGGGCTTGCAGCTTTTTCAATGCCCCACCCGCCGCTTGGGCCAGGGCTGCATCGCCAATCGCTTGGACTTCGCGCAGGCCCAAAACCAGCGCCTCGATTTCCTCGTCGTCAAACATCATGGGCGGCAAGGCGGCGTCCTCGGTCAAGGCATACCCATAGCCTGCCGTGCCGTCGATAATCGCACCCATACCGCGCAGGCTGTCAATGTCGCGATACAGGGTGCGCAATGACACGCCCGTATCATTTGCCAACTGCTGGGCAGTGACAGGCGGGCGGCGATTGCGCAGCGCTTGCATCAGCGCAAACAGACGATTGGTGCGGGTCATCAAAATTGGTCGATCATGAAGTTAACGCCATAAACTGACAGTAGTGGGGCGTAGATCAAGGTCAACTTAATTGGAGACGCCATGATCACCCTGCTTACCTACGCCCCGTCATTTGGCCAACCTGCCGCCAGCCCGTTCTGCGTCAAGGCAATGATGCTGCTGAATTTGGCGGGGGCCGTCTGGGCCCCCGAATATATCAATGACCCGCGCAAAATGCCCTACGCCAAACTGCCCGCCATTCGGGTGAACGGAGAAATAATCGCCGACAGCGACAACATTCGGGCATGGTTGGAAGGGCAAGGTGCTGACTTTGACAAAGGCTTGGACGCCCGACAAAAAGCCTATTCACGGGCGCTTATCCGGATGGCCGAAGAGCACCTCTATTTCCACGTCGTGCATGATCGCTGGGTGAACGAAGATGTCTGGACCGTAACTCGCGACACCTATTTCAAAATGATCCCGCGCCCGATCCGGAAGTTCGTAACAGGCAAAATCCGTAAACCGGTTATCGCGAGCATTCATCAAATGGGTATCGGACGGTTCAGTCCCAAAGAGCGGCTCGCACGGGCAGAACCCGACATTCAAGCGATCAAAGATCTTTTGACGGGGCCGTTTCTGTTCGGGGACAAACCGACAGCGGCGGACGTTTCTGTGGCATCGCAGTTGGCTGGCATGATGGCGACGCCCGTCGCAACATTGCTCGGGGACCGGTTGCGCGGTGACGCCAAACTGGTAGCCTATGTGGAACGCATGAACGAGGCGACATTGTGATGAACCTTAGCCCAGCGGTCGCGGCGGCATTTGATGCCGCCCCCATGCCTGCAAAAACGGGGATGCAAAAGCTGCGGAAATGGGGATGCAAAAGCTGCGGAAATGGGGATGCAAAAGCTGCGGAAATGGGGATGCAAAAGCTGCGGAAATTAATCCTTCAAGTTGCAGCAGACCTGCCCGAAATCGGCGAAGTGACGAAACACTGCGTTGGGGGCAGCCCGCCTATGTGACGTCAGAACGGGCAGGGGCATCGCTACGACTGGGCGTGCCAAAGACGGGTGGCTTTGCGCTATACACGCATTGCCAGACGTCGCTGATCGCAGATTTCTCGTCGATGTTCCCAAACATGGACACGGTCGAGGGCACCCGCGCAATTCATTTCACCGACCCCGCGCAGATCAATCCCGCGCGGCATGGGTTACTGATTAAGGCGATCCTTACCTATCACCTTTAACCGCGACTGCGTTTGACCTTCTTGGCGATCTTGGCGGACTTCTTTTTGGCAGACCCAAACTTGCGGCGCGGCGGCTTGCCACGACCGCGGTTTACGCCCTTTGGCAAACTGCGTTCATCCAATGTGACGATCTCGGCGGTCAACCCGCCTGTGACTGGCGAGGCTTCGGTCAGTTTGACCACAACCTTCACGCCAAGGCCGATTACAATCCCCGTCTTGGACCCGGTCAGCGTCTGGCTATCGGGATCGTGGTCAAAATATTCGTCACCCAAACTGCGGATCGGGACCAAAGCATCGGCACCCGTTTCGTCCAGCTTCACAAAGACACCAAACTTGGCGATGCCATTGATGCGACCAGGCATTTCAGCATCCATGCGCTCGGACAAAAACGCGGCCAGATAGCGGTCGGTTGTGTCGCGTTCGGCGGTCATTGAGCGGCGCTCGGTGTCAGAAATCTTTTGACCTGTCTCGGTCATCATCTCGATGTCAAAAGGGGTCAACCCGTCCTCGCCCCAACCATGCGCGGTGATCAGCGCACGGTGCACAATCAGATCGGCATAGCGGCGAATAGGGGACGTAAAGTGGCCGTAGGCCTTTAGCGCAAGTCCGAAGTGCCCGAAATTTTCAGGGTTGTAATAGGCCTGTGTCATGGACCGCAGCGTCGAGATATTGACCACCTCGGCATGGTCCGTACCTTTGGCCTGCTCCAGCAAGCGGTTCAAATGCGCAGTTTGCAACACCTGCCCTTTGGCAAGTTGCAGACCTGACGCATTGGCGACCTCTCGCAGGGCCTCCAGCTTTTCAGGACTTGGTTCTTCGTGAACGCGAAACAACAACGGTGTCTTTTTGGCGATCAGCGTCTCGGCAGCGGCGACATTGGCCAGCACCATGAATTCTTCGATCAGACGGTGGGCATCAAGGCGTTCTTTGTAATTCACGCTTGAAACTTTGCCCATATCGTCCAGCACGATCTGACGCTCGGGCAGGTCCAACTCCAACGGCTGGCGCTTGGCTCGCGCAATCTTTAACGCGGCATAAGCGGCATATAGCGGGCGGATTACATCGCTGACCAGCGGGGCCACTTTGTCATTAGGGGCGCCGTCCATCGCAGCTTGGACTTCTTCGTAGTTCAATGAGGATTTGGATTTCATCAGCGCGCGGTGAAATTCGTGGCTTAGCTTGGTGCCTTCAGCATCAATGCGCATGGCGACAACAACGCATGCCCGTTCCACGCCTTCGTGTAGCGAGCATAAATCACCTGACAGGACATCGGGCAACATCGGCACGACACGATCAGGAAAATAGGTCGAATTCCCACGGTTGCGGGCCTCGCGGTCCAGCGCCGAGCCGCCCGTGACATAGTTGGCAACATCAGCGATCGCGACCCAAATGGTCATCTCGCCATTGTCATGTGATTCGACATAGCAGGCGTCGTCGTGGTCGCGGGCATCCCACGGGTCGATGGTGACCAATGACATGTCGCGAAGATCCAAACGCTTACCCAACTTCACAGGTTCAGCGGCATCAGCCTCGGCGATGACTTCATCGGGGAAGTGGTCGGGAATACCGTGCTGGTGAATGGCAATCAGGGACACGGCGCGCGGTTCTGACGGATTGCCAAGTCGGGCAACAATACGCGCCTTCGGCAGACCCATGCGACCCTTAGGGCCCGTCTGCTCTGCCTCGACCAGCTCGCCGTCTTTGGCACCGTCTGTAGCACCTTCAGCAATGACCCACTGCTTGTCAGATCCCTTTTCGATGGGCATGACGCGGCCACCCTCGGACCCTTTGCGGAAAACACCTAGAATGCGCAACGGATTGGTGCCGATGCGGCGGATCATACGGGCGGTGTGCGTAAAGTCGTCGGTCGGGTCCACGGTCAAGCGGGCCAGAATACGGTCGCCCTTGCCCAGCGCGGGTTCGCCTTCGCGCGCAAGCATCATGATCACGGGCTCTGTACCGGTGCCTGTCCATTCTAGCGGGCGGGCGAACAAATCGCCCTCTGCGTCGGGGCCGGTAATCTCTAGCACGGACACGGGTGGCAGGTCTTCAGCGTCACGGTAGCTGGACTTGCGCTTGGTCAATCTGCCTTCGGTCTCAAGTTCCTTAAGGACGCGCTTGAGATCGATGCGTTGCGCACCCTTGATGCCAAATGCCTTCGCGATATCGCGCTTGGCCGCTTTGGTGGGATGGTCGGAAATCCAGGACAGGATTTCGGCTTTGGATGGGATCTGTTTCATAGGTTTGCCCTAACACGCAGGCGCAGGCGCGTCATCGCAAATGTTTGGCGGGGCCAGCCCTACGCCCCGAGTTATTTTTGATCAAAAGAAGGGTTAAGAGAAGTAATCTGTCAAAATGCGCAGGTAGATCGCTTTGAGTTGCGGGATTTGCTCAACCAACACGCGTTCATCAACCTGATGCATGGTTTTGCCGACAAGACCGAATTCAACAACAGGGCAGTGATCTTTGACAAATCGTGCATCCGACGTGCCGCCTGATGTGGATAGCTCTGGGGTGCGGCCCGTCTCGGCGGCGACGGCGTTGGCTATCAGATCAGACAATTCACCGGGCGGCGTAATAAAACTCTCGCCAGAAATCGTGATCTTCCAGTCTGCTTTGACACCTGTCTCGGTGGCGATTTTTGCGGCTTCGTCTTGTAGCCACGCAGATATAGACGCCCCTGTTTGCTGATCGTTAAAGCGGATGTTCACGGCAGCACGCATCACCGCTGGGATGACATTGGTTGCAGGGTTGCCCGTATCAACTGTCACAACTGCCAATGAAGACGGATCAAAGTGATCCGTGCCTAGGTCCAATTCATGCGAGGCCAGTCGGTCCAGCAGTTTCATACCCGCGTGCAGTGGATTGATTGCACGGTGCGGATAGGCAGAATGACCCTGAACTCCCGTGACCGTCAACCATCCGGTCAGCGACCCGCGACGGCCGATCTTCATGGCTTCGCCCATCTCGTTGGGGCAAGTGGGTTCGCCTACAAGGCAAACCGACATCGCTTCGCCCTGTGCCTTCATCCAGTCCAGCAAGGCGACAGTGCCGTCCATGGCGACGTCTTCTTCGTCACCTGTGATCGCCAAAACAACTGCCCCATCGGGCGGCGTGTTCTGCACAAAGTCGATGGCCGCCGCAGCAAAGGCCGCAACACCCGATTTCATATCCGTCGCACCACGACCGTAAAGATATCCGTCTTTTATTTCAGCACCAAAGGGGGGCATCGTCCATGCGGCCTCGTCTCCCAAAGGAACGACATCGGTGTGACCGTTAAAACCAAAGGTGCGGTTGGCCCCCTTGCGACCCCAGCGGGCATAAAGGTTGGAGATGCCACCGCGATCTACGCGGGTACACTCAAATCCAGCCTTGGTCAGCGTGTCCGCCAGCAAAACCAACGCGCCGCCTTCAATCGGCGTAACTGATGGGCAACGCACAAGAGCGGCAGTCAGGGCAACGGGATCGGTATTTATAGGCATCAGGCTCTCCAAATATATCACTGCTTGGCTATCGGTTTGGACATAGGCACGCAACCTTGTGCTGATATCAGGCTGTTGCATCCTTGCGACAGTTTGGGCGGGTTACGTTAGGGTAATTGCACAAACCGTTCTTTCCAAACGGAAAAATCAGCTAGCGTGAAGGTAATAAATGACCCGAAGCAGGGCAAACCCAAAATGGGCGTAGGTACGGGCAGTGTACCACAACATGTAGTTGAGAGGTCTAATCCTCTCGCAAGGCGTTTGCCTTGCAGCGGGCTCGATAGAGCGCGAGGCAAGAAGCATGGTTATAGTATTGGTTCTCGATAGCCGGTGTTTTTGGGCAGTTTACCCACCGGTGGTAACAGCATGAGCTGGATTGGCTTGCGCGATGCGCGTGGCGGTGTGTTCAGCGCTGTGGGTCTTGGACGTGTTGATCGGACTCCGTTTGATCTTAACGCGGTGCTTGCGCATGGAACGGTTATGTTCGAATTCGCTTCCGATCCGCGGGTTGGCGACCAAACCTTGCTGAATTATGGGGCGACCCACCCTTGGGCTGCGGGCATGAAGATGACGCTTGGGGCGGACGGTGTTCTTTGCCTTAGCCATTGGACAGGCGCACAGCGACGGGTCTACCGTGTCGCGACAGGGCTGGTGACCGTCACAAAATCCATCACGGTGTCTTATACATGGGATGCGCCCCTGCGACGCGGAGTCATGGTCGTAGAGGCGACCGGTTTGACTGCGCCAATCGTTCTTGAAGTGCCGGCGCCGCTGCCACTTTCTGTCCGTGATGCGATGCGCATGATGTCCGACAGGCAACACTGCGCGATCAATAGCAACCTGCGGTTCTTGGCAATCGCGGATGAGGTTATGCCGATTGGGGTGCTGCCGACTTTGGGTGGGGCGACCCTGATCCAAACACCAAAGGGCGGCGTGCCGGTTTCAAAATTGCGGGCGGGCCAGATGGTGACAACCGCATCAGGCAGCACATGCCAAGTGCGATGGGTCGGTTCTGCGCTTTTGCCAGCACGTGGACGATTTGCGCCGCTGACGTTGCGCGCACCATATCACGGGCTGCGGCATGACATGGTCGTGGCGCCAGACCAGAAATTGCGGGCACGTGGACCAGAGGTCGAATATCTCTTTGGAACTGCTCAAATCTCGATGCGGGCAGGGGACCTTGAAGACGGGGTCTCTGTGCGGGCCGCATCCAGTGCCTTGGTGCATAGATATTGGCAGGTCATGCTGGACAGACCTGAACCGTTGGCTGTGGCCGGGCTCGTGTTTGATAGTCTCGATATCGGGGCAATCCAAACAGACCCGTCCTTGCGAACGCATTTGGTCTTGGCAAACCTACCACCCGAGCTACTGCCTGGCGACAACCACAACGCCGTGCCGCATCTGAAGTCTTACGAGACACTCACACTGCGCAAGCTTCAAGTGGCCTAAGCTTCGCCTTTTCCATCATCAAAAAACGGGGTCATCTGGGCGACGATCACGCTGTTTTCGTCCAGCGCGCGCTGCATCAGCTCTTTCTCGTCGTCGGAAATCTCGTGGCCCTCTGCAAGGCGGTCTTCCAGCGTGCCGTAACCGCTGACATCCAGCGGGGACAAATCGGCCTGCTTAAGAATGGCGACAGTTTCGCGCACGGCCTCTGCCTCGTCGATACCAGAGGCATAACACATCAGTGCTGCACCCGTGGCACCCTTGGGCAAGCCATCATCGGTGCTGCGGCCGACTTCGACCAATAAAGTAAAGACTTTCTGTCGGCTGGGCTTTTTTGTCATAGCAGAACCTTTCATTGCGCCCTACAGCAAGTGCGTTGCACATGTTTGCTTGTCAAGACGGCGGGATTCAAACAATATGTGCGTCAGCTTTGGGGTAAGTAGATAAATGCATAGTTTTTTGACACGTCTGGCCACCATTTTGCTTTGCATTGTGGCCGGTGGGGCCACGGCACAAGATATCGAAAACCTGAACATTGCGACAGTCACGCGCGCGCCGTTTTCGATGGTTGAAGACGGAAAAGACGTAGGGTTTAGCGTTGATCTGCTTGATGCGGTTGCTGAACAACTCAATCTCGAAATCACCTACCTACGAAAGGACAACTTCGCAGACATGCTTTCTGCCGTTCAGGCCCGCGAGGTCGATGGGGCAATCGCGAATATCTCGATCACCGCAGAGCGCGAAAGCGTCATGGATTTCACCCAGCCAATTTTTGACAGTGGTGTGCAGGTCATGATGCCCGCAGATCAAAGCGGGACCAGTGCGGTTCTTAGCGCAATCTTTACCCGCCAAATCGCCCTGTCTATTTTGGGGGCGTTGGTTCTGTTGTTTGGTGGTGGCATGTTGATGTGGCTGTTCGAGCGAAACCATCAAGAGTATTTCAAGAAAGATGCAAAAGAGGTCGGGTTCCCTGCATTCTGGTGGGCGCTGAACCTTGTCGTAAACGGTGGCTTTGAAGAGCGCGTACCCCAATCCCGTGGTGGTCGTTTCCAGCCTTTTCATTGTGTCGATTTTTGTGGCGCAGATCACCGCGGCACTGACCGTCAACGCGATCCAAAGTAACATCGAAAGCATCTCTGACCTCGACGGCCGCCGCGTTGGCACCATCGAAGGGTCCACATCTGCGGCATTCCTTAACCAGCGCGGGATCAGCCCGATCACATCGGCCAACCTTGATGATTTGTTCGGGGCGTTCGAGGCGGGCAATTTGGACGCTGTGGTCTTTGATTGACCTATTCTAGCCTATTACGTGCGGACACTTGGGCAGGGTAAAGCGCAGCTTTTGGAACGGATTTATCGGCCCGAAAACTACGGCATGGCTTTCCCGTCAGGAAGTGAGGTCCGCGAGGACGTAGACCAGGCGATGCTGCGTCTACGCGAGGACGGAACCTATGACGAGCTGTTGGTTAAATGGTTCGGGCCTGCCTATGTGCGGCGCTAAGGGTCGTCCGACCAGCGTGACTTTGCCGCCCACATTGCGGAAATGATCAGCACGATTTGCATCGGGATAAAGTAGATCGCAAACAGCGCGGCATAGACCCAAGCGCCTTGCGACTGCGCCAACCCGCCCACGATCATCGGGGCGGACAGGCCGGCAATACCGAAAAATAGCACCGCATCGAACATCACCAGACCCCATGCTTCAAACCAGCTGGGTCTTGTGCCCGCAGCCACACGGCGGCGGGCGATGGTGCGGCTGAGGATCATTAGTCGCGCAACAGCTCGTTGATGCCTGTTTTGGACCGTGTCTTGGCGTCCACGCGCTTCACGATCACGGCGCAGTAAAGGTTAATGCCGTTCTTGGATGGCATAGAGCCCGCGACGACGACCGAATAGGGCGGCACTTCGCCGTAGAAAACTTCACCCGTTTCGCGGTCCACGATTTTGGTCGATTGACCGATAAACACGCCCATGCCCAGCACGGACCCTTCGCGGATGATGCAACCCTCAACAACCTCGGAACGGGCGCCGATAAAGCAGTTGTCTTCGATGATTGTCGGACCTGCCTGCATTGGCTCTAGAACGCCGCCGATGCCAACGCCGCCAGAAAGGTGCACGTTCTTGCCGATCTGCGCGCAAGACCCGACAGTGGCCCAACCGTCAACCATGGACCCCTCGTCGACATAGGCGCCCAAGTTCACGAATGATGGCATCAACACAACACCCGGCGCGATGTAGGCAGAGCGGCGCACGATAGACCCCGGCACAGCGCGGAAACCAGCGGCACGCCATTCGGCATCGCCCCAGCCGGCAAACTTCGACGGCACTTTATCCCACCAAGATGTTCCGCCATTGCTGCCTGAAATCTGCTCCATGTCGTTCAGACGGAACGACAACAATACGGCTTTCTTGGCCCACTGGTTGACTATCCAGTCGCCATTTTCCTGACGTTCGGCGACACGCAACTTGCCGCTATCAAGGGCATTCATTGTTGTTTCAATTGCGTCGCGCACTTCACCTTTGGTGTCGACGGTGATCGTGTCGCGCGCATCCCATGCGGCTTCGATTGCGGTCTCTAGGGCGGCGTTGGACATGTGGCAGGCTCCGATCAAAGATGAATTTTAAAGTGCTATACTGGCTTGCACCGTTTCGCGCAATGGAGGGCACCAATTGCATCCAGCTTCGTTTCGGGCAAGGGTGTGCTTTGATGAGTAACCAGAGGCCAAAATGAGCAACAAACTACACCGCAAGCATCCTTTCCGCGACAGTCACCAAGACACCAAAGAGGCGCGGCATGTACCAGACACGCCGCAAACCCGCGCGCCTGAATACCGGCTCGCCTTTGCAGACGAGGATTTTCTGTGTCGCGATGAATTGCGCCCTGTGCGGTTGCAGTTGGAGCTACTCAAGCCGCAGATGTTGATGGACGAAGCGGGCATCGAGAGCACCATTGTGCTGTTCGGCGGTGCGCGCATTCCAGAGCCGGCAAAGAAAGACACAGCGCGGACCAAGACGCTGGCGGACTTGTCAAAATACTATGCCGAAGCACGCAAATTCGCCAAGATCATGACCGCCAAGTCGATGGAAAATGGCGGCACCGAAAACGTCATCGTGACTGGCGGTGGGCCGGGTGTGATGGAGGCCGGTAACCGCGGGGCCGTTGATGCGGGCGGTAAATCGATCGGCCTGAACATCGTGCTACCCCACGAGCAAGCACCAAATGAATACGTCACGCCTGAACTCTGCTTCAACTTCCACTATTTCGCGATCCGTAAAATGCACTTTCTGATGCGGGCCTCAGCGATTTGCGTTTTCCCTGGTGGATTCGGAACGCTTGACGAAACCTTTGAAGCGCTGACACTGATCCAAACAGGACGTATGGCGCGCGTGCCATTCTTGCTGTTTGGTGAAGAATTCTGGCGCGGGATCATCAATTGGGAAGTGCTGGCAGACGCAGGCACAATCTCTGCGGATGATCTGAAACTGTTCCAATTCGTCGAGACCGCAGAAGAGGCCGTCGCAGCATTTGAGAACTGGGAAGGGCGCGGCGAAAAGCGCGGCAGCCTACCAGGGCGTTAATCTTCCTCGGGGACTTCAAGAAACTGCATCGGCGGCAACTTTGGCTGCTTGATCGACTGGATGGCGGCGCGGGCCAAAAACTCGCCCGTCGCACTGACTTTTTCCGAAATCGTCAGGATGTCGGCGCGGAACAGGTTCAAAAACGGCATGGCCTCTTTGGAGAACACATCAATCTGTTTGCCAAGCGTCAGGCCGCAGCTTTCCAATGCGCCAACCACAGCCATCGCAGAGGACGTCGAGGCCGTGATGATTGCGTCGATGTCGGGCTGCTCTGCCAGTAGTGATGCGACGGAGCTTGTAACTTCGGTGCTAATGTTGTCGCTGGTCACAGCATCGATGATGCGCAACTCGACGCCCATTTCATCAGCAGCGGACGTCATCCCATCAATCATATGCGCGGCATAGTTTTGATCGCGGGGCGGGGCCAAGGCGGCGATCACCTTACGACCGCGCGCGGCTAGCTTACGCACCGCAATTGCTCCAAAGGCGGTGTTGTCAAAATCATAATAAGGATGCTTGTCCGCCCAATCCGTACGGCCATGTGTGGCAAACGGGAAATTGCGTTCCATCAAATAGGCAACACGTGGATCTTGCGGCCGTATTTGGTTCAGAATGATCGCATCAGCAGAGCCGCTTTCGACAATATAACGCACTGGGCGCATCGGGTCTTCGTTCGGGAAAAACGGCGTGACAATTAGATGGTAGGGCGTATTCCGCAGCCCGCCCGCAACTGACGAAATCAAGCGGGCGGTGTGGTTCATCAAGTCGTGCTCGGTCGACATCACAAGGCTGATGACATTCGTACGACCCGTGCGCAGGCGGACGCCGGCACGGTTGGGCACATAGCCGATCTCGTTGGCGATTCTGCGGATCAGTTTTTTGGTTTCCTGACCAATATCAGGGGCATCATTCAACGCGCGTGACACCGTTGGGACCGCCAAACCGCTGATGCGGGCAATCGTTTTAAGTGTTGGTTTAGCTGTGGTTTTCGGGTCTGTCGGTTCCATCCATCTGCCTCCCCTGCACTTGGAATTGCGGTGATCCTGACTAGTGGACCCTTGATCGTTTGTCAAAAGCGCAACGCAATCAAGCGGTTGGATAATTGTTGCGTGGCTAGGGGCACTATTAAACTAATATGTCTTGATCGATCAATCTAAAACGATATAGGCTCTCCTATAACGATTTAGATTCAGGGAGGAGAGAATCGTGAAACTCACAACAAAATTGCTCGCAGCAACGGCGATCGTCAGTGCATCCGCGGCATCAGCAGTCGAACTTGAGGTAACGCACTGGTGGACATCGGGTGGTGAAGCCGCCGCCGTGACAAAATTTGCCGAGGCTTGGAACGCAACGGGCAACACTTGGCTCGACGGCGCAATCGCTGGTTCCGGTGGGACTGCGCGCCCAATCATCATCAGCCGTATTTTGGGCGGTGACCCGATGGCCGCGACACAGTTGAACCACGGACGTCAGTCAGAAGAACTGATCGAAGCGGGCCTGATGCTAGACCTGACCGACGTGGCCGAGGCTGGCGGCTGGAAAGACATCGTCAACCCACCTGCGCTGCTCGATGCCTGTACATTGGACGGTAAAATCTACTGTGTGCCTGTGAACATTCACTCGGCGCAGTGGCTTTGGCTATCCCACGCAGCCTATGAAAAAGCAGGCGTTGCGGTACCATCTGACTGGAACGAATTCGTAGCTTCCGCGCCTGATCTCGAAGCCGCGGGCGTTTTGCCTTTGGCAATGGGTCAGCAGGGTTGGCAGCAAAACCTTGCATTCGGCGCGATTACAATCGCCGTTGCTGGTTTGGACGCTTGGCGTGATGTAACCGTGAACAAAAACGCAGATACGGCGCGCGGTCCAGAATACACCGCCGTCTTTGAAGCAGTTGCAGCAGCGCGCGAACTTGCACGTGGGTCAAACGTGCAGGACTGGAACCAAGCGACAGGCATGGTCATCAACGGTCAGGCTGGCGCACAGCTGATGGGTGACTGGGCGCAGGGTGAGTTCTCGGTCGCGCAGCAAGTTGAAGGCACAGACTATTCCTGCCTTCCTGGTCTTGGCCTGAACGCGATCCTCGATACAGGTGGCGATGCATTCTACTTCCCTGTAAACGACGATCCTGAAATCACAGCGGCGCAAAAAGAACTGGCCGCATTGCTGATCTCACCAGAGGTCCAAGTGTCCTTCAACCTCGCAAAAGGGTCTTTGCCAGTGCGCGGCGATATCGACATGGCCGCAGCCAACGGCTGTATGCAAAAAGGTCTGGGCATCTTGGCAGACGGGGGCGTTTTGCCATCCGGCGACATGAGCCTGTCGGCTGATACGCAAACCCAGATCGAAGACCTGATGGTTGAATTCTGGGCCGGCGACATGGCAGCAGCAGACGCGCAAGCGGCCTATGCTGATATCATCGGCAACGCTGACTAAACCGACATGAAACTGGCCCGTCTGCACATAGCGGGCGGGCCTTTTCATCGCGATAAAACGTACTGAAATACCAAGGGGAGAACCGCGATGTCCGTGGTTGATCAGGGGCTTGCAAATGCGGGCACCGGCAAAGGTAAGCCCAATAGGCTGACCCGAAATCTGATGTCAAAAATTGCGGCACTGCCGATGATCATGACCGCGATGGTCGTGTTCGTGGGCTGCACCATCTGGACAATCGTTTACTCCTTCACCAGCTCGCGGCTTTTGCCCAAAGAGAACTTCGTGGGGCTAGATCAATACGAACGGCTCTGGGGGAGCAGCCGTTGGTTGATCTCGATCCAGAACCTCGTTTGGTATGGGGTCTGCTCGTTGATCCTGACGCTTGTCATCGGGTTCACTCTGGCGGCACTGCTTGACCGAAAGATCCGGTTTGAAAACGCATTCCGCAGCATCTTTCTTTTCCCCTTCGCGCTTTCCTTCATTGTGACAGGCCTTGTCTGGCAATGGATTCTCAATCCCGACTATGGGGTCCAAGGGGTCGTGCGTGGCTGGGGCTGGGAAAGCTTTAGCTTCGATCCGCTTTATAACCCCGACATCGTCATCTTTGGCATCCTGATCGCAGGCATCTGGCAAGGGTCAGGTCTGATCATGTGCATCATGCTGGCAGGCCTGCGGGGGATCGACGAAGACATCTGGAAAGCCGCCCGCGTTGACGGCATCGGCACCGTGAAAACCTACCTCGTGATCATCATTCCAATGATGCGACCCGTTTTCATCACATCGCTCGTGCTGATCGCGGCGGGCATTATCAAGCTCTACGATCTAGTCGTGGCGCAAACATCTGGTGGGCCGGGCCTCGCGTCACAGGTGCCTGCGATGTACGTCTATGACTACATGTTCAAAGCGCAAAACCTTGGCCAAGGCTTCGCGGCCTCAACCATGATGCTGCTTTCGGTTGTGATCATTCTGATCCCTTACATCTACCTGCAAATACGGGGGAACAAGAATGGATAACGCCATGACAGGTCCACGCGGCCCCAAGCCAAAGCGGCGCTTTTCGCGCAATAACATTTTCATCTACGGCACATTGATCGTGGTCAGCATGTACTACCTGCTGCCGCTCTACGTGATGGTCGTGACTTCGCTCAAGGGGATGCCCGAAATACGGATGGGCAACGTCTTTAGTCCACCCGTCGAGATCACATTCGAACCATGGGTAAAAGCTTGGGCAGAGGCATGCACAGGGATCAACTGCGACGGGCTTAGCCGCGGGTTCTGGAATTCCGTGCGCATCCTGATTCCGTCGGTGACACTGTCGATCGCTGTGGCATCAATCAACGGTTACGCGTTGTCGAACTGGAAATTCAAAGGGTCCGAGGTGTTCTTTAACATCCTGATCCTCGGCGCATTCATCCCCTACCAAATCATGCTCTACCCCATCGTGATCTTGCTGCGGGAAATGGGACTTTACGGCGGGCTTTGGGGACTTGTCCTCGTGCACACCGTGTTTGGGATGCCGATCCTGACATTGCTGTTCCGCAACTACTTTGCATCCATTCCTGACGAGTTGTTCAAGGCAGCACGGGTTGACGGGGCAGGGTTCTGGCGGATCTATTTCCAGATCATGATGCCGATGGCTTTGCCGATCTTTGTGGTGGCCATCATCTTGCAAGTGACAGGTATCTGGAACGACTTCCTGTTCGGGGTCATCTACACAAAACCTGACCTTTACCCGATGACGGTGCAGCTTAATAACATCGTGAACTCGGTGCAGGGCGTGAAAGAATACAACGTCAATATGGCGGCCACGCTGCTGACGGGTCTCGTTCCACTCATCATCTATTTTGCCTCAGGCAAACTCTTTGTTCGCGGCATCGCCGCTGGCGCAGTCAAAGGCTAAAGACATGACAAACTCAGTAGAAATCAAAAACCTCGACCTGAACTTTGGCGCCGTAAAGGTTCTGAAACAACTCAATCTCGACATTGCAGAGGGGGAATTCCTCGTGCTGCTCGGCTCGTCAGGTTGCGGCAAGTCCACGTTGTTGAACTGCATCGCGGGACTTCTCGAAGTGTCTGATGGGCAAATCTTTATCAAAGGCAAAAACGTCACATGGGAAGAACCGTCAGATCGAGGCATCGGCATGGTGTTCCAATCCTACGCGCTTTACCCGCAAATGACTGTGCGCGGAAACCTGTCGTTTGGCCTGAAAAATGCAAAAGTGCCAAAAGCAGAGATCGAAAAACGGGTCGCACGGGCGGCGGACGTGTTGCAGATCGAAGCCCTGCTCGACCGCAAACCCGGCGCGCTATCTGGCGGGCAGCGGCAACGCGTTGCCATCGGGCGGGCGCTTGTGCGGGACGTGGATGTGTTTCTGTTTGACGAACCGCTGTCTAACCTTGATGCAAAACTGCGTGCTGACCTGCGGGTCGAACTGAAACGGCTGCATAACCAACTGCAAAACACTATGATCTACGTGACCCACGATCAGGTCGAGGCGATGACCCTCGCCGACAGGATCGCGGTGATGAAGGGCGGCAACATCATGCAGCTTGGGACACCCGACGAAATCTATAACCGCCCGCAGAACCTCTATGTGGCCGACTTTATCGGCTCGCCCTCCATGAACATGATTGAAGGCAAACTAGAGGATGGCGTCTTTTCAGGCGGTGACCTCACGATGCCCGTCGACGGGTATCCGTTTGTGGCACCGCAAACCGCTGATCGCCCCGCGATTATCGGGATCAGACCCGAGCACATCATCACAGGTGAACTGGTCGAAAACGCGCCTGTGAAAATGGACATGACCGTCGATCTGGTTGAACCCATGGGGTCAGACACGCTGGTCTACACCACGTTGAACGGCGCCCCCTTCCGCATACGGATGGACGGACAGGCGCGCGTCGCAAAAGGCGAAACGCTGACCTTCGGCATTGATCCCGCACGTGCGTCCCTGTTCGACAAAACGACAGAGGCGCGCCTTTGACATCATGCGACTTGGCTGGAAAATGGGCGCTGTTTGATCACAGCTGCGACCATACCTGCGACTTCAATTGGTCCTCCGCCCAACCGACATTCACCTTGCGCGACCTTCACAGCGCCACCTACGCATAAGGATACCCGATGAAACACGTAGCTTATCAACTTTACTGCTCTCGCAATTTCCCGCCTTTGGAAAACACCTTCGCGATGCTGGCAAAGGCTGGGTACAAAGCCGTCGAAGGCTACGGCGGGATCTTGGGGGACGTGGACAGTCTTAAGCGGGGCTTGGACAGTGCAGGATTAATCATGCCATCAGCACACATGGGTATCAGCGACATCGAGGCCGACCCCGCGGGCGCATTGGCCACGGCACAGGCGCTGGGCATGGAATCGGTGTTCATCCCATATCTGTCGCCCGAAGAACGGCCCAAATCATCTGCCGATTGGGCGGCATTCGGCAAACGGCTGGCTGAACTGGGCAAGCCTTTTCAAGACGCAGGCATGAATTTCGGCTGGCACAATCACGACTTTGAATTTCATGTCACAGACAGTGGCGACATGCCCCTCGACCTGATCGCGGCAGCGGATGAAAACCTGATGCTGGAACTCGATCTCGGCTGGGTTCGGGTGGCTGGGCTGGACCCAGTGGGTTGGATCAACAAATACGCAGGTCGGATCGCAGCGGCCCACATCAAAGACATCGCACCTGACGGCGAATGCACGGACGAGGACGGCTGGGCCGACGTTGGTCACGGGATCATGGACTGGGCGGCAATCCACAGCGCGCTGCAAAGCGCAGGGGTGGGTCACTACGTGGTCGAACACGACAATCCAGCTGACGACGCACGCTTTGCCCAGCGCAGCCTTGCCACAATCAACAAATTCTAAAGGATAACTCCATGACACAGCTTGGCGTTGGCATCATTGGATGCGGGAATATCTCAACGACCTATCTGAAATTCGCACCGATTTTTAAGTCGCTGAAACTGGTTGCCGTGGCTGACATCAACATGGATGCGGCACATGCGCGGGCAGCGGAATACGGCGTGCGGGCCGATACGGTGGACGATCTTTTGGCGGCCAGCGACGTCGACGTGATCGTGAACCTTACTATCCCTGCGGTGCACTACGCGGTGACCAAGCAAATCCTAGAGGCAGGCAAACACGCTTATTCCGAAAAGCCGCTGGTGCTGACACTGGAGGAGGGCGAAGCACTGCGCGAACTGGCCGCAGTCAAAAACCTGCGGGTCGGGTCCGCGCCTGACACTTTCCTCGGGGGCGCACATCAGCAAGCACGCGCTGCAATTGACGCAGGCGACATCGGGCGGATCATCGGCGGAACATGCCACGTGATGAGTCACGGCATGGAGGCTTGGCATCCAAACCCCGACTTCTTTTTCCAACCCGGCGCAGGTCCGGTTTTGGACATCGGTCCTTACTACGTCACAAACCTGATCCAACTGATCGGACCTGTGAAATCAGTTGTGTCACTGGCGACAACGACCTTCAAAACGCGCACCATCGGGAACGGGGATCGAAATGGCGAAACCGTGCCTGTGGATACGCCGACAAACATCCACGCGCTGCTTGAATTCCACAACGGGGCAACTGTGACCCTTGGGGCAAGCTGGGACATCTGGGCGCACCGCCATGAACCGATGGAACTTTACGGCGAGAACGGCTCGATCTATATCCCTGACCCGAATTTCTTTGGGGGCGATGTCGAAATCGGCGGCGAAGACGGGGACATGACGGCAATGCCTGTTTGGGACCATCCATTCGGTGTGCCAAACGATGACGAAGGACGGGCAAACTATCGCTGCGCAGGGCTTGCCGACATGGCAACAGCCATCGCCGAAGGGCGCACGCATCGGTGCAACATTGATGTGGCCGTGCACGCCACCGACGTCATGACGGCCATCCTGCTGGCAGGCGAAGAACGGCGGTTTGTCGATTTAACCACAACCTGCGAACGGCCCGCCTCCTTGTCACCTGACGAGGCGCGGGCGCTGCTGGTTTAAGCGCCGCCAGTCTCTGCGGCGATCTGGGCGCGGGATTTACGTCCGCGCTCGGTCTCCGACTTCAACTGACCACAGGCGGCCATGATGTCTTCGCCACGTGGCTTGCGAATTGGCGACGCATAGCCCGCGTTATGAATGATCTCGGCAAACGCACGGATGCGGTTATTTGACGACCGCGTATAGGGCGCACCGGGCCATTCGTTAAACGGGATCAGATTGATCTTGGCAGGGATACCCTCAATCAATTTCACCAAACGATGCGCATCTTCGTCGCTGTCGTTCACACCGTGCAGCATGACATATTCAAACGTAATTCGCTCGGAGTTCGACACCTTTGGGTAGTCGCGCAATGCCTGCAACAGAACTTCAATGTTCCAGCGCTTGTTGATCGGGACCAACTTGTCGCGGACTTCATCCGTGGTGGCGTGGAACGAAATCGCCAGCAAGCAACCGATCTCTTCAGCGGTGCGAGCTATCTCTGGGACAACACCCGAGGTCGACAGCGTAATGCGGCGGCGGGACAACTGGATACCCTCAGGGTCCATCGCAATCTTCATCGCGTCGCGGACGTTCTCGAAATTATACAGCGGCTCGCCCATGCCCATCAGCACGACGTTCGATAATAGACGGCCCTGCTCGACAGGGGCACCGGGAACAGGCCATTCCTCCAGATCGTCACGGGCCAGCATGACCTGACCGATGATTTCAGCAGCCGTAAGGTTGCGCACCAGCTTTTGTGTACCTGTGTGGCAGAACGAGCAGGTCAGTGTGCAGCCGACTTGGGACGAGATGCACAACGTGCCGCGATCCTTTTCAGGGATATAAACGACCTCAACCTCGTGGCCGCCAGCAATGCGGACCAGATATTTGCGCGTGCCATCGTCAGACACCTGACGGGTGACAACCTTTGGCAAAGCAATCACAAACTTTTCTTCCAGCATCGCGCGGAAATCTTTGGACAGGTTGGTCATTTCGCCAAAATCGCGCACACCCCAATGATAGAGCCACGACCAAATCTGGTTCACGCGCATCTTCGCCTGCTTCTCAGGCGCACCTGCGGCAATGATGGCTTCGCGCATCGTGTCGCGGTTCATGCCAATCAGGTTCGGCAATCCTTCCTCCGCTTTACGGGGTAGGGTCATCACATCTTGGGTGATCGGGGCTGTCGCGTCCATCGGGGCTACCTCAAAAGGGGGATCAAGAGCCCCATATATGCAAAAGAGGCGGCTCCCGCAAGAAACCGCCTCAAATCTCGTAAATCTATGCTGGTAAAATTACTTACAGCGGTTTTCGGCCTCTTCAACAGCGGCCGTAAAACCAAGAAGGCTAAACTTATCAGCGGTCTGCGTGCCACGACCCGAACGGGCGGTCAGTGTTGTATCGGCACCACGTTTCATCGCAGCCACAATCTTGGCGTCATCTTCTGGGGTTGCAGGCCATGCCCATTCACCTTCGGTAAACAGCTGGAACGTCGATCCGGCAATCTCCATCGCAGCGGTTGATCCGCTTGCAAACGGATAGCCGCCTGTGAATGCAACCTGACCCTGCACGGAAGCACCGGGGCGGTAGAACACAAACAACAAAACCTCACCACGGCGCACAGACACAGTCTGGCCATCACGGGTGTTCACCGATTCCTTGGGCGCAGAGACGCCCCAACATTCCTTCGGGCTATCCTCAACAAAAACGGACCAATCGGTGTTGGCCGCAACGCGGTTGTTGCTGGTCTGAGCCATTGCGGATGTGCCGATTACACATGCCGCGATCACGCCAATCGTGCGCGTAAATTTAAAAATCATACCTACAGCCTCCAAGCTGTCCTTGCCTCTGGATGTCCCCAATTGCCTTGGTGCATCTTAGTGGCACCTTTTCTTGTGGCGAGAACTGTTTCAACTCGATACCGAAGATGGTAGCAAAAAACCGCTTGGTTGGGAAAGCCCTGATTTGCTCAGGCTGCAATATCCCGCCGGAAATAAAGGAACTGACATGACAAACCCTGTTGATCTGGTCGAAATCTGGCGCAACGACCTGCTAGAATGTGTGCATCAAGGGCATGCGGTTGTCTGCGACGAGGCAGGCGAGATCATTCATGCTTGGGGCGACCCATCCGCTGTCATCTTCCCGCGCTCGTCGTGCAAGATGATCCAAGCCCTGCCTTTGCTGGAGAGCGGCGCAGGCGCACATCTGACCACCGAACAGCTGGCACTGTCTTGCGCGTCCCACCAAGGGGCTGCAATCCATACCGATCGGGTCAGCGCATGGTTGAAAGATCTCGGGCTGTCCGACGACGATTTCCGCTGCGGCCCGCAGACACCAAGCGACAAAGAGGCGCGTGAAGACTTGATCCGCGCTGGCAAACAACCCTGCCAGATGCACAACAACTGCTCGGGCAAGCATTCTGGCTTTCTGACGCTAAACAAGCACATCAAGGGCCACGCGGACTACGAAAAACTCGACCATCCTGTGCAGATGATGGGCAAGGCCGCGTTCGAGGAAACCACGCAGGAAACCAGCCCGACCTACGGGATCGACGGCTGTTCCGCGCCCAACCACGCCTGCACCGTGCATGGACTTGCGCGGTCCATGTCGTTCTTTGCCAGCGCTAAGGAAACGGGCGATCTGCGGCAGCAAGCGGCGGTGAAACTGCGCAACGCCATGATGACCTACCCCGAACTGGTTGCAGGCGAAACACGGGCCTGCACCGATTTGATGCGCGCAATGGACCATAAGGTCGCGATAAAAACAGGGGCAGAGGGCGTCTTTGTCGCGATCATTCCATCCCTCAAAATGGGCGTCGCTTTAAAAATCGCAGACGGCGCGACACGTGCGTCCGAATCCGCCATCGCTGCGATCCTCGTAAAGCTCGGTGTACTCGACGCCAAACACCCCGCCGCGATCGCACGCATGGCCCCGCAAATGCACAACTGGCGTGGCATCCACGTCGGCTTCACCCGCCCCTCTGCTGCCCTGCTTTAAGGAAAAGATATGTCATTTACGCTGGCCACTTGGAACATCAACTCTGTCCGTCTGCGCGAGGAACTTGTGCTGCAACTGATGCGCGACGAACAACCCGACGTGCTGTGCCTGCAAGAATGCAAAAGTCCCGTCGATAAAATCCCGCTCGAGCAGTTCCACGCCCTTGGCTACACCTACATGGTTGCCCGTGGGCAAAAGGGCTATAACGGGGTCGCGATCCTGTCGAAAATGCCGATTGAAGAAGCAGGCGCAGAAGACTACGCGCAACTCGGCCATGCCCGTCATATCGCGGGGCGCTTGGCCAATGGGGTCACAATCCACAACTTCTACGTGCCCGCTGGCGGCGACAAACCCGACCGCGAAATCAACGAAAAATTCGGCCAGAAAATGGACTACCTCGCTCAAATGCGCGACGCCTTCCACGCGGACAAACCCCAAAAATCCATCCTCGTCGGTGACCTGAACATTGCCCCACGCGAAGAGGACGTCTGGGACCACAAGAAATTGCTCAAAGTCGTCAGCCACACCCCCGTCGAGGTCGAAGCCCTCGCCGACGTGCAAGCCTCTGGCGACTGGATCGACGTCACCCGCGCCAACATCCCCGACGGGAAACTGTACAGCTGGTGGTCCTACCGCGCCGCCGACTGGGACAGCGCCGACAAAGGACGCCGCCTCGACCACGTCTGGGCAACGTCAGACATTGCCGCCTCAGGCCACTCCAGCCGAGTCGTGCGGCACGTGCGCGGATGGGAAAAACCAAGCGACCACGCGCCTGTTTTTGCGACGTTTGATTTGTAGAGGGGTAGACTTAATGGCCGCTATGCGGGACAAAGCGCCATTTCGCTGCGATTGCGCCAAGGTCCGCAATGGCACACTGTCCGACCAATCGTTTCTCAAGCCTATCAGCGGTTAGAATGCAAACAGATGCTGCTGGCTGCGCAATCAATTGTGCGAATAGGCTCCAATTTTTGAAGTTCTCAGCCGGTTGTTCACCAGCGCCTCAGCAAAGGTGACACCTGCTGCGACACCATCGATGACTGGAAGCCCGAATTCCTCACTGAGCTGTGCCATCAGGTCAGCCATCCCCGCACATCCCAAAACAATTGCTTCTGTATTATCATGCGCGATGGATTCGCGAATTTCAGACTTAATCTTGAACAATGTTGCCGGATCGCCCTCTTCCAGTTTTAGGACGGGAATATCTGTTGCTCGAACGCGCACGCATTTTTGAGCCAGCCCATAGCGCATCAGGTTGTTCTCCAGACCTGGCACAGAGCGTGAGAGCGTTGTTATGACGCTGAACTTATTGGCGATCATACTTGCTGCGTGATAGGCGGCCTCTCCTATGCCCAAGACTGGCACTGAAACCAGCGTCCTCACCGCGTCGACGCCAGTGTCATCGAAACAGGCGATCACTATTGCATCAACATCCGGATGCCGCGAAACCTCGGCGAGCAGGCCGGGGATGCAGGTGGCGACGTCCAGAAAGCCTTGAATACTGGCCGGTCCGTCTTGCGAGTTCGTGGCCACAATCTCGGTATCCGGGCGGGCAACAGCCCTTGCTGCAATCGCAATTTTATCCGTCATGGTGCTAGTTGTGTTCGGGTTAATTACTAGGATTTTCATATCAACTTACACCTCACCGCCAAGGTAGGCGGCCTTGATCCGGTCATCGTGCAACAACTCCTTGGAGTTGCCTTCGATGACAACGTTCCCGGTCGCCATCGCGTAGGCACGGTGTGAAATACTCAGCGCCATGCGCGAGTTTTGTTCAACCAGCAGCACTGACACACCTTCGTCGCGATTAATTGCAACGATTGAACGTGCAATGTCCTGCACTAGCTTTGGCGCAATCCCAAGGCTTGGTTCGTCTAGCAACAAGAGTTTGGGTTTGGCCATCAATGCACGGCCAATCACCATCATCTGCTGTTCACCGCCCGACAGCGTTCCGGCGGCTTGAGAATAGCGTTCTTTCAGGCGGGGAAAGCGGGTCAGAATGCTATCCAACGTGTTCTGTATCTCCGCCTTGTCGTTGCGGGTGAAGGCCCCCATCATCAAGTTGTCTTTGACCGACATGAACGGAAAGACCCTGCGGCCTTCGGGCACCATCGCGATACCGCGTTTGACGATGTCTGAAGGATCGGTGCCGTCTACACGCTCGCCTTCGAAGGTCACAGAACCGCTTTTCGGCTTGGCTAAACCAGTGATGGCGCGCAAGATGGATGACTTGCCTGCCCCGTTAGCCCCGATCAACGCGACGGTTTCGCCTTGATTTACGTGCAGCGAGACACCTTTCAGCGCATAGACATGATCGTAGTAAAGTTCGACGTCTTTGAAATCTAACATTGCTGTCATGGTTTACATCCCGATCTCATCGTCGACGCTGCCAAGATAGGCCTCGATGACTTTTTCATTGTTCTGGATTTCAGAAGGCGTGCCCTCTGCGATTTTTTCGCCGAAGTTCAGCACCACAATCCGATCCGAAATATTCATGACCGCTGGCATATCGTGTTCCACCAGCATGACCGTCACACCACGCTCGTCGCGCACTGAGCGCACCAAATTAACCATATTCATGGTTTCATCATGGTTCATCCCCGCGAACGGTTCGTCCAGCAGCAGCACCTTGGGGTCCGTCGCAAGGCCTATTGCAATGCCAAGTGCGCGCAGGCTGCCCTGTGGCAGATTGCTGGCCTGTTCACCCGCGATCTCGGACATGCCAAGGAACTCCAGCAGCTCGTCCGCATATTTCTCAAAGGCGGTCACATCGTCCTTGGCCGTCTTTGATCCCCAGAAATATCCAGCGAGCGAGGCCTTGGCGCGCAAGTGCTGGGCCACCACGACGCTTTCACGCACGGTCATACTTTTGAAAATCGTGGTTTCTTGAAACGTTCGCACGACCCCTTTGCGCGCCACGATATGTGGCTTGAGGTTCGAGATGCGCTCGCCCTGATAGATCACTTCACCAGAGGTGGTCGGAGTAAACGAAGCGATCATTTTGAACAGCGTGGATTTGCCCGCGCCGTTCGGTCCGATCACCGACAGGATTTCATTCTCGGCCACATCAAAGCTGATCGCATTGTTTGCCGTCAAACCACCGTATTTCTTGGTGACGTTCTTGACTTGAAGAAGCGGGCTCATTTGTCACCTCCTTTGCCGATACGGATGCTCAACAGGCCATTGGGCAGAAAGCGGATAATGAGGATCAGAACCGTTGAGTAGATCAACATTTGGTATTTGCCGAACTCAAATAGCAAGTCCCAGCCAAAGTAGAGCACCAGCGTGCCGAGCATCGGGCCAAAGACATAGCCAAGGCCACCAAGAAAGCAGTTCAGCATGAAATTGACCGAGTCCGCAACTTGAAAGCTGGACGGATAGACCGACTGCGCGATCGACCCGAACATGGCGCCACCAAGCCCGCCGAAGAAGCTGGAAATGGCAAAAATCACGATGCGGATGTAGGAAATATTAACCCCGATCGAACTGGCGAGCTCTTCGTTCTGTTGCATCGAGCGGCACAGGTGCCCAAGGCGGGAATTCACCAGCCGGTAAAGTGCGGCATAGGTCAAAATCATGATGACGCAGGCTGTGTAATAGAAGGCCAGCTTCGTGTTCTCCATCCCTGCAAAGTCAGGCAGGATCGGAATGCCGAACAGCGATATTCCGGATGGCAAAGGGATGTTCGATATGCCTTTTGCCCCGTTGGTGATGGGCAGCGCCAAGGCCGTCAGCGTCACAACCTGTGTAAGAACCAGCGTGATCATTGCGAAATATACGCCACGCAAACGCAGGATGGGCAGGCCGATCAAGATTGCCACGATGGCCGCGAAGAGGCCCGCCGCGGGGAGTGATATCCAGAAGGACCAGCCCGCTTTGACCACCAGAATGGCTGAGACATAAGCGCCGATCAGCGCAAACGCGCCTTGGCCAATGTTGATCCGGCCAATGTAGAAGGTCAGCCAGACTCCGGCACTTGCGATTGCCAAGAGGGCGACAGATGTCAGGGTAAAGTAAAAATCCCAACGCCCTGTTGCGCCGATGATCAGCGGGACACCAATGAAGATCATGAACAAGAAGATCCCGACGCCGATAAGCTGTTTTGAGGTAAATCCAAGCATCACATCAACCCCACGGTTTGCCCATCAGGCCTTGCGGTCTAATGGCTAGGAAAATCATTAAGGAGACGAAGATCAGCAGGTAAGTGATATCACCGTATTGATAGAGAACCGCGAGGCCAATGGCCTCCATGAACCCAAGGATGATACCGCCCCAAATCGCGCCGGAAATCACACCAGCACCACCGATCATGACCATCATAAAGGCTTTGATTGATGTCGGGCCGCCCATACCAAGGTTCACCCCTGTAATGGTGACCAGCAGACCACCGACCAGACCGGCAAGCATCGCACCCAGAGCGAAACCGATCATCGAGTAACGGTCTACATTCACACCCATCAGCTGGGCGGCAGTCCGGTCTTGGGCCAAGGCGCGCAGGGCGCGGCCCGTCTTTGTGTATTGCATCAGGCCGATGAATGCGACGATCGACAGGATCGCCAGCACACATATCAAAATACGGTCATATGGCATGATCAACCGAAAATCGTAGTTGAATACGCCGTCGACAATCTTAGGAACGCCGCGTTGCTTTTCGCCGAAAACCAGAAGGATCACTGCATCAAGGAAGAAGGCGATACCAGCAGCCAGCAACATGGTGCTTTCTTCGCGGGCCGATCCTTTGATAACCGGCGCGAAGAGAAATCTTTCAATCAGGGCCCCAAGGATGGCGAGCGTGACACAAGACATCACAAGCGCCAAAACAAACGGGACGCCCCACTGGCCGTAGAACGTATAGGTGACGAAACCGCCAATTACATACATCTGACCGTGGGCAAAGTTGAGGACGTTCATCAGGGCAAAGATCAGGGTCAGACCAAGCGCGATCATCGCATACTGGGACCCCAGATAGACGCCATTGGCAAGTATCTGTTCCATGGAGCTTTTCTTTCTTGAAAAAGCCCCGAGCCAAGTGCGGCCCGGGGAGGTTCTGCTTAGGAAAAGGTCAAAAGCAGAAAGGGACGTCTTTAGTCGACTTCAGCGACGAACAGCGTTTCAAACGCGCCATCCTGAAATACATTCACCACCAAAGGAACCGCAACCTGACGGCGCTGGCCAAAGGACGTCATGCCGACATAACGCAGCTTCGCGTCGCCATTCATGTAGGGATTTGGTGCTTCAAACGTGTCCATTGTCGTTTGGAATGCATCAACATCAGTGATCGCAGAAGGATCAACTTTGAGCGTCTCAAGGATATACTCTAAAGCATAGACCTTGGTGTTTGACTCGTCATTATATTCGCCAAACATATCGGTGTACCGCTGAACGAATTCAATCATCATAGGCGATGCAAGCTCTGGTGTGGACGCGCCACCTACAGAGATAAATCCATTTGCCAGATCACCAGCTCCTTCGGCCAGAACGCCAGCATCCTGTGCAGTTTCTGTCGAAATAAGGCCTTGGAAACCCAGCTCACGGGCTGAACGGATCAACTGAGGTGCGTTTGCGGGCGATACACCTGACAGCACCAACAAATCTGGCTGCGCGCGCATCACAGGCGTCAGAACTGGTGTAAAGTCGGTGGTATCAACCTGATATGTCACATTGTCGGAAACAACTTCCATACCAAGCGCAGTTGCGGCTTCAACACCGCCGTCACGCTGACTGAGAGGATCAGATTCGTTTGCTGCGATGAACGCAACGGTCTTAACGCCTTCGTTTTCCATGAGGTATTTGTAGATCGCAGGACCAGACTGGTAGTTTGCAACCATGCCCAGAACCGCATTGGAGGCTGGTGCCTGATAAAGCGACTTAGGGAAGGCGTAAGGGAAATACATGATCCCGTTGGATTCAGCCACGGGACGGACAGCTGCAGCGCCGTCATCGACGTTCGGACCAACAACATAGTGAATACCCTCTTGGGCCATCTTCTCCATGCCAGCGATTGCGCGCTTTGGGTCTTTCTGATCGTCGAAAGACACGATCTCAATGTCATAAGTCGTATCGCCGATGGTATAGCCGCCGGTCTCATTAATCCAAGCAGCACGCGCTTCCATAGAGCGTTGGTTGGAAATGCCCCAAGCAGCAGCAGGGCCACTGGTGACGCCAACAAATCCGATTTTCAGAACTGGATTCTCAGCGAAGGCAGCCGTTGCGCCAAACGCCGTCAGTGTTGCAGCTGTCAATGCCGCCTTCATAAGTGATCTTCGTTGCATGTTTCAAACTCCCGTTGAATTCAATTTCGACGCATTTTGCGCCATTCTTGGCCGGCAGTTTGATGGAATCCCATGCATGCCGCGTCGTCAGTTCACGATTGTTAACAATCTATGTCAACACATTTGTTGATTTGATCGACAAATGCCATGGCTTGGCCTTACACTGATTAGAGTTTAAGCGTTTACAATCAAACGAAGTCGTAAAACCAATCAGTCTTGAAAGTAATCTTGTGTCCTCCAACCCAGACCAAAACAGTATGGCTACCCTGGACCCTAAAACGGGACCAGATGAAAATTTTATAGTTGAGCGAATATACAAGGCCGTCATGGAACAACGTTTGGCACCGAATACCAAACTGAGTGAGGCGCGCCTCTGTGAGACATTCGGTGTTGGTCGCATGCGCGTTCGGCGCGCACTTCTTCTGCTCTCAAGTCAGGGTATCATTAAGCTACAGTCAAATCGTGGTGCATATGTGGCCTGTCCCGACAAGTCCGAAGCGAACGATGTATTCGCGGCCCGGATGTTAATTGAACCGCCGCTCGTTCGGCAACTGGCGCAGAACTCGGGTGATATTGATCTGAAGCTCCTCATCGACCACATTGCGCTTGAAGATGCAGCTCGCCAAAAGAAAGAGCGCACCGAGATCATTCGGCTGTCTGGTGAATTCCACACAAAACTCGCCCAAGCGACTAGAAACAAGTTTATCTTCCGTATGATGCGCGAGTTGGTCACACGGACATCATTGATCGTCGGCCTTTTCGGATCATCAGAAAACGCCAGTTGTCCGGATGATGAACACAGCAACATCCTGAAGGCGATCCAGTCCCATAATCCAGCGCTGGCTGAACAACTTCTCATGTCTCATCTCGACCATATTCAAAGCGGTCTCGATATGGAGGCGCGCCAAGAACCCCAGGATGACTTGGCAGCTATTCTTGGTTCGGATTGATCAAGGTTGACTGCGAATTCCGGTTTGCTCGTATTGCGGCCAGTTGTCCAAGTTGCAGCATCCGGCAGTTTGGGCTCTGACCCGACCTTAGCTGCGCTGATCATCAATGACTGGTCTAGGAACAGCAGCCTTTTGTTGGGCCAAGCATGAATTCACACAACGCGGGACTTTGCTGCCGTTCGATCCGATATCGGCAATGGCTGCTATGGCGCTTGGAAGCCTACTAAAAAAACGGTATTGAGCAGCATGGATGTTAGCATTGTCATAATTCTGATTGCGGTCGGCCTATTCATTATTCGTGAAATCCATGAAAAACTGGATTGGTTTAAGGGCTCGGAGCGACGCCAAATACCCACGGGTGATTTGATGGCTCTCAAGGCTGGGATCATAGAAAACCCTCGACCTGAACATAATCCGGAACGATTGAAATTTCGCGAAGACGGCTTTGAAAATGGCGTTGAGGTGCGCTGGGGCAGACGCAATGACCCCATCGATGGAACCTTTACGCAGATCAAAGAAAAAGAAATCATTCCTTTTCTAGAGAAAAACCGTGACTACGCACTTTGGTACAAGGTTGTCCAACACGATTTCGGAGGCGAGGTCTTGGAGTGGATTGTATCGCAGCCGGACTGTCCTAACGCCGTGGCAACTGCATTCCTGAATGCGTTAAGAGCCGACAGTATCTACGGAAAGACCGACCTAAAAGACATTTATTACTATCGGGCTGTCGAAATTATTTCTCGAAGGGACGCCAATGAAGGATTTCCCTCTGATACCATGCGTGATCCAGAACCGGACGAAGATGGGTTTTATGGGCACTTCGAGAAAGTAGATCGTGTGGCAATGTTAGAACGATTTGAAGCTATTGCTCGCGCCCAGTTGGCGCTAGGAAATACGCTGGCATACGCAGTCCCAAAAAATCTACTCTCCACATCACCCACAGGTCCAAGTCTAAGAACTGAATATGACGTCGATGAAGTTGGGATATATTAGCGTGTCAATCGCAGCCACACTTTGAAGCGGAACGTCAAAGCCGACATCTAAGCATGATGCCGCATCCGTAACTCTGGGCTCAAAGCAGACTTTCAACCAAAAACCACTTTCCCCATTGGCTTCTCCCTCTTGCGCCAACACTAAAGGTCAAACCAGATTCAGGAAATGACCCCTGCTTGACCTTGGCGGAACACCTTCAATTTAGCCGACTAAGTAACCCCGGACTTACGAACCGCCACTTTCCCGCCGCTTAACCTCCGCCGCCACGGCCCGCCCCAGCACCTCATGCGTGGCCGCGTCAAAGTGGATGGCGTCAACCTCACTACTCCTAATATGCGCACCTGCGTTCATGAACCAAACGCCCCGCGTTTCGGCGACAAAGGCATAAGCGGCAGGCAGGGCCTCTGACACAACCCTTTGCCCCGCAAAGTCACTGGCAAACGTACCGCCTTCCAAGATCGGCGGCGGACAAATCAGCAGGATGTCAAAGCCGCCGTGCTTGGCCTGAATATCCGCATCCTGTGCAATCTTGATCAGGCCTGCAACGCTCGCCGCGATCTGAGTCGCGGTCTTGCCGTGGTCGAGCTTGAGGTCATTTGTCCCCAACATAATCGTCAGCAGATCAATCGGTCCATGACTTGCCAACGCAATCCGCAGCCCCAACTGCCCGTCCATCTCTAAGCCCATGGTTGTATCACCGTGACCTGCGGCAAGGCGTCCGGGTAAGCCCTCTTCAATTACCGTGCAACCCAAGGTCTCACCAATCACCATGGGCCAACGGCGCAGGTGGCGGGGATGGTGGCTCGTATCATGCATGGGCGGTGTCCCATGGGTGTTGCTGTCGCCGAATGTGAGGATCGTTTTTGCCATACGCGCAAGCTTAGCAGCAATCTTGGTGCGGTAAAGTGGTCTTGCCCCTTGGCGTTTGGGCGACTTGCGCACATATAGGGGGTAACTTCGAACTTAGGAGACGTACCCATGATTGAACTTGGTGGAACACCCGAAACAGCCCCAGCCTCCGATCTCATCGTTGATGGCACGGACGCGACCTTTGTGCAGGACGTCATCGAGGCGTCAAAAACTGTCCCCGTGATCGTGGACTTCTGGGCGCCATGGTGCGGCCCGTGCAAAACGCTAGGACCCGCAATCGAGGCGGCTGTGACCAAGGCAGGCGGGCGCGTGAAGCTCGTGAAAATCGACGTTGACGCAAACCAAGCCTATGCAGGCCAGCTACAGGTGCAATCTATCCCTACGGTCTATGCGTTCTTTAACGGCAAGCCAGTGGACGGGTTCCAAGGGGCGCTACCACCCTCCGAGATCGACGCCTTCGTGAATAAAATCGCCGACATGGGGCCAGAGCCTGACAATGGGCTGGAAGACGCCGTCGCCGCCGCCGAAGAAATGCTCGCCGAAGGGGCCGCCGCGGATGCTGCGGAAACCTTCGCTGCGATCCTAACCGAAGACGACAAACACGCAGGCGCCTACGCGGGTCTTGTGCGGTCCCATTTGGCACTGGGCGATGTTGATCAGGCAGAGGCGATCCTGAACGGCGCGCCCGCCGAAATCTCGACCGACGCCGCCCTTGAGGCCGCCCATGCGCAAATCACACTGGCGCGCAAGGCGGCAGGTGCTGGGCCCGTGGGCGAGCTGACCACCAAAGTCGACGCCAACCCCGACGACCATCAAGCACGGCTAGAACTGGCCAACGCGCTGATAGCGAACGAAGACACCCAAGGGGCTATCGATCAACTTCTTGAACTGTTCCGCCGTGATCGGGAATGGAACGAAGGGGCGGCAAAAACCGAACTCTTCACTATCTTTGACGCATTGCCCGTGACAGATCCGTTGGTCTTGAACGGGCGGCGCAAACTTTCTTCAATGATATTTGTCTGATAACAAATTCGGTCTAGGTTAAGGGTATGAATAAACACATAGACCTGCCTGACACGATCCCTGTCTTCCCGCTGCCCGGGGCGCTTTTGCTGCCGCGGGCGCGACTGCCATTGCATCTGTTTGAACCGCGCTATCTGCAAATGCTGGATGACGTTCTGAAAACCGATAGTCGGTTGATCGGGATGATCCAGCCTTACGGATCAGGCAACAAACTGCATAGTATTGGTTGCGCGGGGCGTGTTTCCGCGTTCTCAGAAACCGAGGACGGGCGCTACATGATCACGCTCGCCGGCAGTTCGCGGTTTCGGATTCAAAACGAAGTGGACGGATCAACACCTTACCGGCAATGCCGGGTCACGTGGAACGGGTTCGAAAGGGACTTGGGCGGGACCGAAAAAGATGACAGCTTTGACCGTCCAAAATTCATGGATGCACTGAGGCGGTATTTCGAAGAAGAAAACCTATCCACCGACTGGGACAGCCTGCAAGAAGCCGAAGACGAGCTATTGATCAACTCTTTGTCCATGCTCTGCCCGTTCGAGCCTGAAGACAAACAAGCCCTTCTCGAAGCTCCTTCCTTGACGACACGGCGTGAAACGCTCATGACATTGATCGAGTTTTCCCTACGCGGTGGCAACGCCGAGGAGTTCATGCAATGACCGACATCCGTTTTGACCCCAAAATGCTAGAAGCATTAATTTGCCCACAAACGCGCGGGCAGCTGGAATACGACGCAGAGGCGCAAGAGCTGATCTCGAAAAACGCGAACCTCGCCTTCCCGATCCGCAACGGCATTCCTGTGATGCTTTTGGACGAAGCGCGCGCGCTGGAATAACCTAGACTTTTTTATCAGTATTTTAATCGACGTGGTGTTTGCTGCGGTGATCAAACTGATGAGGTCTATATGCTTAAAAATTTGCACCCAGCGGACGAATTAGCGATGGTTCGGGCAGATATTGAACGGCTCAAGTCACGCGAGGCGTTTTTGCGCCGTGGGTTCTTGGGTGATACCTTGCCGCGCTCAGGTGACGAAGCGGTAGTCGAGGTCGCCGTGTTCCGTAGCAGGCGGTTCCTGCGGGACAAACTGCCCAATGACATCTTGGAAAACGAGGCGTATTGGGTCAATCAACGCATCGAACACGTACGCGTCAGGCCGCGCTAACCACGCATCAAACTGGGCAAATCACCCGTGAGGCCAGCCGCTTCACGGATGAAACTTCTCCGCAGAAACGGCGCGCCGTTCACCAGCCCCATGCCAATATCACGGGCCGCACGTAGCAGTGGATTATCGTTTGAAAACAATCTGTTGAAAGTGTCTGTGGCCAAGGCAAGGCTCGCGGTATCAAAGCGGCGCCATTGCTGGTATCGGGCCAAGGCTTGGCTGCCGCCGATGTCCTCGCCACGTGCGTGGGCCTCTGACAAGACGTCGACCAAGGCGGCCACATCGCGCAGGCCTGCGTTTAATCCTTGCCCAGCAATCGGATGCATCCCGTGGGCGGCGTCACCGATCAAAACGGTGCGGTCGGCGATAAAGCTTTGCGCCAGTGTCAATCCCAGTGGATAGGTAAACCGCGCACCTGTCAGGTTGATCTCGCCCAAGAAGCTGCCAAATGCAGGGCGCAAAGCACCCAAGAAACCCGCATCATCCAACGCCATAACCTCAGCGGCGCGCGTTGTCGTTTCCGACCAGACAATCGACGACCGGTTTCCCGTCAGCGGCAAAATCGCCAGCGGGCCATTGGGCATAAAGAACTGATGCGCAATTCCGTCATGTGGTTTCTCATGCGCAACAGCGCAAACAATCGCCGTCTGGTCATAGCCCCAGCCCGTGCGACCAATGCCAGCACGCACAGCCGTGCCACTTTTGCGACCATCAGAGCCAACCAAAACCGCGCCCGTCAGCACCTTGCCAGAGGCCAGCGTGACACTGACGCCAGCGGCATCAACGCTTTGGGCAACCACAGTTTCCCCGTCCACCTGCGTGATGCTCGGATGGTCATCCATCGCGGCCAGAAACGCACCGCGCAAATGGCGATCTTCGACCATAAATCCCATCGGGCCTTCTTCGATCTCGGCATGATCAAAGTGCATCATCCAAGGCGAGGCACCTTGGCCCGCACGACCATCCGTGACCTTAATCTCTAACATCGGCTGGGCATCGCTCGCGACGCGGGGCCAGACGCCGATCCCCTTCAGCAACCGCTTGGACGCCAGCGCCAAAGCATAAGATCGCCCGTCAAAATCGCGCATTTCACGGGTCGCTTTGGGCAAGCTGTCGATGATGCAGACGGTAAATCCGGCCTGTGCGGCTGCGATGGCTAGGGCAGGACCGTTCAGCCCACCACCTACAATGATCAAATCGTTTTTCATAACGCTCAATATGGCGCTCCGAACAGGATTGTCCATGCGCTGCATGGTCGCTAGGATATTGAAAATTCAATCAAGGATCGACGCAATGCAAGACTGGCTAACAATGACAGCAGCGGATTTGGGACGTGGGATCGGGTCAGGCGACATCGACCCGATTGCGCTGACCGAAACCTATCTTGCGGCCATCGACGCGCACCCGATGACACCGCGCATCTATGCACGCGTGACCCATGACCGCGCCCGTGTCGAAGCAAAAGCCGCCAGCGCGCGCGCCAAGTCAGGCCATAGGCTTGGCCCGCTCGACGGGGTGCCAATTTCTTGGAAAGACCTCTTTGACACCGCGGGCATCGTGACCGAGGCAGGCACCAAACTGCTCGAAGGGCGCGTGCCAACCGAGGATGCCGAGGTTTTGAAAGCCGCCACCGCCGCAGGGCTGGTCTGCTTGGGCAAAACCCACATGTCCGAAATCGCGTTCAGCGGCTTGGGGCTGAACCCAATCATGGGCACACCGCCGTGCATCAATGACAAAGATGCCGTTCCGGGGGGGTCCAGTTCGGGTGCTGCGGCCTCTGTCGCGTTCGGGCTGGCGGCGGCAGGCATCGGGTCCGACACGGGCGGGTCCGTGCGGATACCGTCCGCGTGGAACGATCTGGTCGGGCTGAAAACCACCCACGGGCGGCTGTCCGTCGATGGGGTCGTTGCACTGTGCGAAACCTTTGACACAGTCGGCCCGCTTTGCAGATCGGTCGAAGACGCGGGGCTGCTTCTCGCTGCTCTCGAGGGGACCAAACCCGCCGATCTGGCCGAGACATCGCTCAAAGGGATACGCCTTGCGATCCTTGACACACTGACACTCGACGAGGTCCGCAACGAGCCGCTGACGGCCTTCCATGCAGCCGTGGAAAAACTAAAAGCCGCGGGCGCGGACATCATTCATTTCGAGATGCCGGACATGCACGACGCCTATGCGCAGTCTTTCACGCTCTTCGCAGCCGACGCCTACGGACACTGGAAGGACAGGGTAGAGGCCGCACCCGAAAAAATGTTCCCGCAAATCCTTGAACGGGTGCGCGGTGGGCAGACCATCATGGCGGCGGACTATGTGGCGTCATGGATAAAAATGCGCACCTACCGAAAAACTTATGCCGATCTGACCGCAGGTTTCGACGCGGTAATCATGCCAACCGCCCCGATCATGCCGCCAAACGTGGATCGGTTGATGACCGAGGATGCCTATTACAAGTCCGAAAACCTGCTTGCGCTGCGCAACACACGGATCGGCAACCTGATGGGCTTGGCGGGGCTGTCTTTACCGACAGGCACGCCGTCTTGCGGGATTTTGTTCAACGGCAGCCCCGATTCCGAAGAAAAACTACTGCGGATCGGCATGGCAGCGGCCAAGGCACTGGCCTAAAAGACACAATTCCATTGCGCATAGGGGCAATTCGTCCGTCTTATTGTGGACACAGCCGCGTCTGACAGGCTAGTTTGATCAAAAGCTGGACGATAATGATCCGGTAATTGAGGCAGTTATGGTGTTCCCCGAGCGGTTTTCGACCCTTCCGGTTGCAACTTGGCCACGTTTGCGCGCCCTTTTGGATGTGCCGACGCAGGCTGATGAAGTGATCAATATGACGATTGGCGAACCTCGCCATGCGTTTCCTGCTTTTGTGGGCGATGTGCTGACGGCGAACCTCGGGTCGTTCGGCAAATATCCAAACAACGACGGCACCCCCGATTTACTTGATGCAATCGCGGGTTTCCTAAAGCGACGCTATGGCTTGAACGTGGATCACGCGAACCTGCTGACGCTCAATGGCACCCGTGAAGGACTGTATAACGCCACGATGGCGCTTTGCCCTGAAACCAAAAACGGCAAGCAGCCGGTTATTCTGACGCCAAACCCGTTCTACCAAGTCTACGCCGTGGCCGCTCTGTCCGTCGGAGCTGAACCCGTCTATGTGCCAGCAACTCCCGAAACAGGAAACTTGCCTGATTTTGTGAATCTGCCCGCCGACGTGCTGGACCGAACCGCAATCGCATACGTCTGCTCACCCGCAAATCCACAAGGGGCTGTGGCTGACGAAGCCTACTGGCGCGCACTCATAACATTGGCAGAAAAGCATGATTTCATCATTTTCGCCGATGAATGCTATTCCGAAATCTACCGCGACGCAGCACCCGTTGGTGCATTGCAGGTCGCGAACGAAATGGGTGCAGACCCAGACCGCGTGCTTATCTTTCACTCGCTCTCGAAACGGTCCAACCTTCCGGGTTTGCGGTCAGGTTTTTGCGCAGGTGGCGTGGAAAGCATCAAACGCATTCGGGCGCTGCGGGCCTTTGCAGGGGCACCGTTGCCCGAGCCGCTTCAGGCTGTGGCAACCGC
The DNA here is from genome assembly GCA_024686085.1 of Loktanella sp. GTDB lineage: Bacteria > Pseudomonadota > Alphaproteobacteria > Rhodobacterales > Rhodobacteraceae > Yoonia. The sequence goes on from JAIBDT010000016.1 coordinate 40,067, forward strand.
GGCATGGAACGACGAAAAGCACGTGATCGAGAACCGCGCACTTTATGCGGCAAAGTTCAAAATCGCCGACGACATTTTTGATGGCGTGCCAAATTACGACAGCCCAAAAGCAGGGTTCTTTCTTTGGCTGCCCGCTGACAACGGCGAGGCCGCAGCCGTCAAGCTTTGGCAAGAAACTGGCGTCCGAGTTTTGCCCGGTGCCTATCTTAGCCGCGACGTAAACGGGGAAAACCCCGGCGACAAATTTATCCGGGTGGCTCTGGTCGCTCCAACACAAGAAATGCAGCGCGGACTGACGTTAATCCGCGACTGTTTGTACGACTGAGGGAATTATCATGGCATCTTACCAATCACGCGGACGCGACCCATTGCTAGATAGCGCAACCCAAGCGGCGTTTGAAAAACGGGGCAAGGAATTGCTTGGCATTCTGCTGATTGTCGCTGGGGTTCTGATGGCCATGATGGTGGGTAGCTATACCGCCGAAGACCCGTCGTGGATTTCCGCGACAGATGCACCTGTGCAAAACTGGTTGGGGCGCTTTGGCGCGTCCACAGCGGCGCCATTGATGATGGTGGTGGGGATCGGCATCTACGCCATGCCTGTGATCTTGATGACATGGGGCGCACGCTTCGCGGGGCACTGGGGCGAAGAACGCGCCGCTGGTCGCCTGATCTTTGCACCCATCGCGATTGCCATGGCGTCGATCTATGCCGTGACCCTGTCACCTAGTCCCGCTTGGCCTGCTAACTTCGGGTTGGGAGGCATGTTCGGCGATACAGTTTTGGCTGTCGTGCTGACTGTGTTGCCATTCGGCACTGGGTTCGCCGTCAAACTCTTTTCCCTTCTCTCTTTTGTCGCCTTCCTGACCGTTTTCGCCTTTGTTTTGGGGTGCACCATGCCCGAGATTAAGCGGTTCGCCCGTTTCTTGATGGTCGGTGTGATCGTCACCTATGACACGATCTTGCGGCTTTTGGGTAAAACTGCGCAGGTATCCGCAAAAGCTGCACAAGGCGGCTTTGCAACCGTGCAAGCCAAACGCGACCAGTCCCGCCAGCAACGCGAAGAAATGGCGCTTTACGCCGAACAACAAGCACAGGCAGAGCGCCTGATCCCGAACCCCGAACTCAAGGCAAGCGCCGCCGCCGTTGTGCGCGCAAACCCCGCGATGCCAACGCGACCCGTAGCCCCAATGCCGCAATCAGACGGACGCAAAATGCCACCCATGTCGGCACCGACAATCGCGGCTGTCGCGACACCAATGGCGGCACCACAACGCGCAGAACCAGCACCGCAATCTGGCGGGTTCTTGTCTGGCCTGCTTAAGCGCAACGAGCCAATGCCAGAACCCGAATTGGTCGCCTCGCACACCTTTGACCAAGACGCACCTGTGGTCGATGGCGAACGGGTTAAGGCACGGATTTCCGACGCCATTCGCGCCCGCAAAGACGCCGCTGTGACAGCGCCAACTGTGACACGGATCGAGCCGACATTGACCGCAGGCCGCGGGCCGCGCCCCCTCGTACTGAACCTGCGCAACGACGACGAAGACGGCGTGGCCGAACTGATCGAGGTCGAAACAGACATGCCGGCCGCAGCCCCGGCGCCTGCCGCGACACCGACCCCCGTCTTGCGCCGCGAAGCAGCACCCGTCACAGACGCCCAACCTGCGCCGTTGGCTCGTGTCGTGATTCCGACTCCAGAGCCGAAAAAAGTCGTACAGCACGCCACCATCAAGCCTATGCAGCCGTCCAAACAGGCCAAGGCAGAGGCACAGCCAAAGTTGCAATTCGAAGACAAATACGCCGACTACGAACACCCGCCGCTTAGCTTGCTGACCAGCCCGACAATCGTCGAACGGCACCACCTGCCCGACGAGGCGCTAGAAGAAAATGCGCGGATGTTGGAAAGCGTGCTGGACGACTACGGCGTCAAAGGCGAAATCGTGTCTGTGCGCCCCGGCCCCGTCGTCACCATGTACGAACTCGAACCCGCTCCCGGATTGAAGGCGTCCCGCGTCATCGGGCTTGCCGACGATATCGCGCGCTCCATGTCAGCGCTGTCCGCGCGTGTATCCACCGTGCCGGGTCGGTCTGTCATCGGCATCGAATTGCCCAACGAGAAACGCGAAATGGTCGTGCTGCGCGAGATGCTTTCGGCGCGTGATTTCGGCGATAGCAACATGAAGTTGCCGCTCGCACTTGGCAAAGATATCGGTGGCGAGCCGATCATCGCGAACCTCGCAAAGATGCCGCACCTTTTGATCGCGGGGACCACAGGGTCCGGTAAATCCGTGGCGATCAACACCATGATCCTGTCGCTGCTGTACAAGCTGACGCCAGAAGAATGCCGCATGATCATGATCGACCCCAAGATGCTGGAACTGTCGGTTTACGACGGCATCCCGCACCTGCTCTCCCCCGTCGTAACAGACCCTAAAAAGGCAGTTGTGGCCCTAAAATGGGTCGTGGGCGAGATGGAAGAACGTTATCGCAAGATGTCCAAAATGGGCGTGCGCAACATTGACGGCTACAACGGGCGCGTCAAAGAGGCGCTCGCAAAAGATGAGATGTTTAGCCGTACCGTGCAGACTGGTTTCGACGATGAAACTGGCGAGCCGATCTTTGAAACAGATGAATTCACACCAGAGGTTCTGCCCTATATCGTCGTGATCGTCGACGAAATGGCCGACCTGATGATGGTCGCGGGCAAAGAAATCGAAGCCTGCATTCAGCGCCTTGCACAGATGGCGCGGGCCTCGGGCATCCACTTGATTATGGCAACACAGCGCCCGTCGGTTGACGTTATTACGGGTACGATCAAGGCGAACTTCCCGACGCGGATTTCCTTCCAAGTGACCTCGAAAATCGACAGCCGGACCATTCTTGGCGAGATGGGCGCGGAACAGCTGTTGGGTATGGGCGATATGCTTTATATGGCGGGCGGCGGCAAAATCAGCCGTATCCACGGCCCGTTCTGTAGCGACGAAGAGGTCGAAGAAATCGTCAACTTCCTCAAAGGTTTCGGGCCGCCCGAATACATGTCCGGCGTGGTCGAAGGACCATCCGACGAGGCAAGTTCCAGCATCGATCAAGTGCTTGGCTTGGGCGATGGATCCGACACCGAAAATGCGCTTTATGACACCGCCGTTGCGATCGTGCTCAAAGACCGTAAATGCTCGACATCCTACATCCAGCGCAAACTGGCGATTGGTTACAACAAGGCAGCACGGCTTGTCGAACAAATGGAAGACGAAGGCGTCGTATCCTCTGCCAACCACGTCGGCAAACGCGAAATTCTGGTGCCCGAACAACACCAACAATACTAATCAGAGTGGCGCCTACGGGCGCCATTTTTCTGGGGGATTATCATGACTTTCTCAATCGGCATCGGGCCGAATAATCGCAAATCCTGCTACTTTGATGCGACCGTGGGCGATGGGGTGAAATCCTTTTCGACCTACAATCACATGTTTATTCCCGCGCACTTCGGCGACCCTGCGGCAGAATACGACCGGCTCATGAATGGCGTTGCGATGTGGGATGTGGCCGCCCAAAGGCAGGTCGAAATCACAGGGCCAGACGCAGGCGCATTGATCCAATACCTGACGACCCGCGACATGGGATCGACCAAAATCGGGCAGGGGCGCTATGTGCCGCTTTGCGATCACGCGGGTAATCTGATCAACGATCCTGTGCTGCTTAAACTGGACGACAACCGCTTCTGGCTCTCCATCGCCGACAGCGATATAGCGCTTTGGACCAGCGGCATCGGGGCAGAGCGGGGCATGGATGTGCGCGTGTGCGAACCCGACGTTTCCCCTCTCGCGGTCCAAGGGCCAAAGGCCGAAGCGGTCATTGTGGACTTGTTCGGCGATTGGGTGCGGGATCTGAAATATTTCGGGTTCAAACAAACCGACCTTGACGGCATCCCGCTGATCCTCGCGCGGTCAGGGTGGTCCAAACAAGGCGGGTTCGAGCTGTATTTACAAGACAGCAAACACGGGTCCAATCTTTGGGCAAAGGTGAAAGCCGCAGGGCAGTCGCACGGCATCGGCCCCGGTGCGCCAAATGACCTGGAGCGACTGGAAAGCGGGCTGGTGTCCTACGGCGCGGACGGGCGGCTACAGGTCAATCCGTGCAACCCATTCGAGATTGGCCTTGGCACGCTTGTGGACTTCGACAAGGGCGACTTCATCGGGAAAGCGGCGCTGAAAAAGATCGCAGCAGAGGGGCCCCGACGCCATCGGACAGGATTCACCATCGACGGTGGACCAATCCTGCATTTCGAGGATAACCTGCCCGTGATGGACACACGCGGCGCAACCGTCGGCATACTTAGCGAGGCTGCTTATTCCACGCGATGCAACGGCAATATCGGGGTCGGTATGGTCAACACAGATGCGCCCGCGGACCTGCACGTCACATATGACAACGAAACGCGGCAAGTCCATGTGGCCACCTTGCCGTTCTGCTAGATCACTGGCACGATCCGACCTAATCAGGAGAAACCCCATGGCATATCGCGGCGCAGGCGGCACAGACGGCGGGCAAGGCAGCTTTCTGCTCGGGCTTATCATGATGATCGGCGGCGGATACCTTCTGCTGAAATCCATCATCGTGCGGCCAACTTTCGGGCTTGGCATGACGACGTTTAACGCAGGCGGCGTGCCCGTGACGTCAGGGATGATCCTGATCGTGTTCATGTTCGGCGTGCTGATGATCTTCTACAATTCGCAAAACTGGATCGGCTGGATACTGGCCGTCGGATCAATCATCGCGCTCATCTTCGGCGTCATCGCCAGCACAACCCTGCAATTCGCAAACATGAGCGTCTTTGACTTAATCGTCATACTCGTGTTGCTGTTTGGCGGAACGGGGTTGTTTCTACGCTCGCTCTTGGCCCGCTAACAGCTATCCAATACGTTATTTTACTTTCCACAAACGGGATTAAAGCCACCGGCTTCCAGCCGGTCCGCTTTAGCGTAATGTACTATAATCTTCCCTCTCATTTTTAAGACCCAGCGAAGCGGTAAGGGTCTTAAAAATGAGAGGGAAGATTATGATC
>JAIBDT010000036.1 GCA_024686085.1 Loktanella sp.
AAAGTGGTTCTAGAGAACCTGCTGCGTTTCGAAGATGGCGGCTTTTCCGTTTCTGTCGACGACATTAAGGCGTTTTCCGAATGGGCCACAAACGGTGGTCAGAACCCCCGCGAGATTGCCTACCGCCCTGCCCGCGTATTGATGCAGGATTTCACTGGCGTTCCTGCCGTGGTTGATTTGGCCGCGATGCGTGATGGCATTAAAGCCCTCGGCGGTAACGCCCAGCAAATTAACCCGCTTGCCCCTGTTGATCTGGTTATCGACCACTCGGTCATGATCGATGAATTTGGCACGCCGCGTGCGTTCCAGATGAACGTTGACCGTGAATACGAGCGTAACATGGAGCGCTATACCTTCCTTAAGTGGGGCCAAAAGGCGTTTAACAACTTCCGCGTTGTGCCACCAGGCACAGGAATCTGTCACCAAGTGAACCTTGAGTATCTGGCCCAGACTGTCTGGACTGATACCGATCAAAACGGTGAAATGGTCGCCTACCCTGATACGCTTGTTGGTACAGACAGCCACACAACAATGGTCAACGGTTTGGCTGTGCTTGGTTGGGGTGTTGGCGGGATCGAGGCCGAGGCCGCGATGCTGGGTCAACCTGTTTCGATGTTGATCCCAGAAGTTGTCGGCTTTGAGCTGACAGGCGAGATGATGGAAGGCACGACAGGCACCGACCTTGTGCTGAAAGTCGTTGAAATGCTGCGCGCTCATGGTGTTGTCGGCAAATTCGTTGAATTCTACGGCAAGGGTCTGGACGTTCTGCCATTGGCCGATCGTGCGACAATTGCCAACATGGCGCCTGAGTATGGTGCGACTTGTGGCTTCTTCCCAATCGACGGCGAGACCCTGCGTTACCTGCGCAACACGGGCCGCGACGAGGACCGGATTGCTTTGGTGGAAGCCTACGCAAAAGAGAACGGTTTCTGGCGCGATGAAAACTATGCGCCTGTTTACACAGCAACGCTTCACCTCGATATGGGCACAATCGTGCCTGCGATTTCGGGTCCAAAGCGCCCACAAGATTACGTTGCATTGACCAACGCAAAATCTGCGTTTGCCAACGAGATGGAAAACACCTTCAAGCGCCCAATGGGCAAAGAAGTGGCTGTCGACGGCGAAGATTACACAATGGAATCAGGCAAGGTTGTGATCGCATCGATCACGTCCTGCACCAACACGTCCAACCCATATGTTATGATCGGCGCAGGCCTTGTAGCACGTAAAGCGGCTGCCTTGGGCTTGAACCGCAAGCCTTGGGTCAAGACATCCCTCGCGCCTGGCTCGCAAGTTGTGTCCGAGTATTTGGAGGCTGCTGGCCTGCAAGTGGATCTTGATAAGATTGGCTTTAACCTTGTTGGCTACGGCTGTACGACCTGTATCGGTAACTCTGGTCCTATCCAGCCCGCGCTAAGCAAGGCAATTGCAGATGGCGATTTGGTAGCAACATCTGTACTATCTGGTAACCGCAACTTTGAAGGTCGCATTTCGCCAGACGTGCGCGCCAACTACCTTGCCTCCCCGCCGCTGGTTGTCGCTTATGCAATCGCTGGGACGATGGACATCGACATCACCAAGGATGCGATTGGCCAAGACCAGAACGGCAACGACGTTTTCCTCAAGGACATCTGGCCCACAAACAAAGAGATCAACGATCTGGTTGCCCAGACGGTGACACGTGAGGCGTTTCTTAAGAAATACGCTGACGTCTTTAAGGGCGACGAAAAGTGGCAGGCTGTTCAAACACCGGACAGTGAGACATATGACTGGCCAGCGGCATCGACCTACATCCAGAACCCACCGTATTTCCAAGGCATGTCCAAGGAACCAGGCACGATCAAAAACCTGAAAGATGCCAAGGTCTTGGCAATCCTGGGCGACATGGTCACAACCGACCACATCTCGCCTGCTGGTTCGTTCAAGGACACCACCCCAGCGGGCCAATACCTGCTGGACCGTCAGGTGCCTGTGCGCGAATTCAACTCTTACGGATCGCGCCGTGGTAACCACGAAGTCATGATGCGCGGCACATTCGCCAACATCCGCATCAAGAACGAGATGCTTGACGGCGTTGAAGGTGGCTACACCAAAGCAGCTGACGGCAAGCAAACCTCGATCTTTGACGCTGCAATGGCACATGTGGAAGACGGCACCCCGTTGATCATCTTCGCGGGAGAACAATATGGTGCAGGCTCTAGCCGCGACTGGGCGGCCAAAGGCACTGCGCTCTTGGGTGTCAAAGCTGTGGTTGCCGAGAACTTTGAACGTATCCACCGCTCCAACCTCGTTGGTATGGGCGTGGTCCCGTTTGAGTTCACTGGTGGTGATACACGTAAATCTCTGGGCCTGACAGGTGACGAAACGGTCTCTATCTCAGGCCTAGACACCATCAAGCCGCTGGAAGTCGTGACTGCGACGATAACCTATGCAAATGGCGACGTGAAAGACATCCAAGTGAAATGCCGCATCGATACAGCCGTTGAGATCGAGTACATTGAAAACGGTGGCGTTCTGCACTACGTGCTGCGTAACTTGGTAAAAGCGTCCTAAGCAACGCGTTCCAAAAACAACAAAGGCCCGCGCTTCTGCGCGGGCCTTTTGCTTTTTCGTCGTCCAAATATGCCTACCGGAGGCATCGACATCGCGGCAAACCAAACTTGTGCCTGCGGCCTACCCGGCTGACACAAACACCTCAAAAATCATGGCTTCTGCAGCTTGACTGCGGTCAATCAGGTCAACCACCCATCGCATCCGCGAGAGCGGGCAAAAACCGCTGCTCGTAGTCCGACCCAATTAATGGCCCCGCAAAACGAAATAGAACGGTACCATCACCACCAACAATAAATGTCTCAGGCGGGGCGGTCACACCCCAGTTGATCGCTGTGCGTCCGCGTGGGTCAAATCCCGTAGCGAAGAACGGATCCCCCTCTTCCACCAAATACTCAACGGCAGCGTCAGCTTCGTCACGAAAATTTATGCCCGCAACGCGGTTTCCATTTGCTGAAAGCTCAAGCAATGTTGGGTGCTCTGCACGGCATGGTGGACACCAACTGGCCCAAAAATTAACGATTGTGATCTCGTCGCTTCGCAAATCAACGCCAGTCAGCAGTGTTGTGCCCGGAACCGGTTCTGGGGCGACATCGGGGGCGGCTTGCCCCACAAGCGTCGACGGCAACTCGTTCACGTTGTCCCGCATCATGCCTGCAAAGAACAAGCCTGCGAGCCCTGCAAACACCAGTGGTGGAATCGCCATCATCGGTGAAAACTTAGCCATTCTTGCGTGCCTCCGCTGCATCAAGAGCAGCACGCTGTATGACAGACTGCCGCCAGCTAAGACCTACGATTGCCGCCAGCAAGACAAGACTGACAGCGTAGGCCAATCCAACTTCGGCTGCATATTTTCCAAGATCAGGGATCATGAGCGGCTCTCTCTCATTTGTAGGGCCCGCACGCGGCGTGACCTGATTTCGGTGCGTGTGCGTAGCAAGACCAAGGCGAAAAACAACAGAACGAATCCAGCAATTGATAAGAGTAGCGGTTGGAAAAACACGTCTGCCACGTTTTCTTCTTTATCCAGCGACAATGATGCGCCTTGATGCAGCCCTTGGTTCCAGAAATTCACTGCATAGCGCGATAAGAGCGCAAAGACCGATCCAACCATGCAAAGCACACTTGTCAGGTCCGCGGCCGTATCAGGATCGTCAATCGCCGCCCAGAGCGCCATGTAGCCAAGGTAGAACAGAAACAGGATCAGAAAAGACGTCAGACGCGGATCCCACGCCCAGTAAGTCCCCCACATCGGTTGCCCCCAGATTGCGCCAGTCATTAACGCGATCAGCGTCATTGTGATCCCCACCGGTGCCGCCGCTTTCGCTGCCAAAGCCGACACATGGTGCCTGCGCACAAGCCAGATCAGCGAGGCCACAAGCATCATGATCCACGCATTGATCGCCATCAATGCGGATGGCACATGTAGGTATATGATCTTGACGGTTGAGCCCTGGCGGTAATCGTCAGGCGTAAAGAAGAACCCCCAAATAAGGCCCGTCACGAGGCACAGCCCAGCGAGCCCAAAAGCCCACGGTAAAACTGGCGCTGTCCAGCTCATAAATCGTTTCGGATTGGCGTATTCCCATAAAGACATGGTTTTTATTTATCCTTCCCTCAAGACGGTCTCAATCCCTGCTTAACGCAAGTTGATGCGCAATACTGCCGCAGTCGCGAACGGCAATAAGGCGAATGATCCCGCCGTGATCCCCCCTAGCATAAGCAGTGGTGTGGTTGCATCTAATCCTTGTGCGCCGCGGCGCACGGCCTCTGCCCCGAAAATCAGTGTCGGCACATAAAGTGGCAGCACGAGGAGAGACAATAACAGGCCGCCACGCCGAATACCTACGGTGAGCGCCGCCCCGAATGTCCCAATCATGGATAAGGCAGGCGTGCCAAGCAGCAGCGTCATCGCCACAAATACATAGGCGCTTGATTGAAGCTGCAACAAGACCCCCAATATCGGCGCGGCGATGCTAAGCGGTAGCCCTGTTGTCAACCAATGCGCAATCGCCTTTGCCACGCCGACCATTTCTAGTGGGATTGGCGCGGTTGCCAGTAGTGTCAGCGCGCCGTCCTCGTGGTCGAGCGCAAAGATCCGGTCCAACGACAGTAAAGCCGCCAGAAGGGCCGCAACCCACAAGATGCCAGAGGCGATTTTGCTCAGGACTGCGGTCTCGGGGCCCACGCCAAAGGGTACCAACACGACGACAATCAGAAAGAAAACCAGCCCTAACCCAAAGCCGCCGCCCGCCCGTGTCGCAAGCCTAAGATCACGCAACAAAAGTGCGATCATAGGAACGCCTCATCATCACCGTTTGGAGCAGCATTCGGGTCAGCGGCAAAGGAAGTGAGATCAATTGTCTTTGCTTCTTCCAAACCCAGATCAATATGGGTTGCGATAACCGCTATGCCACCAGACGCCAGATGAACATCGCGGATGAAGCTACTGAAAAGCTTGACGGAAAACCCATCTAGCGAGACTGTCGGCTCATCTAGAAAAAGCACTTTACGCCCGATCACGCCCAGCCGAGCAAGCCCAACGCGCCGCTTTTGGCCCGCAGACAGCGTGCCTGCAAAACGGTCTTTTAGGTCCGCCAGATCAAATTGATCCCAAATCGTATCAGGGACAGGGTTACCATAAACGTCGGCCCAGAACGCGAGGTTTTCCTGCACGGTAAGTGCGGTTTTGATTCCATCTGCGTGGCTGGCATAGGCCCCTTCGTCCGTGGGAAATTCAATCGTTCCCGCGTCCGCATCTTGCAAGCCTGCAAGGGTCCGCAGTAGTGTCGTTTTCCCGATCCCGTTCGGGCCGCGTAAGATCAACGCTTTTCCTGAAGCAACGTCAAATGACAACCCCGCCAAAACGGGAACACCGCTGCGCGCAATTGCGAGATCACGAACAGCCAACATCAGGCTAGACCGGTATCAAGGCGGCCGCGATGCGGCGCCCTTCGGACAAAAGTACGTTATAGGTGCGACACGCAGCAGGCGATGACATAGGCTCGATCCCTATGCCCGCCTCTTCAAAAGTTTCTCGGAACGCTTTGGGCAGATGGCTAATTTCTGCGCCCGTCCCGATAAAGAACACGTCAACGTTACCAGCTAAGTCCAACAAGGTTTGCACGTCGTCAAACCCACCCCACGGCGTCACGCCGCCCGCATGAGCGATCAGCGCCCCTTCGGTCACTTTGCCACCGATACGAAAAAACCCCGGCCCATAGCCGTCGACAGGTTTTGCCTCGTCGTAGTTTACTTCGTTCAGCCGCATTGTTGCCTCCGCAGATCAGGCGTCGATATTGGCGTATTGCCCGTTTGGTGTGCTACCTGTTTTGGTCCAGTCGCGTTTGACACCCAACATCAGAACAATGTTCTTGGCCACGTAAATCGACGAGTAGGTCCCAACAATAATGCCCCAAGAGATCGCAAAAACGAACCCACGGATCACATCGCCGCCAAGCACTAAAAGTGCTACCAGCGCCAAAAGTGTTGTCCCGGAGGTCATGATCGTACGCGACAAGGTCTCGTTTGCCGAAAGGTTCAAAACGTCTACCAGCGGCATGACTTTGTATTTGCGTAGGTTTTCGCGCGCACGGTCAAAAACAACCACTGTGTCGTTGATCGAGTAGCCAACGATCGTCAGAAGCGCCGCAATGATCGCGAGGTCGAATTTGATTTGTAGCAGCGCGAAAAGACCGATGGTCAGCCCTACGTCATGGGCGAGTGCGACAACACCGCCGACCGCGAATTGCCATTCAAACCGTAGCCAGATGTAAATAACGATCGCCGTGATCGCACCTAAAACAGACAGGATTGCGGTCTTGATCAACTCGCCGGACACCTTTGGCCCCACGCTTTCCACGGAAGGAAACGTGATTGTTGGATCGACAGATTGCAGCGCCGCCTCGACGTCGTTTACGGTTTTGATTGCAACGCTTTCGTCGCCTTCCTGCGCTTGGATACGCACCATTGCGACGTGTTGGTTTTCGTCAAAAGTTGGATCGAACACTTCTGTGATTGTCACGTCGCCAAGATTTAGGGGCGTGATCGCCGCACGGTATGCCCCCACATCAACAGACGTTTCGGACTGTGTGCGGATCGTTGTGCCACCCTTAAAGTCGATGCCAAAGTTCAGGCCGTTGATCAAGAAGATCGCTAGCGAGGCAATCAATAGCAGTATTGATCCGCCAAAGGTGATCTTTGCAAAGCGGAAGAAATTGAAATTGGTATTATCCGGAACAAGACGCAGACGCATGGCTTAAACCTCGATTTTCTTGGGCCGCTTGCGCGAGAACCAAATAACAATGAGCGAACGGGTCACAAAGATCGCAGTGAAGACCGACGTCAAGATCCCTAAGCCCAGCGTGATCGCAAAGCCCCGCACTGGACCAGAGCCGAGTGTAAAGAGGATAACCGCAGTCATGAAGGTTGTAATGTTACTATCCAAAATTGCGGACAAAGCACGTTGATAACCTAGCTCGATTGCGCGTGCCGGCCCTTTGGCGGTTTTGAGTTCTTCGCGGATACGCTCGAACACAAGCACGTTTGCGTCTACCGCCATACCAACGGTCAGTACGATCCCTGCGATACCAGGAAGGGTTAGTGTTCCGCCGATCAGGGAAAGCATACCGAAGATCAGGCACATGTTAATGCCCAAAGCGATTGAGGCGAAGGCCCCGAATAGCCCGTAGGACAGCAGCATGAACACCACCACCAATAGTCCACCAACCATCGCTGCAAGTTTTCCTGCGTCGATGCTGTCTTGGCCCAACTCTGGCCCGATAGTGCGTTCTTCCAAGAAGGTCAGCCCTGCAGGCAAGGCCCCCGCCCGCAATAGCACGGCGAGGTTAGTTGATTCTTCGACAGAGAAGTTGCCCGTGATGATCCCGGACCCACCCGCGATGTGGCTTTGGATCGTCGGCGCGCTGATTACTTCGTCATCCAAGACAATCGCAAAAGGCGCACCGATATTTTCGGCAGTGTAATCACCAAACTTGCGCGCCCCTGTCGGATTAAACCGGAAGTTCACTGCAGGGCGCCCGTTTTGGTCAAATGCTGGTTGCGCGTCGGTGAGTTCCTCACCCGTCACAACGGGGCTGCGTTCTAGGATGTAGAAAACGCCTGCTTCGTCGAGTGATGGAACCAAAATGTTCCCAGAACCAGCCGATGCATTCGCGTCAGAGGTCCGCCCCACAACAGGATTGAAAGTCAACTGCGCGGTTGTGCCGATAATGTCTTTGACTTCCTGTGCGGACCCGACACCAGGAACCTGCACAAGAATTCGGTCTGTGCCTTGGCGCTGGATCGTGGGTTCACGCGTGCCGACTTCGTCGATCCGGCGGCGGATGATTTCCAGCGATTGCTGCATTGTACGATCATCAACGGCTGCTTTTTCAACGTCTGTCATCTGAATGGACAGCACCTGCCCGCTGAGGGTCACATCAATATTATTCTGCCCTGCACCAGCAAGAGATGCCACTGGCTGTGCCAAGCCGCGTACCAAAGTCAGCGCACGATCTGCGCCTGCGGCTTCGGAAAAGCGGACGCGCAGAATATCGGCGGGGCCGTCTTCACGGGTCACAAATCCGACCACGTCACGCTCGGACGCCAATGTGTCGCGCACATCGGGCCAAAGTGCGTTCATGACGGTGGCATAAACATCTTCGACCTGTACTTCGGCAAGCAGATGCGCGCCGCCGCGCAGATCAAGCCCGAGATTCACAAGACCAGACGGCAGGTATGACGGCCACGTTGTGTCCTCTGCCCCCATAGCAATCGCGTCGTTGTGCGCCTCGACGCGGGAATAAAACCCGTTGGGCAACGCAAGCATGATTCCGACAGCACAAGTCAGCCAGATCAACGCTTGCTTAAACGGTGAGATGTTTAGCATAGATGACGCCCCCGCGCGAAAATCAGGATTTCGCAGGTTCTGTTTTGTTTACGACTGTTGCGATTGTCGAACGGATCACGCGCACGTTAACGCCAGATGCGATTTCAACTTCGATCTCGTTGTTGCCGTCTTTGACCTTGGTGACTTTCCCCATGATCCCGCCTTGGGTAATGATCTGGTCGCCACGACGCAGTGCTTCGACCATCATCTGATGTTCTTTTAGCTTCTTCTGCTGAGGACGGATCAAAAGGAAATACATGATACCAAAAATAAGGATCAGTGGGACGAGTGATTGAATGCCCTGCATGGTGGCCTCCGTTAAGTGGTTTAAAGGAATGCAATTTGCACGCCAAAGTCGCGGCACATTACGTTTGCACCTTTGGAATGGCAACACGATACCCCGCAAATGGGAGGTTCACAGTTGCGTTAGTTTACGGCATATGGGGGCACGACGTTTAATTGCCAACAAAAGGACCAATCTGATGCATGATATTCGCATGATCCGTGACAACCCCGCTGCTTTTGATGCAGCTCTGTCTCGCCGCGGAATAGCGCCAGTTTCGTCCGAGATTTTGACTTTGGATGAAGAACGCCGGTCCAAGATCTTGGCCGCTGAGACTGCACAGGCTGATGCCAATGCTGCAGCCAAACAGGTTGGTGCTGCAAAAGCCAAGGGTGACGAGGCCGAATTCGAGCGCCTGCGCGCATTGGTTGCCACGAAAAAGGCCGAGATCGCTGCGTTAAATGATGAAGCTAAAGCCGCTGATGTGACGTTGAATGACCTTCTGCTGACGATCCCGAACTTGCCTTATGATGATATCCCTGATGGCGCCGATGAGGCCGACAACGTCGAGATCAAAAAGCACGGCAACCCGCGCAATTTCGCGTTTACCCCTGTCGAGCATTTCGAAATCCCGTCCGTCGTGCCCGGCATGGACTTTGAAACAGCCGCGAAACTGTCTGGCAGCCGCTTTGTGCTATTGTCAGGTGCCGTGGCCCGCGTTCACCGTGCGCTGGCGCAATTCATGCTGGATACCCATGTCGAGGAAAACGACCTTATCGAGACCAACACCCCCGTGATGGTGCGCGAAGAGATGATGTATGGCACAGGCCAGTTGCCAAAGTTTGGCGAGGATAGCTATCAGACGACAAACGGCTGGTGGTTGATCCCAACCGCCGAGGTCACACTCACCAACATCGTCAACAACGTGACCGTCGACGAGGCCTACCTGCCCCGCCGCTACGCTGCACACACGCTGTGTTTCCGGTCCGAGGCGGGCTCTGCGGGCCGCGATACGTCGGGCATGTTGCGCCAACACCAGTTTGAAAAGGTCGAGATGGTGACGATTTGTCACCCTGATCATTCGGACGCCGAACATCTGCGCATGACGGCATGTGCCGAAGGAATTCTTGAAAAGCTGGGCCTGCCTTACCGTACTGTTGTGCTTTGCACGGGCGACATGGGTGCGGGTGCGCGGCGGACGCATGACATCGAAGTTTGGTTGCCTGGTCAAAATGCCTACCGCGAGATTTCTTCAATCTCGACCTGTGGTGACTATCAAGCCCGCCGCATGAATGCACGGTTCAAGCCAACTGAGGGCGGTAAGCCTGCATTTTTGCATACGCTCAACGGATCTGGCCTTGCGGTTGGCCGTTGCCTGATCGCGGTGCTTGAGAACGGCCAGCAAGAGGACGGCTCTGTTATCTTGCCAGAGGTGTTGCACCATTATTTGCGCGGCAAAACCACAATAAATGCCAGCGGTATTCTCGTTTAGAAATCACGCGATCTGGGCCGCATTTGTGTGTCCAGATCGTGCGTCGCCCCGCGGTCCCGCGCGATCATATAGGTGCGCAAATTACCCCACTCTTTATCGTTCAACGCGTAGAGCTGGTGCAAAATGCCGTCCAATGACTTTGGGCGGTAAGTAGGGTCGGATTGAAATCGGTCGAGTGCCGCTAAAGACAAGTCCCGCACATGTTCAGGGCCTTCCCGATCCTTTGTGATCCCCCCAAGTAGCAATCCTGACAGACCAACAGGCCCAAACTTATTCGTCGTCGGCGCGCCAAAATTCAAGCGGTGCGCCTGACGATCAAAGTCTTCCCAATTCAGCGCAAGCCCCGCGTCCTCTGCACCCGCAGCGACCCAGTTCATCGCGATAGACGACAGGCCGATACGCGACCCGCCCCCGCCTACCGACCCATGATCGCCCGAAACCATTGCTGCAAGTACGCTGGCGCAGGTTGTGGACCGTCAAGCGTCGTGTAGAGGGCGTTTAAATCCTCTAGATTGGACCACTTGTGCGCTGGAAAGGTCTTTCGCCGCTCGTCCAAAGCAATTGCATGGCGCGCTGACAAAACTGAGGATGACAGGTTGGTATCGTGGAACTTGTATTTTGCGTTGAAACTATCCGAAAATGGGAGGAACGCGGGCAACCCAAGTGCCCCAACCGTATCCCAAACCCCAAGATAGGGTAGTGTGAGTTGGATCGCGTTTGTATCGCCCGCCTTGCGCCGCCAGTTATATTCCGCGCGGCTGGTCGCCGTGTCAGGGGCGAAATTAGCGCGGAAAGCGTAGCTATGGGGATGCTCGGGGTGGGTTTCGGGGGCGCGGCTGACATAGCGCGCCACGGCCTCGGGGATTCGGCCTAAGTGGCTGCGGGGTGCGATCCCGCATGACCGGATCATACCCGCCAAGGACCGCGCGGCGAAAGCACCGCGTGAGAACCCGAAGATGAAGACCTCGTCGCCTTGTTCATATGCGATAACCAAATTGCGGTAGGTTTCTTCAATGATATGAAGCAAGCCCCACCCCAAAGAGCCGCCAAAGACGCGATCAAGCTTGCGCCCGAATGCCGTGTTGCCGCGTCCTGATCCGACGCCGGGCGAATAGATCACCATCTGCGGGGTATCTGTCGTCCGGTCATAGTGTCTCACACAACGCGAAAGGCGCACAACATTTGTAGGGTTTGCGGCATCTGGCCTGTTCCACGTCCCGTCAATAAAAATGGCAATGCGTTTCATCGTGGCAATCCCTTAAAAGCTTAGCGTCGCGGCTGGGGGACGCCACGTCAAGTCAGCTATTCATGACCTTTCGATTGAACCAAAGAGGGTGATTAAGCGTAATACCTATATGAAAAACATATTTGCATGGCTCACGCTTATCTTCACCACGACTTTTGTCGTTTCCCCCGCTGTAACAAATCCATTCATGGGGTTCACAGCGGACCAGCTTCCGATCCCACAGATTGACCCGCCGGTGCAGCCTGCGGGATATGCATTTGCGATCTGGGGCCTTATCTATGCATGGCTGATGGTGTCTGCTATTTTCGGCCTTTGGAAACGTGCCAACGACCCTTCTTGGGATCGTGCACGCAAGCCGTTGATCGTGAGTGTAGCGGTGGGCACGCCCTGGCTGGCGATTGCAAATGCTTCGGCGGTTTGGGCCACGGTCACTATTTTCATCATGGCGGTTACAGCAATTACGGCCTTACTAGGCGCACCCAAAACCGATAGATGGTGGTTTCAGGCCCCTGTGGGTATCTACGCAGGCTGGCTGACAGCGGCGTCATTCGTCTCGTTGGCCAGTACCTCTGCGGGCTATGGCGTCGCATTCGAAAGCCTTGGCTGGGCGTATCTGGCAATCACTTTGGCCCTTGCTGTGACAGTGACATTACTGTCGCGCAAACCATCAGCGCCTGAATACGGTCTGACCGTGATTTGGGCACTCGTCGGGATTATAGTGGCAAATTCAGGCAGCCAAATCGGCATAGTCGCCCTTGCGGCATTGGGGATCGCCGTCGTGGCTGGGGCTGCTTGGAAATTCCGCAGCCCCGCCTAAAACTTATCGCCACTCGGCTTTTTGATGTGCTTGGACAGGCGACCGGTCTGCTTTTTCTTCTTGTCTTTGTAGGGATTTTTATCCCCTTGGTCGCGCAAGGTTAAACGGATCGGCGTTCCGGGCATATCGAAGTCTTCGCGCAATCCGTTGACCAGATACCGCGTGTAGCTGGCTGGCACGAGGTCAGGGAAAGACGACATCACAACAAAGCCCGGAGGCCGCGTTTTTACTTGGGTGGCATAGCGCATTTTGATCCGACGACCACCGGGTGCGGGCGGTGGGTGTTGCTCGAGCATCCCCGTGAGCCAACGGTTAAGTTGCGCCGTGGTGATACGACGGTTCCAAACCTCATGGGCGCGCATGATTGCCTCTTGCAGACGATCGAGGCCTTTACCTGTTTTTGCAGAAACTGTGACCAAAGGCGCACCTTTGAGCTGCGGCAAGAGGCG
Organism: Loktanella sp.; assembly: GCA_024686085.1. GTDB lineage: Bacteria > Pseudomonadota > Alphaproteobacteria > Rhodobacterales > Rhodobacteraceae > Yoonia. The sequence goes on from JAIBDT010000036.1 coordinate 12,728, forward strand.
TGCAAATTCTTCTTTGAGTTCTTTAAGCTTGTCTTGCTTTTCGGTCTCAACATCCCATTTGTTGACCGCAATAACCACAGCACGCCCTTCGCGCTCTGCCAGATCGGCGAGGCGAAGGTCTTGCTGTTCAAAGGGAATTTCAACGTCGAGCAGGATCACCACAACTTCGGCGAATTTCACCGCGCGCAGGCCATCTGACACCGACAGTTTCTCAAGCTTTTCGTGGATCTTCGCCTTGCGGCGCATACCTGCGGTATCAAAAATCCGCATCGGTACACCGACCCCATCCGACCCCGCCCAGTCCTTCTGAACGGAAATCGCATCACGCGTGATGCCTGCCTCTGGGCCGGTCAGCAAACGCTCTTCACCGATGATCTTGTTGATCAGCGTGGATTTGCCCGCGTTCGGACGACCGCAAACCGCAATTTGCAGGGGCTTTTCTTTTGTGGGTACGCGTGGCGCGTCCTCGTCGTCTTCGCCAACATCGACATCGGTTTCAGGTGCATCCGCTTTTGCGCGTTCTTCAAAGGCGTCGGAGAGCGGCATCAACAGGTGGTAAAGTTCGTCCATGCCCTCGCCGTGTTCGGCGGAAAGCCGCACAGGTTCACCAAGACCAAGCGAGAAAGCCTCCAAATAGCCCACTTCTCCAGCGCGTCCTTCGGATTTATTCGCGGCAAGAATCACATTGGCGTTTTTCTTGCGCAAAATCTCTGCAAACACTTGGTCGGTGGGTGTCACACCCACGCGCGCATCAATCATGAACAGGCAGACGTCAGCCATTTCAACGGCCCGTTCGGTCAAGCGCCGCATGCGGCCCTGCAAGCTGTCGTCCATCGCATCTTCAAGTCCTGCGCTGTCAATTACAGTAAAACGCAGGTCCCCAAGGCGTGCAGCCCCTTCGCGCAGGTCGCGCGTCACACCCGGCTGGTCATCGACCAAAGCCAGCTTTTTGCCAACCAGACGGTTAAACAGCGTGGATTTGCCAACATTTGGACGGCCCACTACGGCAAGGGTAAATGACATGGGTTTCAGGCTCCTGAAAGGTTCAAGCGCAGCCGTTACACCAATTATCGTCTAACGGAAAGCCAGCAGTTGGCCTTCTTTTGATATGACGTAGAGTGTACCGCCTGCAACAACCGGATTTGTCGCCGCACCGCCCGCGATTGGCGTGGTGCCGATCAACGCGCCAGACGACGGATCATAATGCAATAACTGCCCCAAAGACGAGGCAACAATCAGGCGGCCACCAGCGAGGATGGGTCCATAGCTGGCCGCTTTAGCACGCTTGCGATTGCTTTGTTCGGTTTGCGGCAACGCGACGCGCCAAACTAGCTCGCCTGTTGCTGCGTCCAAGCGCACGAGTTCATTCAGGTCGTTGACCAAGAAAATCGCATTACCTGCAGGCCATACGGGACCCATCGCACCTTCGCGTGCTGTCCAGATCCGTTCGCCATCGGCCAGATCAAGCGCCGCAAGCTGTCCGCCAAAGTTGCCGACATAGGCGCGCCCGTTGGCGATGACCGGATCACCAGAAATGTCAGAGATAATCGTAGCCGCCTGCCCGTTGCGTTCGCCAGATAGCACCGTGGACCAGCGTTGCGTGCCTCCTTGCGGGAAGGTTGCGACAACTTCGCCAGATGGGAACGGGAACAATGCAACGTCGCCGTTCACAGCAACGCCTGCGCCGCCGCTAAAGTTTGCAATTGATGGGGTTCCGCTGATTTGCCACTGCGTGCGGCCTGTATTCACGTCCAAGGCCCACGCTGCGCTATTGCGGGCGACGACATAGACCAAATCGCCCATGACAGTCGGTGCGGATGTGCCAGGCGCGTCCAAGTCTTGGGTCCACAACTCGCGGCCGGTTGCCGCGTCAAGGGCTGTCAATTCGCCAAAACCGGTTGTAACAAACACACGGCCACCCGCAACAGTCACACCGCCGCCAGAGGCGTCAGTGGCGCTGTCGCGCCCAGGTGTGACATCAACCGCCCACAGTGATGCGCCAGAAGTTGACGTAGCGGACACGCGCGCACGTGCATCCAGTGTGAAGATGACCCCACCCGAGACAACGGGTTCAGCAGTTATCCGTGCACGGCGGCTGTCACCCTCGCCAATATTGACGGTCATGACCTGCGTCAGTGCCGCGCCCAATGCTGGGTGGCTGATCTGATGGTCGGGTCCGCCATTGCGGTGCGTCCAGTCGGCATTGGCACGCGCGCCCGCAAAATTAACGGCTGCCACTTGGTTTACAAATGGCGCGATCCCTTCGCGGATATCAGACCTCTCGCCTGATAAGATCACATCGCGTTCGCCGCACCCAGCGGTCAGCGCCGCCAAAATGCCTGCAAAAATTGCTATCTTGGCTGTCACGGTCATGATCCCCTTGCGTCGGATTATTCAGCAGCGGGCACGTCGATCGTACCGCCCAGTGCCACAATCAGTGTTTGCGCCCGCTCGCGCAAGCCTCGTGTCGCGGCTGCATCTTCAAGGATCATGCGCATAGTGGCGATTGCCGCATCGTTATCGCCTGCTTCGACTTGCATGAGCCCGAGCTGTTCTTGTGCCAACAACGCAAATGGCGCCCCCGGTTGTGCTAAAGTTTCCAAAGCCGCTTTGCGCACCGCCAGTTCATCACTGGGCAAAAGTGCGGCCTTGAAGGCGGCAAGGTCACGGTAAATTTCAGGGACGTCAGGGTTGACTGCTAATGCTTGCAACGTCGCTGTTGCCCCTACAAAATCAGACGCTTCTTGCTGCGCGCCAGCTGTCAAAAGCGCCGTAACTGCGACAGCCGAGCCTTCGGCCTCGACGCCAGCAAGCGCTGCTGCGCGGGCTTGCGGATCGTCTTCGCCCATTGCCGCCAAAACGCTATCACCCGCAGCTTGTGCCGCAGATTGCTGACTGGCCTTATTGTACTCGTTATACGCAGCACCACCCACCAGCAGCACGATTGCCGAAACCGCAAGCCAGCCATATCGGCGGATATAGCCGTATAGCGCATCGCGGCGCACTTCATCGGTGACTTCATCAATAAAGCTATCTGTGTCGCTCACGGCAGGCCCCTCTTCAATGCGGAAAACCGCTTCTGTTAAGGGTTCATATCGCGAAGCTGTCCCGATTGCCAAGACCTAGTGGCATAAGTTGCGCCGATCCGCCCAATAAGGTGCCGTGTCCATGTGACGATAGGTTCCTTGCAATCTGCAAAACCAAAATGCAAAATTAATACTATTCGGATTTGTAAGCGGTGTCGTGTATCAAATTGCCTTCAGTCGGAAAGCCCAACTCTATAAAGACTGTCCCAATAATCACGGCAGTTTTGGTCAGCGCCTTCCTTTATTTGTTGGTATTTGAGCGGGAACGCCTGTTGGGCTTTGCATTAAGGGGCGAACACAATGTGGCATCGGTTGTGGCCAAAACTCCCGAGCAAGCTGACCGTATAGTTACCGTCGCATCCGAGACAAGCGGCACAATCATTTCCGAGCCACCCCGCAAAGGCGCTTATGTCAACGCGGGCGATCTCCTGTGTCGCCTCGATTCTGGCACGCGCGAAGCGTCCTTGGCCGAAAGCAAATTTAGAGGCCGAAATCAATGTTAATGCCCGTCAGCTGAATGCTACCAGGTCTGTGTCCGAGGCCGCAGGCGTCCAACGGGCCACCTCCGGTATCTCATCTGCCCAAGCGGGGATTGAGGGCGCGACTGCGGCCGTGGCGGTTGCTACCCGCGAAATTGAACGATTGCAGATCTCAGCGCCCTTTGCGGGCTTGCCTGAAACGGATACCGCCGAGCTAGGGACTTTGATGCAGCCTGGATCACCTTGTGCAACGATAGTGCAATTGAACCCCATGAAGCTGGTCGGGTTTGTACCGGAAACCGAGGTCGAAAAAGTATTCGTAGGCGCCAGAGCAACGGCTGAACTTTCATCGGGTACGCAAGTTTCGGGGCGCGTTACGTTTAATCTCGGAGAGCAGACGACAACACGCACACCTTCCGTGTCGAGATCGAGGTTCCTAACGACGATCTTACGATCCGCGACGGGCAAACCGTCGGAATCAAAGTGGCATCTGCGGGTCGCAAAGCGCACCGATTACCGCAGTCTGCACTGACCTTGGACGACAATGGCACATTGGGTTTCCGCATACTGGACGCGGAAAATAGGGCCCTTTTTAGACCTCTGACATTGCTGCAGGACATAGCCCAAGACGTTTGGCTGGCTGACCTACCAAAAACCGTCGATGTGATCGTTATCTGACAAGAGTTTCTCATCGAAGGTGTACAGGTCGCACCAACCTACCGCGAGGTTACGCAATGACGGGCATGGTCGATTGGGCCGCGTAACGGGCGCGGATAGTCATCGCGTTCATCGCATTGTCCTTGCTTGCGGGTGACCTCGCCTATGTCAGCCTGCCCAAAGAGGGCGAGCCTTGCATCGAAATTCCCGAAATCTTTGTCTCGGTCCCCTTTCCCGGAGTCTCGGCTGCAGACAGTGAAACGCTAATCGACAAGCCAATGGAAACGGAATTGTCCGACCTTGATGGGTTTAAGACCATCACAGGCACTGCGTCCGGGAATTACGCGGGTGTTGCCCTTGAATGCGCGTTCGGCGGGGACAAAACCAAAGTGCTGGCCGACATTCGCGACGCGATGAACAAGGCCTAGGCACAATTCTCCAGCGAGGCTGATCGGTTTTCGATCAACGAGATAAATTTTTCCGAGTTCCCGATCATCATCGTAAATCTGACTGGCGACGTGCCAGAACGTACATTGTTACGTGTCGCTAAAGACTTGCAAGACCGGTTCGAGGGCTTGGACGCTTTCCTAGATGCACGGCCGGCAGGTCAACGCCGCGAGATGTTGGAAGTTGTCATCGACCCTTAAAACTGGAGGCTTATAACGTCACCGCTGGTGAGTTGATCGGCGTTGTGACCCAAAACAACTTGCTGATTGCTGCGGGTGAGGTCTCGACCGCACAGGGAACATTTGCGGTCAAAATCCCGTCGTCATTTGACGACGCACAGGACATTTTGACTTGCCGGTGAAAACCAATGGCGACCGTGTTGTGACATTGGGTGACTTGGCCCGCATTCGTTTGATGTTTGAGGATCGCCTTGGCACGGCCCGCTTTACGGGGTCAACACTGTCGCCTTGCAAGCCATTAAACGCAAAGGGTTTAGCTTGATCGACACCACGGCGCTGGTCAATCAGACGGTGGCGGATGCGCGTGCTGAATGGTCACCTGAATTGCAGGCCGCCGTCCAGATCGGGACGTCAAATGACCAGTCTCGCGCTCTAGCCACTATGGTCAGCCAGCTAGAGGGGTCAGTTCTGAAAGCCATCGCCTTGGTCATGATTGTTGTGCTGGCGTCTTTGGAAACACGCCCTACCCTGTTGGTCGGTTTTGCGATCCCGACCTCGTTCTTGCTGTGCTTTGCTCTGCTGGCAGTCATGGGTATCACGATTTCAAGCATCGTCATGTTCGGCTTGATCCTTGCCGTTGGGATGCTCGTTGACGGTGCCATTGTGGTGGTCGAATATGCGGACAAGCCTTTGACAGATGGGCTGGCCCGATGGCGCCCAGACAGATAAGGGCAAGCGCACGTTTTGGTCGATTATCTCGTCGACGGCGACCACACTGTGCGCATTCCTACCAATGCTGTTCTGGCCGGGTATTCCCGGTGAGTTCATAGGCATGTTGCCCGTGACGTTGATATCCGCGTTATCGGCCTCGCTGGTCGTCGCATTGATCTATCTGCCCGTTATGGGAGCGTCACGGGCCGAATGGGCCACATTCTTGGCGGCGCGTCTGATTTTCTTATTCGGCTTTTGCCTAGGATCGTGCGGGCATTGTTGGACCTACCGGCGATGATGATTGTCTTTACGGGCGCGATGCTGACACTCAATCCGTAATACTTATCAGGTGGGGCGGCACAAACCTCGGGGATTTCCGACAGTTTGGGGGCATGGCACTATTTCTGATTGGGACCGTATTGATGTCGATCACGATTGGCGCTGCCAAAATCACGCACCATCAAAAGCAGATCAAAGCTGGCTATCGACGCAGTGCATTTGGCCAAGTAATCCACCTTATCACGGGCAAACCGATCATGCCGCTGGTCACTATCGCTGGCGTCATCTACGCCTTTTTGTCGGTCTTTGGCTAATATGGCGAAAACAACAACGGGGTCGATTTTTTGTCGAATCCGAACCCGAGCAAGCCATCGTCTATGTCCGTGCGCGCGGAAACCTATCGCTGGAAGAAAAAGACGATCCTGTGCGCCAAACCGAAGAGGTCGTCCTTGCCTACCTCGGTATCATTACCGCGTTTTCTTTTACGGGTGACGGCGACCTTGATGCCACCACGGGTGGCGCGTCGGCGCCATCTGATAGCATTGGACAGGTCCAGTTGGCGACCATTCCTTGGGAGGGCCGCACCGATAGACCCGAGCTGGACGGTGATATCGTGCTTTCGAAGTTGCAGGCTGCAACTTCGAAAAAATCCCAGGTAGCCGCAACGAGATTTTGGCCCAAACGCGCGGACCCGCATCCGGCAAACGCTTTAACTTGCGGTTTAAAGACCACGATATGGACGCGCTGCAGGTCGTAACAACCATTGCGCGCGCAATTTGACAGCACGACGGGACTGACAAAGATCGAGGATACCTTGCCCCTTCCTGGTATTGACTGGCAGATCGACGCCGCCGTTCAGAAAGCGGGGCGAGACGGCGCAGATGTGGCGACTGTGGGGGCCATGGTGCAAATGGTCACACGTGGGATCATGTTGGATACGATGCGTGCTGATGGCTCTAACGAAGAGATCGAAATCCGGATAGGCTTCCTGCTGACGACCGCGCACTGTCGACCCTCGACACCCTGCGGATGCGCACACCGCAAGGGCTTGTGCCGCTGTCGAACTTTATCACCCGGATGCCCGTCACCAAATTAGCCCAGATCGATAGGATCGACCAAAATCGGTATTTCGACGTGAAGGCGGACGTGGAAACGGGATTGGCAAACTGCGTGACCGCGACGACACGATCCTTGGCATCGCGATGGAAGCCCTTAACGGCGCGCTGACCGTCAACGGGACGCGGTATGACATCGTCAGCACAAATGATGGGTCACGCCAGCCGAGTTGGAAAGCGCAGACCTGCGCACTGTGCCAATCAATGCCAGCGATCGCATTGAGGCCCTGACCGAATGGCTGGATGCGAATCCACTTGGCGCAGGCCTGACGTGGGAATGGACAGGCGATCAAGAGGAACAAGCTGGATCCTGAGCGTTCTTGATAAAGGCATTTTCCGGCGCCTTGGGCTTAATGATCATCATCCTGCTGGCGCAATTCTACAGCCTGTATAATGCGGTCTTGGTCTTGATGACCGTTGTGATGTCAACGGCTGGGGTTCTTGTAGGGATATTGGTGATGGATCAAGCGTTCTCGATCATCATGACTGGCACGGGGATCGTCGCTTTGGCCGGCATCGTGGTCAATAATAACATTAATCTGATCGATACTTATTATGACTCTAGCCAATATATGCCTCGCTCAGAGGCAATCACACGCACGGCCGAGGACCCCATTCGCCCTGTTCTGTTGACCACGATCACAACGATGGCGGGTCTTGCGCCGATGATGTTTGGGCTGTCGCTCGACTTTATCAACGGGGGCTATTCTATCGACAGCCCTACCGCGCTTTGGTGGAAGCAACTCGCGACCGCTATGGTCTTTGGCTTGGGCATTGCAACGGTGTTGACCTTGGTCTTCACCCCCTCGATGCTGGCACTGGGGGTCTGGGTGTCGACCTATGCGATTTGGTTCGCGCAACTCCTAGCCAAACTGTCGCTGGGCCTTAGCAGCCAAGCCGCACAAGACTGGGCACTGCGCAAGCAGGCCCGAAAAGTCAAAGCCGTCGAGCTGATCTGGACCGACGGCGAATTTTCCACACCAAGCGTGAATATCCGCCCGATCCGCGCCGCTGAATAAGTGATCCCGACGATTTACGCGGGGATCACTTGATCCTCGGACTGACGGTTCCAAAGGTGCGCATAGCGGCCTTCGCTGGCCAAAAGCGCATCATGCGTGCCTTGTTCAACGATCACACCGTCCTCTAGCACAACAATGAGATCGGCGTCGGCAATAGTCGATAGACGGTGCGCGATGGTGATTACGGTGCGCCCCTGTGACATTGCTTTCAACTCGGCCTGAATCTCCATCTCGGTCTCGGTGTCCAGCGCGGATGTCGCCTCGTCCAAAAGCAAGATTGGTGGATTCTTCAACAGCGTGCGGGCAATGCCAACGCGCTGTTTTTCGCCACCAGAGAGCTTCAACCCGCGCTCGCCCACCGTTGTTTCATAGCCGTCAGGCAGGCTCATAATGAAGTCATGGATTTTCGCAGCCTTTGCGGCGGCGATAATCTCGGCCTCAGGCGCACCCGGGCGACCATAAGCGATGTTGTAGTGAACAGTGTCGTTGAACAAAACGGTGTCCTGCGGCACGACACCAATCAGGGCGTGCAGGCTTTCTTGGGTCACATCACGAATGTCCTGACCATCAATACGCAAGGCGCCCTGCTGCACATCGTAAAAGCGGAACAGCAAGCGGCCAATGGTGGACTTCCCAGAGCCAGACGAGCCAACAATCGCAACGGTTTGTCCCGGTTTCGCCGTCAGGGATACACCCTTTAGAATGGCGCGTTTGGCATCGTAACCAAAGTGGATACCCTCTAGAACAACTTCACCGTCTTTCACTTTCAGAACATTCGCGTCCTCTTTATCTAAAACTTCTGCTGGCTGGCCCAACAAATCGAACATTTCGCCCATGTCGATTAAGGCTTGACGAATTTCGCGATAAACCGTGCCAAGAAAATTCAAAGGCATGGTGAGTTGGATCATATAAGCGTTGACCAAAACGAAATCACCAACCGACAACGTGCCGTTTTCAACCCCAATTGCCGCCATAACCATCACGCCAACAAGGCCAGCTGTGATCAGTAATGCCTGTCCAAAGTTCAGAAACGCGAGCGTGTAGTTGGTCTTGATAGCTGCAACCATATAGTTGCCCATCGCGGCATCGTATCTGTCTGCTTCCCACTTTTCCGCGCCAAAATATTTCACGGTTTCAAAGTTCAAAAGGCTGTCGATTGCTTTTTGGTTCGCATCCGTATCCTGCTCGTTCATTTCCTTGCGAATACGCACCCGCCATTCGGTCACCGCAAAGGTGAACCATACGTAGATGCCAATCGTAACCGCCACGACGATAAGATACCAAATGTCGAATTCGACAAAAAGTACCCCCGCGATCAAGAGCAATTGCAGGATAAGCGGCCCCACCGAGAACAGCATAAAGCGCAGCAAGAAATCCACGCCTTTCACACCGCGTTCGATCACGCGGCTAAGCCCCCCTGTCTTACGCGTGATGTGATAGCGCATCGACAGACGGTGAATGTGGGTAAAAGTCTCTAACGCCAAAGCGCGCAAAGCGCCCTGCCCGACTTTGGCAAAAATCGCATCCCTCAACTGTTGTAATCCCACAGACATGATGCGGGCAAAACCATATGCCAAGACCAGCCCAACCGCACCAAGACCCAGCAAAGTGGCGCCTGTCGGGTCCTCTGGCGCCAAAGCATCTACCGCTTGGCTAAAGAATTGCGGCGTGATCACCGCAATGATCTGCGAAAGGAATAGAGCCGCCAGAGATGTGACAACGCGGATTTTTACGCCCGTGTTCCCCTCTGGCCAAAGGTAAGGGATGACGCGTCGGATAACATTCCAACCTTGCACGCGTGTGTCAGATTGATTGGCATCGATTTGGGCAAGGTGGCGCATATGAAACTCCGGATATCAGCCCCGCACATTAAACCTGCGAAGGTATGAATGACCAGAGCCTGCGACCTATTGATCGTCCTCTGGCACACGAAAAACCTGACCTGGGTAAATCAAATTCGGATCACGGATGCGATCACGGTTCGCCTCGAAAACTTTGACATACATGATACCGTCGCCAAACCGTTCTTGGGCAATCGCCCAAAGGGTCGTTCCAGGTTGAACTGTCGCGACCGCAATTTGGAAATCCGTCGCTTGGGTTTGCTCGGCCATCGCTGCGACAACAACTTCGGGTTCTTCGCGCTTGAAAGGTGTCTCAATGCGCGAAACAACGATCCCTGCATCATCCAGCTCGTCGACACGCAATGTGTAGACGCCGGTGTCAACGTCTGGCAAATCGCTGCGCCAGCCCCCATCAACCGTGATGCGGGACGTGGTAATTGCTTGATTATCAATGTAAATTTGCACTGATCCAGCACCCAAGGCACGTCCCGCGAGCAAGACGTCACCAGATGGATCATAGGTAATGCTATCGAGTGCAACGTTGGACAAGACGTCGGGAGATGTGTCGCCGCCCGCTTGCACGACTTTCACGCCATCGTTTGAGGTCGCAAGGATACTGGGGGCTGTTGGAACAGGTGCACGCTCTAAAATGACATCGGTCTCGGCGGTAATTATTGGTGCGATTATTGCGTCGGCGTCAGACAACAACTCTGAATCGTTGGTTTGAACCGTCACACTATCCGGCTCGATTAGCTCTCTCAGAGAGGTCGTATCCGCAGGTGCGGGATCAACGTCAGCCACACTAACCTGCGGACCCACGACGGGCGAAATCACATAGGTTTCATTCGCAAGAACAGCGACGCCATTTGGATTCCCGACAAGCGACAAAATGCGTGGTTGAGCTGATGGTGCAAAGGTCAGAAATACGACAAAACTACCAGATGCATCAGCGGGCACTGTCGCAATTATCTCGCCATTTACCAAGAAAGCGACGTCCATCATCGGTTCCGCACGCCCCGCAAGTACGCTGGTTCCATCCGGCTCGACGCGGAATGTATCAAGATATGGGGCTTTTTCGGTCACATCCTCAGCAACACTTTCAACAGGTGCTGCGGCAGTCTGAACAGGCGCGGGTGCAGGCCCGACAGCCATGATGACACCAACCGCAACCACGACGGCGGCTACGGCCCCAAGACCAAGCTGCATCTTATTCGAAAGCGTCATATTGTGAACCTACCCCAAGTACCCGCCCCTACGGGTTGAGCCAGCATAACAACAGCGCTATGAGCGGTCAAAGGATCAATCCAAAGAGGCCATACAATGACTATTTCACCAAAATCGGTTTGCGTTTATTGCGGCTCTCGCGACGGTGTACGGCCCGCCTATGCCATGGCAGCATCAGAGACAGGCGCTATGCTGGCCCGCAACAATTGGCGGCTGGTTTATGGCGCTGGAGATGTCGGGCTGATGGGGCGCGTCGCCAAGGCAGCGCAGATCGCTGGAGGCACAACATTTGGCGTGATCCCCGTGCATCTTTTAGATATGGAAGTCGGCAAGCGTGATTTAGATACGTTCATCATTACCGAGACCATGCACGAGCGTAAAAAGGTGATGATCATGAACGCCGATGCGGTTGTTATGTTGCCGGGCGGTGCGGGCTCGCTCGACGAGTTGTTCGAGGCACTGACATGGCGGCAACTTGGACTCCACACAAAACCTATCTTCATTCTCAATACTGAGGGGTTCTGGGATCCGCTGCTTTCCCTCGTCGACCACTTCATTTCAGAGGGCTTTGCATCACCCAGTCTGCGTGAATTCATTCAGGCTGTCCCAGACATTACCACCTTAGAAGATGCCTTGGCTGCCGCCCTATCCTGACGCCACAAAGAGACCGTATAGATCACCAATGCGCCCCAGATGATGGGAAACGCAAGAGCGTGCCATTGGGTCACAACCTCGCCCATCACGATCGCGGCGCAGGCAAATTGCAAGGTTGGGTTCAGGTATTGGACCAATCCCACTGTCGACATGCGCACGCGCCGCGCTGCAAAACTAAACAAAATCAACGGACTGGCCGTCAGTGGCCCCGAAAGCGCGAGCAGCGCATGGGTTGTGCCATCAATGTTTACGCCCGTCCCTTTGAGCATGATCCAAGCTACAGCGAGGGGGGCAAGCAACAGAACTTCACACGTGACCGAGACAACCGGCCCTAGCGGCAGTTGCTTTTTAATCATGCCGTAAGCCCCGAAAGTTCCCGCCAGCCACAGTGCGATCCATGGGGCAACGCCCAGACCAAAGGTCAAAACCGCGACACCAAAGGCGGCAATCCCAATTGCAACCCATTGAGCTGGCCTCAACTTTTCCGCAAAGACGAGTTTTCCGATAACAACAGCCACCAGCGGGAAAATATAATAACCTAAGGACGCTTCGATCCCCTGCCCATTAGAGATCGCATAGATGAACCCGAACCAATTGCCCGCGATCATTGCAGCACCGATAAAAATGACAGCAACTTGGCGCGGATTTTCGAGCGCTGTTCTGACCTCTGATAAACGTCCTTGGACGCCTAGGATCAATGCAAAAAAGGCAAGCGACCACAGGCTGCGATAACATAAGATTTCAAGAGGTGGCACATGTGCCAACTGCGCATAATAGAGCGGCGATAGCCCCCATATCGTGCAGGCCGTGATCATTGCCACGACTCCTTTTTGGTCTTCGCGCATGAAAAGGCCTCCATCTTTACCTATAGGTGTCGGAAGTAGGCCTTTCTGCAAGTCCAATTTTCGGATCTAAGCCGCCAATTCCGCGAGAACGATCTTTTCAATATCCGAAATCGGGTGATTGATACGTGTCTTGGAGATTTCTGCGACGACTTTTTCACACAGCTCTTGGTGAAGCTTATCGCGCAATTCACCTAAACCCTGTGGTGAAACGACAAGAACAATCTGTTCAAAGAGGCTTTTGTGAACAAGATCATACAGTAAATCGGCCAAATCAGCATCCAAGTGGACTTTCGCCAATTCATGCCAATCCATGTCGTCGTAGCTATCTGATCCGTGCGCGGCGCTGCGCCACACACTAACCGGGCTGTTCGCCGATTGATCAATATCTTTCGGGTTGTCTTGTTCCTTTTTGCAGATCACCTTCAAATGCGGGTCTTAGCCATCTGTCTGGTTTCCCAAAAAGAGCGCCTTTTCGCCATCTGCGGTAAGAACCCATGTACCGTGTTTAAGAGACGCGTTGTTATGTCCCTCGGTTGGGTCAATTTCGTCTGCCGTTTTGCGACTGAGGCTCACGCCAGTGACGTGCGGGTCGGCTTTGGCAGGTGTTCCGTGGGCACCCGCAACCGATTTGTCCGTTTCCATTTTCGAGGGCTGGTCTTTCGGATTTTTATCTTCGGCCATGGATCTATCTCCTGTCGTTGATACGATCACAACCCAACATGTCAGCCAGAAAAAAGTTCCATATTTCAACAAAAAAGGCCCGCTACGATAGGTAGCGGGCCTTCGCAATCTAGGTCGTTATTCGGTTACATGCGGGATGCAACGTTTTCCCAGTTAACCAAGTTATCAAGGAAGTTTGTCAAGTAAACCGGACGTTTGTTGCGGAAATCGATGTAGTAGGAATGTTCCCATACGTCGCAACCTAACAGCGCAGTTTGACCAAAGCAAAGCGGGTTCACACCGTTTTCAGTCTTTGTCACTTTCAGGCCGCCGTCAGTGTCTTTCACCAACCAGCACCAGCCGGACCCGAACTGGCCTGCGCCTGCTGCGGAAAACTGCTTTTTGAACTCATCAACCGATCCAAAGCTATCTTTAAGGGCGGCTTCCAATTCGGACGGCATCGCGCTGTCGTTTGGCGTCATCATTTCCCAAAACTGGTTGTGATTCCAAAGCTGGGAGATGTTGTTGAAGATGCCGTTCTGGGCCACAACTGACTTGTCGTATGTACCAACAATGATCTCTTCTAGGGACTTGCCGTCCCATTCGGTGCCTGCAATTACCGCGTTGCCATTGGTGACGTATGCGTTGTGGTGCAGATCATGGTGGAATTCGAGCGTCTCAGCGGACATGCCTTTGCCGGCAAGCGCGTCATGAGCGTAAGGAAGATCTGGAAGTTGAAAAGCCATGATAATTCTCTCTTATATTTGAGGACCGATTACCCTCTTACATGGCACATGACGGCCCAAGGTCAAGTCTTAGAAGTGTCCGACTGGTCCAGCTTTGGCTGATGCCGCAAGCAAGTCAAAGGCATATTGTCCGACCGACCGGAAACAGATGACTTCAAAAGTTTCGTCATCTGTCATCCAAAACGCCGCTGCGATCTGGCCCAAACGAGTACGGCGGAAGTCACCAACTTTAAAACTGTCCGGATGAAGATCAGCGGGCGCAAGCTTCGCAATGACCTCGCGAGAGAAAAGTCCCTGCACGGTCAAATGCGTGCGTGCGTCCGACACATTTTTGGCCAAAAAATGCTGGCCCTTCATCGCCTTTTCAATCGCTGCAATTGCGGCATTTGTTTCGGCGTGAGGGACCAAGATCAATAGTTCATCAGGCGACATCCAAGCGACACCCTTGTCTCCGTTGGACGCAGCTTTGCCCATTTCGGGCACGCCAAAGCCCGTCAGAGATTTGCAGACAGACTTTAGTTTCGCGTTTGAAAGATCCCCGCGGAACGTGATCATACCGCGCAAACCACCTTCGCGAACGGTGACTTCACCTGCGGCAACTTTGCCTTGTAACGTGCTGACCGCATTAGACATTGTTTTTCGCCCCTTCTTTATCATAGAACACCGGATCAACAATTTTGGCGCGGACCGTTGTGCCGTCTACCTTGTTGAACTCGATCTCTTCGCCCATCCGATCTGGACCGTGTAGAACCAGACCCATCGCAATCCCCTTTTTCAGAGTTGGCGAATAATAGGTCGATGTGATGCGGCCCTGAGTGTTGCGCTGCCCGTTCGCATTCGTGCCATCGGCAATCGCGTAAGACCCGTCAGGAATGACAGACCCGTCAAGCGTTTCAAGACCGACCAATTTCCAGCGGTTTGGATCAGCCATATGGGACCGCTCATGCGCACGTTTGCCCAGATAGTCCGTTTTCTTTTTCGACAGAGCCCACTGCAAGTTCAAGTCTTGCGGAATGACCGTGCCATCCGTTTCGTCGCCGATCATGATAAATCCCTTCTCGGCGCGCATGATGTGCAATGCTTCGGTGCCGTAAGGCATCACGCCGAACTCTTGACCGGCGGCCAAGAGCAGTTCCCAGAACGCAGCGCCTTGGCTGGCGGGCACTGCAATTTCATAAGAAAGTTCGCCCGAGAACGAGATGCGGTAAACCCGTGCGTCAAAGCCGCCAAGCGTACCGTCAGCCCACTGCATGAATGGCAAAGTTTCTTTGCTGACATCCATGCCGCCAATTTTTTCCAGCACTTTTCGTGCGTTGGGACCAACAACTGCGACCTGCGCCCATTGCTCGGTCACGTTAGCAACATAGACTTTCCAGTCCCACCATTCGCACTGCAGCCAGTCTTCCATCCATGCATGAATACGCTCAGCGCCGCCAGTTGTGGTATGGCAAAGCCATGTATCCTCGTCGATCCGCGCGACAACACCGTCGTCAGACAGAAAGCCGTTTTCAGAACACATCAATCCGTAACGGCATTTCCCAACAGCCAAGTTCGACATCATGTTGGTGTACATCATATCAAGGAACTTACCGGCGTCTGGACCTTTGACGACCAGTTTTCCCAAGGTCGATGCATCCAAAAGACCCAGCTTTTCGCGGGTATTTACGACCTCGCGGTTCACCGCATCCTCTACCGTCTCGGTGCCACGAATGTAGGCGTATGGGCGACGCCATTGACCCACAGGTTCAAAGTCAGCACCATTGGCGGCATGCCAATCGGACATCGGTGTCTTGCGGATCGGTTGAAACAACTCGTTCTTTGCGACACCTGTGATTGAGGACAATGAGATCGGCGTATATGGCGGACGGAATGTCGTCGTACCGACATTTGGAATATCCGCGTTCAGAGCTTTAGAAAGAATTGCCAAGCCATTGATGTTACTTAATTTTCCCTGATCTGTCGCCATGCCAATAGTGGTGTAACGCTTGGCGTGTTCGACGCTTTCATATCCCTCTTGGGCGGCCAATTGCACATCGCTGACTTTCACATCATTCTGGAAATCCAACCATGCTTTTGAACGCAGCGCGTGCTTGGCCCCTTGCGGCATCAGCCAGACCGCAGAAATTGGACCTTCATGCGCACATTCACCGAGAGGTGCTTGCCCTGCTTTGGACTTAAAGCCCGCGGCCTTTGCGGCAGCGCGCCCTGCCGCGAAACCATCAGCAACCGCCTCAGCAGTGAACAAATGCCCGTTTGCAACGCCCGCAGTTGTCACAAAGCCCAGACCGTCAGCACCTGTTGGCGCGCGCTCGGGATCGGGGCGGAACATGGCCTGTACGTCGTCCCAGTTCAGCTTGCCACCGCAATGGGACCACAAGTGCACAACCGGTGACCAGCCGCCAGACATGGCAACACAATCGCAAGAAATCTCTTCCAGCACGGCGCCTTCACCTGCTTGGGTACAGATTTCGACACCGGTAACACGCTTGCCACCTTTGACTTTCGCAACGGCTTTACCGAATTCAATCCGGATACCCAGCGCGCGTGCCTCGTCAATTAAATCCCCTTCGGGCGCAGTGCGCGCGTCTATGATTGCCGGAATATCGAGGCCTGCGTTTTTCAACACGATCGCTGTGCGGTAAGCGTCGTCGTTATTGGTGACAACAACTGTGCGATCGCCGACGGAGACGCCGAAGTTGATCGCATAATCGCGCACGGCAGCCGCCAAAAGCACCCCGGGAATGTCGTTGCCAGCAAAGGAAAGCGGACGTTCAATCGCGCCCGTTGCGGTCACGATTTGCTTGGCGCGGATGCGCCACAAACGATGCCGTGGACCCTCCATTTCAGGCGCATGATCTGATAAGCGCTCGTATGCCAAAACATAGCCGTGATCGTAAACGCCAGAGCCTTGCATCCGCAGGCGCATCGTCACATTCCCCATACTTTCAAGGTCTTGCACGGTCTTGTTGACCCACTCCTGCGCAGTCAATCCATCGATCTTGGGTGCGTCAACAACAGCGCGACCACCCCAATCTGCGGTTTGCTCAACAAGCAACACACGCGCACCTGTTTGTGCCGAAGAATGCGCCGCAGCCAGACCCGATATGCCCCCGCCAACGATCATGACGTCGAAATGCGCGTGAAAATGTTCGTAGGTGTCGCTGTCTTGTTCAGTAGGTGCTTTGCCCAAACCAGCAGAATGGCGAATAATCGGCTCGTAGACGTATTTCCAGAATGGCCGCGGGTGAATGAACATCTTGTAATAAAAGCCAGCGGGCAAGAACCGCGATAGGTGCGTGTTGATCGCGCCCACATCGAACTCCAGCGAAGGCCAATGGTTTTGACTTGTTGCGCTGAGACCTTCAAACAATTCGGTCGTCGTCATCCGCTGGTTCGGCTCAAAAGTGCTACCTTTTCCAAGGTTCACAAGGCCGTTTGGTTCTTCTGCACCCGAAGCTATCACACCGCGTGGACGGTGGTATTTGAATGAGCGACCAACAAGCATTTGATCATTGGCAAGCAACGCAGAAGCAAGCGTGTCACCTTCATATCCGCGCAGGTTTTTACCATTAAAAGCGAAGCTTACCGCTTTGTTTTTATTGACCAAACGGCCACCTAAGGCAAGGCGTGTGCTCATGAAAAATCTCCCCACGACCAACCTGGTCGTTTTGCGCTAATGGCGTCTTTGATCGCCTGTGGTGGCTCGTGCGTTTGAGCCGAGTACGTGCCAAAAACCTCTAGGGTTGCGGTGCAACGGGCCGCTAGGAAATACTTGCCGCAGCCGTAGACGTGTTTCCAACGCTCAAAGTGAACGCCTTTGGGGTTCTGGCGCTGGAACATGTAATCATGGAAATCGTCGTCAGAGCTGTCAGGCCCAAAGCGTTTCAGATGTGCTTCGCCTTCGGCGTGAAGGTCCGTTTCATCTGCGTGAACGCCGCAATTTGGGCAGTGCAAAGTTAGCATGAGACGCCTCCTGAAAGGTCCGATGTTGCAGAATTTGATCCGTGAAAGGTCGACATTTGAATTGCGTAGTCCATCAGTGCGCCACCCCAGCGGCGACGGATTCGTCGATAAATTTGCCTTCGCGGAAGCGGAACATGTTGAATTCTTCGGTGAGTGGTGAGTGACCTTTGGCCATCAGTTCGGCCATGGCCCACCCTGATCCGGGGATTGCCTTAAACCCGCCAGTGCCCCAGCCGCAATTCACAAAAACGCCTTCGACAGGTGTTTTCGACAAAATTGGCGAGCGGTCGCCAGTCACGTCCACGATACCGCCCCATTGGCGCAACATCTTTAGACGTCCAAGCATTGGGAAGGTCTCGACCAGTGCCCGCACTGTCTCTTCGACGTGATGGAAGCTGCCGCGCTGGGTGTAGTTGTTATAACCGTCGGTGCCGCCACCGATAACCATTTCGCCTTTGTCGGATTGCGACAGATAGCCATGCACAGTGTTCGCCATGACAACCACGTCCATACAAGGCTTGATTGGCTCTGACACCAGTGCTTGCAGGGCAACTGATTCAATTGGCAAACGGAAACCTGCTTTTTGCGCCAAAACGGACGCATGGCCTGCAACAACCATGCCCAGCTTATCACAATCAATTGGCCCTTTGGTCGTATCCACACCAACGACTTTGTCGCCGTTTTTACGCACGCCCGTTACTTCGCATTGCTGGATGATGTCCATGCCCATGTCGGAACACGCCCGCGCGTAACCCCAAGCCACCGCATCGTGCCGCGCTGTGCCGCCGCGTGCTTGGTATAGTCCGCCCAAAACAGGGTAGCGAGGCCCGTCGATGTTCATGATCGGACAAAGCTCTTTTACACGGGCCGCACTGATCCACTCGGTGGACACGCCTTGAAGCGCATTTGCATGCGCCGTGCGCTGATAGCCGCGAATCTCATGCTGGGTTTGTGCAAGCATGATCAAGCCGCGCGGCGAAAACATGACGTTGTAGTTCAAGTCTTGCGACATTGTTTCGTAAAGGCTGCGGGATTTCTCGTAAATCGCAGCGGACGGATCTTGTAAGTAGTTCGAGCGAATGATGGTCGTGTTACGACCTGTGTTGCCGCCGCCAAGCCACCCCTTTTCGATCACCGCCACATTGGTGATGCCAAAGTTCTTGCCGAGGTAATACGCAGTTGCAAGCCCATGTCCGCCCGCACCGACGATAATCACGTCGTATTTCTTTTTTGGCTCGCGCTTAGCCCACGCACGGTCCCACCCAGAGTGTTGGCGAAATGCTTCGCGGGCAATAGCAAAGGCAGAATAGCGTTTCATGGCGAATCCTTTGTGGCTGGTCGCTGTGTTCGTTAGTTTCGGTTCTGAACGAGTGCCGGAAAATAAGGATACTACCAGCGTCATGTCAGTGCGGTTTTACGACATCGCACAGGGGATTAAAATGTCGTGTTGTCGCAGCCCCTTTTCTAACGGAGTTTTGCCCCTTAGGTAGAGGGTGACTTTGGATGTGAGGCACTATGATTTTCTGGATTATCTGCATTGTTTTGACGCTTGTGGTTGCAGGTTTGATTGTGACCCCCTTGATGCGGCCGGACCCATCGATCGAAGCATCTCCTGACGTGGCCTTTTATCGCGCTCAGTTAACCGAATTGGATCGTGATCTAGAGCGCGGCGTCATTGATAGCGCTGAGGCAGAGCGCGCCCGTGTCGAAGTTGCCCGCCGTCTCTTGGCTGCGGATGAGCGTGCAGCAGAAATTGCGCCAAGTAAACCATACCCCATGCTGGCGGTCGGTGTGGCCATTGTTATCGCCGCACTAGGATTTGGCGCCTATAGTTTCCTTGGTGCCCCCGGATACGCAGACTTGCCACTGAGTGCACGGATTGCTGCAAGCGATGAAATGCGTGCAAACCGTCCGACGCAGAAGGCCCTGGAAGCGGCAGCCATCCCTGCCTCGATTGTTGATTTTCCAGATGAATATTTGGAAAGCGTGGCACAGCTGCGTGCCCTTGTTCCGACACGCCCAGACGATTTGCGGGGCTGGGAACTGCTTGCCTATCACGAAACACAGATGCGCAATTACTCCGCCGCTGTAG
>JAIBDT010000056.1 GCA_024686085.1 Loktanella sp.
CTTGGGTGGCGACCTTATGGCCGGAGGGGATCGCCGAACGGATAGCGATCCGCTCAACTTCACTGCCAGGGGATAAACTGCGGGTCGCCGTTACCACCGTATCGGCTCGGTCCAATCGTACGAAATCCATCTCAATCCTTATGAGCAGCCCCACTTGGGTGGTCCAGTTTGGAAGTTAGTGCATGACTAGCCTTTGGTCCACCTGGATGTTGGCTTCTGGCGCAGGCGGCGTCAACTTCGGTTTCATTGGTGATATCACAGGGCAACACCAAAGCTTGGTTATGTTCCTCTGCAGTTTGCTGCAAGCGGTCCTTCGCGTCGGCCAACGAGGCCCACATGCCAGCCCTCTGCCAAGAACGCCTTGGCACTTGCGCGGCCGACGCCGCTGCCTGCAACTGTGATGAGAATGGATGGCATGGTGAACTCCCCTTATGATTGCAGCCCCGAATTGGCGGTATTTTCACAAGTTGGCAATTTGGTATACCAAATGCAAGTATAATTCGCCGTCAAAAAAATGCGCGATGCCCCCATTCATAGGGCGACTGATTATCGGAAGCCCAAAAAGCTGACCTTGCGCATGAATTCTCCACGCACAACCATAGCATGGATCTCTGCATTTAGATGCCGACCGAAGGGGTTCATTTGCGAGCCATATGGTTGGAGTTATAGCCGTGAAGCCAACATTTTCATCACTAATCGGCGTGCTTATCGCGGTCCATGCGGTCAACGACAACTACGCACGTTGCAGCTTAGTCACATTAGATGCTGTCCATGGCATGCAAGAAGGCGATACGGTTCTCGCGATGCTTATCCAAAAAGGTGGCATCGGTTTTATGGCAGACAGCCCGATGCGATACCTTGTGAGCATACAAAACGTCCACTTGCCTGCGTGGTGCAAAGGTTTGAGCCACAATTGACCTATGCCGACTGGCCGAAGCATGTCGGACTTTATGCCAGCCTTGGCGACCAACTCGCAAAAAGCAGCACCATTGCAATGGCCGACATCTACGGTGTTGTCGTCGTGCCGTATTTCGAGAGTGGTCTCAAAGCTAGACGTTGTGGGCGCCGCTGAAACCGCGATGGCACCCAACGTCAGAAGCGGATTCAGCGAATAGCAACGCATTATTTAATTTACTGAGAGATGGCCGTGCCACAATGGACAACTGATCAGTCGCGGCCTTTGGCGGCCTCGACCTCCATGTCCATGCCGTTCATCCGCGCAACATGATCAATCAGCATCGGAACGTAATCAGCGCCCTGCCCCAAGGCCTCTACATGAGTAAAGTAATGTTTGGCTGCCCCTGCCATGACGTTTACCACGCCAGCCTCTGCAGCCATTGTATTTACATAGCGCAAGTCTTTGGACGCATTTTCGATTGTAAATTTATGAACCTCCCGATCCCGATCGACGGCGTAAGTCATGAATGTATCAAAGAACCCATTGGACAAGCGACTTGATCCAATCACTTCGCGCACTTTCGCAGGCTGCAAACCAACCGAAGCCCCTAAGACGGTCGCCTCAGCATAAAGCGCGGCGTAACCCATTGAAATGAAGTTCATCAGCAGTTTCATTTTGTGGCCACTACCAGTGCCGCCGACATGGGTGATGTTCCCTGCCCAGCATTCCAACACGGGTTTGATCTTGGCAAAGGTCGCCTCATCGCAGCCGACCATTGCATCAAGCGTACCGGCCTCGGCTTCCTTCGGCGTGCGCCCCAACGGCGCATCAACTAGCGTAGCCCCTTTTTCTGCCAACTCATCCACCAAAACCGCTGTTGAGTTGGGATCTGCCGTCGTGGCGTCGATAACGATAAGTCCGTCGCGCGCTCCCGCAAGAACACCGTCACAGCCACGGATCACCGCCTCAACTTGTAGTGAGTTCGACAGGCACAGGTGGATGATATCGCAGTGCTGCGCCATCTCGCGTGGGGTCGTCGCCTCTTGCGCGCCTTTGGCAATCAGACTTTCGAGCGGCTCGCGGTTACGGTTGCCTTTGATCCACATCGGATAGCCACATTTGATCAGATTACTCGCCATCCCGTGACCCATAAAGCCCACGCCAATAAAGCCAATTGTCATATCTTGCGCCATTTTTATTCCTCCAGGTGCGAGCCCTTGACAAGGGCGCATTAAATCACGTTGATGAAATGGTATACCATCACGGCAACGTTGCAAGCACGAAGCACATAATGTCATCAGTGCTAGGCACATAGGGGAATATGACATGAACATTCTGATACTAGGCGGTGGCGGTTTTTTGGGCCAAAAGCTGGCATTGAAATTAGGTGCCAGCCCGACGCTAAAGGGCAAGGCGATAACACAAGTTACGTTGGCAGACGTCATGGAACCGCCCACAATCGAAGCCCCCTTTCCTGTCCAAACCGTCACTTGCGATATCAGCGATGCCGCGTCAGTTGCTACCTGTGTGACAGCAAAAATTGATGTGATCTATCTGCTGGCCGCGATCGTCAGCGCCCATGCAGAAGAAGACTTTGACGCAGGTATGAACATCAACTTGTTCGGTACCTACAATGTGCTCGAGCGCTGCCGTGCCTTGGGAACAGTACCCATGTTGGTGTTCTCTTCTTCAATGGCTGTCTATGGAGGCGAGGCGAAGGATCCACTTGGCGATCACAGTTACCCCAATCCACAGACGTCTTATGGAATGCAAAAAGCAGCGGGTGAGTTGCTGATCAATGATTATTCGCGCAAAGGGTTCATCGATGGTCGAGCTTTCCGTCTACCGACCATATCCGTGCGTCCCGGCAAGCCGAACCGCGCAGCCAGCAGCTTCATGTCATCAATTCTGCGAGAACCGCTGAACGGCCGAGAAGCGATCTGCCCCGTTGAGGCGGACTTCTTACACTACTATCTTAGTCCACGCCGCTGCGTTGAAAATCTGGTCAAAGGTGCCGAATTGAACGCCGCAGACATAGGCCAGAACCGCGTCATGCAAATGCCTGGCAAGACATGGTCCATTGCTCAAGTCATCGACGCAATGACAGCCGTTTCAGGCCCTGAAGCAGCTAAACTAATCCAATGGGATCCGCAGCCCGATATTAAGCAGATCGTGTCAGGCTGGCGTTGGGACATCCACGCGGACAAAGCACTTCGTTTGGGCCTGAACGCCGACGACACATTTCAAGACAATATTCGCTACTACTTGGAAGACGACAAACCGAACGACTAATTCCGGTTCACAGTGCTCTTAAATGTTGCCAACGCAGCCGCTAACTCAGGGTGATCTTTGGCGTAATCTTCCACTCGCTCGCCTGCCTTTTGTGCGGCTGCAGCTTGGCGTAAACTAGTAATACCTGCGGCGGGTCCGTCCGGATGGCTCATGATCCCACCGCCTGCGCAGAACAGAAAATCGTCATTCCCGAGCAGTTCCATCGAGGGGCCTACTTGCCACGCGGTTTGACCAGAGGAAAATACCGGTAAAGCCACGTGTGGCCTAGCCTCGCTCAGGGGCGCTTGCACGGCGCGCGCGGAGTTAGTAACGACGTCATCATCCTCAGTGAACTTGTTGGCGAGACCGTTCACATGCAAATGATCGCTGCCCGCCAACCGCCACAGTTTTTGCATTACGGAATAGGCGACCCCTATGTGCGGCGAGCGCGACATCAAACCCCATCCATTGCGGTGAGCATGGATCGGAAGCGGGCTGTGGTCGCGCATCGCCCTCAGGCCAGCCATGCCGATAGAGTTTAGCGATATCATTGCACAGGTCGCACCAAGGCTTTCGAGCAGGTCAATGTTACGACGCATCGCGTCAATCTCGTCAGTGATATTGAAGGCATACATGACCTTGCGCCCTGACTTTTGCGCGGCACTATTCAAAACCTGCATCACCAATTTGGCGCGATCAGCAAACGGGCATGCGGGTCCGTTGCCTTGCAACTCGTCATCCTTGATGAAATCGATGTCCGCCTTCGCCAGATCACTAACAAGTTCGGCCGTTTGCTTAGCACTTAATCCAACGCTCGGCTTTACAATCGTCCCGATCATCGGCCCGCTTGGCACTCCCATCAGCTGTCGCGTGCCTGCGATCCCAAACTGAGGGCCAGGACACCCTGTTGCCAGCGCATTAGGTATACCAAGATCCACAAGCCGGATCGCAGAAAGTTCGGCCAGTTCAAATAAATTACCTGCAACAGTGGCAAGGATATTGGGCAAGGACGGGCCAAAGTTTTCCATCGGCCAACTAATGGTTACGCGGCCTTGCTCATAGTTCTCAGCACTTAACCTACACGGCAAAGCAGGATGACTAGAGGTGCCCGTGATTTCAATATGATCCAACCGCGCTGCGGAGCGGCCGCGCAATGCGTCGGTCTCAGATGCGAGACGCATGAAGGTGCCTGTCGATTGCTCACCAGCCATAACTTCAGCGGCGCGCTGTACGCCCACGGGGCTTTCGATTTCATAGGTTGCTTTCAAACGTGTCATTTTTGGCCACCTCCATTCAGAACCCATCCAAAGTAATCGCGGCTGCCCATCTGTCCGCCCTTCAGTGCCAACGTAAGCGGCCGCGTTCCGCCATGGGCAAAGCAAATTGCAGCGCCTGGAATGGTAGGGGCGGCGGCGGTAAGTGCATCGATGCCCAAGGCCCTGCACACATGCCCCGAGGTATCGCCACCCGAAACCACAGCGCGATCAAGTGCCGATTGATCGACGAGCCGCGCAAGGATACGTCCAAGAGAAGTGCCAATCTCATCGTTTATTTGTGCAAGATCGTCGCCAGCCGCCTCTCGTAATTGCATGACAGCCAGGTCATCTGTGCCACGCGCAGTATAGATTAGCGGGACTTGATCGCGCTCCAACGCGGCTTTCGCAGCAGCCAAAACACGGATTTCTTCGGCAGCAAGATCACCTTCACAAGCCCGTACAACATCCAATCTGATATCCACAAATCCGTTGTCTAGCGCCCATGCAATTTGATCCCCCGTAATTGGCGATACCGAACCTGACACCACAGCCATCCGCTTGGCGCGGCCAATGCCTTTGACGGCAGGTGACGCCGCAAGCACACCTGTCTTTTGGAAATACGCGACCAATGCATAGGCGATCCCTTGTGAGCCAACTACAAACCGATGCCCAGCGCCCCACAACAGCTCACCTGCAGACGTAACATCTGCGGATGTCATCTGATCAATAGTGATCCCACCCTGAGCAATGTCCATCGCAGCCTTAGCGCCTTCCAGATCACTCAAAACTTCAAAATTGAGGCAGTGCATCGCCATTTTGGTTTGTGCCGACAAATGCACTGCCACATCCGCTTCGCCCATAGGTGTCACGGGATGCCTAGCCATAACGGGGTGTCTGTCTAAACGGAAAACCCCTGCATCAGTTCCTGCAAACAGCTGCCCAAATGCTTGGTAACGGCGCATTTCAGGGGCTGCTATCATGACCGGGATTGTGTTGGTATCAAACGCCTTTGAACCGATGTCCATAGCTTTGCCGATTGATCCAATATGAGGTGCTGAATCGAGGGTTGAGCACGTCTTGTATTGCACCAATGTCGCACCTGTTTTTGCGAGAATATCGAATAGGACTGGCAATTCTTCATCCATACGATCAGCATCAAACGTACGTGCCATACTGGCGATACCGATCCCACGCATATCTGGAAAATCTTCCATCCGTTCTGGTGTTGGCGGGCGCAAGAACAACACTGCCGGCAAGCCAGCGAACGCCAGTACTTCCATGACGGCTGCGGCACCAGTAAAATCATCACCCAGCCACGCCAGAACAGGTTTTTCGCCAATATTCATTAGATCTATCAGTTTAGGTAATGCGTTGAATACTGGCGGCAATCTCGTCTGGCTCGAACACCCGCTTCCAGTCATCACGCATCAGGACAGGCTTGCCGAATTCAATCGCCTTGTTGCACGCGTCTGAAAACACTCCATCAACTTCCTCAAATATTACAGCACCAAGAATGTTCATATGGCCGAGTAAGAAGTCACGCGCAGCTTCCTTTGGCACGCCACGGCGTACAACTTCGTCCATGGCTTCACGCATGACGTCTAGCAAGGATGCGCAAACGGTTTCGGACAAGCCTGGCTCCAGCAAGGCCATCTGTTCGACCGTGACACGGTGGCTCCGCGCAACAGGCGCATAGATGGCGCGACCCACTTTTTCACCCAAAGCATAGTGATTCTCCGGGCCTTGCATCAGTGCGTTTACGATACCCTGTTCTGCGGCGATCCCACCGAAGTAGTCCTTCCGGCCAGCGTCTGTTTTTTCGTCGTTGTAAATCGGGGGATGGCAAGGGTGCGTAACAAAATAAGTAACGTCTTCACGAGCGGGTAGATGGCCAGCAAATGGACCCGCCGCATCAAGGCAGATAACCATCGCGCCACTTGGTACTTTGTCGATGATCGTAGCGGCGACGGCTTTGATAGCGGTATCTGGGACGGCCAGCAGGACGATGTCTGCACCCTCCATCGCAGTGTCGATGTCGACGCAATCAACGCCCACAGTCTCTTTCAATCGAGCGCGTCCGGCTTCGGAGATTTCAACATGCACCACGTCGAAATCGGTTCTCGCAAGGTTGGCGGCACTCCGTACACCCATCTTGCCGCCAGCACCCATAAGAACCAGTTTGTCAGTCATATTATTTCTCCATATTAGCCGTAGTCATAAGAACATGGTGATAATGTTCGGCCAGATCAGCAGGGTTGAAAGTGCCAACAGTTGCAAACAGATGAACGGCAAGAAACCGCGGAAGATATCTGTCAGCGAAATCTCGGGCGGCGCAACAGACTTTAGATAGAAAGCCGCGGGGCCAAAGGGTGGTGACAAAAAGCTGACTTGCATGTTCATACAGAATACAACGCCGAACCAGATCGGAATGTAGCGTGCTTCTATGCTGCCGAAGAGCCCGATTTCCTCAACTGGAAGTCGTACTACGATGGGTAGGAATACCGGCATAATCAAGAGCACGATACCGACCCAATCCATGAACATGCCCATGATCAAAAACACAAGCATCATCATCAATATGATACCCATCGTTGGCAGCTCTGCTCCAATGATCATGTTAGCTACATAGGTTGGTCCACCAACAAGCGTGTAGGCAGCAGCCAAAGCTGCTGCACCGATTGTGACCCAGATAATCGTGCCTGTCGACTTAAGCGTACGGATCAAGCTGTCCCAAACGATATCAAACGTCATTTCGCGGCGGATGATACCGATGGCGAATACGGCGATCACACCCATGCCGGCAGCTTCAGTGATACCTGTAATGCCACCATAAATGGACCCTAAGACCACACCAATGACAACAATTGGGGCTATGAGTCCTTTACCCATTTTCCAACCACGTTGGGTACGTTCGCGTCCAACGACCACGAACACAATTAAAGCAAAGATCACAAACGCGCCAACTATCCAAGGGATGTCAGCGACCATACCCAACGTGATCGGGTCTTCATTTTCGCGGATTGTATTGTCACCTGTCACGGTAAAAAAGACCGCGCGAAGGAACAAAACACCCGACACCCACATCGCAAAGCGTGAGATAAAGCCGAGGAACATCAAACCCTTTTCTGAGCCTTCGGGCTCGCCCGGGATTGGATCTGGCAAGGGGGCTAATGATGTGTTCGCTCGCGTGCGGATCAAAATATATAGAATGAAGAACGATGCTAGCATAAAACCTGGCAAAAAAGATGCGGTGAACAACGCCTTGATAGATGTCTCTGTTACAAGACCGTAAAAAATTAAAACTATCGATGGTGGTATCATGGTTCCCAGTGAACCGGACGCACAGATCGTACCAATAGCAAGATTGCGATCATAGCCAAGTCGTAACATCTGGGGCAAAGCGATTAAGCCAAGCAGCACAACTTCACCGCCGATAATACCAGACATCGCGGCCATTATTACCGCCATGATAGACGTAGCTATGGCGATGCCGCCACGCATCCGGCTCATCCAAACGTTGAGCGACGAATACATATCCCGCGCAATACCAGACCGCTCCAGCATTGCAGCCATGAATATAAATAACGGAACCGATATGAGCACATAATTCGTCATTTGCCGATAGACCGCCTGCCCCAGGACAGACAGCGGGCCACGCCCAAAATCACCCCATAAAAGATCAGGTGGGAACTTTAAAGAGAGGGTGACAACAGCCAAGAACGCCGAGGCAAACCCAAGAGGCATACCAATGGCCAACAGGGCGAACATACCCAGAAGAACGATAAGAGATAGTGTGCCAATATCGACCATTAGTTCTTTTCCTCAAGAGTACGGCGGATGTTTTCGATTTCCATTTCATCGATCTCGTCGGCCGGTGTGTGCGACTGCGGTGCCTTATTCCAATCGGCGAACAAGTTAGAAACAGCTTGAATGCAGACCAAGACAACAATGATTAGTAGTGCGGGTTTGACAATACCAGGGATAGGCGGATCCCAAGCCGTGCCAAAGGTCTCCATCCGCATGAAGCGGTTCTCGGCATCGGTATAGCCACCCCAAACAAGGGCGAAGGTGAAGGCAACGATCAACAGGACGGAGATACAGTCAGATGTTTTTTGCATCCACCAAGGCATTGTGTCGTAAATGATGTAAATTCGGATATGGCTACGTTGTTGCATGGCGTAAAGTCCTGCAAACAAAAAAACGAAACATCCGATCCACAGGGACAGTTCATTGGCCCAAAGTGTTGGCCGCGAGAATACGTAGCGCGAAACGACCTCGTAGAACATTACTAGCACAATAAAAGCTGTCATAATCATCGCAAGGCGCCCCAAAACCACGGACACAAGATCAAAAAAACCGTCAGGAGGCGTTTCAATTGCGCCTTTAGTGTCGGACAAAAAGATTGATGCAAAGATTAATGATATTGCTAAACAAGTGAGTGTTACCTGTACCAGCGGCTTTCCCGCAGGACGTATCATCTCAAACATACCGTAGGGTTCTACTGCGAACATTCGCTGCCCAACAAGAAACAGATAAAGCAAAAGTGTGAGGCCACAAAAGACGATCATTCCCGTCTTGATCGGCGCTCTCATGCGCCCTAAAAAAAGCGATTCTATCTGCATTTTTTGCTTCCTAATCTTTCTGTGATTGGACATCAAATTCGGGTCAAAAAAGGCGGGCACGGACTGCACCCGCCTTGATCATTAAGTGTTAGGGGCGGTCATCCAATACTACTTGACGAGACCCAGCTGGCGAAGGTAATCCTTGTGGCTTTCAACTAGCGCTGCTGCCTCCGGACTACGTGTGGCCCAATCGTCCCAAGCGGCCTGCGCTGCAACGCGGAATGCAGCTTTATCTTCAGTTGACCAATCATATAGGGTGACTCCCTGCTCTTGGAGCATAGCAGCCGCCTCAGTATTTGCCTTCTCATTCAACATTGCTATTTGGAACGATAACTTTTGCCAGGCCGTCTCCATGATGCGGCGCTGTTGTTCGGTCAGGCCTTCCCACACAGCTTGATTACAAGCGAGGTGGTCTGATGGCATAGAATGGAAACCAGGATAGTTCGCGTGCTTCACGATGTCGTAAAGACCTAGTCCCACGTTGTTGGCCAAGCCAGATGCATCCGCACCGTCGATGATACCCGTTTCAAGCGCAGTAAAGATCTCAGTAAAGTCCATCACGATTGGTGACGCACCCATTTTTTCGAATATCTCTGTCTCCATGCCTGGAGGTGAACGGAATTTCCAACCTACAAGATCTGCAGGGCCAGCAATTGGCTTAGAAGACGCAAACGACTCCTGACCATAAACCGCCCACCCAATCAACTGCATGCCCTGAGCGTTGTAGAGCTCCTGAGCCGCTTCGTAGCCGTCGCCATAGTATAGCCAGCTATACTGCTGCCACGGGGTGTCGTACCCGCCCATGATGTCGCCAACGAATTGGAACGCGGGGTTTTTACCAGTTTGGTAAGCGCCGCCTGTTGCATCACAATCAAGAATGCCATTGATTGCAGCATCGAATGTTTCAACAGTAGCAACAACAGACGATGAATAGAACATCTCAATAGAGATCTCGCCTCCAGACATAGTTTGGACGTCATCTACCCATTGAGCCAACATCTTACCTGTCGGATGCTCAGTAGCATAGTGTGTTTGGATGCGTAAGGTTACGTCCTGTGCGAATGCCGCGCTAGCCAATGTAGCACCGGCGACGGCGGTCATAAGTAATGGTTTAAGCTTCATATTCGTTTCTCTCCCTTTGAGGCACTTTACGCCTAATTATTCTCACTAAACTTTGGAGTTAGTGATTTAAGATGGTATACCATCTTAGGAAATACCCTACTCATTTCCAAATCGGCACGCAACAGATTTCACTCATTTCTAAATCGACACGCAACAAATTTCGGTATACAACTTTCGAAATTTCAACTTATCAGAAAATATGCTGGGAATAATGCAAGGGCCCCAAATGTCGGATCAAACTTTGCCAGAAAAACTTGCAAATCAGCTGCGCCGCGACATCTTGCGAGGTAATCTCACTCCTGGAGATTCTGTAAAAGAGCGCACCAGAGCTAATGATCTTGGCGTTAGCCGAACACCAATGCGCGAAGCAATCCGTATCGTAGCGCGCGAAGGTCTGATCACCTTACGACCTTCGCGTAGTCCCATAATTGCAATCCCGGATATCAAAGCCGTTACCGACGATGTCGAGGTTTTGATATCAATTGAAAAGCTATCAGGCAAATTAGCATGTGAGCGTGCGACTAACAAAGACATTGATGAAATTGCTGCAATCATGCAGCATATGTCCGAAAACTATAGCACTATCGACACCGTCGACCTGTTCGAAATCGACATGAGTTTTCATTCTGCAATTGCTAAAGCATCGCATAATGAGCCCATCGCAGAAATCCACACTCGTTTCTTGGCGCGTCTTTGGCGAGCGCGTTTTCTTGCTGCAGTTAGGCGTCGGAATCGTAGTAATATGATAGCGGAACATACTGCTATTCTAATGGCATTGCGTAATAGAGAGCCTTTGGCCCTTGATGCTGCCATCGGAAAGCACTTGGATCAACTATCACGAGATATCATTAGCGTGATCTCCCATGAGCGTCAAAATTTGAAGGCAGTGACAGATTAGGATGTAGGCCGAAGTTTGGGGATAAGCGGACTTTCGTGAAGGCACAAGCGGCGACACGTCAAAGCGAGGGGAATGACAATGAAGCAGCGAAGTAACGGTCTCGATGCATTCCAGATAGTGGTATTCTGATCGATGCCATTGACACCCAACCTCAACGCATATCTCTATTTCGAGACAGTCGCACGGCGCGGCACGCTTACCCGCGCCGCCGAGGAGCTTTCGGTCTCCCCTTCCGCTGTCAGCCAGCAGGTAAAACTTCTGGAGCAGCGGCTTGGGGTCAAGCTCTTTCGCCGTGACGGGCGCTTGCTCAGTCTGACCCTGGAGGGGGAGCAGTTGTTCCAGACTTCCAACACCGCCCTTAGGATGCTGCGCGATGCCGACCGGCATCTGGGCAAGACGCGCGATACCCATCGCCTTAATCTGCGGGTCACGCCCAGTTTCGGAGTGCGGTGGCTGGGGCCGCGTCTGGCTGACTTCGTAGCGCGCCACCCTGACTGGGAATTACGCGTCGATGCAGCACCGGACCCCACTGATTTCGAACGCGAGGTGATGGACCTCGACATCCGGTATGGCACGGGCGACTGGCATGGTTTGCACGCCCGCGCTGTTGTGCACGACCATGTGCTACCCCTGTGCAGCCCGGCATATCTTGAAAGTTTGGACGCATTGGATGACCCTGCCGAAATGCTCGATCAGGCTCGTCTGATCGACAGCGCACGGGCGATCTGCCAATGGGACTTCTGGCTGATGCACAACGGGATCGAAACCCGTGGCAACACTAAGTCGATCCTGATGGACCGCTCTTCTATGGCGCTGCAACTAGCCCTGGACGGGGCAGGCATCGTGTTGGAATCGCTTGCACTTGCATTGCCGGAAGTGACTGAGGGCCGGCTTGTTCCTGTCCTGCCGGAGATACCGGTGCTGATGTTTCCGTCGTATTGGGCAATCTGCCCGGCCCGTTTTCTCAACCGCCGTCCCGTAAAGCTTTTTCTCGGCTGGCTGGATACCGCAGTGTCGGAACATACTGCGCAGATCGAAACAGTGCTCGACCAACACGGATTGACGATCGAGGCATTCGATCTTGATCACGGCCAACTGGCGGCGCGATAGCTTCTTATCCTAATGAATGAGCGATCCGCCATTCACGTCCACTTCAGACCCTGTGACATAGGCCGACAAATCGGAAGCAAGGAACAAGGCACAGCCTGCAACATCCGACGCCTCACCGGCCCGGCCCATGGGAATACCCTCAAGTATCATGTCCATCATCTCGGCGGTCAACTTGCCCCCTGTGATATCCGTGGCGATGAAACCCGGACAGATCGCGTTGGAGCGGATGCCATCAGGCGCGAGTTCCCGCGCCATCGCTTTGGTCAGCCCCAGAATGCCGGCCTTGGCGGCCGAATAATGCGGTCCACCGAAAATCCCACCGCCGCGCTGTGCGGACACGGACGACATGTTTATCAGCTTGCCCGTCTTGCGCTCGCGCATATGTGGGATGACGGACTGGCTCATGTTAAGTGTGCCAAGCAGGTTTACGTCCATCACCGCGTCATAATTCTCGTGGCTGATATCCATGATCTTCAGCGGCTGCGTGATGCCCGCATTGTTCACGAGGATATCAATCTGCCCCAGTGCCTTGAGCACGGTTGCCACGGCATCATCACAATCCTGCTTGCGCGTCACATCGCAGGCCAGACCAATGTGCCCATGGCCGATCTCAGCAGCCGCATCCTCTGCCTGCGCCGCGTCCAGATCAAGGATCACGATCCTGGCACCGTGTTCTGCAAAGAGTTTCGCCATCGCCTTGCCAAGACCGCGTGCGCTCGCTGCGCCAGTAATGATTGCCGTTTGTCCGTCGAGAAGTTTCATGTGTTGGCGTCCTTTGTCGCGGAAATTTCCGCTTCAGTTTCGGTAACTCTGCACCCGGTCAGTGCCTCATAGGCGCGGATCACGGCGCTGTCGTCTGACCGTCCCAGTCCCATGCCACCCGCGCCCACCATCATCTGATAGGCCGCCGCAGCCAAAGGTACCGGCGCGCCACTATCGCGTGCGGATTGTACGACAAGGCTCAGATCCTTGATAAATATGTCGACAGTCGAGGTTGGGACCGGATCGGTCTGCATCATGCGCGGTGCGCGGTCGTCCAACATCCAGCTTTGGCCAGCAGAGCTCGAGACGATGTCTAGAAGCGTTTTCGGATCGCAACCCGCCTTGGTGCCAAATGCCATCAGTTCCGCAGCGGCCACCAGATGCACTCCGGCAGCCAGTTGATGCACGACCTTATAGGTTGCCCCCATGCCCGGTGCGTCACCAAGACGGTGAACCTTTTTCGATATTGCCGCCAGCACCGCCTCGGCCCGATCAAACGCAGTGTCGGGGCCGGATGCCATGATGGTGAGTGTACCGCCGTCTGCGCCGACCTGACCGCCAGACACCGGCGCATCCAGCATCAGGTGTCCTGCATCGTTCAATCGCGCCGCAATCGCCCGTGCCTCTGATGGGGCAACCGTGGAGGACAGGATGACCACGGCGTCTTTTGCCAGCGCATCCAAAACGCCATCGAAAAGCGCTGCCTCGGCCTGCGCGGCTGTCGCCACCATCACAAGCAACAGGTCACAACCCGAGACTGCATCCACCGCGCTGTCCTCGGCGATTCCCCCGGCGCCAGCGAACCGATCTCGCGCGGCTGTCGACAAGTCAAAACCACGCAGCGAAATGCCCGCCTGCATAATGTTGCGGGCCATGCCCTGCCCCATTGCACCCAGTCCGATAATCGCAGTACCACCCATTTTAGTCATCCATCCATATTTTGATCTGTGCAGTGATCCGCTCGACCGTGATACCGTACTGATCGTGCAGTGTGGGCAGCGCGCCCGCGTCAAGGAATTCATCCGGCAGCGCGATCTGTCGGAAGGGCACATGCACCTGCGCCCGCATCAACGCACCCGCGACTGCTTCGCCAAGTCCGCCGGTGATCGAGTGATTCTCGGCCGTCACGACCAGCCGTCCGCCCTTGCCTGCCTCGGCACAAATCATCTCTGCGTCCAGTGGTTTGATCGTCGGTGAATGCAGCACTGCACAGGAGACGCCATCGGCGGCCAGCGCCTTGGCCGCATCCAGCGCGCGCATTGTCATGAACCCTGAAGAGATGATCAGCACATCCGACCCATCATGTATCATCTGCGCCTTGCCAAGTTTGAACTGGTAGCCGTATTCGCCCAGCACGTTCGGCACCTTGCCACGCAACAGCCGCATGTAGACAGGGCCGGGCGAGTTCGCGATTGCGCGCGTCGCCTGATCAATCTCGACTGCATCGCACGGGTCCAGCACCGTCAGGTTCGGCATCCCGCGCATGATCGCCAGATCCTCAGTCGCCTGATGACTGGGGCCGTACCCAGTGGACAAACCGGGCAGCGCGCAGCAAATTTTGACCGGCAGGTTTTCCTCGGCAATTGCCATGGCGATGAAGTCGTAGGCGCGGCGCGCTGCGAACACGGCGTAAGTCGTGGCGAAAGGCACGAAGCCCTCACGCGCCAGACCGGCGGCGGCAGACATTAGCAGCGCCTCCGCCATACCCATCTGATAGAAACGGTCGGGATGGGCCTCGGCAAAGATATGCAGATCGGTATATTTCGACAGGTCCGCCGACAGGCCGACGATATCGTCGCGCGATTTCGCAAGATCGACCAGTGCGTGCCCGAACGGGGCCGCCACGGTATCGCGCCCTTCGGCATCCAGCGACGCGATCATGGCGCTGGTGGCAACCCTGTCGCCACCAGCCACCGTGCGGGGCGTATATTTTGATTTGCGGCGCGAGAAGGCGGGAATGGTCATAGCGGTTTATCCTCGTCCAGAAGGGCAATTGCCTTGGTCCACTCATCCGCCTCGACCCGGATGAAGTGTGTGCTTTCGCGCTGTTCCAGAAACGGAATGCCCTTGCACATCTTGGTCCGGCAGATGATGACGCGTGGCTGTGCACCATCGTGGTTGCGTGCGTTGTCGAAGGCCCGAACCAGCGCGTTCAGATCGTTGCCATCGACCTCTTGGGCGTACCAGCCAAAGGCTGCCCATTTCGGCGCTTCCTCTTGCGTCGCCAGCACTTCCAGCGTCGGCCCATCGGCCTGCTGGTTGTTGAAATCAACGATGGCAATCAGGTTGTCGAGTTTCCATTGTACCGCTGACATGACTGCTTCCCAGGTCGATCCCTCCCCCAGTTCACCGTCCGACAGCATGTTGTAGACGAACGCGTTAGACTGCTTTCGTTTCAGCCCAAGAGCGGCCCCCACGGCGATACCCAGACCGTGGCCCAATGACCCGCCGGTGATCTCCATCCCCGGCGTATAGGCCGCCATACCCGACATCGGCATCCGGCTGTCGTCCATGCCGTAGGTCTCGATCTCGTCTTCGGGCAGGATACCGGCCTCGAGCAGTGCTGCGTAAAGTGCGATCGCGTAATGGCCGATAGACAGATAGAAGCGGTCGCGCCCCTCCCATTCGGGATCTTCTGCGCGGTAGTCCATGGCGTGAAAATAGGACGCCGCCAGCACATCCGCGACACCAAGCGCCTGTCCGATATAGCCTTGCCCCTGCACCTCTGCCATCTGCAGGGCATAGCGCCGGATTGCCCAGGCACGGCTGGCCAGGCTCACGTTGGAACCATTCATTTTGCTTCGATTTGGCAAACGGGTCGCCTCCCTATGGCACGGTCAATTTTGGCTATATTGCCACCGCGGTGGGTTCACACAAGCGGGAACTCGTTAACGACTATGAAGCACAGCTTAACAATACTGTGCGATATTGTGATGGTTTGACGCCCCCTCCCCTCGTATATTGCGTGCAACATCATTTCAAAGGAGCAATGCCATGAATTTGTCCACACTATTGGAAGAACGTGCGGCCGACGGGCACCCGGTGCGGATCGGATTGATCGGAGCTGGCAAATTCGGCTCGATGGTGCTGGCTCAGGCCCGGCACATCGCAGGTCTGCACGTCGTCGGGATCGCCGATCTGGATGTGGAAAAGGCCAGGGCATCGCTCGCGCGGGTGCAATGGGATGAGGAGCAGTTCTCAGCGGGCACTCTCGACGCGGCCGTATCATCCGGTGAGACGTGCGTCACGGACGATACAGCAGACCTTTTTGCCTGTTCCGAGATCGAAGTGGTGATCGAAGCGACCGGCCATCCCATCGCCGGCGTTCGCCACGCCCTCGCGGCCATTGATGCTGGCAAACATGTCGTCATGGTGAACGTGGAGGCCGACGTGATGTGCGGCCCGGCTTTAGCCGAGCGGGCGCGCAAGGCGGGCGTCGTTTATTCGATGGCCTATGGCGACCAACCCGCCGCGATCTGCGAACTGGTGGATTGGGTGCATTCCTGCGGCTTCGAACTGGTCGCCGCCGGTAAGGGCATGAACTTCTGCCCCGGCTACCGCTATTCGACGCCTGACACGGTCTGGGACTACTTCGATTTCACCGAGGAACAGGTCAATTCGGGTGACTTCAATCCCAAGATGTACAACTCCTTCACCGACGGGACCAAGGCCGCCATTGAAATGGCCGCCGTGGCCAATGCAACCGGGATGGACTGCCCGTCCGATGGGCTGGCCTTCCCGCCCGCAGGGCTGCAGGATCTGGCGGAGGTGTTCAAACCAGTCAGCGAGGGCGGACGCCTGGAAAAATCGGGTATCGTGGACATCGCCGCAAGCCGCGAACCGGATGGCCGCATGGTGCTGAACAACATCCAGTATGGCATGTTCGTCACCTTCCGCGCACCGAACGAATACACGCGCCAGTGCTTCAACCAATACGGTCTGTTGACCGACAAATCCGGCTGGTACGGCAGTATGTGGCGGCCGTTCCACCTGATCGGGCTGGAAACGTCTGTGTCGGTTCTGTCGGCGGCGTTGCGCCGGGAACCAACGGGCATATCGAAACGCTACCGCGCCGATGCCGTGGCCACAGCCAAGGGCGATTTTGCCGCAGGCGATATGCTGGACGGCGAAGGCGGCTTCAAGGTCTGGGCCAAGGCGATCCCCGCTGCGCAGGCCGTCGACCTTGGTGCGCTGCCTATTGGCCTTGCCCATCACGTCAAACTAAAAAGGGCGATCACCCGCGATCAGATCGTGACGCTGGATGATGTGGAGGTCATCGACGATCTGGACATCCACGCCCTGCGCACCGAGCAAAACCAACTGCTGGAAAGCTGACATGCCGAACATCCAGACCATGGCGGATGCAATCCGTTTTCTTGCCATCAACGCGATCCTGAACGCAGGCGAAGGCCATCAGGGCGTGCCCCTCGGCATGGCAGAGATTGCCGCGACCCTCTACGCCAACCACCTCAGGGCCGCGCCGAAAGACCCGCTTTGGCCTGACCGGGACCGGGTGGTGCTCTCGAACGGGCATGGCTCCATGCTGCTTTACGCGCTGCTGCACCTGTCGGGTTATGACAAGGTCTCGCTTGAGGCGCTCAAGTCGTTTCGCACACTTCACTCGGTCTGCGCGGGCCATCCCGAGATCGAACAGGATGCGGGGATCGAGATCACCAGCGGTCTGCTGGGACAGGGTATTGCCAGCGCCGTCGGCATGGCCGTAGCCGAGGAACGGCTTGCCGCCCGCTTTGGCCGTGATCTGGTGGATCACCGCACCTGGGCCTTTGTTGGTGACGGGTGTCTGCAGGAAGGCATGGGGCAAGAGGCGATCTCGCTGGCCGGGCACCTGCATCTGGGGCGGCTGACATTCCTGTGGGACGACAACCGGATCACCGATGACGGCGAAACCGCGTTGTCGATTTCCGAGGACATACCGGCCCGGTTTCGCGCCGCAGGCTGGCATGTTCTGGTGGTTGATGGGCACGACATTGTTGCGGTCGATGCCGCCATCACCGCCGCGAAGACTGATCCGCGCCCGTCGCTCATTGCCTGTCGGACGACGATTGCACGGGGCATCCCGCGCCTGCAGGGCCAACGCGGCGGGCACAGCGCGCCATTGACCTCGCAGGACGCCGAGGAAGCGCGGGCTGCACGCGGCTGGTCGCACCCAGCCTTTCACATACCGCAAGAGGTCTACGACGACTGGCACGGCGCGATGGACAGGGGCGCGCAGGCCCGCACCGACTGGTCCACGCGTCTGGCCGCACACCCTGAAAGCGAGGAGTTCACCCGCTGGATGTCAGGCACCCTGCCTGACGGGTGGGCCGATGCCCTGCCCGGCCCTTGCATGGAGCCGCGCGCCACGATCATGTCCTCCGGCGACGTGTGCGATGCATTGGCCGATACCCTGCCAGAAACCATCGTGCTGTGTGCCGATCTCGAAGCGCCGACCAATCACAAGCGCAGCCGCGCGGCCTTTACCCCCGAAAACCGCTCAGGAAGCTACCTGCACTGCGGCGTACGCGAGCACTTGATGGGGGCGATGGCGTATGGGATTGCCGCGCACGGCGGACTGCGCCCAGTCAATGTGACCTACCTGGCCTTTGCCGACTACGAACGACCCGCGATGCGCATGGCCGCCCTTATGGCATTGCCTACAACGTTCGTTTTCAGTCACGATTCAATTGGCGCGGGCAGCAACGGGGCGACCCACCAACCAGTCGAGACACTGGCAAGCTACCGCGCGATGCCGGGCATGCGAGTATTCCGTCCTGCTGATACGGTGGAGACAAGCGAAGCGTGGCAGATTGCGCTGGAAACCCCGGATGGTCCGTCGATGATGGCCTTGTCGCGGCAGGACGCGGTTCAGGTGCGCCGCGACACTTCCAAAAATCTAACTCGGCGGGGGGCATATATTCTGGCTGGGTCCGAACAAAATCGCGACGTGACCCTGATTGCCACGGGGACCGAGGTCGGGCTGGCCCTCCATGCTCGAAAGACGCTTGAGGCCCTAGGCATAAAAACCACCGTGGTCTCCATGCCCTGCTGGGAACTGTTCGAGGTTCAACCCCATTCCTATCGCTTGCAGATACTCGGCGGGGCCCCGCGCATCGCCATCGAGGCCGCGTTAAAGTTCGGATGGGAGCGCTGGCTCAGATATTCTGACCGGTTCATCGGCATGACGGGGTACGGCGCTTCAGCCAGGGCGCCTCAGCTCTACCAGCATTTCGGAATCACCGAGGAGGCAATTGTCGCTGCGGCGAAAGAAATGGCTGAACAATAATCCTACTGTCGGCCACCAGCAGCGCAATCAGATTTCTTTCGGAAGCCCCTTGTAAGAGGCGGCTGCAGGCAGCCAGATCGACTATAATTACCACCCCGACGGTACCGGCGCTCCGAAGGTGCTGCGCATAGAGCCAATGCTTTGGCACTCTTTATCGTAACCAATGCGCCGGCCTTACGAGCCTGTGATGCCACACGTCTAGATACCCCACCCAACTCGTGCCACGACGGCTCGCAGCAAAGGCTTCACGCCGACATCGCGCTGGAACCGAACATCTGGCCCGACGAGCCAGAAGAATTTCGGCCT
This sequence comes from Loktanella sp., assembly GCA_024686085.1. Lineage (GTDB taxonomy): Bacteria > Pseudomonadota > Alphaproteobacteria > Rhodobacterales > Rhodobacteraceae > Yoonia. Next base: position 19,529 of record JAIBDT010000056.1, read on the forward strand.
GCCCCCTACAAAGACACCGAGCACGGCGGCGATTAACAGGCCAAGTGACCAAGGAACCCATGCAAAAGCAAGCGCCGTGATGCCTGCGACTAGTGCTGCAATAACACGAGGCCCTGACCGCACAAGTGGCGCTGTAAGCGCGATGAAACAGACAGGCGCCGCGAAATCAAGACTGAACGCTGTCGGGATCGCCTGACCGACCAGGGCGCCCATTAGCGTGAATCCGTACCAGAATGGACAGATCAGGGCCATGCAGCCAAAGTAGTAGGCCACCTTGGTCGGCGGTGTCATTTCGGGCCTGTCCTCTTAGGTGCGCACAGCGACGGCAAATGCCTGATCCACCATCAGGTAGGCCATTATGGCGCGTAGACCCAGCCGCGCATGACCGATCTGCGGGACGAGAGCAGCTGAATACATCGCCATGCGCAGGTTCACCGCAAGTGCAGTCGCGAGCGCGACAAAGACTGGAGCCTGATCTTGCAGGAGTGCGAGGGCTGTGAACTGCGATGCGCCAGCAATCACCAGTACCGACATTGCAATTGTCTGCAATATGTCCAGCCCTGCGTCGCGGGCGACTACACCAAACAGCATCGAATAAGGCACGACAATCAGAATGAAAGGAGCAGTTTCGTCAGCAATTGATGAAGGCAGATCGCAGATTTGATTTCATATCCAACAATATTCAGCAGCACAGCGACATATTAGAAGCCGCCCTAGCCGCAGACGAAGCCTTGACCCGCAAACGGATTCATGACCATTTGGCACGACATTTGACCGGCCAAACCGCCACATTAGCCTCAGAAAGTGACGCAGAATGACCCATCATCTTCTACAAATAGGGGGCATCACCCCAGACATGCGAGAGCGGCTTGAAGCGGCATTCAC
>JAIBDT010000048.1 GCA_024686085.1 Loktanella sp.
GGAAGAGAAATAGTTGACGTAGTTCAAAATGTTACTAAAAAAGCCGCCCCCGAAGGAGCGGCTTATTATGGTGGACTGGGGAGGATTCGAACCCCCGACCCCTTGATTCGTAGTCAAGTGCTCTATCCAACTGAGCTACCAATCCACTGTGAGGGGGATTTAGCGAGGCTTCCGCGATGATGCAAGGCCCAAATGCGAAACTTTTATTATTCTGTCGCCAAGTCCAAAGAGAGGTCGGCCTTAGGCAGCTGAATAACAAAGGATGTCCCGTCTGGCCCTGTCCGGTCCAGCGTGAGCCGCCCGCCGTGCCCACGCACCAGATCACCTGCGATCACCAGCCCCAGACCTGACCCGCCCTTGCGCACCCCGCCTTGGAACGGCTGGAACAGGAATTCTTGCGCCTTTGGCGGCAATCCGGGTCCTGTGTCATTGACCTTGATCCACCAAGCGTTGTCGTCCTCATAGCCTTCGACGCTGATTTCGCCCGCGTTTCCCGTTGCCATGATCGCCTGCCGCGCGTTGCGCACGAGGTTAAAGATCGCCCGATATAGCTGTTCGCCGTCCCCGCGCAGGGTCATCCCCGCAGGAATGTCTTCGGCAAATGACAGGTCATAATCTGCGGCCGCCAGTCGTTCACTATCAATCACGTCGCCCACGATTTCAGACAGGTTCACGCGGCTCAGCGTTGGTGCGGGTTCTTCGACCCGTCCGAAGGCCAGCGTTGTCTCGCACAGGTTAACCGCCCGCGTGATTGACCCCACCAGCTTTGGCGCCATCCGTTTGACCAAAGGATCGTCCGACCCTTCGATCCGGTCCGTGAACAGTTGCGCCGAGGTCAAGATGTTGCGCAAATCGTGGCTGACCTTGGCGACAGCCCCGCCAAGTTGCGCCAGCCGTTCCTTTTGCTTAAGCGCCCCCGTCAGTTCGGTTTGCATGGATTGCAGCGCGACCTCTGCGTCGTGCAGTTCGGTCACGCTGGCCGAGGGCGTAATGATCCGCCGCGCGTCTTCGGGCGCCTTGGCATAGTGCTGCATGTGCCCCACAACCCGTTTGATTGGCCGCACGAGCAAGCCCTGCACCGCCAAGAACAGCAAGAAGGCCGTGATCACCGAGATCACTGCCGATAGCGCAAGCACGTTCAGCCCGTATTCAATCATTGCAGAGCGTAGGGGCATTTCGTCCATTGTGACTTCGATCAATAGTCCGCCGTCCCGCACGGGGTTGCCGATCACCCGCACGATCCGTTCGTCCGTATCCACAAGCGTCGTCAACGCGTCCCCGATCAGCGTGATCGCTGTCGGGTCGCGCATGTCGTAGGTCACGTCGATGGGTGACGGAATAGGCGAGGACAACGCCAACTGCCGCATCTCGTCGCGCCGCAGTACCACGTTGTAGACGCCTGCGTTCAGCAGCAATTCCGCCTCTAGTGCGGGCGAGATCATATCATCGGCCTCTAGCGCCAAGGACGCCAGTTGCGCACGCTCTAGCCGCGCCAGCAGATAGTCTTCGCGAAACCGCGCGACAGAGGGCACAAAGATCAGGACCTCTGCCAACATGACAAAGACCGTCGTCAGGATCAGGAAACGCCCTGAGAGTGTATTGAGCATGTGCCCTCGTTACCTACTTTTTACGGCAGCCAGCGTTGAACGAACCCAACCACCCGCTTGACCGTAGTGCTTTCAAATAGTCTTGGGCTAAAATAGGCACCTGCGGCGCGTTTGTTAACCTCGGACACTGTTGGATAGGGTAGCACGGTATTGGCCACGGCGGACATCTTTAGATTATTGGCAATCGCCATCGCCCACATGCCGATCAATTCGCCCGCCAACGGCCCTGCGATGGACGCGCCAACGGGCCGCCCTTTGACGACCATGACCTTGATCAGCCCCTTGTTTTTACGCTCGGCGATCAGGCGGTCGTTGTGGTGCATGTCGGACCGCACGACTTCGAGCTTATCGCCGTGCTTGTCGCGTGCCTGGGCCTCGGTCAGGCCGACTTGAGCCAGTTCAGGGTCTGTGTAGGTCGCCCATGGGATGTGGCTGGTCTTTTGCTTGGAGGGCAAACCAAAGAGGATTGAGCGGATCAGGACACCCGCGTGATAGCCCGCCACATGGGTGAATTGCAGCCCGCCTGCGACGTCCCCCGCCGCATAGACCTTGCGGTTGCTCACGGATCGTAGATCGTCACCAACGGTCAGCCCGCCGCGCGTGAATCCCACGTTCCCTTTTTCAAGGTCCAGCTTTTCTGTGTTCACCTTGCGCCCGACGGCCATCAGCAAGTGCGTGCCAGTGAAATCGCCTGAGGGTGTGTGCACGGTGATGTTTTTGCCTTTGCTGCTGATCTTGTTAGCTTGCGCGTCCTCGATGATCTCGATGCCTTCTGCCTTGAGGTTTTCCAGAACGATCGCAGCCATTTCAGGGTCGTCTTTGCCGAATGCCTTTGCACCCTCAATCACCGTCACGCGTGACCCGAGCCGGACATGCGCCTGCGCCATTTCCATACCGATGGGACCGCCGCCGATGATGATCAGATGCTTGGGCAGTTCGCGCAGATCAAAGATGTCTTCATTGGTGTAGTATTTCACCGCGTCCAGCCCCTCGATGGGCGGCACAAACGGGCCAGAGCCTGTGGCCACGACAAAGCGCCGTGCCTCGATGATCGTGTCGCCTGCTTGCACTTCGGTCGGTGAGATGAAGCGGCCGAATTCTTGGATCACTTGCACGCCGAGACCTTCGAATCGCTCCACGCTATCGACGGGAGCGATTGTGGCGATCACATCCGCGACGTGATCTTTGGCGGCGGCATAGTCGACCTGCGCTGCCGCATCAGCGACCCCGTATTTTGCGCCTTGCGACATGGCGTGCGCTTGCTTGGCTGAGGCGATCAGCGCCTTGGACGGCACACAGCCGTAGTTCAGACAATCGCCGCCCATTTTATGGCCTTCTAGCAATACGACCTTCGCGCCCATTTGCACGGCACCCGCCGCGATAGACAGGCCGCCAGAGCCACCGCCGATGATGCAGATATCTGTTTTGATACGGGTCATGATTTACAGACCTTTCTTGCCGCGCACGGCCTTGAGAACAATAGGAAGGGCCGCCAGTGCAGACAGGCCGAGAATTGGCAACAGAATCGCGGGCTCGAAGATGATGCCAAGGTTGGGGGTTTCGCCACGGGCGAAAACCTCGCCCAGCCCAGCGCCCACAGAGGTATAAACAACCGACCCAGGAATGATGCCAATGAAGGTCGTGACGACAAAGCGGAACAGCGACACGCCGACAAGCGCGGGGATCAGGTTGGCCATAAAGAACGGCACCGCAGGCACGAGCCGGATCAGAAACAGGGCCTCCCACTGGTTGGCGTCGATGGCTGATTTGATCTTTTTGACCGCCCCTCCGGAGCTGTCCATTTTCGCCGCCAGCTTTTCGCCAAGCCCCCATCGCGCCGCCGCAAAAATTGCGGTCGCACCGATGGTCGCACCGATTACATTAAACAGCGCACCGGGGAAGGTTGCGAAAAGAAAGCCGCCCGTCAGCGTCGCAATCGTTGCCCCAGGCAACGAGAAACCGACGATCAGGATGTAGACCCCGATGAATGTCACCACGGTCAGCAGGTAATTATTGTCGCGAAAGGCCAGCAAGGCCTCTCGGTTCTCGCGCAACGTGTCAAATGTCAGGTAATCGCGCAAAAAGAACGCCCCAAAAACAGCTACAGAAAGAATCAGTATCAACGGCAATCGTCGGATCAGCGCGTTTTGTTGGGTATTTGACATAGGTGTAGGCTTTCTCGCATCAGGCGGGTTGTTTCATTCTAAATGGACGGAAACCTGCCGATGTCCTACCCCGCTCACGTCTCGTTGATGCAAACAGGGGCAAACGCCCCCAATATCGGGCTGTTTCGTGATGACTGTAACATTTGCCACTGCGCTTTTCGGGTAATTGTTGCAGATTGTACCGCCCTTGCGCGTTGACACCACGCGGCACCCTCTCTAAAGGACAAGTCTGAATTGTAGATCGGCTTCGAATCCATTTATGGGTTTGGCCCAAAAACCAAAGGACACCGCTATGAAGCGCACGTTCCAACCATCTAACCGCGTTCGTAAGAACCGTCACGGCTTTCGCGCACGTATGGCGACAAAAGCTGGTCGTCGTATCCTGAACAACCGCCGCGCCAAAGGCCGGTCGAAGCTGAGCGCTTAAGCGCCAGTTATCGGTTAATGTTTTGAAACCGCCGGTGGCCCCCTTGGAAAGCGAACCCGCTGACCAGATGGACGGCCCACCGGCGGTTTTCGCTTGTCCAAAGCTTGAAACGCTCACCAAGCGCGCCGATTTTGTGCGTGCATCCAATGCCCGCCGCCAAGGCACCCCCGGCATTCACCTGCAGGCCCGCAAACGTGCCGAGACTGAACCCAGCGGTATCCGCGTCGGATATACCTGTTCCAAAAAAGTCGGCAATGCTGTCGCCCGCAACCGCGCCAAGCGCCGTTTGCGCGAGATTGCCCGCCTTGTGCTGTCCACCGAGGGCCGTGATGGCTGGGATTATGTGTTGGTCGGCCGCAAGGACGTGACCGCGAACCTGTCCTTCACCAATCTCGAACAAGATCTACGCCGCGCCTTGAAAAAGGTCCATGCATGACCCCGCTAGCCTATGTCCTGGCCTTGCCTGTCAAAGCCTACCGTGTCGTGCTGTCCCCTTGGGTTGGCCATGGCTGCCGCTATCAGCCCACCTGCTCCGCCTACGCCCTAGAGGCGTTGGAAAAGCATGGTGGAATCAAAGGTGGCTGGCTCGCCGCCCGCCGCATCGGCCGCTGCCACCCTTGGGGCGGCCACGGCATTGATAACGTGCCGGACTGATTATTTCTCGAAAGAGATACTGACGTCCCCGATGTCGACCCCGTACCGTTTCACGTAGGCCCGATTGAACAGCCGGTCATCGGCCAGCAACCACATCCAGTCGTCAAAGGTTACGCGCATTGTCTCGACGCTGCCATCCGCAGAGGGAATCGGTAGATCGATTTCGTATTGCCAGTTGAACCTGTTGTCCTGCTCGACCCCTTTGGCGGTCCCGATCACCCCCGGTGCAGTGCCTTCCCAAGCGTCATCGCCCGTCTTTGTCAGCGTCCAGATGCGTTGCTCTGTCGCCCCGTCCTCATAGACAAAGTCCTCTTGCAGCCGCAGCGCTTCCCCGTCCCAATCGCCCTTGATCGTGACAACAAACGATCTGCGCACCGTGCCAAAGATGTCTTGGAACTGCCCGTAGGCCACCAAATCCCCGTCAAAGAATTCTTCGAGGTTCAGTTTCTTGTCCGACAACGACGCGTCGTCAAACGATGGTTTGCCCGTGCAAGCCGCCAGAAACGCAAATGCAGAGATCAGAATAATACGCATGAGAATGCTCCTTTGTCAGATATCTAGTCCGGTCCCCTCTAAAGGCCACTATGCAGGCGCAGTCTGTTCTGGCATATCGGCGCCATGCTAGATGATATTGATGATATTCACCCGCTCTTTCACGGCGCGCCCTCAACGACCGATTTCAAAAAGCTGCGTAAGCGCATCGTGCGCCAGACGCGGGAAGCGATCGAGCAATACGGGATGATTGAGCGTGATGCGCGTTGGTTGGTCTGCCTGTCGGGCGGCAAGGATAGCTATACGCTGTTGGCCGTCCTGCATGAGCTGAAGTGGCGCGGGTTGCTGCCAGTTGATATTCTGGCGTGTAATCTGGATCAGGGGCAGCCGAATTTTCCGGCAACTGTTTTGCCTGCGTTTTTGGAAAAGATGGGTGTGCCGCACCGCATTGAATACCAAGACACCTATTCGATTGTGATGGATAAAGTGCCTGCGGGTCGCACGTTTTGCGCGCTATGTTCGCGCCTGCGCCGCGGCAATCTTTACCGCATTGCCCGCGAAGAAGGATGTTCAGCTGTTGTGCTTGGCCATCACCGCGACGACATTTTGGAAACCTTCTTTATGAACCTGTTCCACGGTGGTCGTCTGGCATCTATGCCCCCCAAATTGCTAAACGACGAAGGCGATTTATTTGTCTATCGTCCGTTGGCGCATGTGGCCGAAGTTGACTGCGAAAAGTTTTCCACGGCAATGAATTACCCGATTATTCCGTGTGATCTGTGCGGGTCCCAAGACGGGTTACAGCGCCAACAGGTCAAGCAAATCCTTGATGGCTGGGAAAAGAACAGCCCCGGACGGCGGCAGGTCATGTTCAAATCCCTGATGAACGCACGACCATCGCATTTGCTCGATCCAAAGTTGTTCGATTTTGCCGGATTGGTCAGAAATTCGCCCGATCCTGCCGATCCTTAACGGTTTGGTTAGTCTTTTTGTCTTACGATCCTAAGGTCGCTAACAGACCCAGCGATAACGTCGGATAAAAGGCAAATATCATGCTCAAAGCAATGACACATCGTGTGCGCGGTGTAGCTGTTGCTCTATGGCATGCAGCAGAACGCGCAGTTAATAGAGCCGAATCGCAGCAGACGTTGCAAAAGCGATTTGCACAGAAATCAGGGTGCCGTGGAGACATCATCGATGCGTTGACTCACTTTTTGACAAGTGAGTCCGGCGCATCTGTGGCAACTGCGGCGCTGGTTTTCGAGATTGACGATTTTAGAAATCTGGAGGAAATCTATGACGCTGAAGTGACCGAAGCCTTGCTTGAGAAAGTGTGCTGCCGGATCACCCCGCATTTGCGCGCAGCAGATACTTTAGCACGAATCGAAGCCCATCGGTTTGCGATTGCCTTGTCGCCGCATCGCCGCCTTGATCTGGAAGCCACGATTGAATTGTCGGGTCGCCTGCAAGACGTGATGTCCGAACCCTTTGTAGTTGGGTCCAAGCTGATCCACACGACAATCTCGGTTGGCTTCGCCTTGGCGTCACCTGAAGAAAAACAAACGCCAAAGGAATTGTTGCGCGCGGCCAACATCGCCCAGCTTGAGGCGTCCCACGCAGGACCTGGAACAATACGCAGCTATAACAGCGCAATGCACCGTCGGATCAAGTTCCGCGACAGCCTGATGAGCGAAGTGCAAACTGCAATCGAAAAGGGGCAGATCACCGCGTATTTCCAGCCACAAATCAACCTGCAAACCTTACAAGTGACGGGTTTAGAAGCGCTTGCGCGCTGGGTTCACCCCACCCGCGGTGTCATAGCACCAGCCGAGTTCCTGCCCGCGTTTGAGCAAGCAGGATTGATGCGCTTGCTTGGCTTTAAGATGCTCAGCGATTCCTTGGAAGCACTGGCCACGTGGGACAAGGCGGGCCTTTTTGTCCCCAAAGTGTCGATCAACATGTCCAATGCAGAATTGCGGAACCCTAATTTGGTTGACCATATCATGATGGAACTGGACCGCTTTGAAATGTCGGCTGACCGTTTGGTGATTGAGGTATTGGAAACCGTCGTTGCCTCGAACGGCGAGGATATTATCGAGCGCAATCTGAGCGCCTTGGCTGGATTGGGCTGTGAAATTGATCTGGATGATTTTGGTACAGGCCACGCGTCCATCACATCGATTCGCAAGTTCTCGGTCAACCGGATCAAGATCGACCGCTCGTTTGTGACCCATATTGATCGGGACAAAGACCAGCAAAACATGGCCTCTGCGATTCTGACGATGGCGAATGGACTGACGCTCGATACGCTTGCCGAAGGTGTAGAGACGTTAAAGGAACAAGCACAACTGACCGCGATGGGCTGTGGTTTCATGCAAGGATATGCATTGTCGCATCCGCTGCCGTTGCACGCTGCAACCGCATGGATTTCGCAATACGAGGCCAAGCAGCACGGTCCAAGCCACCTGCGCCGCGTGCAATAAGTGGGGTTTGCGGAAAATAAAGGCGTATTGTGCTACCCGCCACGGTCACAATCGCCCCTCACTTGCATAAAATCACTGAAAACAGCTTGACCTTTGGCCCCTGCGGGGGTTGAACCGGCTTGATATTTTTCTGTCAAATGGGCGGTTTTCAGATGGACGACCAGAACAAGAACCTCATCCTCGCAACGGCGTTAAGCTTCCTCGTGATTCTCACGTGGTTCTGGCTGTTTCCACCAGAGGAGGTGATCGTCGCACCTGACGTCGAGGCGCCGATCAGCGCCCAAGTGGATGGCACGGTTCCAACTGTCGCTGGTGACACAGCACAAAGCGCCACCGCACCGACTGCCGCCGCAGCCCCTGTCGCCGACACCCCCCGTGTGACAATCCAAACGCCGGATTTGTCCGGTTCGTTGTCCTTGTTGGGCGGCCGCATCGATGACCTGTCTCTGACCAACTACAAAGAATCGTTGGACGCCGACGCCCAGACAGTCCGCTTGTTGCGCCCTGTCGGTGAAGTCGACGCCTATTTCGCAACATTCGGCTGGGCTGGCGTTGAAGGCTTATCCGCGGATGCTGTGCCAACCCCTGACACGCTCTGGTCGGTTGAAAGCGGCGAGATTCTGACACCTGAAACGCCTGTGACTTTGGTCTGGGACAACGGCAAGGGCCAGATTTTCCGCAACACGGTCTCGGTTGACGACAAGTTCATGTTCTCGTTCGAGCAGAGCCTTGAAAACACATCTGCGTCTTCTGTCACCGCCCGCCCATACGGATTGTTGCGCCGCCACGGCGAGCCTAGCTATCTAAAGAACTTTTTCATCCTGCACGAAGGTATGGTGCGGATGTCGGATGGTGAACTGGAAGAAACCAAATACAGCAAGATCCTGAAATACGACACCGATGCTCGTGAAGGCACACAGGCAGAGCGTGTTGAAGTCGCCCAAAGCGGATGGATCGGCTACACTGACCACTATTGGATGACGACGCTGATCCCTGATCAAGCGCAGCCGTTCCGGTCCGTCAGCAAATATTTTGCGTCCCGCGATCTGTATCAGGCAGAGGCCGTCATGGCCCCGAACGTCGTCGCCCCCAACGCGACTGCGACGGTCACGACCCGTCTGTTTGCTGGTGCGAAGGAATGGGAAACCATCCGCAACTACGAAGAAAACAACGGCGTTGGCGGTTTTCTTGATAGCATCGACTGGGGTTGGTTCTTTTTCCTGACAAAACCGATTTTCTGGCTGTTGCACACGTTGAACCAATTCATTGGCAACATGGGCTGGTCGATCATCGCGCTGACCTTCATCCTCAAGGCGCTTGTGCTGCCATTGGCGTATAAGTCTTACGTTTCGATGGCCAAGATGAAAGAGCTTCAGCCAGAGATGGAAAAGCTGAAGGAACGCACAGGCGACGACAAGCAGGCCATGCAGCAAGGCATGATGAAGCTGTATAAGGACAACAAGGTGAACCCTGCGTCCGGTTGTTTGCCGATCTTCTTGCAGATTCCGATCTTCTTTTCGCTATACAAGGTGATCTTTGTCACGATCGAATTGCGCCACGCCCCGTGGTTCGGTTGGATCAATGACCTCAGCGCCCCTGATCCGTCTTCCATTCTGAACCTGTTTGGCCTGTTGCCATGGGGATCACCGGAAGTCGGCAGCATCTTTGCGATCTTCAGCCTTGGCGTTCTGCCGATCCTACTGGGTATCTCGATGTGGTTGCAGCAAAAGCTGAACCTTGCCCCGACGGACCCGACGCAAAAGATGATCTTTGCGTGGATGCCTTGGGTCTTCATGTTCATGCTTGGCTCTTTTGCCAGCGGCTTGGTTCTGTACTGGATCACCAACAACACGATCACGTTCTTGCAGCAGTACGCGATTATGACCAGCCACGGTGCCCGCCCTGATGTGTTTGAAAACATCAAAGGCAGCTTTAAGCGCGACCCAAAGCCTGCTAATGATCCCAAAGCCCCGAAGGGTAAAAAGTGATCAGCGTCGCGGCGCTTTGGCGTCACCCTATCAAAAGCCATGGTCGCGAGGCCTTGGCTTTTGTTGATTTGATCGCAGGGCAAACGATGCCATGGGACCGTCATTGGGCCGTCACACATCAAGCCACTAAGTTCGACGCCACTGACCCAGCGTGGGCGATGTGCCGCAACTTTATGATCGGCACATCGACCCCTGCCCTTGCGGGTATTTGGGCCAAGCTGGACGCGGACACGGGCAGCATCACCCTGACCCATCAGGCGCAGGATCCGATTACGTTTAACCCAGACGACGCTGCTGATTGCGACCGCTTTATCGCTTGGGTCAGCGGTTTCATCCCTGCCGACAAGCAGCACCCCAAATCCATCGTGAAGGTCGCCGGTCGCGGCATGACCGACACGGATTACCCGTCGGTGTCGATCATGAACACCGCCAGCCATGCGGCTGTTGCAGATGCGATGGGTCAGCCGTTAGAGACCGAGCGTTGGCGCGGTAATATCTGGCTGGACGGTCTGGCCCCATGGGCTGAATGGGATTGGGTTGGCCGCGAGATCAGGATTGGTGGCACCGTTTTGCGTGTCCGCGAACCGATCGTGCGTTGCAAACACACCACCGCGAACCCCAAGAGCGGCCAAAGAGATGCGGACACCCTTGCGGCGTTGCGCGATAATTGGAAACATCAGGACTTTGGCGTCTATGCCGAAGTGATCCAAGGCGGTATGATCAGCCTTGGCGACACAGCCGAGGTATTGTGACATGGAAATCAAGTTCGTAGAAGCACCGACCCCCGAACCAGAAGCGCTTGAAAAAGGCCGTTTGTTGTTCGCGGGTGAAACCACGTTCCTGAAGGGCGTCGTCGCGATGGACGGTCTGCCCGATGCCGACCGTATCGAGGTCTGCTTTGCAGGTCGGTCCAACGTGGGCAAGTCATCGTTGATCAACGCACTAACCGGTCGCAAGGGCTTGGCCCGCGCGTCCAACACGCCCGGCCGCACGCAGGAAATCAACTATTTCACCGCAGGCGACATCTATGTGGTCGACCTGCCCGGCTATGGGTTTGCCAACGCCCCTGTGGCTGTCGTGGAAAAGTGGCAACGCTTGCTAAAGCAGTACCTATCGGGTCGTCAGACCCTACGCCGCGTCTTTGTGTTGATTGATGCCCGCCACGGTGCCAAGGCTGTCGACGAGGAAATCATGACCTTGCTTGACCGCTCTGCGGTGACGTTTCAGGTGATCATGACCAAGGTCGACAAGCTGCGCGGCGACGCGTTGGAACAGTCGCTGACCAAGACCCGCGCGGCGCTGGCCAATCACCCTGCCGCCTATCCCGAGATTATTCTATCGTCCTCTGAAAAGGGTGACGGCATTGAAACGCTTCGCGCCATTATCGCAGGTATTGCATGAAGAAAAGGACGCCCGACATGAACCAAGATTGGATCGCGACCGCGCGCACATTGTCGCAAGCTCTGCCGTATCTGCAACGCTATGCGGGTGCGACGGTTGTGATCAAGCTAGGCGGTCACGCCATGGGCAGCGACGAGGCGATGTATAGCTTTGCCCGCGATGTGGTCTTGATGCAGCAGGTGGGTGTGAACCCTGTTGTCGTGCATGGCGGTGGTCCGATGATCAACGAGATGCTCAAGAAACTGGATATCCAGTCCGAGTTTGTAAACGGCAAGCGCGTGACCGATCAGGCCACGATGGACGTTGTTGAAATGGTCCTGTCGGGCAAGGTTAACAACCGCATCGTCCAAGCCATCAGTGACGAGGGCGGCAAGGCCGTTGGTGTCTCTGGCAAGGACGCGAACCTGATGATCTGCGAGCAGACCGACCCTGATCTGGGCCTTGTTGGCACCCCTGTCAAAATGGACGCCACGATCCTGCGCGACCTGCATGCCGCCAAGGCGATCCCTGTGATTGCCCCGCTTGGCATGGGCTATGAGGGCGAGACCTATAACGTCAACGGTGACACGGTTGCCGGTGCTGTTGCGGGTGCGCTGAAAGCCGACCGCCTCTTGCTGCTGACGGACGTGTCTGGCGTGAAGGACAAAGAGGGCAACATCCTGACAGAGATGTCCCCCGAGCAGATCGAAGCGCTCATCGCGGATGGCACGATTGCTGGTGGCATGATCCCAAAGACCGAAACTGCGTTGGACGCGATCCGCGCGGGCGTGCGTGCGGTTGTTATCTTGGATGGTCGCGCACCGAATGCCTGTCTGCTGGAACTGTTCACAGACCATGGTGCTGGCTCACTGATCCGCGAGCGCCGCGACTAATGCCGATGGACCTCAGGGGGACAGGCCTGACCCTTTTGGGGCACTGTCCGCTTGAGCCTGCCGACAAACTGCCCCATGCGGGCGGCACGTTGTTGTTGCTTGGTCCCGACGAGCCAGAGTTCTGGCCGGTCTTTGCGGCGTCACCTGAATATGCTGACGGCCTGCCTGATCCGTTGGATCGTTGGTCTACCCGTGTGATTGATGCGCTGGCGAAACCTGCGGGTGGCGTGCCGTATTATCCGTTTGGCGATGCCCCTTATCATCCGTTTTATACGTGGGCCTTGCGGTCGGGGCAGGCTTGGCCGTCGCCGATTGCCTTTCTGGTCCATGCGGACCGCGGATTGTTTGTGTCTTATCGCGCTGCTGTTTGGATGCCCGAGACGATGCCCGTCATCGCGGCACCGAAGCCCTGCGACACTTGCGCGGCCCCTTGTGCCACCGCCTGCCCCGTCGACGCCTTTGCCGATGGCTATGCCGTGGACGCCTGCCGCAGCTATCTGTACACGCCTGATGGCGCTGATTGCGTCACGCAAGGCTGTGCCGCCCGTCGTGCCTGCCCCGTAGGCGCAGGCCGCCGCTTACCCGCCCAATCTGCATTCCATATGGAGGCCTTCCAATGACCCGTCTTATTTTGATCAGGCACGGCAAATCGAGCTGGGATGATCCGTTTGGCGACGACCACGCCCGCGTGTTGAATACGCGTGGCAGAGACGCGGCACATGCGATTGGTGTCTGGTTGGCGCAGAATGGCTATGTGCCTGATCTGCTGCTTGTGTCTGACGCGGCACGCACTGTGGAAACCGCCAATCTGATCGTCCCTGCGTTTGGGGATGCCGCCCCAGAAGTCAAATATATGGCACGTCTCTACCATGCGTCGCCCGATACGGTGCTAGAGACCGTGCACCGCCAGACCGCCAAAACCATCGCGGTGATCGGGCATAACCCGGGGATCGGCATGGCGGCCAACGGGCTGGTCAGGCGTCCGCCGCACCATACACGGTTTAGCGATTACCCGACCTGTGCGACAACGGTGATCGACTTTGACGGGCCTGTGGATCTGCACAAAGGCACCTGCGTTGATTTCATCGTGCCGCGTGACTTGATCGGGGCGGCCGGGCGCGACGCCGACTAGCCAACAAAAAAGCCCCCGCAAATGCAGGGGCTTTTTCTTTCATATCAGGCCCGTTTAGTGGCCGAGGATCTGGCTGAGGAATAGCTTGGTCCGCTCGGATTTCGGGTTCAAGAAGAACTCTTCCGGCTCGTTCTGTTCCACGATCTGACCTTGGTCCATAAAGATCACGCGGTTGGCAACCTGACGGGCAAAGCCCATCTCGTGCGTCACGCAGATCATGGTCATGCCTTCTTCGGCAAGCTCGATCATGGTGTCGAGCACCTCTTTGATCATCTCAGGGTCCAGCGCAGATGTTGGTTCGTCAAACAACATGATCCGTGGCTTCATGCAAAGCGAACGGGCAATCGCCACACGCTGTTGCTGACCACCAGACAACTGACCGGGATACTTGTTTGCTTGATCAGGGATTTTCACCTTCTCAAGGAAATGCATCGCGATTTCTTCGGCTTCTTTCTTGGGTGTCTTACGGACCCAGATCGGCGCCAAAGTACAGTTCTCAAGGATCGTCAAATGCGGGAACAGGTTGAAGTGCTGGAAGCACATGCCAACCTCTGACCGGATTTTGTCGATGTTCTTAAGGTCAGATGACAATTCGGTCCCATCAACGATGATGTCGCCTTTCTGGTGCTCTTCCAGACGGTTGATGCACCGGATCAGCGTGGACTTGCCCGACCCTGACGGGCCGCAGACAACGATTCGCTCGCCCTGCTGCACTGTCAGGTTGATGTCGCGCAGAACATGGAACGTGCCGTACCATTTGTTCATGTTGCGGATTTCAATCGCGACCTCGTCAGAGACTTTCATCTGGTCCCGCTTGATTGCGCGTTCGGTTGTTGTATCAGACATATCGCATGCCTCCTTTAACGGTGTTCACGCTGGAGTTTTTTCTCCAGGTAAAGTGAGTAGCGGCCCATGCTAAAGCAAAAGATGAAGAACATGACGCCGATGAAGATGAACAATTCCCAGTAGATCCCGTTCCAGTCAGTCGAGGCACGGATCGCACCCGCCAGACCAATCGGGTCATACAAGCCAATGAACAGCACAAGGGTCGTATCTTTGAACAGACCGATGAATGTGTTCACGATCCCTGGAATCGAGATTTTGAGAGCCTGCGGCAGAATGATCAGCTGCATGGACTGCCAGTAGTTCAGACCAAGACTGTCGCCGCCTTCATACTGACCCTTTGGCAAAGCGGCTAGGCCGCCGCGCACGACCTCTGCGATATAAGCCGCAGAGAACAAGGTCACCATGATGATCACGCGCAGCATGAGGTCAAAGTTCGTTCCAGGTGGGAGGAAGTAGTTCAAAAGCAAGGAAGCGGTGAACAACCAAACGATCAACGGCACACCACGGATCACTTCGATGAAGGTCACAGCAGAGTATTTGATGATCGGCAGGTCGGACTGACGCCCGAGAGCCAACAAGATGCCCAGTGGTAGCGACAAGATGATCGCCACGATCCCGATGACAACGGAGAGTGTGAAGCCGCCAAAGTCTTTGGAAGGCACGTATTCCAACCCGATCGGTGCGATGGATGTCAGCGCGCCCGCAATCGGCCCGGCCAAATACAGCCAGAACAAGATCGGCAGAATGATCGCCCCAAGCGTCCCAACAAGTCCGTTGATCGGCGACAGGTATGTCAAGGCCACGTAGCCTACGACAATCCCAAGCCCAACAACGATTGGCAGCCAGATCGACCCACCCCAAAGCAGCATGAACATGATGAAGGGTGCAGCCGCTGTTGCGAGGAACAGTTTGCGCGGTGCGCTGTCAAACAAGACAGGTGTCAGGCCGACGAAGAAGACCAGCAGTGCCAAAACAGGGCGCCAGTAAGCATCATTGGGATAGAACCCAAAGATCAACTGCTGCCAACGGTCTTTCAGAACCCCAAAGCAGAACCCGTCATGACTGGTCAAACCTTCGAGCGCCAAAATCTCGCGGCATTCGCTAAGAGATCCGGCATTCCAAATGCTGTTCGTGAACATCGGCCCTACGCCAGAGACCACCCAGTAGATGACGTAAAGCGATGCCAATGTCAGGATCGTATTCATCCAGCCCGAGAAAAGGTTCTCGCGCAGCCATTTGATCACACCTACTTCAGTTGTCGGTGGCGCAGTTTCCGCGATCATCGTATCGCGGACGTAAGCGACGGTTTGTGCGTGTGTGTCACTCATCTTAACGCTCCCGAAGTTGTGTGCGGTTGTTGTAGTAGTTCATCACCGAAGAGATGATCAGCGACAAGAGCAGGTAGAACCCACCAAGCAGCAACATACCCTCTAGCTCTCGGCCGGTTTGGTTGATGGTGATACCGCCAAGCGTGGCGCGCACATCCATGTAACCAACCGCAATCGCCAGCGACGAGTTTTTGGTCAGGTTCAAGTACTGCGAGATCAGCGGCGGCACGATGACACGCATCGCCTGTGGCAAGATCACAAGGTTCATGGTCCGGTTCGGACGCAGCCCCAATGCGAATGCAGCCTCTGACTGCCCCTTGCTGACCGCAAGAATACCAGAGCGCACGATCTCGGCGATGAACGCCCCTGTGTAAAGCGACAGAGCGATCCAAAGCGCGATCAGCGAGTTACGCAAATGCGTGCCTTCGGTAAAGTTAAAGCCCTTCAAGAAAGGCTCGACCACTGTCATCCCGAGGAACAAGGCCACGATGCCAGTCGGCACGATCAACAAAAGGATTTGTTGATACCATGTGGTAGGCCTGACGCCTGTTGCCTCTTGAATACGTGATGCACGGTTGCGCACAAAGCGAATGGCGAAAATGCTGAGCAACAGCACGATCCCCAACACGGCCCAGTCGATGCCACCCTGCGATACCGCAGGAACACCCTCGGCAGGCACGACCGCTTCGTTACCTGATAGCGAATTGGTAAACCCAAGGCGTGGAATCCAGATGCCACGGTTTGTCACCGCGACATGGTCACCCAAGATCATCGACGCTTCTGGCACTTCACCGCGGAAGTCGCGTGGCTGTGGCATGGATTCTGTCATGATTGCGAAAATCAGGATGATCCAAAGCAACAGCGGCACGTTGCGGAACCCTTCGACGTAAACCGACATCAGGCGGCTGACGACCCAGTTCTTGGACAAGCGCAGCACACCCACGATCACACCGATCACGGTGGCAGTGATACAGCCCAAAAACGCCACAAGAAGCGTATTGAGAATACCGACAAGGGCAGCACGTCCATGCGACATCTGGTTGTCATAAGGAATGAGCATTTGGTTAATATCATAACCAGCCGCAGAACTTAGAAAGCCAAAGTCAAAATCTTTGCCCAAGGCTTTCAAGTTGGTGACTGTATTGGTGGCAAGCCACCCCAAGCCCAGCACAATTAGAATAAGCGCCACGAACTGAATCGTGATCGAACGGTAGCGCGTATCGTAGATGAGTTGGCTCAGCCGAAACTTAGGTTTCGGCGGGTCGGTCAACGTCGACATATGTAATCTCCCCGGCCCCTGCTTATTATTAGGTCAACATTCGGAGTATACCGACTGCGCCGTTTGGCAGGATGCACTTTGATCTATCGTATCTTAAAGGCCAAAGGGCCCAAGCGATGCTTGAGCCCTAAGGTTGGTGTGCTTAACGGAAAGGTGGCGAATAGATCAAGCCGCCTTCAGTCCACTGTGCGTTCAAGCCACGTGCAAGACCGATTGGTGTCGCTTCGCCAATGTTCTGTTCGAACAATTCGCCGTAGTTACCGCCAGCCGCGATTGCGTTCTTAGCCCAATCTGCTTCCAGACCGATCATCGCGCCAAGTTCACCTTCGGTGCCCAAGATGCGGTTGATTTCTGGATTGTTTGTTGGTGCTGCGGACAATTCTGCGATGTTTGCAGATGTGATGCCCATTTCTTCAGCAGAAACCAGTGCGTTCAAAACCCACATAGCGATATCGCCCCATTCGTTGTCGCCGTGGCGAACAAGTGGGCCGAGTGGCTCTTTGGAGATGATTTCTGGCAGAAGCGCGTGCTCGCCTGGGTTCTCGAACGTTGCACGTGTCGCGGCCAAGCCGGATGCGTCAGTTGTGTAAACGTCACAAGCGCCAGCAAGGTACTGCTGCTGTGCTTCAGCGTTGGTTTCAATCGGCACTGGCTCGTAAGAGATGCCGTTTGTGCGGAAGAAGTCAGCAAGGTTCAGCTCGGTTGTTGTACCAGTCTGAATGCAAACAGTCGCGCCATCGAGATCTTTTGCGGAAGTCACGCCAAGTGCTTTTGGCACCATGAAGCCCTGACCGTCGTAGTAGTTA
The DNA here is from genome assembly GCA_024686085.1 of Loktanella sp. Classification (GTDB taxonomy): domain Bacteria; phylum Pseudomonadota; class Alphaproteobacteria; order Rhodobacterales; family Rhodobacteraceae; genus Yoonia. The sequence continues at coordinate 17,481 of JAIBDT010000048.1, forward strand.
ACACCTACGAAGTCGAACTTAAGGTCCGTGTCACGGGACATTGTCCATGTTGTGTTACGTGCCAACAGGTCGATCTCGCCAGAAGCAAGTGCTGTGAAACGTGTCTGACCAGTTGTTGGAACGAACTCAACAGCAGTAGGATCGCCAAAGATCGCAGCGGCAACAGCGCGGCAGATGCCAACGTCAAAACCTTCCCAAACGCCATTCGCGTCTGGTGCAGCAAAGCCGACCAAGCCAGTTGTAACGCCGCAGTTAAGCGAGCCGCGTGCTTTGACGTCGTCGAGTGTCGCAGCGGATGCAACACCGGCCGCCAAGCCAGCTACAGTCAGCGCGCCGAAAAATACGGTTTTTTTCATTTTTACCTCTTCCTGAGTTTCCACCCCTTTTGATGGGGTAGTCGTTTTTTGCCCAAAGGGCTGATGAGTGTCATGAAGTCAAACGATGACCTCAATCTACGAATACTGTGCGCGAACGTCGCAAAAGGTCAAGTCCGAGGAATCGATTCGAGGTCATCAGGCCCGTCGAATCGGTCAAAAACATTCACAAAGACTTTTATTATGGCGGTTTACGCTAGGGAAAGGACAAAAAATAGAATCGCGCAGCATCCATAAAAGCGGCCCGCTTGAGCGCTTCGTGCGCGGAGGCTTCTTCGTCGTCGCCCCATTGCTCGGCCTGCCAATGCTCGTCCACCCGCGACAGCATCCAAGCGTCTTCGGCGGGCAATGCCCCCCGTGTCACGCCAAGTGCGAGGATCAAAGACCCCGAAATTCCGATCAAATCATGCACCCCTGCGAGCGCAAAGTTATCAAAGGACGCAACCTCTGCATGCAGATTCGCTAAAAGGCTCGGATCTTGTGCGATATGCATGACCCCTTCGCCGACGTTCAAACGGCTGCCGAATTCAGTCGCGGCCCAGTCCAGAACGGGGTCCCATTTCTCGGCTTGGATCGCGATCAATTCAGACGGTCCAGCCGCGCGGTAGCATAGCAAGTCCGTGCCGCCGTAATCGGCCAATAGTCCGACGACTTCGGCCTGCTGCGGCAAGACCTTATCAATCGCGGAATTCGCGCCGCGGGTCACTGGCATCGTCAGCGGATCAATCTTTTCGGACTGCGCATCCCATTCGGCAGCGATCGCTTCGGCCATCTCAAAGGTTGGCACGACCAGCGGGGTTTTGTTGGGTGTGTTCACCGCCCGTTCGTCCAGCAAGACGCCATAACCGTCGTCGCGTGGCGCGGCAGTTGCCGTTTTCCAAAACCGTCTTTGCTTGAGGATACTCATCGTTCTTGTCCTGTCAGTGTGTCGATTGCGGCGGGCAGTGCGGTAAAGTTATCAATCAAGATATCCGCGTTCAACGTGTCCGCGTCGTGGTAGCCCCAAGTGACCCCAATCGTGCCAACGCCACCTGCCCGTCCCATGTCCATGTCATATGTTGTGTCGCCCAGCATCACGGCGCGTCGCGGGTCAACACCCGTATCCGACAGCGCCGCCAAAACCATGGCGGGATGCGGTTTGCTGGGGTGGAAATCGGCGACCTGCTGGCTGACGAACAGCCCCTCCAGCCCGTGCCGTTCAATCATCTTGTCCAGCCCACGCTTGGATTTACCCGTCGCCACCGCAAGCAATGTTTCGGGATGTGCGTGCAGGTTCATCAAGGCATCAAGCGCGCCCTCGAACATGGGCGAAAGTTCCGCGTTGCCATCAGGCCCGCGCAGGTCGTTGAACGCATCTTTATACGCCTGCACCAAATACCCGCGCTGGGTCGCATCTACTTGCGGGCAAAGCCGCGCAAAGGCCTCGTTCAGTGACAGTCCGACAATCGACAAGACCGTGGGCCTGTCTAACATGGCCATGTTTTGCGAGGCAAAGGCAGAGGCCATCGCGGCCATGATCTCGGCCTGACTGTCGACGAGCGTGCCGTCGACGTCAAAGATCACAAGCCGTAGATCACGCATCGGGCATGTTGAACGGATCAAAGGGCGCGTGGCTGACGACCCAGCCCACATAGTCCCACGTCGCCTGCATATGCGGCGGCAGATCAGCGACAAAGTTCATCGTGGCCCCTGTCACAGGGTGTTCAATGGTCAAGGACCGCGCATGCAAATGCATTTTGCGCCCGATCTCTTCGCCCATCCCAGAGCCCCAACCGTCGCCCGCGTTTTCCTGCTCTGACCCGCCATATTTACCGTCGCCAATGATCGGATGCCCGATCTCGGCCATATGTGCGCGCAACTGGTGTGTACGGCCCGTGATCGGCACAAGCGCACACCAAGACGCACGCTTTGCAAGTGTATCCATGACCGCGTAATCTGTCGTGGCCCGCTTGGCACCTTCTGTGGTTGCGACATCATTCGGGTGGATGCAGCGCATCTTTTCGTTCTCGCCGCCCTTGCCGTGACCGCCTGCTTTCAGCAGACCGTATTTGATCGTAGCTGCGCGAGGATGCGGCACACCCGCGATTGCCGCCCAGTAAATCTTGCGGGTATCGCGGTGCTTTAGGTTTTCGGTCAATTGCTTGGCCATCATGCGCGTGCGTGCCAAAATCAAAACGCCAGAGGTGTCTTTGTCCAAACGGTGCACCAAGCGCGGTTTCTCGTCGTAGCCGAACATCAACGCCTCGGCCATGCCGTCGACGTGACGGGTCGTCTTGGTCCCACCTTGGGTCGCGAGACCCGCAGGTTTGTTGATTACGATCATGTGGTCATCTTTGTAGATCACGCACGACTGGATCAGCTTGGCATCCGCCTTGGTCACGCCGTGCTTTAGCAAGGACGCAGCTTGGGCTGCCTGTTCCTCGGTCGGCAAGGGCGGGATGCGGATCGTCTGGCCCACATCAAGCCGGGTATTTGATTTCACGCGGCCACCATCCACGCGGATATCGCCCTTGCGACACATCTTTTCGATCCGCCCTTGGGTGACGTGTGGAAACAGACGGCGCATATAGCGGTCGAGCCGCTGGTCGCCATCGTCGGGGCCGATTACACGGGTTTGAACGCCGCTCATGTTGTCATTCCTTTTGCAAGCCACAGTCCCAAAGCGCAGGCCAAAAGCGACAGCATCACGGAGGCCAGAACATAGCCCCCCGCTGTCGCCACGCGGCCACCTTCGACAAGGCGCAGTGTATCAAGGCTAAACGCGCTGAACGTCGTGAAGCCTCCTAAAAATCCAGTCATCACCAATGGCAACCACGCCTGCAACCCACGTGCTGCGAACAGCGCCCAGACCAAACCGATTGCAAATGAGCCCAGCACATTGACGGCCAACGTGCCCAATGGAAAGGCCACAGCCAGCCCCACAAGGTAACGCGCCACAGCGCCAAACGCGCCGCCAATCGCAACAGAGATCACAGGTGTTATCATATCCTTGCCTTGGCCCAATGTGGGCCGCTGGTCAAGGCTTAGCCCGCTTTGCGCGCAATCCGGCAAAGAATTCCACGCGTTTCTTCAGGTCACGTTCAAACCCGCGATCCACGGGGGCGTAAAAGATCGGGCGCTTCATGGTTTCGGGGAAATAGTTCTGCCCCGAGAACCCGTCTTCAGCATCATGGTCATAGGCATAGCCTGCACCAAAGCCTTGCTCTTTCATCAGCTTGGTCGGGGCGTTCATGATATGGGCAGGGGGTGGTTCTGACCCGAATTGTTTGGCTGCATTGCGGGCCGCTTTATAGGCCACATAATTCGCGTTCGATTTGGGCGCGAGGGCCAGATAGACGATGGCCTGCGATAGCGCGAGTTCACCCTCGGGGCTGCCGATCCGTTCATAGGTTTCCCACGATTGCAAGCACACCGCTTGGGCCTGCGGGTCGGCAAGGCCGATGTCCTCGACAGCCATGCGCACCATGCGTCGCGCCAGAAAACGCGGGTCTTCGCCGCCCTCTAACATACGTGCGAACCAGTAAAGCGCTGCATCAGGGTCAGAGCCACGGACCGATTTGTGCAGCGCGGAAATTAGGTTGTAATGTTCTTCTCCGGTCTTGTCGTATTTCGCGGCCCGTTTCATCAGGCGCTTTGACAGCCCGTCGCGGGTGATCTTGCCGTCGACCTTCCATGCAGACACCTGTTCAATCAGGTTCAGCAAGGCACGACCGTCCCCGTCCGCCATTTCCAGCAGGGCATCGCGCGCATCGCCGTCCAAGGGCAAGGCGCGGCCGAGGTCCATTTCGGCACGTTGAGCAAGGCGTTCAAGGTCTTTAAGATCAAGGCGGGTCAGGATCAAAACTTGGGACCGCGACAGAACAGCGGCGTTCAATTCGAAACTGGGGTTCTCGGTTGTGGCACCAACAAGCAAAATGGTGCCGTCTTCCATATAGGGCAAAAACCCGTCTTGCTGGGCTTTGTTAAAACGATGGATCTCGTCCACAAACAGCAATGTGCCCTTGCCGTTTTGGCGACGTATCTTGGCGGCCTCGAAAACTTTGCGTAGATCGGGAACTCCCGTAAAGATTGCGCTGATCTGGACAAAATGCAGATCGGATTCGTGGGCCAGTAGGCGGGCAATGGTGGTTTTCCCAACCCCCGGAGGCCCCCAGAAAATCAGGGAACTGAGCGAGCCAGAGGACAGCATCACACCAAGCGGCGCATCTGGGCCAAGCACCTGTTCCTGCCCTATTACATCGGCCAGAACCTGCGGGCGCAAGCGGTCGGCCAAGGGACGTGGACCGACGGGGGCGGTATTTGGGGCGCTGTCAAAAAGATCACTCATGGGGGCAATCTATGCCCCCATGGTGGGTTTGGAAAGGATCAGTGCAGCTGGCTGGAAAAGTCGATCCAGACGGCTTGGTAATCAATCCCCCCCATATTCATGTTTCGCCCCGCAGGCGCCATATCCAGTTTGCAGCGCGCAGCCCAGCGACCCCAGTTTGAGGGCAGCAATGCCAACAGCTTTGTTATGCCTTCCTCGCGGGATGTGGACAGCATTTGCATGACCAATTGCAGGCGGACGCGCTGGCGCATCCCTGCGGGAATATCGTGAACGACAAAGCCGCGCGTGGCCTCCCAAGTGGTGCTTAGAACTGGCGCTGAGTCATACAGCAGGTCTGCTGGAATGCTATCCAACAACCCGTTTTGCGCGTCACGTATCATGTAGCTATAGATGCCACAGCGGGCTGTTGTAGGTGTCAATCTGACGCCAGCCAGTACACGACCTGTGTCGTCGTGAACGGCCAACCAACGGGATACGGGCGTGTCGTATTGGTCGTATTCCATACCCAAGGTTTCGGGTAAGTCCCAGTTATTCTTGACAATAAAGGACTCGCGACGCGCGCGTAAAATGTTTGCAAACAACTCGCCGTGGTTGTGCATATTGGCAAATGATAAAGTGGTGCTTTGCATAGCTAGCCTCCTGGCAGGGGGGTTAAGGGTCACACAACCCTGCCAGCACATCCGAAGTGGATGTCAGAGCAGCCGATAGTCTCTTGCGCGCTGAACGGCTTCAGCCGTAGTCCGAGCCAGTAAACTGGAACGTGCAGCCGACAAGCGCGCCTTAAACGCACTTTCCGAGATATTTAGACGTGCAGCGGCAGCTGCGTGACGATCCCCCTCAGCGACGCACCGCAGGGCTTCGATTTGGGCGTCCGTTAGGGAC
>JAIBDT010000001.1 GCA_024686085.1 Loktanella sp.
CAATACGCGGGCAGGGCGGTAGGCAATCTCGCGGGGGTTCTGACCACCGTTTGTGGCCCATTCGGAAAACGCCTTAATGTCGTCGACAGAAACGGAAAAGCCGCCATCTTCGAAACGCAGCAGGTTCTCTAGAACCACTTTTAGCGCAGCTGGCAGTTTTGAGAAATCACCAAGGCCGGCGGCTTCAGCTGCGGCGATGGAATAATAAGACACGGATTGTGACCCAACGGTCAGTTTCTTGCGAGTTTTGGCGGTATCGATGCCGACTGTAACGGTCATTGGTTATCCCTTTCGAAGGCGCTTGAAATTCAATTTAATAGGCTTTTGCCCCATGAATGGTCGTGGATCAAGGGGGTGACTTGCATTTTGTATACCATTGCACACCAAAAATTGCCAGATCAACTTGGTGTCGTGGCAAAAAATGAAACATCCCATGAAATTGGCTCGCAATTCCTTGATTGGTCATTACAGCAAAATATCAATAGACCATAAATGGCAGCATCAAATTGGACAAATTATGCGACATTTTTTCATGGCAATGGCGATGATCGGGGCAACACTCGGCAGCGTCGCGCAGGCGCAGGACGATAAGGTCGTCGTCGAGTTGTTTACATCTCAGGGATGCTCCTCTTGCCCGCCGGCCGATGCGTTGCTTGATGAACTGGCGGGGCGGAACGATGTGATCGCCTTGGCATTCCATGTTGATTACTGGGATTACTTAGGTTGGAAAGACACGTTTAGTTCGGCCAAGTTTACGGCGCGGCAAAATGGATATGCGCAAGCGGCCCATTCGCGCACAGTCTACACGCCGCAAATGGTCGTCGGTGGTAGCGATCATATTATCGGGTCAAAGACGATGGAAGTCATGGACCAAATCGCCCGCCACCGTGGCGCGGACAAGGTCGTGGGGTTGTCGGTTATGCGCAACGGAGACACGCTGCAAATCAAGGCCGAAGCGCGCAAGGCGGGGCTGGGGGCGATGACAGTGCAGCTGGTGCGTTACCATCCGCTTGAAGCAGTCGCGATACCGCGCGGCGAAAACGCAGGGAAAACCGTCCGCTATGTGAACATCGTGAAAGCGTGGGACACCATTGGACGTTGGAACGGGGCGGGGGTCTTCGAGATGTCGGAGCAAGTCGCTGGTAACGCGCCAGCAGTTGTGCTGATACAGCGCGCTGGCTTTGGTCCGATTGTTGCAGCTTACGAAGTAAAGTAACTACATTTTCCAACGGCGATGCACCCAGAACCACTGTTCTGGGGTGTCATGGACCATCGCACCCAGCCGGTCCGACATTTCCTGCATCATCGCTTGGGGTGCATCAGAGGCGATCGGGGATTCGACAGTAATCTCAAAACCAAAACCATCCGATGTACGGCGTCCAAAGTATGGCACAACCAATGCGTCAAATTTCAGCGCAAGATCAGCAGCAGATGTTGCTGTGTTGGCAGGGCGTCCAAGAAAATCGATAGGTTGACCCGCGCTTGCGGCCACATCAAATAGTAGTGTTCCCATGCCGCCGGCCTTGAGGTGACGCGCAAACCCGATTGTGCCACGCTTGCCCTGCGCAAAGACAGGACCGCCCCAAGATGTCATTGTTTTAGCGTAGTGATCGTTGAAATAAGGGTTGGTCATCGGGCGATAGAGGCCACCGACATCATATCCCATATGGGTCAACACATGGCGCGGGGCCTCGTGATTGCCGAAATGTCCGGTGACAAAAATAACTGGACGACCATTCGCCTTAGCCTTTGCAATCGCGTTAAGTCCGTCGCCAGTCGGTTTTGTACTTTTTAGCCGCGCACTAAGTTCCTGCCAGCTATAATTCTCAATCAACGTGCGACCAAAGTTGTCACAGAAGCCATCCGCGACTTCGCGCCGCCGATCAACTGTCATTTGCGGATAAATCATTGCAAGGTTTTCGTCAGCGCGGCGACGATATCCAGCCAAAGGGCCTATTGCACGGCGCAGCGTCGCCCCCATAAAACGCACGCGGCGCTCGTAAGGCATACGCATCGTTGCGCCAATCAATCCACGCAAAACGCGGTCGGCGATCCGGTCTGAAGTGCTACCTGTTGGTGTTTGATCTGACATAATGACTGACAGATACGGGGCTGCGGAGGATCAGACAAGTGCGCGTTGCAATTGCAAGCAAAGGGCAATTCGCCGAACGGTGGAGTTATGATTCGTCTTCTTCGTCCTCCGAAACCAGTGTAATGGCGCCGCTATCTACCAGCTCCCTGATTGCGGACGACAGGTCACGCATCGCCTCTTCCGCTACTTTGGCTTTAACCGCACCTTTTTCGGCTGCGTCTTCGCGAATCTGACCGGCCATGCGTTGCGAGATATTAGCGAGGATAAACTCTGCACTGGCCACAAAGGCCTCGTCGCCGGTCAAACCGGCTGCAATGGCGGTGGACAACACGTCCGCATCAACGCCACGAATACATGCAGGGACATCTGTCGGGACCAAGCGGGCAGGGATATCTTTGAACGTAAAGATCGCTTTGCGCACATTGTCGGCGAAAACGGGGTCATCCGTTCCCAATCCCTCTAGGACGTTTTCGCGGGTTAACGCAGGGCTGGAGTTCAAAATCGCACCCACGCGCGCAACGGGCGCTTTATCAAATGCGACGACCTTCTTAGTGCAATATTCCTTGACCAATCCCGCACCAATGCGTCGCACCGCGTCCGGCGCAATTTTTTCCGTTAACGATATTGAATAGGTAATGCGGCGTGCCTGATCGCCGGGCATTTTTTCCAAAACCAAAGCAGCCTTTACCACAGACAGTTTCGACAATGCGACTGCGGATACCTCTGGGCTTTCGCGGCTCATGATAGATAATAAAGTTTCATCAGGTAAGGCCAATATCATCGGCCATGGATCACCGTTTTTGGCGCTGCTCATCTCGGCACGCAAACGATTCGCTAATTCGGGCGACAGGTGGGACGACAACGCCTCGATGGCACCATCAGCCCCACCCGGCGACGAGAGGCCAATAGCGCCCAAATCACGGGCAAATTCTTCTGCGACTTGGTGGACGGTTTCGCGGTCGACGGGTCTGATCGCACCCAGTTCGCGCGCAAGTAATATCTGCATTTCCTCAGGAAGCTGGGACAATTGCAACTTGCCCCCGTCGCCGATGAGCAACTGTACAATCATCGCGGCCTTACGCTTGCGCGATAGGCGTGGCGTGCGGTCACTTAACGGGGCGAGAGTAGATGCTTCCATGCCGGCGTTTTTGGCATGAAAGTGCTAAACAAAGGATGAACAAACCCGTTCAAGTATGGGTAAATTGCACCGACATTGTGCGCAACGCAGCGGCAGTCTCGGGGGATAGGGTCTTCATATCTGTTGTTGCACGATGCAACATTTCCAGCTTTTCCAAAAACATAGCACGTTCAGCATCGGTGAAGTCGCGATCTGCGCGTGCAAAACTGCCAATACTACGGCTCTCGTTTGCGCCTGTTGCGCAGGTCGCCCCAAATTTCAGGCCAAATTCGGCGGCTTTATTCAACACGCCAGCTGAGTCGGAGTCACGTAGGTCAGTCCAATTGACCGCACCATCATTCTCAAAGCCCCATGCGACAATCGGATCAGATAGAACCAGGCTGTTTTGCGAATAGTAATCTAGCCAATCTTTGGGGTAGGTCTGGAACAAAAAGCTGGGCGTGGTAAAGCGCACATGGAACGCAAGGGCAAAGCCACCTGACGCGGTCTCTTTTAAATCTGACAGAGTGTTACGAACTTCTAGCTGCGCTGCCATAAAGATAGTCTCTTTCTAGTTGCCAAAATTGACCCAAACGTAATACTAGTACAGGAACCCTACGATCACAAATCTAGGGAAATTTTGCGAGATGCAACATATGTTTTTGTATAGTCTATCGCGAAGATAGAGACGAGATGCAGCAAGTCGAACCACAAGATGTGCAGGCCCTCGCACCTGCTGGGCACTATATTGCTTTGCGAATAGGATTCGCGTTTCCTGTGGAAGAAGTGAATGAATTGCCACCGGAGTGGGTCGATCACTACACACAAAATCGCTATATGTTGTTTGATCCCATTATCCGCTGGGCTTACGGCAACGTCGGTATGGCCCGCTGGGGTGAATTGTCTGAGGAAGATCCGCGCAAAGTGATTGCACAGGCGCAGACTTTCGGCCTGCGGTATGGGGCCGTGATTTCGGTTTTTGACGGAAATGAAGAAGGGCAGCGATCTTTTGGATCGTTCGCGCGAAGCGACCGTGAATTCACCGAATTAGAGATGCGCGTTCTGCAAGCCTATGTTTCGCGGCGGCATTTTGAAATGGCACCACCCAAGAACTTGACTATGGCGGAACTCGAAGCGCTGGGAATGGTGCGAGACGGGAAGCGTTTAAAGCAAGTTGCACATGAATTGTGTGTCTCCGAAGGGGCGGTCAAACAGCGGCTTAAGAACGCCAAACTAAAGCTCGGGGCAAAGACAGGATCTCAGGCGGCGGCGATGGCTGCACAATATGGCCTGATTTAAGTCAATTCGTTAATCAAAAGTTAAAATGTGAAACGTAAATTCTTCCTTAATGAGGGAGGGTGCCGTTCTGTTGTGACACTTTTAGGCTGCAATGGTATCCATAACTCGCCAATAGGGGGAGCTATCATGGAACACATCACATTTAATCTGGCGCAAATGCACCTATACGGAACGGCCTTTTATGACTTCTTGGGACTGCGTAAGCGGTTCTTCGTGGACAATCTGGGCTGGGACATTCCACACGACGATCACGTAGAAATGGACCAATACGACAACCCGCGGGCGTATTATTCGCTTGTTTTGCGCGACGGTAAGGTGATCGGTGGCGCGCGGGCGATGGCGACAACAGCAAAATGGGGAACACATTCCTATATGTTGCGCGATGCGTTGAAGGGAAAACTGATCGATATTCCATGCAGCATCATCTCAGAGGATATTCAAACTAATGACATGTGGGAATGCACCCGTTTGGTGATGTCTGACGACGTGGACACGCATGCAGATAGATCGGCTTGCTTGGGGATGATCGTGCAGGGCCTGGTAGATGTAGCCGCCGAAAACGGCGCATCAAGCCTCATGTCGCTTTCGCCATTGGCGCTGATGCGGGCTTTGCGCCAGTTGGGGTTTGATGCCACGCGCATTGGCGAGCCCTATCTGAACGAGGGGGATGGGCGGCGCTATGCGGTGTTGTCGATGCCGGCCAAGCGGACGATGCCACACATGCCGCGGGCAACGCACCGGACGCAGCCAATGCCGCTGCATGCGCCATCGGTGGTTTAGAAAAATGGCCTGACGCCTCTCGCGTCAGGCCACGTCAGTCTTAGACGTCTCCAAACACGCGGCGGAAAATCGTATCAACATGCTTGGTATGATAGGCCAGATCGAATTTCTCTTCGATCTCTTCAGCAGACAGCGCTTTGCGGACGTCTTCGTCTGCCAATAGCTCTGTCTTAAAATCAGCGTTATTATCCCAGACTTTCAACGCGTTACGCTGTACGTAACGGTAGCTATCCTCACGGCTCACACCCGCTTGGGTCAAGGCAAGCAGCACACGCTGGGACATGATCAACCCGCGGAACTGGTGCATATTCTTCAGCATGTTCTCGGGGTAAATAATCATCTTTTCAACAACACCTGCCAAACGGTTCAACGCAAAATCAAGCGTGATCGTTGTGTCTGGGCCAATAGTGCGCTCAACGGAAGAATGCGAAATATCGCGCTCGTGCCAAAGGGCCACGTTTTCCATCGCAGGGATCACAGACATCCGGACCAAACGGGCCAGACCCGTCAGGTTTTCAGTCAGGATCGGGTTCTTCTTGTGCGGCATTGCTGACGAGCCCTTTTGGCCCACCGCGAAATACTCGGCACCTTCCAACACTTCGGTACGCTGCATGTGACGGATTTCAGTCGCGACGTTTTCAATTGAAGACGCAATCACGCCCAAGGTCGCAAAGAACATTGCGTGACGGTCGCGTGGGATCACTTGTGTTGAAATCGGCTCTGGTGTCAGGCCAAGCTGTTCGCAGACATGTTCCTCAACACGTGGGTCAACGTTTGCAAATGTGCCAACAGCACCCGAAATCGCACCCGTCGCGATCTCGGCACGGGCATTGATCAAACGGGCGCGGTTGCGATCCATCTCAGCGTAGAAACGCGCAAAGGTCAGACCCATTGTGGTGGGTTCCGCGTGAATGCCATGGCTGCGACCAATTCGTGGGGTGTCTTTGTGTTCCATCGCGCGAGTCTTCAACGCAGCCAGCAAACGGTCCATATCCGCCAACAGCAAGTCAGCAGCGCGGACAAATTGCAGGTTTGTGCAGGTGTCCAGAACGTCAGAAGACGTCATGCCTTGGTGCACAAAACGGGCTTCGTCCGATCCGACATGTTCGGCCAGATGCGTCAAGAACGCGATCACGTCATGCTTGGTGACCGCTTCAATCTCGTCAATGCGCGCGACGTCAAACTCGACATCCTTGGCTTTCCAAACCGCGTCCGCATTCTCGCGCGGGATTACACCCAGATCGGCCATCGCATCACAGGCATGGGCCTCGATCTCATACCAGATTTTGAACTTTGTCTCCGGAGACCAAATAGCAACCATTTCGGGGCGGGAATAACGCGGGATCATATGGGCAGACCTTATGTTGTGATGGGGCAGATGTTCCCCTGCGTCATAAGGGGGTGGGGCATGGGCCTCAACCCTAAACCAACAGTGTCTCCACCCGCGAGCTATGTTCTAGCGTCTTATGCACAGGACATTTGTCGGCAATCACCAAAAGCTTGGCCCGCTCTTCATCGGTTAATTCTCCATCCAGATGGATGCGCCGTTCAAATACATCGACCTTGGTCGCACCCTTGGCTGCGGCATCCTCGGCGTGACTTTTGGCATGGCTGATATCAACGCGCACATGGGTCAGCGCCATCTTCTTGCGACGCGCATACATGCGGATCGTCATCGAGGTGCAAGCACCCAATGCCGCCGACAAAAATCCATAAGGCGACATGCCCTTGTTGGTGCCGCCAAAGGCAACAGGCTCGTCCGCCAGCGCATGGTGATTGTCTCCAGAGCGGATATCTTGCAAGAACCCATCGGCATCGGCCTCAGTGACGCGCAATACGCCCTCTGGGATCGGATCATCAGCAACAACATCCACCTTTGGCAGATACTTGCGCGCCCAAGCGGCAATCACGTCTGCCGCATATTCGGCATCTTCAGGGCGCGAAATCAGATGGTCTGCGTCATCCAAGCTGACAAAGCTTTTCGGGTGCTTTGCGGCCATAAATATCGTGGCGGCATTATCCACACTGACAATCGCGTCGCGCGGCGCATGCAAGATCAAAAGTGCCGCGTGCAGTTTTGCAATCGCATCGGTCAGCGATTGCCTCGAAATATCATCCACAAAGTCCTGTCCTATGCGGAATGGTCGCCCGCCAAGGTTCACTTCGGCCACGCCATGCGCCTTGATTGCGGGTAGGGCATCGGCAAAGTTATGCACGACATGGGACGGATCAGCAGGTGCGCCAATCGTGACAACCGCTTTGATCCCTTTCAAGGCAGCCGTTGCTTTCAAAACCGCAGCACCACCCAGCGAATGACCGACCATCAACGTGGGCGTCATGCCACGGGCGCAAAGTGCCTCATGTGCTGCCAGTAAGTCACTGACATTACTGGTAAAGCTGGTATTTTCGAACTCGCCCTCGGAATGGCCCAATCCGGTAAAATCAAACCGCAGCACCGCATAACCCATTGTGGTCAGGCGGGCAGAGATACGGCGGGCAGCCGTAATGTCCTTTGAGCAGGTGAAGCAATGCGCAAAAATCGCCGTCGCCAAATGTGGGCCGTCAGGCATGTCCAGCAGCGCCGCCAACGCGTGATCGCCATGACCGTCAAAAGTAAACCGTTCCGTTTTCATATTGTCACCCCGTTTGTTGCAACCAAACTGGCGACAACGGGCAAGGGACGCAATGCGCCTCGCGGATTAGTGACCCATCAAAGCCCGATCATGTGGGTATTTCGTCAGATTCTCAAAACCGTCCTCGGTAATTAGCACCTGATCCTCCAACTTGATCGAGAAATCACCGCCCTCTGGGCTGATTAAGGCCTCGACGCAAATCGTCATACCCGCCTGCAATTCATGATCAAAGGCGCCATCAACCGCCTTGTCAGGATAGGCGACCAGCGGCCATTCATCACATAAGCCAACACCGTGCATCAAACAGCCGTATTTCAGCTTTTGATACTTGTCAGGCAATACATGAGTATTGCGCGACAAATCCTGAATATTCACTCCCGGCTTTAGCATTTGCATATTGGTTTCAATATGTTCCACACCGATCTTCATGGCTTCAATCATATCTGCGCGGGGTTTCTCGTCACCAATCCACCATGTGCGGCTGATATCAATGCAAATGCCATACGACCCGATCAGGTCGGTATCAAAGGCAACAATCTCGTTGTTTTGAACAATACGCGGACCACATTCTTGGAACCAAGGGTTGGTACGCGGACCAGAGGCCAGCAGACGCGTCTCGATCCATTCGCCACCGCGTTTGATGTTTTCAGCGTGCAGCACCGCCCAAATATCATCCTCGGACATATTGCCCTGCGGGACACCCGCGCGGGCGGCTTTTTCCATCTCATAACAGGCCGTTTCACAGGCATGACTGGCGCAACGCATCGCCAGAATTTCGTCGGGGCCTTTGATGCTGCGGGCGTGTTCGGTCAGCTCTTCGCCTTCCAGCACCTCAAAACCTTGACGCTCTAACCCGCGCAGGCCCGCCACCATGATCTTGTCCACACCAAGCGCCATATTGCCGCCGCTGTGCTCCATGATCAAATCGCGCACTTCGGCGGTAAAGCTGCCCGCAGCATCGTCCGTCTTATCACCCGTCGAGAAATAGAACATCGACGCGCCAGACCGCTTTTCCATCACCAGCGGATTGAAATCAGCCAAGAACGGCGCGTTTTTGTAATCCCAAAGCACCATATGACCATCAGCACAAACCAGACAGGCGCGAAACGGGTTGTGGGTGTTCCAAAGCTGCATATTGGTGCTGTCGGTGGCATAGCGAATATTCAACGGATCAAACATCAAGATGCCCCCCCAATTGCGCGCATTCACAGCATCAACCAGCCGCTTGTGGCGATACGCACGCATCTGCGACAGGTTCGGCAGGATCAACCCATCAGCTTTCCATTCGGCAAAAGCCAACTGGGTCGGGCCAATCTCGACGCGGTTCATATCATTGGGGGTGCCATCACCCAAAGTCGCACCTCGGGTCGGGTCGATCTTACGTATATCGCGGTAATGCTCGTTCATGATGTCCTCCTGCTGAATACCAAATTGCGCTTGGACAGCAGGGCTGTCAGGTTCGTTTACGACACGCCAGATCAAAGAAATGCGACCAAATGGACGAAATTCTGCAAAAAGTGATTCCATATCCCGCCCAGCATGACGCGGACCTGCCCGGCATAGGACCTTTGGACAGCAACGGCTGGATCGTGCAAGACGACGCCTTTGCAGGACAAATGCGCAAACGCGACCAGCTTTTGAATAACTCAAGCCACCTCGTTCATGCGGACGCAGGCGCCAGTTCCGACGCCAAGTCCGAAGTGTTAGAACAGGTTCTCGAAATTCTGCGTAAGCGGGCAGGGTATCTGGTCACGCAATACCGCGTGACCCGCCCCGATGGCATCACGATCCCGTTGCAAGGCGACCCGCTCTGGATCGCGGCACAATTGATCCAAGAAGACCTGTGCCTGCACGAAAAGCGCGGGGATGAACATGTGCTGACGTCAGCCGTCATGTGCTTTCCGGCGAGCTGGACACTGGCGGAAAAGATTGGTCGACCTCTATCCGCGATCCGCGATCCACGACACCGTGACTGACTACGACGACAACATCACTAAACGGGTGCAGCGACTGTTTGACGGCGTGCAAGCAGGGCGACCACTTTGGCGCTATAACCTACTACGCTACTGTAGCCCCGAATTGTTCCACCCCAGACCCGAGAATAGCCCGCGACAGGCAGACGACGATTTTGGCGGTGGTGACTACTTGCGCAGCGAACACCAAGCATTGGTGCGGATGCCAAAAACCCAAGCCGTGCTTTTCGCGATCCACACCTATCTGATCAAAGACCCGCAATAACGTAAAAGGGCGCCCCAAACGGGACGCCCTTTTCTGGAATGTCGCTATAATTAGCAGCTGTAATAAAGCTTGTATTCCACTGGGTGTGGTGTGTGCTCGTACTCGTAAACTTCAGCCCATTTGATGCCCATGTAGCCATCAAGCTGGTCTTTGGTGAACACGTCGCCTTGCAACAAGTAATCGTGATCGGCTTCCAGTGATTCCAGCGCTTCACGCAAAGAACCGCAAACAGTTGGGATTTCAGCCAACTCTTCTGGTGGAAGGTCATACAGGTCTTTGTCAGACGCCGCACCCGGATCGATCTTGTTCTTGATGCCGTCTAGGCCAGCCATCAACAATGCAGCGAAGCAGAGGTATGGGTTTGCTGCTGGATCTGGGAAACGTGCTTCAACGCGCTTGGCCTTTGGGTTTTCTGCCCAAGGAATGCGAACTGCGCCAGAGCGGTTTGACGCAGAGTAAGCGCGCAGAACAGGAGCTTCAAAACCTGGGATCAAACGTTTGTAGCTGTTTGTCGTTGGGTTCGTGATCGCGTTCAAGGACTTGGCGTGCTTCAGGATACCACCAATGAAATACAACGCTTCCTGCGACAGATCAGCGTATTTGTCTCCTGCGAACAATGGCTTACCATCTTTAAAGATGGACATGTTCACGTGCATACCTGTGCCGTTGTCGCCTGCGATTGGCTTTGGCATGAATGTCGCGGACTTGCCGTAGGCTTGAGCGACGTTGTGGATGACATACTTGTATTTTTGGATTTCATCGGCCTGATGTGTCAGCGTGCCGAAAATCAAACCTAGCTCGTGCTGGCAAGACGCCACTTCGTGGTGGTGCTTGTCAACTTTCATGCCCATGCGCTTCATCGTGGACAGCATTTCGCCACGCATGTCATGTGCATCGTCGACAGGGTTCACAGGGAAATAACCGCCCTTAATACCCGGACGGTGGCCCGTGTTGCCCATTTCAAACTCGGTATCAGTGTTCCAAGACGCGTCAACCGCATCAACTTGGAACGACACTTTGTTCATCGCAACAGAGTAGCGCACATCATCAAAAATGAAGAATTCAGCTTCTGGACCAAAATAGGCAGTGTCACCGATGCCTGTGGACTTCAGATACGCTTCCGCTTTTTCCGCTGTGCCGCGTGGATCACGAGAATACGCCTCGCCAGTATCCGGCTCGACCACGTTGCAATGGATGCAGATGGTTTTTTCGGCATAGAAGGGGTCCACATACACGGATGATGTGTCCGGGATCAGCTTCATGTCGGATTTGTCGATTGATTTCCAGCCAGCAATGGACGAGCCGTCGAACATAAAGCCTTCTTCTAGGAAGTCTTCGTCAACCAGATCACAGTCAACTGTGACGTGCTGCAATGTGCCGCGTGGGTCGGTGAAACGAATGTCGACATAGGCGACTTCTTCGTCTTTCATTAGTTTGAGTACGTTTGCAACGCTCATGAGGATATCCCTTTAGGTTCGAAACTTGTGGTGTGGATTACAGGGCTTCGTCGCCGGTCTCGCCGGTACGAATGCGGATAGCTTGTTCAACGGAAGAGACAAAAATCTTGCCGTCGCCGATTTTATCAGTTTTTGCAGCGGCAATGATCGCTTCGATCGCTGCGTCTACCAGATCGTCAGCCAAAACGACTTCGATCTTCACCTTTGGCAAAAAGTCGACGACATATTCTGCGCCACGGTAAAGCTCTGTGTGGCCTTTTTGACGGCCAAAGCCTTTGACTTCAACGACCGATAGGCCTTGAACACCGGCGTCTTGCAGTGCTTCTTTCACTTCATCCAGTTTGAATGGCTTGATGATCGCTTCAATCTTTTTCACGGCGGCGACTCCCTTACAACCTGTGCTAGGGCCGAGAAAACACTTCTGACCCAAAGGGACAATTCGGGGATGCGCGGGGAAGGCCGGAAAAGCGCGATAAAACTACGAATGCCTAAAAATTAGACAATATGTGCGATGATTGTGCGTTTTGTGAACTCAGGCCTCTGAGGGGCGGCTTTCAAACGCAAACTGCCGCGCTCCATCAAGGAACGCGGCAGTTTGAAATAGACTTAAGCGATCTTAAACAGCGGTGGAAACAACCTCTACACCGTCTGCGTAAAGAATGTGCTCACGATCAAAGACAAGGTCAAAGACCTTAACGTCGCGTGATGGCAATTGCGCAAGAAATTCGCCGTCAACCAAACGGATCGCTTCAACTGTTGCAGCAGCAGCGCCAAACAGGGCCTCTGCGCGCCAATCGCGGATGTGGATACGTGCGCCCGGTGCAACGATCATGTCGCGGTCAGGGCGGGTGTGGCCCAAAGAGCCGGCCTTGATACGGATCGGCTGCATCTTCACATCACGTGAAGAAATTGCTTTGATAACCGACATGCCGCTGTCACGTGTAATGACGCGGTCACCTACTGAAAGGTGCTCAACTGGAATTTCGCCGTCCAGTGTCATGATGGTCGTCCCAGCGCAAATGCCAGATTCGATTGTTTGTGCTGCATCAGCCTTGGCTGTGCGTGTGATAGTTCCCATGTGCATGGCGTGTTTCCCGCTCTTGCTGATTTCTGCCTCAAGTATTCTTCCAACAATAAGGCAAGAAAGTGTTATCGTCCCGCCATTTTTGAGGTCATTTGCATTGCTGTGTCTCAGTGTTGCCTTGTTTGGGCGGTGGCCCTCACCACAACAATCTTCGTAAATCCCAACGAAATAAGGGGAATATCAAAATATCGGGCAGTGCAGAGTCAATCGCAATTGTCGCAAATTGGATTCACTTTCAATTTTCTCAAATGGGGCAAGGAATTTTCTTTTGCAGAATTTCGGCTGAAATTCCGCCCAAATCAGCTCTTCTTATTTCAGTGCGTGGAATGTGCATTTTCTACTCGCATCTTATGAAATGCTTTGTTAGACAGCGCCCAACGTTGGGGCAGGAAATTCCTGCCCTTATGAGTGTGCGGGTGTGGCGGAATTGGTAGACGCACCAGATTTAGGTTCTGGCGCCGCGAGGCGTGGGGGTTCGAGTCCCTTCACCCGCACCACAATTTTATGAGAAGAAGAAGGAAGTCCCATGCAGGTTACAGAGACCCTGAACGAAGGCCTAAAGCGCGCTTACACTATCACGGTCACTGCGGCCGAGTTGGATGCGAAGGTTGTTGATAAGCTAAAAGAAGCGCAGCCAGACGTTGAAATGAAGGGCTTCCGCAAGGGCAAGGTGCCTATGGCGATGATGCGCAAGCAGTTCGGCCAGCGCGTTATGGGCGAAGCGATGCAAGAAGCAATCGACGGCGCGATGAACGAGCACTTGGAGACATCCGGCGACCGCCCTGCGATGCAGCCAGAAATGAAAATGGACGATGCAGCATGGAAAGAGGGCGATGATGTCGTCGTAAACATTTCCTATGAAGCACTTCCAGTGGTCGGTGATGTTGATTTCAAATCCATTAAACTTGACCGCATGAAAGTCGAAGCAGACGAAGAATCAGTCAAAGAAGCACTCGATAATCTCGCAGCCTCCCCGCAGGCCGTTTCTTATGAGGCCAAAAAAGGCGCAGCAAAAGACGGCGACCAAGTGGTCATCGACTTTGTTGGCAAAGTTGACGGCGAACCATTCGACGGCGGCACAGCAGAAGACTATCCACTGGTCCTCGGTTCTAACTCTTTCATTCCTGGCTTTGAAGAAGGCCTGTTGAAAGTCAAAGCTGGCGACGAAAAAGATGTCACCGTGACGTTCCCTGCGGAATACCAAGCAGAGCACCTTGCTGGTAAAGAAGCGATCTTCTCTTGCACAATCAAAGAAGTCCGCGCCGCAAAGACACCAGACATGGACGACGAGCTGGCCAAAAAGTTCGGCGCAGAAGATCTTGCTGGTCTGAAAGCTCAGATCACAGAGCGTCTGGAAGCAGAATACGCTGGCGCATCCCGTGCGGTGACCAAGCGTGCATTGCTTGACGCATTGGACAAGGCCGTATCTTTTGATCTGCCATCCTCTTTGGTTGATGCCGAAGCAGGCCAGATCGCACACCAGCTATGGCACGAAGAAAACCCTGACGTTCAGGGGCACGATCACCCTGAAATTGAAACAACAGACGAGCACAAGTCACTGGCAAACCGCCGCGTGAAACTGGGCTTGTTGTTGGCTGATATCGGTCAGAAGGCAGAGGTCAAAGTGACCGACTCCGAAATGACACAGGCGATCATGAACCAAGCGCGCCAGTATCCAGGTCAAGAACGTCAGTTCTTTGAATTCGTTCAGCAAAACGCTCAGTTCCGCCAGCAGCTTCAGGCACCGATGTTCGAAGATAAAGTCGTAGACCACATTCTCGAAAACGCATCCGTGACTGAAAAGTCCGTCAGCAAAGACGACCTGCAAAAGGCTGTTGAAGCACTCGAAGACGAGTAAACGCTTCACACACTGATAGAAAAGGGCGCCCCAATCGGGCGCCCTTTTTTCGTTTATCCCCCTTTTTCTTTTGACGGACCTTTACATATTTCATTTTTGGAATATGTAAAAGAAACGCATCACAAAATCGGAGCAACCCAGTGCAAAAGCGAAATTTCTTAGCAGCAGGTGTCGCGATAATTGCGGCCACAGTCGGGCTGGTGGGCTTTGGCCGCAGCGGTCAAGCACAGAACGTCAGCCTCGAGGTGTTGTCAGGCCAAGATCTGGTGCAGCGGGACGATCTGCTGCTCGTTGATATCCGCAGGCCAGAGGAATGGCAGGAAACAGGCGTCGTCGAAGGTGCGTTACTGGTCACCTATTCAGGCGCGCAGTCCTTCTTGGATGCGGTCATGCCGTCCCTGAAAGACGGGCAGAAGATCGCGCTAATCTGTCGGTCTGGGAACCGGACATCGCGGGCGGCACAGCAGATTGGACAGATCGTCGAGACCGCAGTGATCGATGTGCAGGGCGGTATGCTACGGGTCGTGGGCGAGGGGTATCAACCCGTCAAAGCCAGCCGCGAAATGGGCTGCACAGTTTGCTAGAAATGAAAAAGGGCCGCGCGATCTCTCGCACGGCCCTCATAAGTCTTTGATAAAGCTAAATTAAGCTTCGTCGCGCATTGCGTCTTCGTCCACAGCGCCGCCCATATCGTCGAACAGCTCTTGGATTTCGAATTCTGCTTCTGCTTCTGCTTCCGCAGCCAATTCGGCAACAGACTTACCAGCAGCTTGAAGCTCAGCTTCTTCAACCGAACGGGCTACGTTCATGTTAATGACAACTGACACTTCTGGGTGCAGAACAACGTTTACAGCGTGAATGCCCAAGTCTTTGATTGTCGCGTTCAGAACCACTTGGCCCTTGTCGACAGAGAAACCTTCCGCAGTTGCTGCTTCGGCGGCGTCACGTGTTGTGACAGACCCGTAAAGCGAACCCGCGTCGGATGCAGAGCGGATCACGATGAAAGTCTGGCCATCCAGCTTTTCCGCAAGTGCTTCTGCTTCTTTTTTGGTTTCTAGGTTGCGTGCTTCCATCTGTGCTTTTTCCGCGTCAAAGCGTGCGATGTTCGCAGCGTTTACGCGCAAGGCTTTGCCCTGTGGCAGCAGATAGTTACGTGCGTAACCTTCTTTAACTTTAACAACTTCGCCCATTTGGCCAAGTTTAGCTACGCGCTCAAGTAGAATGATATCCATGATCTGATCCTTACTTTACAGCGTATGGCAGCAGGGCGAGGAAACGAGCACGCTTGATCGCACGGGCGAGAGCGCGCTGGTTCTTTGCACCAACAGCAGTGATACGGGCAGGTACAATCTTGCCGCGCTCGGAAACATAGCGCTGCAGAAGACGTGTATCTTTGTAGTCGATCTTAGGAGCGTTATCGCCCTCAAACGGATCGGACTTACGACGACGGAAAAATGGTTTCGTAGCCATGATTTATAATCCTTTCCTGATCAATTAGCGACGCTCGCGGCGTTCGCCACGGTCGCTGCGCTCTTCGCGCTTTTGCATTTGAACTGATGGGCCTTCTTCATGCGCATCAACTTTGATCGTCAGAACGCGCATAACATCGTCATGCAGACCCATCAGACGCTCCATTTCCTGAATAGCAGTTGCTGGTGCATCTGTACGCAGGAAGGCGTAGTGGCCTTTACGGTTCTTGTTGATCTTATAGGCCATCGTTTTGACGCCCCAGTATTCGTGGTCGACCAGTTTACCTGCGTTGTCAGCAAGAACTGTACCGAAATGTTCAATCAGGCCTTCGGCTTGTGTATTAGACAAGTCCTGACGCGCGATCATAACATGCTCATATAGCGGCATGTGCACTCCATTCATTTTCTCAGCGCATTTCATAGGGAAGGGCAATAAGACTTGTCGCACCCCACCCACGAGAGACTACGCGGTTCATATTTTTACGACAAGTTGGGGCCTTATACAGGCCAAGGGTGCCAATGCAAGCAATCATGCAAGGTTTTGGGCTATGATTCTGATGTATTAACGAAACCTTAACTCTGTCACGACTGTGCCGCTTTTCCGCCTCTTTCTCTACCCAAGGTCTTGGTTATCAAAACGGGGAAGAAAAACATGACAGATACTTCAGTATACCAATCTCTAGGTCGTAAAGAGTCGGCTGCGTTTAGCCCAAGCAATGGTCCCGTCGTTGAAGAAAGCTATTGGGGCTTTTCAGTCAAAGACACGACGCGCGGTCTTGTATCTCACTATGTTTCTCAAGGGGTTGCGCTATTCTTGGGTGCGGCGTTTTTGGCGGCAATGATGGGGCTTTGGATCCTACCGGGGGCAGCGGTTCAATCTGACTCTCTGACCATGCGTTTGGGACTTACGGCGTTTTTTGGGATCATCTCGTGGATATTAATTAACTTTGCGAACCGTGGGGTCGTCAGCGAAATCCAGATCGACTGTAATCTGTGCGAAGTGCGCGAAGTGCTGAAGAACCGTGTCGGTAAATCGACATTGGTTGGCCAGTTCTCTTTTGATTCCTTTGACGGTATTACAATCGACCGTTCCAGCGGCGACAAAGAAGATGTGGCCCTGTCTTTGAACAGTGTTGATCCCGCAAAGCACATTCACATTGCGCGCGGTTCCGAGGCGCAGATCGGCGTGCTCTATGGCCGCATGACGCGTGATCTGATGCTCGAGCAACCATCCCGCACGTTTGCAGCAGTGGCCCCAGAGCCGCTGCGCTAGCCGGGGTATCGTTGGGTCCTGCGAACAGGGTCTGTTCGATTTTGCTGAATTGCTCTTACGGTGGTGCGCCTACACATAGGGTGCATCACCAATTAGGAGCAAACCAATGATGAAATCCCTGACTGCTGCGGCCTTTGTTGCTGCGACACTATCCACCTCTGCAATGGCTGCACCAGAAGCCTACGTTCTAGACGCGAGCCACAGCCAAATCGTATTTAACTACAACCATTTGGGCTATTCCACGACCTACGGCATGTTCTCTGGCTTTGAAGGCGAAATCCAGTTTGACCAAGAAGATCCGGCAGCGTCCTCTGTTACCGTGTCGTTCCCTGTCACATCGATGCTGACGGGCTGGGAAGAGCGTTTTGCGCACTTTATGTCTGGCGACTTTTTTGGTGCGGACGCGGAAGAAATGGTCACGTTTACGTCGACAGGTATCGAAGTAACCGGCGATAACACAGCACTTATCACAGGCGATTTGACGCTGAATGGCGTCACAAAATCAGTTGTTTTGGATGCGGTCATGAACCAATCGGGCGATCACCCGATGGCGGGCAAGCCTTGGGCCGGCTTTGATGCAACAACAACGCTTGTGCGGTCTGAATTCAACGTTGGCAACTTTGCCCCGTTCGTCAGCGACGAAGTACAAGTTATGATTTCTATCGAGGCTATGAAGGCTGAGTAAGCTTTTATCAGCGAAAGTTTGGGGCCGCGTGAGCATATCACGCGGCCCTTTGTCGTTAACGGGTGGCAGTGACCGCGATGTCCACCATCACATCAAACCCGAGGTTGCTTTCGTCCGCCATGCTTTCCCCGACGGTAAAGTCGCGACGATCGAGCGTCAGTGACCCGTTCATCTGGGCCTGATCGCCGTTGATTGTCAGGTCAAAGGGCAGGGACACTGGCACTGCGGCTCCCTTGATTGTCAGCGTTCCATCTGCGGTCAAGGTATCGCCATTACGCAAGATATCCGCAGCAAACACCGCCGTGGGGAAGGTGCCTTGATCAAAGAAATCCGCGCCCATGGCTTGCTGGGTGACCGTGCCCAGTGCAAGCGAGCTGATGTTGATTGTTGTCTCTACGCGGCCCACGGTGCCTGTGCCATTTTCGTCGTAACTGATCACGGAGACCCAATCGCCAAAGTTGCCTTTGACAGTGCTGCCCAACTGCGTGATTGCAATGTTGATTGCGCCGTCGGTGACGGTCCATTCAGAGGCCGCGGCCTCTAAGGCTGGCCCGTTTTGCTTGGTTTGCGCGGTGGTATAGAACCCCAAGGCGCTACCCAAGGCGGCGATGGCTGCAAATACGGCCACGGCGATGAACGGCGCGCTTTTGCCGTGATCGGCGGCGGCGGTTGCGGTGAGTTTGCCGAAAGTCATACGCTTGAGGGTCTCATCTTTGTCGATGAAGACATGCTTCATCGCGCCCGCAAAGTGTAGCAAGATCGATGCCACCATGATTTTGCTCCACAGCCAGTGCAACCCGCCAAACAAGTCCGAGACATGCGGATCGGTTGGCACAAAAGGCAGCGCGTTTGCGAAGGGAATCCAGATTGGGGCGGCGAAGGCAGAAGCCGAGTGATGAATCCAGCCTGTGAGCGGGACGAGCACCAGCGAGAGGTAAAGCAGCCAATGCACGACCTCGGCCAGCAGGGTCTCGGCTTTGCGGTCAGGATGCAAAGGTGCTGGTTTGGTTTGGGTTAGCGCGTAGGTGATCCTTGCGAGAGCGACCAGAAATACGGCCACCCCAAGTGTTTTGTGCATCGAGAAAAGCCATGTTTTCGTAGCGATTTCAGCGTCCGTGTTGATGGGTGCGTCGGATGCGATCACCCCGAGCGGGATGATAGCGATGACCAGAAGGGCGGTCAGCCAGTGAAAAGTCTTGGTCGTTCGAGAGTAAGCCTGCGTAGACATATGTCATACCTCTAATGTTATCCGCGGATAAGGTTATGCTTAATTTTCGGTTAATTATAGCGCCCAAAATGCAGGGCATCTGTGCATGTCGGCACATGCTTGTGTCAAAGCGGTTGGCAAGGTAACTAATTTACCAAAGGTCAAACAAAGGAGAGGCCACATGCGGGCATTCGTATTTCCAGGGCAGGGCGCTCAGACAATTGGGATGGGCAAGGCGCTAGCCGATGCATATCCAGCCGCCAAAGCGGTTTTCCAAGAGGTTGATGATGCATTGGGCGAAAGCCTTTCGTCGTTGATCTGGGAGGGCGACGCCGCTGATCTAACGCTGACACGCAATGCGCAACCTGCGTTGATGGCCACATCATTGGCTGCGATGCGGGCGCTAGAGTCCGAGGGCGTTGATATTGCGTCTGCGTCTTATGTGGCGGGCCATTCTTTGGGTGAATATTCCGCGCTGGCTGCGGCTGGTGCGATCTCGGTCGCTGATACGGCCCGTTTGTTACGTATTCGTGGCACGGCGATGCAAGAGGCCGTGCCTGTGGGTGTGGGTGCCATGGCTGCGTTGTTGGGGTTGGATTTCGCGACTGCGCAGGCTGTGGCCCTAGAGGCCGCCCAAGGCGAAGTTTGCCAAGCCGCCAATGATAATGATCCGGGCCAGGTGGTTGTTTCTGGGCATAAAGCAGCCGTTGAGCGTGCCTTGATCATCGCAAAGGAAAAAGGCGCGAAACGTGCGTTGCTTTTGCCTGTCAGCGCGCCGTTCCATTGCAGCCTGATGGCACCTGCTGCCGCGGTGATGGCCGATGCGTTAAATGACGTGTCGATTGTCGCCCCAAAGGTGCCTTTGGTTGCCAACGTTCTGGCAAGTGCTGTCACGGACCCTGACCAGATCAGGTCGCTACTGGTTGAGCAAGTGACGGGATCGGTGCGCTGGCGCGAATCTGTGTCTTACATGGCTGCACAGGGCGTCACCGAGGCGTGGGAAATTGGTGCTGGTAAGGCCTTGATCGGTATGATCCGCCGCATTGAAAAAGAAATGACAACAGGCGCGGTTGGTGCGCCAGATGACATCGTGGCCGCTGTTGCTGCGATGTCTGCTGCATAATTAAAAAGGGGCTACAAATGTTTGATCTTACAGGTAAAAATGCGCTTGTGACGGGTGCTTCTGGGAGCATCGGTGGCGCGATTGCTAAGGCGTTGCATGCGCAAGGCGCGACGGTTGCTTTGTCTGGCACGCGGGTCGAGCCGCTTGAGGCGCTGGCCGCTGAGCTGGGTAGCCGTGCGCATGTATTGCCATGCAACCTAAGCGACGCTGATGCTGTGACTGCGCTGACAAAACAGGCAATCGAGGCGATGGGCTCGGTTGATATTCTGGTCAACAATGCTGGCATCACTCGCGATAACCTGTTCATGCGCATGTCAGACGACGAATGGTCGTCGGTTCTAGAGGTCAACCTGACCTCGACGATGCGTCTGTGCAAAGGCGCTATACGTGGCATGATGAAGGCCCGTTGGGGGCGTATCATCAATATTTCGTCGATTGTGGGGGCCACAGGCAACCCGGGTCAGGCGAACTATGCAGCGTCCAAGGCAGGTGTTGTCGGTATGTCCAAGTCGATTGCCTATGAGGTCGCGAGTCGTGGCATTACGGTGAACTGCGTCGCACCTGGATTTATCACAACGGCGATGACTGACAAACTGAACGATGACCAGAAGTCCGGAATTTTGACGCAAGTGCCCGCAGGCCGGATGGGCGACGCAGAAGAGATTGCCGCGGCTGTGGTTTATCTCGCCAGCCAAGAAGCGGGCTATGTCACCGGTGCGACCTTGCATGTGAACGGCGGTATGGCCATGTTGTAGGTCTGATGCGCGTTTAGCGCGAACAAAGCGTTTGCCGATGACGAAATAACTGTTATAGGCCTCGCATATTCGCCAAAAAGTGCGGCTGACGTAACGTAAGTTACTTGCTGTGCTATTTGGTTTCGCCCATTGATACGGGTAGTCGATCCGCCCTTCGGGGTACAAACTGGGCGAAAGCCTAAAAAGAACTCTAGGGCTTTGCCCGGAATTAACGTGAGGAATTTGACATGAGCGACGTCGCAGACCGCGTACGCAAGATCGTAGTAGAGCACCTTGGTGTGGAAGAAGACAAAGTTGTCGAATCCGCATCGTTCATCGATGATCTGGGCGCAGACAGCCTTGATACAGTTGAGCTGGTTATGGCTTTTGAAGAAGAGTTCGGGATCGAGATCCCTGATGATGCAGCTGAGACTATCCAGTCCTTTGGCGACGCAGTAAAATTCATCAGCGAAGCACAGTAAGCTGCTATCGTTGTCTTAAAAGAACGGCGTCCTTTAGGGCGCCGTTCTTTCTTGCCTTTGGTGCATGTCGGTCATCGTCGACGAGAGCCATGACAAGCTTATGTTGTAGCGCGTCGGCAAACCTAACCCCAACATAGTGGATGTTTGACCAGCTGATATGCGCAGTTTGCCAACCTGCGTTAATCCAGATGTCGATAGGCGCACCGTGTTCACCGCCAGAAATGTGGTCGATTTGAATTTTGACGCCGTTACAACTGATGTCGAGAATTGTCCCAGTGTAACGGGTTCCACGCATTTTGACCTTTGTCGGAATATGCACACGAAACCGCTGTGACCGTCGTTTCTTACGCGCCATGTAAAGAGAAAACTGCACCTTTATTAGTGATGCCAAAATGCCAGCAGCGATGAGGCCGACCAGCCAAAATCCGATTTTCTTGATTGAAATCGGTTTGCCTGCTTTGCTTTCCCCCAAGGTTGATGACACTTTTTCAAGTCCGTCCGCCCCACGCACGCCCGACAGCGGGTTACAGGAAAACATCGGCAAAATGCGTTTTGTATTCGTCATATGTTGGTTGAATGACGGCGCGGTAAAGACGCTGTAGGATTTATCGGGGCGCCGGTTGACGATGGTCCGTGCTAGCATCTCGGACATCTGGTAAAACGATACCAGTCGGGCAACATCAAGGGGCGTCAATGTATTGGTTGCAGCGAATTTAACCTTGTCACTGTCCAGACGCTTTGTTTCGCTAATAATTAGCACGGCATCGGCAGATTCCGGATCAAGGGTCGGTTGTTCTGACAATCTCTGCCCGGCGAATTGAATGCGTTCCAACCCGTCAATAACCGAACAGTCAACTTGAGCGGCAGCCTGCAAAGGAAGGGTCAAAAACAGCAATGTGAGGATGAAACGCATGGGCTTCCTATTGATATATACAATCATTTACCCACCGCGTGCTTAACAATCGGTGAAGTGCCGCCGATTTCGCAACAAACAAAGGTCTTGCTGCCCTTGCCCCGCGCCCGTGTGCTGGGGTATTAAAGCGATGAAACCCCAAAAATGTGAGGGCATAATATGCGTCGAGTAGTCGTAACAGGACTTGGATTGGTAACCCCGTTGGCAGATGGGGTTGAGGAAAGCTGGAAACGCATTTTGGACGGTCAGTCCGGCGCCGGTAAAATCACCAGCTTTGATGCCAGTGGCTTGGTCACAGATTATGCTTGCGAAGTTCCGCGTGGCGATGGCACGGACGGCACGTTTAACGCCGATACGTATATGGCCCCCAAGGACCAGCGTAAGGTTGATGATTTCATTCTGTTTGGTGTGGCCGCAGCTCAGCAAGCGGTTGAGGATTCGGGGTGGATGCCCACCGAGGACGCTGACCTGTTTCGCACAGGTGTTCTGATCGGGTCGGGTATTGGTGGTCTTAAGTCCATCGCGGAAACTGCTGTTATGATTAAAGAAAAAGGTCCGCGCCGCGTGTCTCCTTTCTTTATTCCGGGTGCTCTGATCAACCTGATTTCAGGTCAGGTTGGCATCAAATACGGCTTTAAAGGCCCAAACCATTCGGTTGTGACGGCCTGTTCTACAGGTGCCCATGCGATTGGTGATGCGACCCGTCTGATCAAATACGGCAACGCTGACGTGATGGTTGCGGGCGGTGCTGAGGCTGCGATTTGCGAGATCGGTATCGCGGGCTTTAACGCGTGCAAGGCACTGTCGACCAAGCGGTCGGATGATCCAAAATCTGCGTCTCGTCCGTATGACGCGGACCGTGACGGGTTTGTTATGGGCGAGGGTGCTGGCATTGTTGTGCTGGAAGAGTACGAGCACGCAAAAGCCCGTGGCGCGAAGATTTATGCAGAGGTCATCGGTTACGGCCTGTCTGGTGACGCCTATCACATCACGGCCCCCTCCGAGAACGGTGAGGGTGGTGAGCGGTC
Source organism: Loktanella sp. (assembly GCA_024686085.1). Lineage (GTDB taxonomy): Bacteria > Pseudomonadota > Alphaproteobacteria > Rhodobacterales > Rhodobacteraceae > Yoonia. The sequence continues at coordinate 23,473 of JAIBDT010000001.1, forward strand.
CATGCGCATGGCGCTAGAGGATGCAGGCAAGACCCCCGCAGATATTGATTACATCAACGCGCACGGCACATCTACGATGGCTGACACTATCGAGTTGGGCGCAGTTGAGCGTATGATGGGTGATGCTGCAGGCAAGGTGACGATGTCGTCTACGAAGTCTGCAACTGGTCACTTGCTGGGCGCTGCTGGTGCGATCGAGGCGATTTTCTCGATCTTGGCGATCCGCGATCAGGTGGCTCCGCCGACGATCAACTTGGACAATGTGGCCGTTGAAACAAAAGTCGATCTGGCCGCAAACAAAAAGGTTGAACGCAAGATCGATATCGCGCTGTCTAACTCGTTTGGCTTTGGCGGCACGAATGCCAGCGTTCTGTTCGGGAAGGTCGATTAATGTGGCGTCATATCGCGTCGAATACATTGACGTTTTTTATCATCGCGCTGTTTTTATTGGCGGGTGGTGTCAGTTTTGCCGCTAAGAAATACGCAGCCGCTGGTCCGCTAGAGCAAGCGATTTGCTTGCAGGTCGAGCGTGGCTCGACGATGCGTAAGGTCAGCGCCGATTTGGCGGAACAGGGGGCTGTAACATCAGCGTCGATGATGCGCATCGGTGCCGATTATGCCGAGAAGACCAATCAGCTGAAGGCCGGTAGTTTTCTGGTGCCCGAAAAGGCGTCGATGGAGCAGATCGTCGATATTGTGACCCGTGGTGGTCAGAATACTTGCGGCACAGAAGTGGTTTACCGCATTGGTGTCACGCTGGGTGACGTACTCGTGCGAGAATTGGACCCAGCAACGAACCGCTTTGTTGAAGTCGCAAAGTTCAATCCTGCTGAGGAAGAGACGCCCGAGGTTTACACGCAGATCATTGCGGAACCGGATACACAATTCCGTCTTGCGATGGCGGAAGGTGTCACGAGCTGGCAAGTGGTCGATGTCTTGTCGCGTATCGAAATGCTGGATGTGGATACCACCGAGGTGCCTGCCGAGGGCGCACTTGCCCCTGATAGTTATGAGATCAAGCAAGGCACCAAGGTGTCTGAAATTCTGGATCGTATGGCGTCAGCGCAGTCGCGTATTCTGGCCGAGGCATGGGCTGGCCGCGTGGATGGATTGCCGCTGAATTCGCCCGAAGAGGCGCTGATTCTGGCAAGCCTAATCGAGAAAGAAACAGGCGTTGCCGCAGAGCGTCGTCAGGTCGCAAGCGTGTTCGTCAACCGCCTGAACCAAGGGATCAAGCTACAGACCGACCCTGCGGTGATCTACGGTATCACCAAGGGTGAAGGTGTGTTGGGCCGTGGTTTGCGTCAAAGTGAACTTCGCCGTGAAACCCCTTGGAATACATATGTAATCCCTGCTTTGCCGCCGACGCCGATCGCGAATCCAGGCCGTGCGAGCATTGAAGCGGCACTTGATCCCGATAGCACGCCGTTCATTTTCTTTGTGGCTGATGGCACGGGTGGTCACGCCTTTGCGGTCACCTTGGCAGATCATAATCGAAACGTCGAAGTATGGCGTAAGATTGAAGCCGAGCGTGCAAACGCGGACGGCGGATAACGCAAAATCAATTGCTGCGAGATTAACGGGGCGCTCCATTGGGGCGCCCCGTTTCTTTGACTTTTCCGTTTTTTTCGGGTAAGTTAGTTAAGCGCTAGGAGACAGATGTGCCGCGAAATTACGCGCGGCTTTGATGCCTTTCGACCTGATCGGATAAGTCCATCGAGGTTGAGAAAATAATGATAAAAACGCTAGACGAACCCCACGTTCCATTAGAGACCCCAGCTGCGCGCGTTGCACGGTTGGAACGATTATTTGCAAGTGTTTTTGGTACCTTAGAAGAAATGTTGATGTCCTTTGATAAGCCAGAGGCAGAGAGCGCGAGAAAATTCAATCTCAAGCTGTCCGAAGTGCAATCTCTTCACGTTTCAATCAATAAAGCCCATGAGGTATTCCTTGAAAAATTCGCAGACACTTCCGTCGACGACGGTATTAACTATGACACCATCCGCGATGATATCGGGGGCCAACTTGATCGCATCCGCGCCGCTCTCGACGCAGACCGCGTTTCTTGACGGTTTAGACGCTAAGGCGTTGGCTGCTTTACCATTCCTTTTTGACTTTTGGGCGCTACCCCATCAACTGCCGCCAGCGGAAGACTGGCGGACTTGGGTCATTCTTGGTGGACGAGGCGCGGGTAAAACCCGCGCTGGCGCCGAATGGGTCCGCGCGCAAGTTGAGGGCCCAACGCCGCAATCTGCGGGCGCAAAGCGCCGCGTGGCCTTGGTCGCCGAAACCTAAGAGCAAGCCCGCGAGGTCATGGTCTTTGGCGATAGTGGCATCATGTCCGTGACACCTGATGACCGTAAGCCCAAGTGGATCGCATCGCGCAAAATGCTGGAATGGCCCAATGGTGCAACGGCGCAATTGTATTCCGCCCATGATCCAGAAGGATTGCGCGGCCCCCAGTTTGATGCCGCGTGGATTGACGAGTTCGCCAAGTGGCGCATGGCAGAGGGGACGTGGGACATGGTCCAGTTTGCGCTGCGTCTTGGCAAGGCCCCGCAGTCGTGTGTCACGACTACCCCGCGCAACACGGTTCCTTTGCGCGATTTACTGGCCCGCGCGTCCACGGTCCAGACCCATGCCCCCACGCGCGCTAACCGTGCCAACCTCGCCCCCGAGTTTTTGCTAGAGGTGGAGGCCCGCTATGGTGGCACGCGTTTGGGTCGCCAAGAGTTGGAGGGCGAGATGCTGACGGATGTGCAGGGCGCTTTGTGGTCTTATGCTGCTTTGTCGTCGAAGCAGGTGACCCGTTTGCCCGATCTGACCCGTATTGTTGTGGCGATTGATCCGCCCGTGACGGGCCAGAAGAATTCTGATGACTGCGGGATTGTCGTTGCCGGTGTTGTCATGGAGGGCCCGCCGCAGGACTGGTGCGCCTATGTGATTGAGGATGCGACGGTCAGTGCTGCGTCTCCGAACATGTGGGCCAAGGCTGCGATTGCCGCCATGGACAGGCATGGTGCTGATCGCCTTGTGGCTGAGGTTAATCAGGGTGGTGAAATGATCGAGACGATTTTACGTCAGCAATCCCCGATGATTTCCTTTCGCGCTGTCCATGCCAGCAAGGGCAAGGTGGTTCGCGCTGAACCTGTCGCGGCTCTTTATGAGCAGGGCAGGGTCCGTCATTTGCGCGGGTTGTCTGCCCTAGAGGACCAGATGTGCCAGATGACCACGCGCGGCTTTGAGGGCAGGGGATCGCCTGACCGTGTCGATGCGCTGGTCTGGGCGATTTTCGATCTGATGATTGCCCCTGCGGGAAAGCACCGCGATCCGCGTGTGCGTCACCTTTGAAATAGCAAGAGGTGTTGCGCCCCCCACCGTGCGCAGCACTTCCGCCACCTTAAGACCTATCCCGTAAAACTGTTTTCAAGGATCAGCGGCACCCAGTTGGGGGTGTGAGATCAAGGAGCTTTTGATGTTTGAATTTCTGAACCGCCCAAAGACAGCAACCGCCGATGCGGCCCCAGAGCAGGTGAAGGCCTCTGCGACCGGTCATGCGATTGCGTGGCCAAGTGCAGGTCGTGTGGCATGGAGCCCGCGTGATGTGGTGTCTTTGACCCGCACAGGGTTTACAGGCAACCCGATCGGGTTTCGTGCCGTCAAGATCATCGCAGAGGCTGCGGCTGCTTTGCCGATGGTACTGCAAGACCAAGAGCGCCGTTATGAGGCGCATCCAATTCAGGCATTGCTAGCCCGCCCCAATGCAGGCCAAGGCCGCGCCGAAATTTTGGAGGCGCTTTACGGTCAGCTATTGCTGACGGGCAATGGGTATCTGGAAGCTGTCGGCGACGAGGGCCTGCCGTTAGAGCTGCATGTGCTGCGGTCTGACCGCATGAATGTTGTGCCCGGTCCTGATGGCTGGCCTGTGGCGTATGAATACGGCGTCAATGGCCGCAAGCATCGCTTTGCTGTGGCCGAGAACGACAGCAAGATCTGTCACATCAAAAGCTTTCACCCGCAAGATGATCACTATGGGTTTTCGCCGCTGCAGGCTTCGGCCAGTGCGATTGACGTGCATAATTCCGCCTCGCGTTGGTCAAAGGCCCTATTGGACAATGCGGCCCGTCCGAGTGGCGCGATTATTTACAAAGGAGCTGATGGTCAGTCATCGCTGAGTGCCGATCAATATGACCGTTTGTTGTCCGAGATGGAGACACAGCATCAAGGGGCGCGCAATGCTGGCCGTCCGATGTTGCTGGAAGGGGGCCTTGATTGGAAGCCGATGGGGTTCTCGCCGTCTGATATGGAGTTTCAGAAAACCAAAGAAGCCGCTGCCCGCGAGATTTCGATCGCCTTTGGTGTACCGCCGATGTTGCTTGGCTTGCCGGGGGACGCGACCTACGCCAATTACCAAGAAGCGAACCGTGCGTTTTACCGTTTGACGGTACTGCCGCTGGCAAGCCGAGTGTTGGGATCAGTGTCTGACTGGTTGTCCGATTTCACTAGTGAAATCATTACGTTGCGCCCCGATCTGGACCAGATTCCAGCATTAAGTGCAGAGCGCGAAGCCCAATGGCGTCGTGTATCTGATGCGGCGTTCCTGACGGATGCGGAAAAGCGCAATTTGCTGGGCCTGCCAGTGCTGGAGGTCGGCGATGACGGGTAAAGTTGTCGATCTGCCGCCAAAGAACAGACCGCAAGTCCCACCGCCTGTGTCCGACTTTTGGTTCGCCCAGCTTGATGTCCGATTGGGCAAGATCGAGTTCATGGTGTCCCGTTTGGAATGGCAGATCGGCCTGATCGTGTGCGGCGGCTTTGGCCTGCTGGTTTTCGAAATCGTCAAAGCCATTGCGGCGAAATGAAGCGAGGAAAATGATGTCTTTAGAGATGAAATATTGCCAGTTGGGCAGTGATCTTGTGGTCACGGACGGGTCGACGATTGAGGGCTATGCGTCTTTGTTCGGCAAGGCCGATCAAGGTGGCGACACCGTCGAGACGGGCGCTTATGCCGCCTCGCTGCTCAAGAACGCGGCCAAGAAAGCCAGTATCAAGATGTTATGGCAACACGATCCCGCCCAGCCGATTGGTGTTTGGGACGAGGTCCGTGAGGATGCCAAGGGCCTTTGGGTGAAGGGTCGTATCTTGACGGATGTTGCCCGTGGTCGCGAGGCCGCTGCCCTGATTGGTGCGGGTGCGATTGATGGCCTTTCGATTGGCTATCGCACAATCAAATCCCGCAAGAATGACAAGGGCGGACGCCTTTTATCCGAGCTGGAGCTTTGGGAAGTGTCTTTGGTCACATTCCCGATGCTACCCGATGCGCGTGTCGGAGCGAAGGGGGATGACCCCGCCGCCCAGACATTGCGTGAAATGGCTGCCGTGTTCAACGACGCACGTCGCCAAATGGCGCCGGATTAACCGCCGCCCTTACCACCATCAAGAGGACCGATTGATGAGCAAACCTGAGTTGAATTCTCGGGTCGGGGAAGATGTGTCTCCGGCCAACGAACTGAAAACCGCGATTTCCGGTTTCATGAGTGATTTCAAAGACTTTTCCCACGGCATTAATGCCAAACTTCAAGAACAGGATACCCGGATGAACAAGTTGGATCGAAAGACTATGACAAATGCACGCCCCGACCTTGCGGCCTCTGCCCATGAGGACGCACCACACCAGAAAGCCTTTGCCGCATATTTGCGTTCTGGCGATGATGACGGTCTGCGTGGCCTCGAATTGGAGGGTAAGGCGCTAGGCACATCAGTTGCTGCTGACGGCGGCTATTTGGTGGACCCGCAAACGGCAGATACGATTAAGGGCACGCTGTCCTCGACTGCCTCTATCCGTGCGATTGCCAATGTTGTGAATGTGGACGCCACTTCGTTTGATGTGTTGGTAGATCACACTGAAATGGGTGCCGGTTGGGCGACCGAAGCTGCCGCTGTCTCAGAGACAGGCACGCCGCAGATTGACCGTATCACGATCCCGTTGCACGAGCTTTCTGCGCTGCCAAAGGCGTCTCAGCGTCTGCTAGACGATAGTGCGTTTGATATTGAGGGCTGGCTGGCTGGCCGTATCGCTGACAAGTTTGCCCGTTCCGAGGCGCAGGCGTTCATCAGTGGTGATGGTATCGACAAGCCAAAGGGCCTACTTACCTATCCATCTGTCGACAACGACGTTTGGGTCTGGGGCAATCTTGGCTATGTCGTCACGGGGGCTGATGGTGCGATTGCGGACGGTGATCCGATTGTGGATCTGGTTTACGCGCTGGGTGCCGAATACCGTGCGAATGCATCGTTTGTGATGAATTCCAGGACCGCGGGCACGATCCGCAAGCTCAAAGATAACGATGGCCGTTTCTTGTGGTCTGACGGATTGGCTGCGGGCGAGCCTGCGCGTCTTATGGGTTATCCTGTGCTGATTGCTGAAGACATGCCTGACATTGCCTCTGATGCCACAGCGATTGCTTTTGGTGACTTTGGTGCGGGTTACACCGTGGCCGAGCGTCCTGATCTGCGGGTGTTGCGTGACCCGTTCTCTGCCAAGCCGCATGTCTTGTTCTATGCAACCAAGCGTGTTGGTGGTGCTGTGAGCGACTTTGGCGCGATCAAGCTGCTGAAATTCGCGACGAGCTAAGCTTGTTGCGAAGGGCGTGGCCTGCATAGCGGGCTGCGTCTTCCCCCGGGCGCGCGACAAAGGTTGCGTGTTGTCTAGCTGCTCTCCCTTCCGATCGAGCAATGCGTGACTTGCGCGTCCGGACTTTTGGCCTTTTGGCCCCACCACACTTATTTTTCTGGAGTGTTCCATGATGTTAGTCGAAGAGGCCACCGTGCCGCTGTCGGCCCTGCCGGTCGCTACATTCAAAGACCATATGCGCATGGGTTCGGGTTTCTCGGACGATGGAATGCAAGATGGCGTTTTAGAGGGCTATCTGCGTGCTGCATTGGCCGCAATTGAGGCCCGCACGGGTAAGATCACCATTGAGCGCACGTTCAGTGTGACCTTGACGGCGTGGCGTGACGGGCAAAAGCAATCCCTGCCACTTGCCCCTGTGCGCGCGATTATTGGCGTGTCGCTGCTAGATCGCAATGGCGCCGAGACTGTGATTGATAGCGCCACCTACCGTTTGATCCAAGACACCCATCGTCCGGAGTTGGATGCCTATGATGCATCGCTGCCTTCGATCCCGCAGGGCGGCGCTGTGCGCATTCACATGAGTGCTGGCTTTGGCCCCGACTGGTCGGACTTGCCTGCTGATCTGGCACAAGCCGTGCTGATGCTTGCCGCCCATTTCTATGAATTCCGCCATGAAAGCGCGATGTCCGGCCACGTGATGCCCTTTGGTGTTTCCGCCCTAATCGAGCGGTTTCGCAATATCCGTCTGTTTTCTGGTGGCCGCTCATGAGCCGTCCCAAGCTGAACCGTCATTTGAAGCTAGAGCATTTGACCCAGGCCCCTGACGGGTCGGGCGGCTATTCCCAAGACTGGGCCGAGTTGGGCGTGCATTGGGCCGAGATCAAGCCTGGATCTGGTCGCGAGACCTCTGGTCCTGCGGTGTCTCTGAGCCGTGTCGCGTACCGCATTACGATCCGAGCGGCCCCTGTATCATCGGACGCGCGTCCCAAAGCGGGTCAGCGTTTCCGCGGTCATGGTCGCGTCTATGCGATCACGGCTGTCACGGAATCCCCCAGTGGCGAGCGCTATTTGACCTGCCACGCCGAAGAGGAGACTGCCACATGAGTTATGGTGTATCCGCTGCTCTGCAGGCCGCCGTTTTTCAACATCTGTCAAATGATGCGCCACTTGCGGCCATTGTTGGCACCCATGTTTACGACGCTTTGCCTGCTGGCACGCTGCCGTCGTTATACGTCACGCTTGGCCCCGAAGTGGTCAAGGATCAGTCCGGCAAGACAGGTGCGGGCGCGCTGCATGAGGCGACGATTTCGGTTGTGACGGATGTTGCCGGTTTTGCGCAGGCCAAGTCTGCGGCGGCTGCCGTGTCTGATGCTTTGGTTGATGCCGATCTGACGCTAACACGCGGCCAGATCGTGGCGTTGAATTTTTACAAAGCGACGGCTGCCCGTGTTGGCACAGGCGATATGCGTCAAATCAATCTGGTCTTTCGCATCCACGTTGCGGACGACTGATCCCCTTTTTTCCAACCCTAAGGAGTACTGGCAATGGTAGCCCAGAACGGTAAAGACCTCTTGGTCAAAATTGACATGACGGGCGATGGCCTGTTTGAGACCGCCGCAGGTTTGCGCGCGACCCGTATCAGTCTGAACGCTGAAACGGTGGACGTCACATCGCTGGAAAGCACGGGCGGCTGGCGCGAGTTGTTGTCAGGGGCCGGTGTCAAAACGGCTGCGATTTCAGGCTCTGGTGTGTTCAAGGACGCCACCACTGACGAGCGTGCCCGTCAGTTGTTTTTCGACGGTCTGACCCCTGATTTTCAAGTAATCGTGCCCGATTTCGGCACATTGGAAGGTCCGTTCCAGATCACGTCGATCGAATATGCTGGTTCCCACAATGGTGAGGCAACATATGAGCTGTCGCTGGCCTCTGCGGGCGAGCTTGTGTTCACGGCGGCGCTATAAATGGTGAACCCGCACGCAGGAGAAGTCGCGGTCACCGTGGACGGGGTGCCGCATCGTTGCAATTTGACGCTGGGCGCTTTGGCCGAGATGGAAGCCACGATGGGGGCCGATAGTTTGGTCGATCTTGTCGCGCGGTTTGAAACGGGCAAGTTTTCCAGCCGCGATGTCATGGCTTTGGTCGTGGCGGGCCTGCGTGGCGGCGGCTGGGAAGGCACCTCTGCTGATCTGTTGAAAGCCGACATTGAAGGTGGGGCTGTGGGGGCTGCGAAAGTTGCTGCGACCTTGCTGGTCCGTGCTTTCTCGCCGCCCGCGTAAAGCTGATGGATTGGCCAAACCTATTGCGTGCGGGGCTGCATGTTTTGCGCCTGCGTCCCGCAGAATTTTGGGCGCTTACCCCTGCGGAGTTGCAGGTGATGTTGGGCCTTGATGAAAAGTTGATGCCCATGGCCCGTGACCGGCTTGCCGAGTTGGAGCGCGCCTATCCCGATACCCAAGGAGGGTGAAGATGAGTGGACTAGATCAGATTGATGCATTGGACAGCGAAGTGAATGCGCTTGAGCGCACGCTTGGCGATGCGGCCGCAATGACGGCTGCGTTTGATAGCCAGTTGCGCAGTATCCAAGGCTCGCTTGGTGAGACGACCCGTGATTTGGGCAATCTTGAGCGTGGCTTTAGTGGCGGATTACGCCGTGCCTTTGATGGCTTGGTGTTTGACGGCCTGAAGCTGTCGGATGCTTTGGGTGTTGTTGCCAAGGCGATGGTCGATACGGCCTATTCCGCTGCAATCAACCCAGTGATGCAGCATTTTGGCGGCTTGCTGGCCCAAGGTGTCAACACTGCCGTGTCCAGCATGATGCCGTTTGAGAATGGCGCGTCATTTTCCCAAGGGCGCGTGACCCCCTTTGCGAAGGGCGGTGTTCTGAGTGGTCCGACCACGTTTCCGATGCGCGGTGGCACAGGTTTGATGGGCGAGGCGGGCCCAGAGGCAATTATGCCGCTGTCGCGCGGCGCTGACGGCAGTCTGGGCGTGCGCGCCCAAGGTGGCGGCACGGTCAATGTCACGATGAATATTTCGACCCCGGATGTGCAGGGTTTCCAGCGCAGCCAAGGTCAAATTGCCACCCAAATGGCCCGCGCCATGGGCCGTGGCCAACGCAATCGCTGATCGGAGGACGCAAGAATGGCATTTCATGAAATCCAGTTTCCCGCAAACCTGAGCTTTGGCTCGGTTGGTGGCCCAGAGCGCCGCACCGAGATTGTGACGCTCTCTAACGGCTTTGAAGAACGCAACACGCCGTGGGCGCATTCGCGCAGGCGCTATGATGCGGGTATTGGTCTGCGCTCTCTGAATGATGTTGCGACTATTGTTGCTTTCTTTGAGGCCCGCGAAGGTCAGCTGCACAGTTTTCGCTGGAAGGACTGGGGCGATTACAAGTCCTGTGTACCTTTGTCCGCGCCAGTCTCATCGGATCAGTTGATTGCGATCGGTGACGAGGTCACACAGGTCATTCAGTTGACCAAGACCTATACCTCTGGCGGCCATTCCTACATCCGTCCGATTTCCAAGCCTGTCGAAGGTACGGTTCGTGTCGCTATTGGCGGCGATGAGTTACAGGAAACGATTGATTACGACGTCAATTTTGCCACGGGCGAGGTTACGTTTGCCCATCCACCAGATCTGGGTGCCGAGGTTCGTGCCGGGTTCGAGTTTGACGTGCCTGTCCGTTTTGACACGGATGCGATCCAAACCTCTGTGTCCAGTTTTCGCGCAGGTGACGCGCCCAATGTGCCGATTGTCGAGGTACGCCTATGACTGTCGCAAAGTTAAACGCGCACCTTGCGGTTGGCACGACCCATGTCTGTCACTGCTGGTCGATAGTGCGCACCGATGGTGTCACGTTCGGATTTACCGATCATGATCGTCCGCTGAAATTTGATGGCATCAACTTTCGCCCCGATAGTGGCCTGTCCGCAAAGGCGCTGGCCAGTACAACGGGGCTATCGGTCAATAACACCGAAGCCTTGGGCATGTTGAGTGCCAATGCCGTGACGGACAAGGATATCGAGGCAGGCCGTTATGACGCCGCTGAAGTGACCACATGGTTGGTCCGTTGGGATAATGTTTCGCACCGCGAAATTCGATTTATCGGCACAATTGGTGAAATCACGCGCGAGCAAGGCACATACCGTGTGGAGTTGCGCGGCTTGACCGAGATGCTGAACCAGCCGCAAGGCCGTGCGTATCTAAAGACGTGTAGCGCTGTTTTGGGCGATGGCGGGTGCAAGGTGAATAGTAGTGATATTGCTTTCCGCGCCGATGTCCCGTTGACAGAGGTTGATGATGGTCAAGTCCTGACGATGGTTCTGGCTGCGACCTATACGGACCGTTGGTTTGAAGGCGGCTTTGTCGAATTTAAGTCTGGCGATGCCAATGGCCTGCAGGCTGTGATCAAAGATGACGAGATCGTCGGCAATAGCCGGGTTTTGACGCTATGGCGTCCAATGCCTGCTGAGGTGGTTGTTGGTGATCAGGTCCGGATCATCGCTGGCTGTGACAAGCGCGCCGAGACGTGTCGTGTGAAGTTTGACAATCTTGTGAACTTTCAGGGTTTTCCTGACATTCCAGGTGATGACTGGCTGCTCAGCGTCCCAAGGTCGGATGATGACGACACTGGTGGAAGCCTGACCCGATGACGGGGCCGGATGTCGTCTCAATTGCGCGGGGGTGGATTGGCACGCCCTATGTGCATCAAGCCTCAAAGCAGGGTGTCGGTACCGATTGTCTTGGCCTTGTGCGCGGCATTTGGCGCGAGATGCATGGCACAGAGCCTGAAGCGATCCCACGCTATACTGCCGATTGGTCAGAGCCGCAGGGCCAAGAGGTTTTGTGGGCTGCCGCTGACAGGCATATGCAAGCGGTGAACCGCACTGAATTGATCGCAGGTGATGTGATCTTGTTTCGGATGCGCCGCACGGCTGTCGCCAAACATCTGGGCATTGTCGCCAGCACGGGCGAACAGCCCACATTCATTCACGCCTACACAGGCCACGGCGTTGTCGAGAGCCCGCTATCAGAGCCTTGGCGCAAGCGTATCGTCGCTCAATTCGTATTTCGATAAGGAATTAATCACATGGCAACTCTTGTTCTTTCAGCAGCGGGCATGGCTCTTGGCGGCTCTATTGGTGGCACGGTTCTTGGGCTATCAATGGCGACGATTGGCCGTGCAGCAGGTGCAACAGTTGGCCGTATGATTGACCAGCGTTTGCTGGGCGCTGGCAGTGAACCCGTCGAGACGGGCCGCGTGGACCGTTTCCGCTTGACGGGTGCGAGTGAAGGCGCGGCAGTCGCCAAGGTCTATGGTCGGATGCGCGTGGGTGGTCAGATTATTTGGGCCACCCGTTTCCAAGAACACCAGACGACCACTGGTGGTGGTGGCAAGGGGGCAGGGCCGCAGCCTACGACCGTTGAGTTTAGTTATTCAGTCAGTTTGGCGATCGCGCTGTGTGAGGGCGAGATCACGCATGTGGGGCGCATTTGGGCCGATGGGGTCGAGATCGCGCCCACCGACCTAAACTTGCGCCTATATCGCGGCACACAGACCCAATCGCCTGATCCAAAAATCGTGGCGGTTGAAGGATCGCATAATGTACCTGCGTATCGTGGGACAGCCTATGTTGTCTTGGAGGATTTGGATCTTGCCCGATTTGGCAATCGCATCCCGCAGTTTACCTTTGAAGTCATGCATCCCGCCGAAAAGGATACGCCTGATGCTCGTGATGATATCGCCCGCAAGGTTAGGGGGGGCGCGCTTATCCCTGGTACTGGCGAGTATTCTTTGGCCACGACGCCCGTGCATTTGTCGTCCGAATACGGAGAACAGGTCGCGATTAACGCGAATTCCCCCTCCGGTGTGACCGATTTTTCCGCGTCGATGGATAGTCTTGAAGGCGAGATGCCAAATTGCGGCTCTGCTATGTTGGTTGTCTCTTGGTTTGGCAGCGATTTGCGGTGCGGTGATTGCGAGATAGCGCCCAAGGTTGAACAGGTCGAAGTGGATGGCGACGTCATGCCTTGGTCAGTGTCAGGCCAAGGCCGCGCTGGCGCGGGGATTGTACCGAAACTGGAGGATCGCCCCGTTTATGGTGGCACGCCTGCAGATGCGGCGGTGATCGAGGCCATCGCTGATATGCGCAGCCGTGGCGTTGATCCGGTATTTTACCCGTTCATCTTGATGGAACAGATGCCTGACAACACACTGGTTGACCCATGGACGGCCAACACGGGTCAGCCAAAGTTACCTTGGCGTGGGCGTATTACCACGTCACTTGCGCCGGAGATTGCTGGCTCGCCCGATGGCACCGCCACAGCTGAGGCGCAGGTCGCGGCCTTTATGGGTACGGCGTCGCCAAGTGATTTTACGGTAGCTGACGGGTTGGTCGTGTATAGCGGTCCATCTGAATGGCGCTATCGTCGGTTTATTCTGCACTATGCGCATCTGTGTGTTGCGGCGGGCGGCGTGACTGCGTTTTGTATCGGATCTGAAATGCGTGGGCTGACCCAAATTCGTGGGGAAGGCGGCAGTTTCCCTGCTGTCGATGCCTTGCGTACTTTGGCTGCCGAATGCCGTGCAATCCTCGGGCCATATTGTAAAATCAGCTATGCGGCCGATTGGTCGGAATACCATGGCTATCAGCCTGTTGGCACGGCTGACAAACTGTTTCACCTTGATCCTCTCTGGGCGGACCCGAACATCGATTTCATCGGTATAGACAACTATATGCCGCTAAGCGATTGGCGGGATGGTACGGGTCACACCGACTTTGGCGCGGAGTCGATTTATAACCTAAACTATCTGCGCGGCAATATTGCCGGTGGCGAAGGTTATGACTGGTATTATCATTCTCCAGAGGCCCGCGATGCCCAAATTCGCACACCCATCACGGATGGTGATGGCGAACCTTGGGTGTGGCGGTATAAAGATATTGCGGGTTGGTGGGGCAATCAGCACCATAACCGCGTCAATGGGAACCGCGTCGCGCAGCCGACAGTGTGGGTGCCGCAAAGCAAGCCGATCTGGTTTACAGAACTGGGCTGTGCGGCGATTGACAAGGGCACAAACCAGCCCAATAAGTTTCTTGATCCAAAGTCGTCTGAATCAAAAATACCAAGGTATTCCAACGGTATGCGCGACGATTTTATGCAAATGCAGTATCTGCGAGCCACGTTTGACTATTACAAGTGGGAAGTGAACAATCCACAGTCCGTTGAATATGAAGGTCGTATGATCGACATGACCCGCGCCCATGTTTGGGCATGGGATGCGCGACCATTTCCGTTTTTTCCCGCAACTAAGTCATTGTGGTCGGATGGCGACAATTATGCACGGGGGCATTGGTTGAACGGGCGGGCATCTGCGCGCACACTGGCCGATGTCGTCGCAGACATTTGCCAAAGATCAGCCGTGACGCGGTTTGACGTAAGTCGTCTTTACGGGCTGGTCCGCGGGTATTCGGTGGATGATATCACAACAGCGCGTGCTGCCATTCAGCCCCTGATGGTCACATTCGGGTTCGACGCGATTGAACGCAATGGTGTTCTGGTTTTTGAGAACCGCACTGGTCTGCCAGAGCATGTTGTAACCGATGCAGAGTTAGCGCTAGACCCAAGTCGCGAGGCCCCGGTGACGCTTGTCCGCGCGCCGTCTGCGGAAGTAACGGGCCGCGTACAGCTAGGGTTCATCGACGCCGATGCCGATTACGAGGCCGGAGTCAGTGAGGCGGTGCAACCAGATGAGCGGTCTTACGGTGTTTCGCGCAGTGAGGTGCCGATTGCCTTGACGCGCGGCGAGGGCGCCCGCACGGTGTCGCGTTGGCTGCAAGAGGCGCGGTTGGCGACAGATGCGGCCATCTTTGCGCTGCCCCCATCGCAGAACAAGATAACTGTAGCGGATGTGGTGTGGCTTGATACCCGCGACCATAAGGGGCTTTACCGGATTGACCGGATGGACGAGGCGGGTTTGCGTTTGGTTGAGGCAACCCGCGTTGACCCAGAGGTTTATCTGCCACAAAAACTGTATGAAGAAGGTGCCGTCTTGCAACCTTTTGTTGGCCCGACACCAGTGGAAATGCTGTTTCTTGATTTACCATTGCTGACTGGCGACGAGGTGCCACACGAGCCTTATATCGCGGCCTCGGCGCGTCCTTGGCCGGGATCAGTGGCGCTTTATAGTAGCCCCACAGATAGCAATTATATCTTGCAAGATATCCAGCGGTCACGTGCGACGATCGGGCAGTTGAAAACACCTTTGCTGCGTGGACCATGTAGCATCTGGGATCGTCAAGCGGGTGTTGAGGTCAAACTCATCAGCGGTTCTATGTCGTCGGTCGAAGACCTTGCGCTTTTCGCAGGTGCAAATACGATCGCGGTGGGTGATGGGACGCCCGATAACTGGGAAATCATCCAATTCGCGCAGGCCGCCCCAACAGGGACGCGCCAGTTCGAGATCAGCCAGCTATTACGCGGTCAGGCAGGGACGGGTGCGCAAATTCAAGACGTCTGGCCTGCGGGGTCATTCGTTGTCGTGATGGACGGGCGGCCAGAGCAAATCACAATTCCGTCCGCATCCCGTGGATTGGAGCGGAATTATCGTTATGGTCCTGCCAAACAGCCCGTGACGGCGGCAAGCTATAAACATGTGATCCACGCATTTAAGGGAAATGGTTACCGTCCGTATCCTGTGACGCATTTGCGTGAAAAGCTGACGGGCGCAAACCACGCTTTTGAATGGATCAGAGCCACGCGGATCGATGGTGATTTCTGGAATGCAGGAGATGTTCCGCTGGGGGAAGATTTCGAGCAGTATCAGGTCACGATCACGCAAGGCGGGCAGATCAAGCGGCAAGATGTCGTCACCTCGGCGAATTTTAGCTATCCCGCAAATGTGCAACAAAGCGAGCTACAGGTAGGAGATTACCAGATTTCGGTGGCGCAAATTTCGGTGCGTTACGGCGCTGGGCCCAGCATGTCGATTATCTTGCAAAGCCTTGTTTAATGCGCGCAATCCACTTGTCCGACTTGAACCTGGCTGCGCGCACTTTGATGGTGGCGCACAGCTGTGAACGGCTTAAGTTTTTGTTTTCGTTGATTTAAAATGCAAATGCTGCCGACAAGTATCGCAAGCACACGGGATTGGCGCATCCACAATTCGGCAACGGGTCCTTAGGCGCTGCCTGTCAGAACTACCCGAAGGCCCCGATGCCAGATCGGTGTCAGCCGCAATATTTGGACTGTCTCAGGGTCGTCATTGAAGGGCTGCTAACCAGCGAGACAGATGATGTTTTGTGAAACAGTCCATCACAGCTTTGTTCTTGGTTTCTACATACGAATTGCGTTAGGACTGAAGGGTTATTGAAAGGACCCAAGATGTCTGTCTCTCCATCGCTATTGGCGCAAGTTGATCCTGTTTGGCACCGCATTCGGCAAGAAGCCAAAGACGCTGTTGCTGCTGAACCTCTTATGGGAGGCCTGATTCATAGCGGCATTTTACATCACGAAACACTTGAAACCGCCTTGGCGCAGCGTATCGCGATGAAGCTTGCCTCGGCCGAGATGTCCGAGCAGATTTTGCGCGAGCTTGCTGACGAGGCGATGCAAGCTGATCCAGACCTATCTGGCGCGGCGCGTGCTGACCTTGTGGCCATTCTAGATCGCGATCCTGCGTGTGATCGTCTTTTACAGCCGCTTTTGTTCTTCAAGGGGTTTCAGGCTATTCAGGCTTACCGTCTAGCGCATTGGTTATGGCGTACTGGGCGTAAGGATTTGGCATATTTCGTTCAAATGCGCACAAGCGAAATCTTTGGCGTTGATATCCATCCTGCCGCACGGATCGGGCGCGGGATCATGGTTGATCACGCCCATTCGATTGTGATTGGTGAAACGGCGGTCGTTGGTGACAATGTGTCGATGCTGCATTCCGTGACTTTGGGCGGAACTGGTAAAGACCACGATGACCGCCATCCAAAGATTGAAAACGGTGTTTTGATCGGGGCAGGAGCCAAAGTCTTGGGCAATATTACTGTTGGTCATTGCAGCCGCATCGCTGCGGGGTCTGTTGTGCTACAGGCTGTCCCGCCGATGAAGACGGTTGCGGGTGTGCCTGCGCGGATCGTGGGCGAGGCCGGCTGCGCGCATCCAAGTATCTCGATGGACCAGATCCTGCACGAGAAGTAAGTATCTATTTTTAAATGAAAAAGGCCGGGCGATTTGCCCGGCCTTTTTGTTTTCCATCGCTCGCGATTAAGCGAGCATTGTCATCGGGTTCTCAAGGTTGTCCTTGATTGCGTTCAGCAGATTGGCACCCAACGCCCCATCAATCACGCGGTGATCGACGGACAATGTAGTCGACATCACGATGCCAACGGTCAATTCGCCATCAGCGCCAACAATTGGCTTTTTCACACCAGCACCGACGGCCAAGATGGCCGAATGGGGTGGGTTGATGATCGCATCAAAGTTGTCGATGCCGAACATCCCGAGGTTGGAAATCGCGAAACTTCCGCCTTGGTATTCATGCGGCGCAAGCTTGCGGTCGCGGGCGCGTGTGGCGAGATCTTTCATCTCGGAAGACATCGCAGATAGCGACTTCATCTCGCTGTCGCGCAAGACTGGTGTAAACAAGCCACCTTCAATCGCCACGGCAACGGCCACGTCGGATTTGGTGAACTTCAACGTGCGGTCACCTGCCCAAACGGCGTTGGCTTCTGGCACTTGCTGAAGGGCAAGCGCACAGGCTTTGATGATGAAATCGTTGACCGACAGCTTAACGCCACGGCCTTCGAGTTGCTTGTTCAACTGGCTACGAAACTTCATCAGCGCATCAAGGTTGATGTCTCGGCGCAGATAGAAGTGCGGCACGGACTGCTTTGCTTCTGTCAGACGAGAAGCAATGATCTTGCGCATCCCGTCGAGTTTGACCTCTTCGAACGGACGACCTTCATACATCTTGATCACAGCATCAGACGACGGACCAGAGGCCAACGCAGCCGCTGGTGCCGCAGCAGCAGCCTTTGGCGCAGCAGTTGCGTTCTCAACGTCCGCTTTCACAATACGGCCATGCGGGCCAGAGCCTGCAATCGTGGAGAGGTCCAGACCCTTATCGGCCGCAATGCGCCGCGCCAACGGCGTTGCGAAAATGCGATTTCCGTCTTTGGCAGCAGGGGCCGCTGGGGCAGGGGATACCGCCGCCGCTGGGGCCGCCGCTTCTGCCTTTGGTGCAGCAGCCGCCGCAGCAGGTGCCGCAGACACGGACCCAATGTCAGATGCGCTTTCGCCATCCTCCAACAACACGGCGATGACGGCGTTGACTTTCACGCCTTCAGTACCTTCCGCGATGACGATCTTGCCGATGACGCCTTCGTCAACGGCCTCGAACTCCATCGTGGCTTTGTCGGTCTCGATTTCGGCCAGAATGTCACCAGAGGAGACATTGTCGCCCTCTTTCACGTGCCATTTCGCCAATGTGCCTTCTTCCATCGTTGGCGACAGGGCGGGCATCAGAATTTCTGTAGGCATGCTCTTATCTCCTTAACGGTAAGTTACTTTTTTGCAGGCTTCGACAACTTCGTCAGCGGTCAAAAGCGCGTGCTTTTCAAGGTTTGCGGCATATGGCATTGGCACGTCTTTGCCTGTGCAAGTGATGACAGGAGCGTCGAGGTAATCGAACGCCTCTTGCATGATCACGCCGCTGATGTAGCCACCGACAGAACCTTGTGGCCAGCCTTCTTCGACGGTCACACAGCGGTTCGTTTTGCGCACGGATGCAAGGATGGTTTCAGTGTCCATTGGACGCAAGGAGCGCAGGTTGATGACCTCGGCAGAGATACCGTCCTCGGCCAACTTGTCGGCTGCGGCAAGTGCGTACGTCATGCCGATACCAAAGGTGACGATGGTGACATCTGACCCTTCACGCTCGATCTTGGCCTTACCGAATGGAATTGTGAAATCCTCAACGTCGGGCACTTCGAAAGTTTTGCCATACATGATTTCATTTTCAAGGAAGATCACAGGGTTATTGTCGCGGATCGCGGTCTTCATCAGACCTTTTGCGTCGGCGGCAGAGTAAGGCATTACAACCTTAAGACCCGGGATTTGCATAAACCATGCGGCGAAATCCTGCGAGTGCTGAGCGCCAACGCGGGCCGCAGCACCGTTTGGACCACGGAAAACGATAGGGGCACCCATTTGTCCGCCAGACATATAAAGTGTCTTGGCCGCAGAGTTGATGATGTGATCCATCGCTTGCAGGGCAAAGTTGAATGTCATGAATTCGACAATCGGGCGCAGACCAGCCATCGCAGAACCAACTGCGATACCCGCAAAGCCAAGTTCGGTGATCGGTGTGTCAACGACACGCTTGGCCCCAAATTCGTCAAGCATCCCTTGGGAAATCTTGTACGCACCTTGGTATTCGCCAACTTCTTCACCCATCAGGTAAACAGTCTCGTCGGCGCGCATTTCCTCTGACATGCCTTCGCGCAGTGCTTCACGCACTGTCATCTGCTTCATCTTCGTGCCTTCGGGCCAATCGGGGCTTTGAGGGACGGACACGGCAACAGGGGCAGCGGAAGAAGCGGCAGGTGCAGCAGCAGGCGCAGCAGTTGCAGTTTCAGCAGGGGCCGACGACGCAACAGCCGCAGAGGCGTCTTCGCCATCTTCCAGCAACACGGCGATTGCCACGTTCACTTTGACGCCTTCGGTTCCTTCAGCGATCAGAATTTTGCCGATTACGCCTTCGTCAACGGCCTCAAATTCCATCGTTGCTTTGTCGGTTTCGATTTCGGCCAGAATGTCACCGCTTGAGACGGTATCACCTTCTTTGACCAACCATTTTGCCAGCGTGCCTTCTTCCATTGTAGGGGAAAGGGCGGGCATTAGAATTTCAATAGCCATGTTTCGTAATCCCCTTACGCGTCTGTGTAGATGTCTGTCCAAAGCTCTGACAAATCAGGCTCTGGGCTGGTTTTTGCAAACTCGGCGCTCTCGTTTACAATCGCTTTGATCTCTTTGTCGATCGCCTTGAGATCATCCTCGGACGCGTATTTGCCTGTCAAAAGCATGTCGCGGACTTGCTCGATTGGATCGCGCTCGTCTTTCATCTTTTGGACTTCTTCGCGTGTGCGGTATTTCGCAGGGTCAGACATAGAGTGGCCGCGATAACGGTATGTTTTCACTTCCAATATGTAAGGACCTTCGCCAGAGCGGCAATGCGCCACGGCGCGCTCGCCTGCCGCTTTGACGGCGAGAACATCCATGCCGTCCACTTCTTCGCCTGGAATGCCGTAGGCTGCACCGCGTTCCCAAAGGGATGGTGACTTTGTTGAGCGCTTAACACTCATACCCATGGCGTATTGGTTATTTTCGATGACGAAAACGACTGGCAAGTCCCAAAGTTCCGCCATGTTATAGGCCTCGTAAACTTGGCCTTGGTTCGCAGCGCCATCGCCGAAGTACGCAAACGTCACACGTTTATTGTCGAGGTACTTGTCAGCAAACGCCAATCCAGCCCCAAGAGGGACCTGAGCGGCAACAATACCGTGGCCGCCGTAGAAGTGCTTTTCCTTGGAGAACATGTGCATCGAGCCGCCTTTGCCGCGCGAATAACCGCCTTCGCGGCCTGTCAGCTCGGCCATGACGCCCTTTGGATCCATGCCGCAGGCCAACATATGGCCGTGGTCGCGGTAGGATGTGACGCGCTTGTCGCCTTCCTCTGCGGCGGCTTCTAAGCCGACAACAACAGCTTCTTGTCCGATGTAGAGGTGGCAAAAGCCGCCAATCAGACCCATGCCGTACAACTGACCCGCTTTTTCTTCAAAGCGCCGTATCAACAGCATTTCACGGTAATGTCCCATTAGCTCTTCGGCTGAGACGTTCGGCTTGGCATCTGCCTTTTTGGCTGACATGCATTTCCTCCATCGCGAAAACAAAATTAGTTTAGCATTAAACTATCTTTATCCGATCAGTTCAGGAATTGCGAGGGGCAATCTTACGCTTCGTCAACGTAGGCGTGCATACCTGGTTTTCGCTTAGCGAATAACGATCTCGTCGGTCCGGATAAGGCCCAAGACGTCGCGGGCCTGTTCGTCGAGCAGATCAAGGTCAAGGTAATTGTCCGACAGGCGGCGCGTCAGATTTTCCATCCGAGCCACATCGATTTCGACAAGCCGTAGTTCTTCTTGCAAGGCACGATGCTCGGCCAGAACTTCGCTACGACGGAAAACGCCATAATCACCCTGCACGGCAGCAAAGGTGAAATAGAGGCCCAACATCAGGGCACCCATAAAATATAGCAAAGTGCCCATCGCGGGACGGCTGCGTCGGTTCATCGTTCTGCCTCACTATCTTCTCTACCGGAAGACTGAGATCAGAATCGCATATTTGATTCGCAAAGGGAATCCCCTTTCTGCCTTGCAAAGCAGAAAGGTGCCGAAATCCTCTTTAACTAACTGAGGCAGCGTAGATGTCGTCAATCGTTGCCGCGATTGTTGCGTTAAAGTCCGCATCGCCTTGTTGGGCTGACAGGCCTTCGGTCAATGCACGTGAGAAGCTTGCGATTACACCCGCGTTCTTGGCAAGACGCGCATTCGCTTCGTCGCGTGAATAGCCGCCAGACAGGGCTACGACCCGTACCACGCGCTTGTGGTTGACCAATTTGGCATAGATATTTGGCTGTTCTGGAAGCGTCAGTTTCAACATGACAAAAGCATCATCGGGCAGGGCGTCAAGGTGACGCTGAAGCGCGGCAAGCAGCATTTCCTCGGCTTCGGCTTTGTCCGTAATTGAAATTGTGATCTCGGGCTCGATAATCGGCACCAGACCCGCTGCGATAATCTGTTTGGCGATCTCAAACTGCTGGGCAACGATGGCCTCAATACCATCGGGATTTGCAGCGCTTACCACAGAGCGCATTTTTGTTCCAAACATTCCAGCCGAGACTGCGCGGGCCAGCAAGGTATCCAAGCCGTCGATTGGTTTCATCAGTTGCACGCCGTCGTGCTGGTCCATCAAGCCCTTGTCGACTTTCAAAAACGGCACAACGCCTTGATCTTCCCAAAGGCTTTGTGCTGCGGGCTTACCGCCGATTTGACGGTCCATTGTCATTTCAAACAAGATCGCGCCGACAACTTTGTCACCTGTAAATGCAGGGGCATTGACGATGCGACTGCGCATCTGGTGCATCAAGGTGAACATCTCGTCATCGTTGGCATAGGCATCTTCCGAGATGCCATAAAGACCAAGCGCCTTTGGCGTGGAGCCGCCCGATTGATCAAGAGCTGCGATGAAACCCTTACCAGATTGCACTTGCTCGAACTGCGCTTGATTGACCATCTGAAAAGGCTCCTATGACTAAATGTTGACTTGTCATAGGAGCCTGTTTTCTAAAGCACAATTCTGGTTACGCTACCGTTAGCGCAATCAGCCGTTAAGTGCGGCAACTCCGGGCAGTTCTTTGCCTTCCATCCATTCGAGGAACGCGCCGCCAGCGGTCGAGATGTAGGTAAAGTCCTTGGCTGCGTCCGCTTGGTTCAATGCCGCAACCGTATCGCCACCACCAGCAACAGAGATCAATTTGCCCGCTTTGGTCAATTTGGCCGCTGCTTGCGCTGCTGCATTTGTTGCCGCATCAAAAGGGGCAATTTCAAAGGCGCCAAGCGGGCCGTTCCAAACAAGTGTCTTTGCGTTGGTCAGCACCTCTTCGATATAGGCCACAGTTGCAGGGCCTGCATCCAAGATCATAGCATCTGCAGGGCAGGCCTCTGGTGCGACGGTTTCATTGTCAGCGTCCGCTTTGAAGTCGCGCGCCACGACGATGTCGCGCGGCAAGATGATTTCGCAGCCTACGATCTTGGCTTTTTCCAAAATCTCACGCGCTGTATCCGCCAGATCATGTTCACAAAGGGATTTGCCAACGTTGATGCCTTGGGCTGCCAAGAAAGTGTTCGCCATGCCGCCGCCGATGATCAAGTGATCGACCTTGCCGACCAGATTGCCCAATAAGTCCAGTTTGGTTGAAACTTTCGCGCCTCCCACCACAGCAACTACGGGGCGCTTGGGTGAGCCTAACGCTGCTTCTAGCGCGCCGAGTTCTTCAGCCATCAAACGACCCGCACAAGATGGGCGTAGCTTTGCAATTGCGGCGGTGCTGGCGTGGGCTCGGTGGGCTGCAGAGAACGCGTCATTCACGTAGATATCGCAAAGCGAGGCCAAGCGTTTGGCAAAAGCTGGATCGTTTGCCTCTTCGCCGGGATTAAAGCGCAGGTTTTCCAACAGCAAAACCTCGTCGCCTTGCATTTCCTTGACCGCATCGCGGTAATCGCTATCGGCAAAGGTCACAGGCACGCCCAGTTCATCAGCCACGGCAGGGGCGATGTGAATGAGGGACATGGATTCGACGACCTTGCCCTTTGGGCGTCCATAGTGGGCCATCAAGATGACTTTGCCGCCTGCATCTTGTATGTCATAGACAGTATCCGCGATCCGCTCGATACGGGTCATGTCGGTCACGACGCCGTTTTCCATAGGCACGTTGATATCCACACGCACAAGCACGCGTTTGCCTTTAAGGTCCATGTCGTCAAGCGTCTTCCAAGCCATTTCAGCCTCCGAGGTTCAGGTATTTGTGCCGTCATTGCGGCAGATATCGCCGCAGGTCAACCGTGCGCCTTGGCAATCGGGCTTTCGGGCCATATGTAACTGCGCAAAGTTATACTCTAAAGGAGCCCAAAATGGCCGATATCAAAGATCCAGAAAACACAATCATCATGACCCTCAAGGGCGGTGACGTGATTATCCAGTTGTTGCCAGACGTGGCGCCATTGCACACGGCACGTATGAAAGAGCTTGCACGCGCAGGCGCATACGACAACGTGGCGTTCCACCGTGTGATTGACGGCTTCATGGCGCAAACTGGCGATGTGCAGCACGCGAACATGGAAAAAGACTATAACCCTGGCCGCGCGGGCACTGGTGGGTCTGATCTAGGTGACGTTCCTGCAGAGTTTTCAAAAATTCCACATGCACGTGGCTCTTTGGGCGCTGCCCGTTCTGCGAACCCGAACTCTGCCAACTCGCAGTTCTTTATCAACTTCAAAGATAACGATTTTCTCAACGGTCAATACACCGTTTACGGCAATGTAATGTCTGGCATGGAACATGTTGATGCGATCGCAAAAGGCGAGCCACCTGCGAACCCAGATCGCATGATCTCAGTGAAGGTTGCTGCAGATGTATAAGATCGCTGGCATTCTGGCACTTGTGGCTGGTCCTGCGTTTGCGACTGGCCTTGAGATTGACGTTGCAGGCGTTGCCAACGGCACGATCAAGATCGACTTGTTCGAGGACACAGCACCCCTGCATGTCGCCCAGATCACGGCAATTGCCGCAGCTGGCGATTACGACGGAGTTGTTTTCCATCGCGTGATCGAAGGTTTCATGGCGCAGACGGGCGACGTGCAATTCGGCAAGGGAGAAGACACTGCACGTGCGGGTATGGGCGGATCTGATCTGCCTGACATCGCGGCCGAGTTCTCTGACCTACCGTTTGATCGTGGTGTTGTTGGTATGGCACGTAGCCAAAACCCGAACTCTGCAAACTCGCAGTTTTTCATCATGTTTGACGCCGGTCACTTCCTAAACGGCCAATACACTGTTGTTGGTACAGTGACGGAAGGCATGGATATTGTTGACCAAATTAAGCTGGGCACGGGCGGCAACGGCGCCGTTGTTGGCACGCCTGACATGATGCAAGCAGTGCGCGTCACAGAGTAACAAGTACCTGTAGCCCCCTCACAACTGCGCGAGGGGGCTATGCGTCAGTCCAATGCATAGGCACAGTCCGGTCAACCTGATCGGAGAAAAATATGCGCCTTATCCTCTTTTTTGCAGCCATCTGCCTGAGCGCTGGTCAAGCCATCGCGAGCCCTGATTTCTGGGTGCATGAGTGGCCAAATACCGATTTTGAGAAAACGACTGTCGAAAGCTGGGTCGAGATCCTTTCTGGGGGGCCTGCAAAAGACGGTATTCCTGCGCTTTCTGATCCGACCTTCCATACGGTTGCCGAGGAGGCCGCGCTGACGGACCGAGAACCCGTAATAACTGTCGAGATTGCGGGCCAATCGCCCCGCGCATATCCTATTCGCTATCTAACTTGGCACGAAATTGTCAATGATACGGTAGGCGGAATCCCGGTTGCGGTAACGTTCTGTCCGTTGTGCAATTCGGGGATTACCTTCGATCGGCGCACAGCCTCAGGCACCTTGACGTTCGGCGTGTCTGGCAAGCTGCGGAACTCTGACATGATCATGTTTGACCGCGAAACCGAAAGTTGGTGGCAACAAGCCATCGGGACCGCCATCGTTGGCGATCTGACAGGCGCAGAGCTGGATACACTGCCAAGCTGGATGGAAAGCTGGGATGCATTTCGCACCCGTAACCCTGATGGGTTGGTGATGGATATGCCTGCGTTCAACCGCAACTATGGAGCCAATCCGTATGTTAAATATGATAGCCTACACAGACCATTCCTATATTCGGGAGAACTGCCGCCGCATGATATCCCTGCATTGGCTCGTGTGGTGCGTGTCGGAGATCGAGCATGGCCGCTGACACGTGTCGCAAAAGAAGGTGCCGTGACCGAGAACGGTGTCACGCTGACATGGGCTGCAGGACAGGCATCTGCACTTGATACTGATCAAATCGGGCAGGGCAAGGATGTAGGAAATGTGCGGGTGCGCGATGCCGCCGGAAATAACCTTGCGCATGATGTGATGTTCGCGTTCGCCTTCCATGCATTCTGGCCCAAGGGGCAGTGGATGATCACGCCCGACTAGGCTTGACTTGGCGCGCGCGGCCCTGTCCTTTGCCGCTATGGATAGAAAACCGCAGATTGATACGTTCGGCGCGCTTGCCCTGACAGGTTTTGCGCTGTTGCTGGCTTTTAACCAAGTCGTGATCAAGGTCACGAATGGTGGGTTGCAGCCGATCTTCTTTGCAGGTGCGCGTTCGGCGGGCGCAGTGATTTGTATTTATTTCTGGATGCGTTGGCGCGGAATACCGCTGCAATTTCCGCACCGTTCAATCCTTTTTGGTACCATCACAGGTATTGTATTTGCGTTTGAATTCATGTTGTTATTCATCGCACTTGACCTAACAACTGTTGGGCGGTCAGGCGTGATATTCTATTCTATGCCGCTCTGGCTTGCGATTCTTGCCCATATCTTTGTGCCGGGTGATCAACTGACTGCACGCAAAACACTCGGCTTGGGCTTTGCGATCTGTGGTGTGGCTTGGGCGATCCTTGCGCGTGATAGCGGCGAGGCGAATATCTGGGGTGATCTCGCGGCCCTAGGCGCGGCAATTGGTTGGGCTGTAACCGCCATGCTGGCCAAAGCGTCACCATTGTCGAAAGTCCGTCCTGAAATGCAATTGCTATGGCAAGTAGGCGTCTCTGCCCCGATCTTGTTATTCGCGTCTTTGTTTTATGGTGATCTGATCCGTGATCTGGCGCCAATTCACCTTTGGGGACTGGCATTCCAGATTTTGGTTGTCGTCAGCGCAGGCTTTATCTTCTGGCTTTGGCTCTTGTCGATCTATCCTGCTAGCGGTGTCGCATCCTTTAGCTTTTTATCGCCAGTGCTGAGCGTCGGCCTTGGGTGGCTTTTGTTGGGTGAAAAGGTTGGCCCAAGTTTGCTGGGTGCGCTGGTTCTTGTGGCGATTGGGATCATCCTTATCAACCGCCCAAAGAAGCCTAAGACAGTACATCCGTCATGATCCGTTGATCCGCAGATTGATTAAATCCAACGCGTTTGCAAAAGCTGGCCAGCCGCGCATCATCATCGACACGCACCTGCAAGGCCCGAATGCCCGCCTGACCAAGCGAGACAGCAACTGCATGCAGTACCTCTGTACCGATCCCGCGACTGCGCACCGATGGGCGGATAAACACCTCTTCGACCCAACCGATCATGCCGCCAAGGCGCACAGACCAGCCGAACGTGACCAGCACATAGCCCAAGGGCGCACGTTGCGGCCCGATGAGCCATACAGCGCCTAAGGGCGAGCCTTCAAGCAGCGGAGCTGCGACCTTAGCACGGTGCACGTCATCGTAGTCTAAGCCAAGTTCTTCGTGGTAGCGGCCCATTAGCGACAAAAGCCGTTCGTCATCCGCGGGGCCACCGAGGTTAATTGCAGTTGTCATAAGCGGGCCAATCTTTCTGTAAGCAAATCAAAAAAGCCTTCAGCATTCAAATTGCCCATAAACATTGCGTTTGGTTGACGATCCGTGACGCGCCACCAATCAGCGACGGTCATGCCAAGGGTTAATTCAGACACGGTCTCAATCTCGACGTTGACATAGCGGCCCTCGAATAAGTCTGGATTGATCAGGTAAGCAATGACGCAAGGGTCGTGCAAAGGCGCACCCTCTGAGCCGTATTTTTCTTTATCGAACCGTTCGAAAAAGTTCGTCCAAGCCGCAACCATATCCCCAACCTTTGTGCCCAGTGCGCTAAAGGCATCAACGCGGGGACGGGTCGTCAGCGCATGATGGGTCACATCCAACGGCATGACCACAATCGGGACGCCAGAGGCGAAGACGATCTTGGCGGCTTCTGGATCAACATAAATGTTGAACTCGGCTGCTGGCGTGATGTTGCCCACCTCGAAATAGGCGCCGCCCATCAGCACAATCTCTTGTACTTTTTCAATAATATCAGGGGCTTTGTTGAACGCTGTGGCGATATTGGTCAAGGGGCCAAGAGGGCAAAGTGTGACAGTCCCAGCATCATGTGCCCGCAAGGTGTCGATGATAAAGTCAACGCCGTGCTGGGATTGCAGTGGCATTGTTGGATCATCCATTTTAGGGCCATCAAGCCCCGTTTTGCCGTGCACATGCTCGGCAGTGACCAGTTTGCGCGTGAGTGGTGCATCGCAGCCTGCAAACACAAGCGTTTCGGGCTTTCCGGCCAGTTCACACACAATCCGTGCATTCTTTTCGGTCAAAGGTAGTGGCACATTGCCTGCGACAGCGGTGACACCCATGACGGTTACATCTTCAGGCGATGCCAGTGCCAAGAGAATTGCAACGGCATCATCTTGTCCGGGATCTGTGTCTATAATGATTTTGCGCGGTGCCATCTTTGTGTCCTTGGATTAACAAAACACCACTGTGCCGCGTGCCAAGGGCAGGGGCAAGGGGTCAGACGCGCCCGTAGGCGTCAAGCCGCAAATACAGAGTGTCAGCGTCACGCAGTCCCAATTCTAGCGCGTATATGTAGGCATAGGTCAGGAAAAAGCACGCCGTATCCACGTCATTGGTTTCATTCGCCGCTTGGGTGTAGAGCGCGACAAGCCTTACCTCGTCATTATTGGCGTGGGCTTCAAGGATCGCATCGTTTAGATCGCTCATGCGTCTTGTTTGGCGCGATGTTCCTGCACTTTGCCAGCTACCCAGTCATGGAAGTTATGCGTCGGGCCGTCCATGGCAGGGCTAAACCGGCCCCCGTCAAACAGCGGAGAGTGGCGGCCCTTTTGCATGCCTTCGACGACAAAGATATCTTCCTCAAAAACAGTTTTCCAAAGATGTGCGTTTCTTGTTCGCATGTCTTCAGACGTTTTGGGTTGGGCGTAATAAAGGTGGATATGCTCGGTCGTGCTGGTCTCGGTATTGGGCTGCAAGATGATCGAGAAACAATGATCACGCTGCGCCCCGAGCAAAACGTTGGGATAGATCGCGATGTACTCGGCACCCGTATTCCATTTATCGTCTAGCGCTTTGAAATCCGGAAACACGGTATCTTCAGGGCCCTTGAGTTGCTGATAAACCAGTGTGCCTTGACCCGAGTATTTGTTGGGTTCTTGGATGTGATAGTGATCTTCAAGACGCGAATAGCTATTGAGCCCCGGATGCACCCAAGGCAAATGATAGCTTTCGCAGTAATTCTCGACTGCGAGTTTCCAGTTGGTCGTCAGTTCAAGGTCGAAATGACTGTCCGCGCCACCATGATACATTGGTTGGTCGAATTCTTTCCAGCGTTCCAGCAGTTCCGCATGCACGACCTCAAACGGATCAGCCTTGCCGTCCACATTGATGAATACTGTGTCGAACCAGACGTTACTGCGGACTTCGGTGAGGCCAAGATCGTCCTTGTTGATGCTCGGGTGGGTGTTGTGGCCTGCGCCACCCACATGCGGGGTGCTGACAAGCTTACCTGCTGTGGAATAGCACCAAGAATGATAGGGGCAGCGAATAGCGCCTTCAATTTTTTTGGGTGCGCTAACAAGGATCATCCCTCGGTGGCGGCAAGAGTTTTGGAAAACACGGACTTTATCTTCTCGGTCGCGAACCAACAGTAAGGGGATGCCAAGGAATTCAATAGGTTTAGCATCACCGATTTCGGGAACATCGGAAGCAACCGCGAGGCCTGCCCAATTCGCAAAAAGCACTGCGTGTTTCTCTTCCTCAAAAACACCAGCGTCGATGTAATGGGCGTTGGGTAAGCCTTGCGCTGTTTCGATTGGTTGACGGACAACGGAAAGGTCTGATTGAAATTCGTCTTTCGCCATCGTCGCAGTCTCCAGTCAATAACATGTGTCCTTATCTTAAACGTATTGTCCGGTAGAATCGCACTATGCTCGCGACATAGGACGAGATGTGAGCGACATCAAATGGGGTGTCTTCGATACTGCGAAAAGGGGGCGCGATGAAAATAGTAATTGGCGTAGGATTTCAGGCGCAATCCAGCCGAAATTCGATCCAAAAACAGATGGGAAGACGCTATTTTTGCCGTCTTGCAGAATGTCTCTCGCCAATCTCGGAAATCTAGATCAAAGCGGCTCCCTAGAAGCGATTTTGCTTCTTTACCTCTTCTAGGAGAACTCGAATGTCCATTCGTAACGCATTGATCGCACTTCCATTTGTTGTTTTGGCAGTGCCCGCGTTTGCTCAGGATGTTGCCATCGATACTGATGGCGATTCCGCTTATTCTTTTGCCGAGCTTCAGGCTGCGATGCCTGAAATGACGCAAGAACTGTTCGACGCTATGGACGTCAACGCAGACGGTCTTATGGATGCAGACGAAATCGTCGCTGCTACAGAATCAGAACTGCTGGTTGCCGCAGAATAATTCATTCTGAACGTGGCCCCGTAGGTATATTCGCCTGCGGGGCCTTTCTTATTTATGCTTGGCCGCGTGATAAGGCTGCGACGCCCGTACGCACAACTTCAACGAGGCCCAAAGGACGCATGAGTTCCGCAAAGGCATCGATCTTTTCAGATGTGCCAGTAACTTCAAACACAAACGATTCCAGCGTACTATCGACAACATTGGCGCGAAAGATGTCAGCCAAACGTACGGCTTCGATCCGTGCGTCGCCTTTACCCGCTACTTTGAAGAGCGCAAGCTCGCGTTCGACCGATGGACCCTCTACCGTAAGGTCGTGAACTTCGTGAACGGGCACAATACGCCCCAACTGGGCCTTGATTTGTTCGATCACTTGAGGCGTGCCCGTCGTTACGATTGTGATCCGCGAACGATGGCCCTCGTGGTCAACCTCTGCCACGGTCAGACTTTCGATGTTATAGCCGCGCCCAGCAAACAGCCCGATGACACGTGCCAGAACACCTGGTTCGTTTTCAACAATTACAGCCAGTGTGTGCCGCTCAATAATGTCGCTAAAGCCTGAGCGTAGGTTATAGGCTGAATGGCTGCTAGCGCCTTTTTTGATCTTCAGTGGAGACATGATTTCGCCCCTTTATGCTATATTTTCTTCAGAATTGCGAATGGCAGAGCGCAGTTAGACCAAGGCTTGTCCCGATCCAGTGATCGCGCCCTCAGTAGAGGCGTCGCCCATAAGCATTTCATTGTGCGGTTTTCCTGACGGGATCATCGGATAACAGTTCTCATGCTTTTCGACCAAGCAATCGAATACCACCGGGCCATCGTGATTGATCATTTCCATGATCGCATCATCAAGGTCGGCAGGGTCGTCGCAACGGATGCCCTTGGCACCAAAGGCCTCGGCCAATTTCACGAAATCCGGCAGGCTCTCAGACCAAGAGGAGGAGTATCGCTCGCCGTGCAGCAATTGCTGCCACTGGCGGACCATTCCCAAACGCTCGTTATTCAAAATGAATTGCTTCACGGGTAGTTTGTATTGCGTCACTGTACCCATCTCTTGCATGTTCATCAGCCACGACGCTTCGCCCGCGACATTGATCACAAGCGCGTCGCGGTGTGCCATTTGGACGCCGACAGAGGCGGGAAAACCGTATCCCATCGTGCCAAGCCCACCCGAGGTCATCCAGCGGTTAGGATCTTCAAAGCCCAGGTATTGTGCAGCCCACATCTGGTGTTGGCCAACTTCGGTGGTGATATAACGGTCGTGACCTTTGGTTAGGGCCTCCAGCCGTTGAAGTGCGTATTGCGGTTTGATGACCTTGCCGGTTTGTTCAAACTTCAAGCAATCCACTTTGCGCCACAAGTTAATCTGGTCCCACCATTTGGAAACACCCTCAGCGTTGGTTTTACGACCGCCGGACTTCCAGACTTTTAGCAGGTCTTCCAGAACATGGGCGACATCACCAACGATGGGGATGTCTACGTGTACAACCTTGTTGATCGAGGAAACATCAATATCGATATGTGCTTTTTTGGAATTTGGGCTGAACTTGTCGAGCGTACCAGTGATGCGGTCGTCAAAGCGCGCGCCGATGTTGATCATCAGGTCGCAGCCGTGCATCGCCATATTGGCTTCATATAGCCCGTGCATGCCCAACATACCAAGCCAGTTGTCGCCTGACGCGGGGTAGGCCCCAAGGCCCATAAGCGTGGAGGTAATGGGAAAATTCGTTGCGGCCACCAGTTCGCGCAGTAGCTGAGAAGCTGCCGCGCCAGAGTTGATAACGCCACCACCCGTATAGAAGATCGGACGCTTCGCCTTTTCCATTGCTGCGGCCAGTTCGGTAATCGACGTGATGTCACCCTTTACCTGCGGCTGATAGTAGGACTTGCGCGCTTTCTTTTCGGTGTATTTGCCCGTCGCAAACTGAACGTCTTTAGGGATGTCGATTAGAACCGGCCCTGGACGGCCAGAGGTGGCCACATGAAAAGCTTCGTGCAAAACACGCGCTAGATCATCGGTTTCTTTCACAAGCCAGTTATGTTTCGTGCAAGGGCGGGTGATGCCTACGGTATCGGCCTCTTGGAACGCATCAGAACCGATCATGAAAGTCGGTACCTGTCCCGTCAAAACGATAATCGGAATGCTGTCCATTAACGCATCGGTCAAGCCTGTCACAGCGTTTGTCGCGCCGGGGCCAGAGGTCACAAGCGCCACGCCGGGCTTGCCTGTGGACCGCGCGTAACCTTCGGCTGCGTGAACGGCTGCTTGTTCATGACGTACAAGGATGTGTTGAATATGGTTTTGCTGAAAAATTTCGTCATAGATGGGTAGGACAGCGCCGCCTGGATATCCAAAGACGACGTCCACGCCTTGATCGATCAAAGCCTGTACTACCATTTTTGCGCCCGTCATGGGTTTTGACATATTCCTGCGTCCTTCTACGACATTCACTTCAATTCACATAAAAAAGCCCCCGAGTTATCGGAGGCGCATGGAAACCATATGGCTATACCGTTACCGGCCCATGCGCGTCTTTATCACTAGTACGACGACGTTGATCATCTTGGTGGCTCCTTCGTGTTTGGAGACTTTAGGTAATGGCAAAGAGGGGGTCAACACTTCCTATGGAGAAAATTTCGCAAAATGACTATTTTTCGCAACTTTCTTACGGCACATTGTGTCGCACCCTTATTTATAGGGATGCGCCAATCGCGATGTAGCCGATGTAGCATGTGATCATGCCCATACCGACGAGCCGCGAAAGTGTTCCTTTGAAATAGATCAAACCGATTGTGGCAAGTGTCACGGCGATCATGACTGGAACGTCAAAGTATTGGAAACGTGCGGCAACAGGAATGGGAATAACCAATCCGGTGATTCCAAGTATTGCGAGGATATTAAAAATATTTGACCCGATCACGTTTCCAAGTGCAATCTCGCGCTGACCTTTGATGGCAGCGGCGACGGTTGTGGCGAGTTCTGGCAGTGATGTGCCGATGGCCACGATGGACAGGCCGATCATAGCCTCTGAGACGCCAAGCTGACGTGCGATGATGGTCGCACTTTCCACAAGGAAGTTTGCGCCGACCATGACGGCGATCAGCCCCGCGATGGTGAAGCCCGTGGCATGCACGAGATTGACATCTGAGGGCAGGGGCTCTGCCGGGGCGTTGCGCATGGCTCGAAAGCTGACACCAAGATAGACGATAAGCCCAGTGACAAGAGCCATGCCTTCAACCCGACCGATATAGCCAGATACGATGATGACCGGCATGGCGAGGGTCGCACCCAGCATCCAGACTAAATCGCGGCGCATAATCATGAAATCTGCGATAGGGGGCGCAATAACACTAGCAAGGCCAAGGATCATCAGGATGTTTGCAGTGTTAGAGCCCACAACGTTACCGATAGAGATGCCCGGCAGGCCGTCAAAGGCGGCTTGTAGTGAGACCAGCAGTTCAGGGGTGGATGTGCCAAAGCCCACGATCGTGAGCCCGATGATCAGGGGAGGCACGTTAAAGTGGGACGCTATTTGGCTTGCGCCGCGCACGAGCCAGTCGCCACCGAGGAAAAGCCCAATGAGGCCGCCCGCGAGCATCATGTAGGTCAGCATTGTTATCACATCCTCGTGAGTGTTTGAGGAGAGATGTGGTGGCGGGTCGTCACTTGTAAGGGGACGGCGGGTTTATATTTTTTAGAGTTATTCGGAAACCTTTTGCGCAGAAACGTGGTAGGGACTGTGTAGCCCCAACCGGAGGATATTTTATGACCTATTCGCGCTTTTTTTCAATGATCGCAACCTCAACAGTTGTGATGTATGCGCTTATGTATCTCAATACCTATCAGATCGATCATGTCTTCTTTAGCCAGACCCGCGCTTGGATGGCCGTCTACATGGGTGCCGTCATGGCGTTTGTCATGATGGGATACATGTGGGCGATGTATCAAGGCTTGCGTATAAAGCAGGGGATCGTTGCGGGTAGTCTGTTGGTGTTTGGGATCTCGCTGTATTTGGTACGTAGTCAAGATACCGTGGATGATGTTTCATGGATGAAGGCCATGATCCCACATCATTCAATTGCCATTTTAACGAGTTCGCGGGCCAATATTAACGATCCGCGTGTGCGGCAATTGACGGAAGATATAATCTCGGCGCAAAAGCGTGAGATTGAGGAGATGAAGGCGTTGATCTCCGATCTTGAAAGGTAGTTCGCGCCGCCTTTCAAAAAAAGCGGCGCGGGCCCTGAAAGATACATTAGCCTTTGAGGGCTGTGTCGATGTCAGTAGCGCGATGACGTTCGGCGAGTTGTGGTTCGCCTTCGCCCCAAGATTTGTTCACGATTGCACCGCGTTGGTAGGCGCGGCGTGATGACACGTCGTCCATCCAGCGAATAATGTTGGTGTATTCGTGCACAGCAAGGAAATCGCCCGCGCCAGGGTAGCCCTTGTCTTGGATCGCACGGCCATACCATGGCGCTGTGGCGATATCGGCGATGGAGTAGTCGTCGCCGCCAAGGTATTTGCTTTCGCCCAAACGGCGATTGAGCACGTCAAGCTGGCGCTTTGCCTCCATGGTGAAGCGGTTGATCGGGTATTCGAACTTTTCTGGCGCATAGGCAAAGAAGTGACCAAAGCCGCCGCCAAGATAGGGCGCGGAGCCTTGAAGCCAGAACAGCCAGTTCAAGGTTTCGGTGCGCGCTGGGCCGGATGCGGGCAGGAATGCGCCGTATTTCTCGGCCAGATACATCAGGATCGCGCCAGATTCGAACACGCGGGAGCCAGTGTCATGGTCCATCAGGGCAGGAATCTTGGAATTCGGGTTCACGTCGACAAAGCCAGAGCCGAACTGATCGCCATCTTGGATTTTGATCAGCCAAGCGTCATATTCCGCAGCATGGCCCGCGGCGAGCAATTCTTCTAGCATGACGGTCACTTTAACACCGTTTGGGGTCGCGAGTGAGTAGAGCTGGAGGGGATGTTCACCGACGGGCAGGTCTTTGTCATGGGTCGCACCAGCAATTGGGCGGTTCAACTTTGCCCACTCTCCCCCGTTTTCAGCGTCCCATGTCCAGACTTTCGGTGGGGTGTATGTTTCAGTCATTGGGGCATCCTTGCGTATATGATATTGCTCCAAACTAGTAGCTTTGTGCGGTTGTTCAAGCTGGGTAGGGGTAAAAGAATCGGTTCTTTTTTTGCGCCTAATTTTCGGGCGATATGGGGAATTTAGTATGTTAGCGCATGACAACTGTTCAAATTGGTAAAATAAAACGACAAAAATCGTAAATTGAGCGCGTTGTTCCACTTCCCGATTGGGGATTGTGTCGCTAATCTCCCCCTACGCGAAATGATCGACCCATGGTTTGGCAGTGCCAAAACTTGGGGGAACACCAACGGGAGGAAACTTAATGGATCGTCGTTCTTTTCTAACGAAGTCAGCACTTGGCGGGACCGCAGTAGCGGCAAGCGCTTTGGCTGCACCTGCTTACGCGCAGGGTAAGCGCACTTTGACAATGGTAACATCTGTACCAGACGGCTTTGCTGTTTTTGATGATGCTGCCGTTAAGTTCATCGACATGGTCAACGCCATGATGGACGGCGAAGTTACCATCGAGAAAAAGGCTGCAGGCCAGTTGGTTGGCGCGTTTGAAGTATTTGATGCGGTGTCTTCGGGCCAAGCGGATATGTACCACTCTGCAGACTACTACTTTGGCGGTCAGCACCCAGGCTATTACTTCTTCACTGCTGTGCCTTTCGGCGCAACTGGCGGCGAAATGATCAGCTGGTACCAGCATGGCGGTGGCAAAGAGTTGCACGACGAACTGGGTCAAATCTTTGGTTTGAAGTCCTTTATCGCGGGTAACACAGGTCACCAACCGGGTGGTTGGTTCAACAAAGAGATCAAATCCGCAGCTGACCTTCAGGGCCTGAAGTTCCGTATGCCAGGTTTGGGCGGCAAAGCGCTGGGCCTCACTGGTGCGTCTGTTCAGAACGTACCTGGCGGCGAAATCTATCAGGCGCTTGCGTCGGGTGCGATTGACGGCGCCGAGTGGATCGGTCCATTCGCAGATGAGCGTCTTGGCCTGCAGGAAGTTTGTGAATTCTATTACACAGGCGGCATGCACGAGCCGGGTTCTGCTTTGACTGCAGCGATGAACCGTGATGTTTGGGACGAAATGACACCGTCCCAGCAGCAAATCATCGAAACAGCAGCAATGGCGACACACCACTGGAGCTTGGCACAATCCAACGCAAACAACGGCATCGCGCTTGAGCGTTTGAAAGCACAGGGCACGAAAGTCATGCAGTTCCCTGACGATGTTTGGGATGCGTTTGCTAAAGCGTCTAAAGAAGCTTTGGACGAGAACATGGGTGACGAACTGTATGCACGGATCCGTGCAAGCCAAGAAGCATCTGTGAAAGCCACTTACGGCTGGACCAGCATTTCTGATGGTGAGTACACAAGCCAGCGCGCCCGCGCGCAGGGTTAATTTGACATGAGGTTTCGGCTTTAAGTTGCTGAAACCGTAAATAAAAGTGGGGCCCCACATAGTTGGGGCCTCACGATATACGAGAAAACCAAATATTTGGGGGGATGACCATGGGTTTGGTCGAAGCATGGGGCGGCAACGCTTTTGGATGGTTTTTTGCGAATCTGATTGAAGCGCCATACAACCTTTTCTACGCATTACTACACCCAAGCGCATGGTTGGCATGGGTGCCACACATGCAGCTGAATGGTCGCATCGAAGACACTGCAGTGGCGGAATCCTTGATCCGTTTCATGTATTACGGCGCCTCGTGGGAGCTGTTCTTCGTCCTCTTTTTCTTGTTCCTCGTCGTTACTGTCGTCGGCCTGTTGAACAACCTCGTTATGTGGTCTTGCGTCCGCGGGTTAGAAGCGATGGCCAACTGGATCGGTCGCGTGGCAGCATGGTTCGGCCTGATTATGGTTCTCCAGCAAATCTTGATCATCTTCATGCAGCGGGTTTTCGCGGTTGCAGAAATTTCGCTTGGATTTGGCATGACTTTTACCAAAGACGTTAGTTGGTGGTCTGAAGAGCTGAAGCTTTATAACGCGATGATCGTTTGTTTGTGTGTCACCTACACCTTTGTCCAGGGCGGACATGTACGGGTCGATTTGGTGTATTCGGTCGTCAGCTACCGCACGAAACGTATCATCGACATGTTTGGTAGCATGATCTTCATGGTGCCTGCGGCGCTGGTCACTTACTTTTACGGTTGGTTCTTCTTGTGGCGCACATTAGTAACGCCGCCGTTCTCTGCGTCCGACACTTTTAAAGACCTTGATAAGCTACTGATCAAAGCCCGCGCATTGCGTTGGAATGTCGAGACGATTGGTTTTTCACCAAACGGCTTTAACGGCTACTTCCTTTTCAAGGTATTACTGGTCGTCTTCACATTGCTGGTGATTCTGCAGGCCATTGCATTCTTTTACCGCTCGTTCTTGGAGCTCAAAGAAGGCCCTGCCAGCGAGGGTCGCTATTTAGATAAAGACGTGTTGGGCGATCCCATCGCCGAGCAAGCAGCTCAGATACACTAAGACAGGACGGGTAAACTTATGCTTTTCGGATTAGATGGCGTCGAAATCGGCCTGATCATTGTGTTCCTGACGCTTTTTGCGGGAATTCTATCGGGCTTTCCTGTCGCGTTTGCGATTTCTGGTTCTGCGGTTATCACCTTTGCGGTGATTGCAGCTTTGGACAGTAATGGCTTACTGACACACATGGCAGTCGATACGGACTCGGCTGAATATGCTGCGTTAATTGCGGAAGGGGTAAGGGCGGATGTGATTTCGCTGTTCAGATACCCTGATTTGCCACGCGAAGCCCAAGCGCTGTTCCCGCAGGGCTGGGAATACGCGATGGACCGCAACGTCGGTTTCTTGGTCAATCGCATGAACGAACGGGTTTTGGCGGGCCAGTCGATTGAAACGCTATTGGCTGTGTTGATGTTTGTCATGATGGGGATCGTCTTGGAACGGTCGCGCATCGCGGACGAATTGCTGACAACGATGGCCAAGGTATTTGGCCCGTTGCCGGGTGGTCTGGCTGTGTCGATCGTTATCGTGGGCGCGTTCTTGGCAGCCTCAACAGGTATCGTGGGCGCGACTGTTGTGACCATGGGGCTGTTGGCGCTGCCAACGATGTTGAAAAACGGCTACTCGCCTGAGCTATCGACAGGTGTTATTGCAGCTTCTGGGACCTTGGGACAGATCATTCCGCCATCAATCGTGATTGTTCTATTGGGCACTTTGGCTGGCGACTTGTATTCCGCTGCACAAGAAGATCGTGCGCAATTGGCAGGTTGCTCGGACGCTTTGACATATCTGGGCGAGCCAGCCGTTGTTTCGGTCGGCACTTTGTTTCAAGCCGCCTTGCTTCCCGGCATTCTTTTGGCATTCCTATACGCCGCTTATGCGTTCGTTTATGCGCTGTTTAACCCTTCCAAAGCACCGCCCGTTCGTATGGGTCACACTGGCAATGCCGAGGTGATCCCTGTGCGCGAGGGCTTGTTCTGGATGCTGGGTGTGCCAGTTGTGTTGCTTGGCTTGTTTATTGGTCTGGGCCAAGTGGGCGTCGTGGGAAGCCAGTCCATCATCGTAGATAGCTTTACCGACACAGGGGAGGCTGCATCATTACGAACGCGTGTCAGCGAAGAATGTGCGATTTCGATGCAAGAGCTTCACGGCCAAGAAAAGTGGGACCAAGCGGTCGCAGAGCAACAGGCGATCAATGACGCAGGTGGCGTCGAGCAGGGCCGCGCCCTGAGCGATGACGAGCAGGCGACACTTGTCCTTGAAAAGATTGCTGATGCTCCGAAGCTTGGCACGGGTCTGGGCATCATGGCGCTGTTGCTGGGCATGATGTTCGCCTTGGCACGTGGTGTCGCCCCGAGTGCGGATCATACGCCGTTGATTGTTGGGATCATGGGAATCTTAATGATGCTGGCGGTGGACGCGCTGTTTGTCAGTGCGGTTACAACCCCCGGTACGACCTTTATGCTGATCCTGATCCCGTTGTTGGTTATTGGGTATGGCGCACGCAAAGCGGTGACAATGCTGGGGCGCAACGAGATTTTGCGCGTCGTATTCCCGCCGCTGGTCCTGATCGTCGCCGTTCTTGGGTCAATTATGGGAGGGGTCACCAACCCAACGCCTGCCGCTGCTTTGGGTGCAGGTGGTGCGATTTTGCTGGCAACATACCGCAAGCTGAAAGACGAGCGCCGTTCTGGCAAAATGGTGGTCTATACGGCCCTGTCGATTGCCGTGATGCTGATCGTTGGTATCAACTTTGACATGCGCATGGGCCA
Source organism: Loktanella sp. (assembly GCA_024686085.1). Classification (GTDB taxonomy): domain Bacteria; phylum Pseudomonadota; class Alphaproteobacteria; order Rhodobacterales; family Rhodobacteraceae; genus Yoonia. The sequence goes on from JAIBDT010000001.1 coordinate 62,573, forward strand.
AGAGAACGTCCTGATGGAAAACCGCATCGCGTTCCTCGTTGCGTTGGGTTGTTTCTTATTCGCAATGTTTGGTCTGTTGTGGTCATGCTGGACCTTGTTCTTGGGCGGTGTTCTGTCGCCGGTAGTCCGTGAAACGGCGAAAGTCACATCAATGGTCTTCACCATTTTGATCGGGTCTCAATTGTTGAACCTTGTACTTATATCATTTGGTGGCGAGCATTACATCCAGCAGTTCCTGCGTTCTTTCGATAACGAATGGACCGTCTTCTTGTTGGTCATGCTTGTGCTGTTTATCTTGGGTTTTGTTTTGGACTTCCTCGAGATCATCTACATCGTGATCCCGATTGTCGGCCCTGTGATTTATGGCGGGACGTTTGATCCAAAGTGGGTCACTATCATGATCGCCGTAAACTTACAGACATCATTCTTGACCCCGCCATTTGGCTTTGCTCTGTTCTACCTACGTGGTGTCGCCCCAAAGGAAATCACCACGGGTCAGATTTATCGGGGCGTTTTGCCGTTCATTGGAATTCAGGTTGCTGGCTTATTGCTGCTTGCCCTTGTTCCAGGCTTTGTGACAATCCTGCCGAATTTGTTGAACTAAGGCGAAGGCAACTTATTGAAAAGAAAGGGCAGCGATTTCGCTGCCCTTTCTTATTTCTCATTTGCTGGTAGCCCATCTGGCAGTGATATCCTTGCGACCTGTTCCGCAATGGGCGGTGTCGACAAAGGATGCAGGGCCGCGTGATAGTCATCAGGCGAGCCGATTGGGGACCAAGTCCGGTCTTGGTAGACTTCGACACCCTTAAACTTCGCTTTATAGTCCATCTTAGCACTGCCTGGCACCCAATAGCCCAGGTAGACGTAAGGCAGGCCAAGGCCACGTGCGATCTCAATATGATCAAGTATTATGTAAGTTCCAAGACTGTCTTTCTCGCGGGTTGGGTCAAAGAATGAATAGACCATTGATAGACCGTCATCGAGGACATCAGTCAGGCAAACAGCAGCCAACGCATTGTTGGGGCTGGGCGTCCGGTATTCGATCAATCGTGTGCGAATAGGCGTCTCTTCGACCATTGCTGCAAATTCGAACATGTCCATATCGGCCATCCCGCCTGTCGCGTGGCGACCACCAAGATAGGTACGAAAAAGATCGTACTGTTCCTCTGTCGCCCAAGGAGACGTAGCGCGACGTTGCAGCGAGCCATTCTTTTTGCCGACACGTTTCTGGCTACGCGTGGGGGCAAAGTCACTGACTTTGATCCGCGCCGAAAGACACGCTGAACATTGCGCGCATGACGGCCGATAAAGGACGTTTTGTGAACGGCGAAACCCTTGCTTCGACAAGGAATCATTAAGCTGCGGGGCCGCTTCACCTTGCAACGCAGTAAAGAGCTTCCTTTCCATCCGGCCGTCGAGATAGGGGCAGGGTTGGGGAGCCGTCACATAGAACTGCGGAGCAATTGGAAGTGTGTGGCGCATACAAGTATCCCGATTAATTTATTAAAACTTAACCAACCGGACCCCAAAGGCAAACCCCTCATTTAAGGGGGGCTAGTGGCTCGGCCGGTTCAGCGCCGCGGTGCCAAGCAGGTGGTCGGTCAGGCCTTGTTTGCGCTCTGTGACGATCATCATCAGGACTGACAATAATTGTAGCGGCGCGACTGCGACAGATACTGAATAGCCCATTGTATGTGCCAAAGCGGTCCCAGACTGCAGGCGAAGCCCATCACGGTCACGCAATTCTAGCCCCATCATTCGCATGCCCCAAGTGGCAGATTTATTGGAGATGGTTAACCAACGGTAAATAAACCCGACGACGAGCATCAAAAAGGGAAAGAAAAACAAACCTGTAAAGGCTGTAAAAGGTAATACAACGACACAAAGCAAGCCTATCAAAACAACATCTATTCCCCAAGCGGCTGCTCTTTTGATTAAAACGCCTTCGTAAAAGGCGGGCATCGTCGCGGGGTCAGGAAGGCCAAGTTGCATTGTGTGGGCGGACATTGGATTAAGTGCTTTCGATATGAGGGAAGGGCGGCGGCCCCATGTTTGGGGCCACTATAGGTGAACGGGCAAGGAAGTTTTTACGCGGGTTCGCTTGCTGCGTCATCGTCTTTCTGTTCGGGCGTTTTTGTTGCCCGATCGTCCATAAACTGGTCGAACTCAGCTTTGTCCTTTGCGTCCCGAAGGCGTTCCAAGAAGGCTTCAAAATTTGATTGCTCTTCTTCCAAGCGGCGCAGTGTTTCGGTCTTATAGGCATCAAATGCCGAATTACCTGAAGATGCGCCCATATGGCGGGCGGCATGACGGTGGCTGCGTTTGCTGCAAGATTTGCTAAACATGCGTTTACTCCAGATCATATAGGCCAAAAGGGCAAGGCCAACTGGCCAGACGAAGATGAAACCAAGGACCATAGCGGCGATCCATGCGCCCTTACCGCGCTCGTCGAGCCAGCCTTCCGCACGGGCGAAAAAGCCAGGACGATTGTCGCTATAAGACATCGTAGATGTGGAAGTTTGTGAGGCGGTGTTCATTTTGGGCTCCTTAGATTTCGGTTCTTGTTTATGTGAATGCTTTTCACATTACCGATATTGGGGGTTTGCCCGCTTTGCACAAGTGCTAATGTAAATGTATCTTACATTTACTTTTATTATGCTTTAAATTCAGCAGGTTGCGATTCTGATATTTTCAGTAAATCATCTGGGCCAATAGCGAAAATATGGCGCGGGGTGCCCGCAGCGGCGTAAAGGATGCCGAATCTTTGCAAGTCGACGTCGAAAAAGCTTTTGATCGGATTCACATGGCCAATGGGTGCTATACTGCCGATCGCAAAGCCCGTCGTGTCACGCACAACACCTGGATGAGCGCGTGTAAGGGGCTCACCCGCTAGTGCAGATGCTCTATCAGCATCAACTTGATTGCCACCTGCCGTAATGAAAAGAAACAAATCGCCGCTGACCGAACCAGCAAAGATGATTGACTTAGCGATCTGATCTATTTCACAACTCGCGACCTCTGCAGCTTGTTCAGCTGTACGCGTCTCAGACGGCATCTCTAACGCAATTGTCCCCATTTGCGCCGCAGTAAGGGCGTCCATGACGCGTTGCAGACTTTTGCTCATTGATAAGTTGTCCCTTTCGTTACTTTTCAGAAGCGTATGATGCGAGTTCAGATTGACCAACCCGTCCCACCGCCACACAGTAAGCACATGAGTTTTAACACACGCCTAAGTCGCGCCCCTAATCCGTACGACCTTGAAATTGGTCAAGATGCTTTGTCGCATGTGCCAGCGCTTGATCCTGTGCTTGCGCCTTTGCTGATCGGCGCTGCGGGGTGTAGTCCATATTTGTCGGGGTTGATCGGGCGTGAAGGGGCATGGCTGTCTCATGCATTGCATGACCCAGAAACAGCCATTGCCAAGGTTTTCGCGGCGCTGCCCAGTATTGCCTTGGATGGTCTGCCAGACGCCTTGCGAGAGGCAAAGCGGCGGATCGCGTTGTTAACTGGTCTTGCGGATCTCGGCGGGATTTGGCCACTAGAGGTCGTAACCCAAGTCCTTACAGATTTTGCAGACCTGTCGGTTGACATCACGATAAAAGCATTGATTGCCGCCGAAATCAAACGTGGCAAGTTGCCGGGGATGGGTGGTGATGATGTCGCAACCGCAGGCGGCTACTTTGTTTTGGCAATGGGGAAGATGGGCGCGGGAGAGTTGAACTATTCGTCCGATATCGATCTGATTTGTTTGTTCGACGAGACCCGCTTTGACCCCGAAGATTATCATGATGCCCGCGCCAGCTTTATCCGCATCACCCGCAAGATGGCAGCGATTTTGTCTGATGTCGCGGCAGGCGGCTATGTGTTTCGTACGGACTTACGTTTGCGCCCCGATCCCAATTCGACACCGGTTTGTATTTCGACTGAGATGGCAGAACGTTATTATGAAAGCGTAGGACGCACATGGGAACGGGCTGCATTTATTAAAGCGCGCGCCTGTGCGGGCGACATTGCGGCAGGTGAGCGATTTATTAAGACGCTACGGCCGTTTGTATGGCGCAAGCACCTCGATTTCGCGGCCATTCAAGATGCCCATGACATGCGGCTGCGGATCAGGGACCATAAGGGGTTGGGCGGCAAGTTGGTCCTTGAGGGACATAATATGAAACTCGGTCGCGGTGGTATCCGCGAGATCGAGTTTTTCACTCAGACCCGCCAGTTGATTGCCGGCGGTCGTGACCCAAGTTTGCGCGAACGTCGCACGCAAGATGGATTGGCCGCAATTGCTGGGGCAGGGTGGGTGCCGGAAGAATCTGCGGCAAAACTTTATGATCATTACCGTTTTCACCGTGAGGTTGAACATCGTTTGCAGATGATCAACGACGCACAGACCCATACGTTACCAAAATCAGAAGAAGGGTTTGATCGGTTGGCCGCATTTATGGGCCGCGATGTGGCAGGTCTTCGTGATGAACTGCGCAGCCGTCTTGAAGATGTTCACGAAATTACTGAAGGCTTCTTTGCGCCAGACGCCCCTAAAGAATTATCCGATGACTGGGGCCAAGAGATCACATCGCGATGGCAAACTTATCCTGCGCTGCGGTCTGATCGCGCCGAAGAGATTTTCAAGCGCATCAGGCCCGAGATTATGACCCGCCTGAAAGATGCCGCCAAACCTGAAGAGGCCCTCCTGCAATTTGACGGTTTTTTGCGTGGTTTGCCTGCGGGCGTGCAGTTGTTCTCGCTGTTCGAAGCCAATCCGCAGCTAACCCAGTTGATTGTTGATATTGCCGCCACCGCGCCCGCACTTGCACAGTACCTGTCGCGCAATGCAGCTGTTCTGGACGCGGTCATTGGCGGATCATTCTTTGATGAATGGCCTGGTCCAGAGGACCTGACATCGCGGCTGTCCAAAGTTCTCGCAGACTGTGCAGATTATGAGGCTGCCTTGTTGGCATCTCGTGTTTGGGCGAAGGAATGGCATTTCCGCATCGGTGTGCATCATCTGCGCGGCTTGATCGATGCGGATACCAGCGGTGTTCAATATGCAGATTTGGCAGATGCCGTTGTAGCTGCAATGTGGCCCGTCGTGGTTGACGAATTTGCTCGCAAGCATGGCCCTTTGCCTGGTGTCGGTGCCGTAGTTCTAGGGATGGGCAGTTTGGGTGCCCAACGGTTGAATGGGTTTTCTGACCTCGATTTGATTATGATTTATGACGCAGATGGGGTGGAAACGTCAGACGGACCTCGTCCGTTGATGACCCGCATGTATTACGCACGCTTGACCCAAGCTTTGGTGACAGCTTTAACTGCACCGATGGCTGAGGGGCGTCTTTACGAAGTCGATATGCGATTGCGCCCTTCGGGCCGTGCGGGCCCTGTCGCCACATCAATCGAAGCTTTTAAGGCCTATCAGCAAGATGAGGCGTGGACGTGGGAACATCTGGCGCTGACACGTGCTCGCGCAGTGGCAGGCGACGCTGGCTTGGCTGATCGAGTAGAACGGTTCCGTCGCGACCTGCTTATTGCCAAAAGCGAGGGCGCATCTGTGCTGAGAGATCTGGCAGACATGCGGGTGCGTATCGCTGAAGCCAAGCCGCCACAAGGCGATTGGGACGCCAAGATCGGTGCTGGTCGATTACAAGATACTGAGCTGATTTGTCAGGCAGCGGCGTTATTAGCAGGTAGCCCTGCTCGTGATGGAACATCACAATTGGCCGCAGGTGTCGCCAAAGGGTGGTTGGATGCCGCAGATGCGGGCGCAATTTCTGCCGCTGCAGGGCTTTTCTGGCGTATGCAGGCCGCAGCGCGCTTGTTGACGGGCGGACCGCTTGCCCCCGAAGAGTTGGGGACAGGTGGGCGCAACTTAATTCTGCGCGAGACCGGTTTTGAAACAATGGAAGAGCTACAAACGGCTATGAGCGATTTGGCACGTGATGTTGACGCAGTCATCAGTCGGAAATTGCGGGAATAGGAACAAATGGCGAAATCAGGTGATCCGAATGACCCCAAAGGGTTGATTTACGAGTCTTTCCGCATCGACGGCATTTTACCATCGGAATGCCGCACGATCTTTTTGGATTGGGCGCTGTCAATGCCGGTAGGTGTAAATACATCTACGGCGGTCACTGCGTTGTTGGACACTTACGTCGATCAACCGCCTGATCATCCTATGAAGAAGACCCTCAAGGATGCGCTGAAGGCATCGGGTCCAGCCAAGCGGCGCGGTGGCCGCGCCGCTCGGGTTGCGGATTAACGCGGCAGTTTCGCGGCCTCGGCTGCCAGCGCTGTGATGCCGTCCCAATCGCCAGCGGCCACAAGATTTGCGGGGGCGACCCAAGAGCCGCCAACACAAAGCGTGTTGGACAACGACAGGTAATCATTTGCATTTTTGAGGCTCACGCCGCCAGTTGGGCAAAAGCTGATCTGCGGCAATGGTGCGCCGATAGCCTTGAGCGCGGGTGCGCCGCCGTTTGCTTCCGCTGGAAAAAACTTCTGCACGGTATAGCCGCGCTCGAGCAGGCGCATGGCTTCGGTAGAGGTCGCAATACCGGGCAAGAGGGGCAGGTCGTTGGCTTCACAGGCGTCAAGCAGCAGATCCGTTGCACCTGGTGAAACGCCAAACGTAGCGCCCGCAGCCTTGGCATCTTCAACGTCTTTTGGGGTCAGCAATGTGCCGGCACCGACAATACCGCCTGAAACGGTTGCCATTTCGCGGATTACGTCAAGGGCCGCAGCGGTGCGCAATGTCACTTCGAGAACGGGCAGGCCCCCTTTGACCAACGCGCGCGCGAGGTCAGCCGCTTTGCTTGCGTCATCGACGACGAGAACGGGAATGACGGGGGCCAAAAGGCAAAGTTCGCGGCTTCTGATAGAGGCTTCTTGTGGGGTCATGGTATTGATTCCTTGAGATTAGATGCAGACGCCAGCGCCGTCAGAAGACAGCCCAACATTGTCGCGGAAGACTTGGAAGAGCTCGCGGCCGACGCCGTTCCCGTTGCCTTTGAGGTCTGGCGCGGCGGCTGTGCGCGTTGAGAGGTCCACGCCGATCACGTCAATGGTGCCTTTGGATGCGTCAAGGCGGATGATGTCACCGTCTTGGATGAATGCGAGTGGGCCACCGTTCGCGGCCTCTGGGCTGACGTGGATCGCGGAAGGCACTTTGCCCGATGCGCCAGACATGCGCCCGTCGGTGACGAGGGCCACTTTGAGACCGCGATCTTGCATGGTTGCAAGGATCGGTGTGAGGCTGTGCAGTTCTGGCATGCCGTTGGATTTTGGTCCTTGGAAGCGGACGACGACGACTGTGTCTTGTGCAAGTTCGCCTGCTTTAAACGCAGCTTTCACGGCTTCTTGAGTGTGGAAGATTTTAGCTGGCGCCTCGATAATGTGGCGCTCTTGGGCCACGGCGGAGGTTTTGATTACGCCGCGACCAAGGTTGCCTGCGAGTTGGGTCAGGCCGCCGTGATGGTTGAACGGGTCCGACACAGGGCGCAGGATTTTCTCGTTGAGGGATTTTGTGGTCCCTGCGGTGAATGCGATTTTGCCGTCGACGAGTTTGGGTTCTTGCGAGTATTGCGCAAGGCCTTTGCCCATGACGGTTTCGACGTCGTCGTGAAGTAGGCCCGCGTTCAAGAGTTCACCGATCATGTAGCCCAGACCGCCAGCAGCGTGGAAGTGGTTCACGTCAGCAAGGCCGTTTGGATAGACTTTCGCCATGAGCGGCACGGCTTCGGAAAGGTCAGAGAAGTCCTCGAGGTCGATGATCACGCCAGCGGCGCGGGCCATTGCGGGCAGGTGGAGGACAAGGTTTGTCGAGCCGCCTGTCGCCATCAGACCGACAAGACCGTTCACGAATGCCTTTTCGGACAGTATTTCAGAGGTCGGGCGGAAGGTCTGTCCGAGGGCGGTGTTACCAAGCACTTGCTCGGTGCCGCGGATGGTGAGCGCATCGCGCATACCGCTGTCCGGGTTCACAAAGGACGAGCCGGGCAGGTGCATGCCCATGAATTCCATCAACATCTGGTTGGTATTGGCTGTGCCGTAGAAGGTGCAGGTGCCTGAGCCGTGATAGGAAGCCATCTCGGCGGCCATCAGTTCTTCGCGGCCCACTTCGCCCGTAGCGAACAATTGGCGCACTTTGGCTTTTTCATCGTTGGGCAGGCCAGACGTCATCGGACCAGCGGGTAAGAAGATCGAGGGGATATAGCCGAACGTGGCTGCCGCGATAATCAAACCGGGGACGATTTTGTCACAAACGCCGAGGTAAATTGCGGCATCAAATACGTTATGAGACAAACCGATGCCTGCAGCCATAGCGATGATGTCGCGCGAAAACAGCGAGAGCTCCATGCCCGTCTGGCCTTGGGTCACACCGTCACACATGGCGGGCACGCCGCCTGCGACCTGCACGGTGCCACCAGCGGCGCGGGCCGCTTTTCGGATAATATCGGGGTAGTGTTCGAATGGCTGATGGGCAGAGAGCATGTCGTTATAGGCGGTTACGATGCCGATGTTTGGTTGTTGGGTTGTCGCCAACACGCCTTTGTCTTGGCCCATCGCGGCATAAGCATGGGCTTGGTTGCCACACGTCAAGTGCGCGCGACGTGGGCCTTCGGCTGCGGCTGCGTTCATCCGATCTAGATAGTCCCCACGAGACTTCTCAGATCGCGCAACTATACGATCGGTGACTTGCTGAATTGTCTTATGAACAGCCATTTTGATGCTCCTTCAAAGTGTTGCGCTGTCTTAGCATGACTTGTTAGCGCTAACAAGGTGAGAGGCCCCGTTGACCTGCGACTATTTAACAACGTTTTTCAAGGCGGATCGTAATGCCCCCGCAATCGCCGCATTTCACCACATTTATGCCCAATTCTCTTGGTTAATGATTTGTGAAGCCCGTTCGGGATGATGTCAAAAAAGACAGATAAAAGTCTAGAGGTGACGATATGAATGTATTGAAGATCATAACAATTGCAGCCCTTTGCCTAGGTGTGGCTGGTTGTGCGAGTATTGATACTGTAACACGTAATGCGCCAATCGAGGTGCCACAGTTCGGCGAACAGACCCGCGTTGTTGCACGTTCCTACGCTGTTCAGGATATGACCTTTACTGCATCTAATCAATTGCGTGTCTCAGAATCCAATAGCTACTATCCAAATGCCGATGTTGTTTGGCGCGGTGACCCCATCGGAAACCGTATCGCGCAAATTGCTGCGATGTTTAAAGAAGCGACAGACCGCAATGCAGTCAAACTTGATGGCACGGTGCCTGTTGTTGTTGATTACGAACTTGTTCGCTTTCACGGCGTGACAGAGCGCACGCGCTTCTCTGTTGGAGGCGTCTACAACATCGAATTTGAAATGACAGTGCGCCATGCGTTGACTGGTGAAATCCTAGAGCCTACACGCCGCATCGAGGCGGACCTCTCTGCACCCGGTGGTGTTGCTGCTTTGATGCAAGAACAACGCGGCCAGACTGAAAAAGTGCGTGTGACAGACTTCCTCACGCAAGTATTTGCTGACGAATTGTCTGGCACATACGAGATCTAATCTTTCCCAGATGAAAAATTGCGGGTAAGGGGGCTGTTATGGAACAGTCCCCTTACCCCGTTGTCCGCCTCAATCCTAAAGGCGACGCCCGCGCAATTCGCCACGGTTTTCCGTGGGTCTATGCAAATGAAGTTGTGACCGACCGCCGGACCAAAGGTCTGACGGCTGGAACCATCGCTATTCTCGAAGATGCTGAACGCAGGCCAATGGGCCTTGTCGCGGTGAATACAGCCAGCAAAATCTTTTGTAGGATGCTTTCACGCGATGTCGATGTGCCTGTTGATGCTGCTTGGTTCGAAGGTATGATCCGATCTGCTTTGCAGCACCGTGAGACGCTTTACACCGAGCCGAACTACCGCTTGGTTCACGCGGAAGCTGACAGGATGCCCGGCGTGATTATCGACCGTTTTGGTGATGTGGCGGTTGTTCAACCGAACGCCGCTTGGGCAGATGTTATGATCGAGACGTTGGTGGATGCGCTGGTCAAAGTTACAGGTGTATCCACAGTTATCATGAACGGCACAGGTCGCGCACGCACGCTTGAAGGCTTGGAAGAGACTACAATCGTCATGCGAGGCAACGCCCCAACTGCGCCGATTCCTGTGCAAATGAACGGTGCGACTTACATGGCGGATGTCATGGGCGGCCAAAAGACGGGTATTTTCTTTGACCAACGTCCAAACCACGCCTTCGCGGCAAGTCTTGCGAAAGATGCCCGCGTGTTGGATGTGTTTAGCCACGTTGGCGGATTTGGTTTGGCTGCTTTGGCCAATGGTGCAGCGTCCGTGCTGGCCGTTGATGGCTCTGCGCCTGCGCTTGCGTTGGCCGAGGCTGGTGCCGCCGAGATGGGTGTTTCAGATAAGTTTGAAACCCGCAAAGGCGATGCATTCGCGACTCTTGAGGCCTTGGCCGAAGAGGGTGCCCAGTTTGACGTTGTGATCTGCGATCCGCCTGCATTTGCGCCGGGTCGTAAGTCGTTGGACGCGGGTTTGCGCGCTTACGAGCGCGTTGCGCGTTTGGCGGCCAGTCTGGTCAAAGAAGGCGGTTATTTGGGCGTGTGTTCATGCTCTCACGCGGCTGATCTGACCAAGTTCCGCAATGCGTCTGCGCGTGGTATTGGCCGTGCGGGTCGTCGTAGCCAAGTGATCTACACGGGCTTTGCGGGTCCTGATCATCCGTTGCTGCCGCATTTGGCCGAAACCGGATATCTGAAAGCGGTATTCTTCCGTCTATGAGAGTGTTGATTGACGCTTGCGTTCTTTACCCCACGGTAATGCGCGAAGTGATCTTGGGTGCGGCCAAGCTGGGGCTGTTTGAGCCCCGCTGGTCGGACCGCATACTAGAGGAATGGGCGCGGGCGACGGTGAAGCTTGGGCCAGAGGCAGAAGTATTTGCACGTGGCGAGATCGCCATTCTTGGCGTTCAATTTCCTCGTGCGATCGTTCCAGTGCATCACAGACAAATGCCGCGGCTTTGGTTGCCTGATGCGGATGATATTCACGTGCTTGCGGCGGCTGTGTCGGGGTCTTGTGACGGAATTTTGACGATGAACGCAAAAGATTTTCCACGCGATACCTTATCTGAAGAAGGCCTCGCACGGTATGATCCTGATGGGTTTTGCTGTCGCATGTTTGACGAAAGCCCAGATGGCATGCGCGGCGTTGCCGAGACAATTCTTGCGACCGCCCGCGAGATGTCTGGCGTTGATTGGACGATGAGAAATCTAATGAAAAAGGCGCGGTTGCCGCGCTTTGGAAAGACCTTAGCCTAACCACTGTTCTGCATTGGTCTCGATTGCTTTGATCCGGTCCGCAGTTACGGGATGGCTAAGGATCCATGCAGGTGTCGCAGCGCCGCGCGCGCCCGTTAGCTTATCCAATTTGTGAAATAGCGAGATTTGCGGCGTAGTGCCAATGCCAGATTTGACGAGCAGAGCAGACGCATAGGCATCAGCCTCATACTCATCATTGCGCGACAGCTTTGCTGCCAGCAATGACATCAGCGCGTTGGCGATGAACATACCTACACCGGGCAGAAAGCGGTTGAGTATCATGGCAAGCGCCGTGCGCATCGCGTTTTGACCCGAAAAGTCAATCATACGCCGCCGCGAATGCCCCAAAGCCACGTGGCCTAATTCGTGGGCAATCACCGATGCCAATTCAGCTGCGGTGACTTCGCCAGCACGATATTTGTTAAAGAAACCACGCGTGATGAAGATGCGTCCATCAGGTGCAGCAAGCCCGTTCACAGGTTCAATTTCGTAGATGTGCACTTTGATACGGGGGATATCTAATGCTTTCGCCATATCCTCGGTTAGCGATCTGAGGATCGGATCGGCAAGCTCGGTCGATTTTTCGTCAAGCTCTTTAGAGGTCCGCCAGACCGAGAAGCGGTACATGGCGATCCCATAGATCAAAGCAAGCAGAATTGGTGTGAATTTCATCATATTTTAGATATGGGGGCGCGCCCTGCGTTTGTCGAGCCGTGGCTTGCTGACTTTCCATAACCAAAGGCCCAAACCAACCGCCACGCCGATGGCTGTCAGAAACCCGCTGGCATTGCCAAGGACACCTGCAATCGACGTAATGTTGTCCGCAAACGTGTATCCGAGCCCAACATAAAGGGTAACCCAAACGATTTCACCGAGGATTCCCCAAACCACAAAGCGGGTCCATTTGAATTTAGTGATCCCTGAGACGTAATTCACGTAGGGGCCCAGAGGAGCCACGAGCCAGCAAGAAAAAAATACTGACGATCCGCCCCATTTGTTCATAAAGACCTCTGATTTGCGTTTGAGCGCGGACCGTTTCGGACGTTTTTCGAACCAAACGAGCATCTTGTCACCTAAGCCACGCGCAATCCAATACCCCATGTTGTCGCCTAATACGGCCCCCGTAAAAGCGGCTGCAAAAACGGATGTAAGATATAGATCACCAGTCGCCGCAAAACCGCCCGAGGCCAGCATCAAAAGTGACGATGGGACCGGCAGCGCGAGGCAGCTGAGGAAGGTTACGCAAAAAACGATTGGTACGCCGTAATCGGCAACGAGGGCGAGAAGAAGGTCGCTCATGGTTTATTACGTGCCAGCTCTGCCCACCATGCGGCTGCTGCCTCGTCGATGCGGGTCTGTAACTCTTCCATTGTCAGATTATTGTCAGCTGCAATTCTTCCGATTGAAATGCGGCGTATCGGCATATCCTCTTCGAGGAATAGGACGGGGCCGAGGATTTCAGGCGGCAATCTGTAGGACCGAGAGATATAGCGCGGGGTCATCCAAGGTTCGATTTCTTGGTTTTGATGTGCGGGGTCTTGCCAATAGATCATCGCCGAATACGTCTTGATCCCGAAAAACCCAACAACGACAAGGACAGCGAGAAATACCGTTAAAAGGATACGGTGGTGCGCCCAAAGGTGTTTAATGCGGTCTATCACGTCAGTGCTTTCATCCCACGTTCAATACCAGACAGCGTCATCGGAACCATGCGGTCTGCCCCGAAAATCGTTTTAATCATCGCGATTGATTGTGTGTAAGGCCAATAGCGCTCTTCGAGCGGGTTGATCCACAGGTGGTTGGGCCATTGGTCGCGGGCGCGGATCAGCCAAGTTTCACCCGATTCCGCGTTATAATGCTCGTTCGCGCCGCCGACGTAGGCGATCTCGTAAGGGGACATCGAGGCATCGCCCACAAAGATGCATTTGTAGTCTTTGCCGTAGGTGCGCAATATCTGAGCCGTCGAGATTTGCGCGTCCCAGCGGCGGCGGTTGTCCCGCCAGACGCCCTCATACAGGCAGTTATGGAAATAGAAGTGTTCCATATGTTTGAATTCGGATTTAGCTGCCGAGAACAGCTCTTCCACGACTTTGATGTGCGGGTCCATCGAACCTCCGACGTCCAAAAACAACAATACTTTAACGGCATTGCGCCGCTCTGGTCGTGTTTTAACGTCGAGGTACCCATTTTCCGCCGTTTTACGGATCGTTTCATTGAGGTCGAGCTCTTCGGCGGCCCCGTCGCGCGCCCATTTACGCAGGCGCTTGAGGGCCACTTTGATGTTGCGCGTGCCCAGTTCGATAGAGTCATCTAAGTTACGAAATTCGCGTTTGTCCCATACCTTCACTGCACGCTGATGGCGGCTTTCGTTTTGACCGATGCGGATGCCTTCAGGGTTGTAGCCGTAGGCGCCAAACGGGGACGTGCCAGCCGTGCCAACCCATTTGTTGCCGCCCTGGTGACGCCCTTTTTGTTCCTCAAGGCGTTTCTTAAGCGTTTCCATAAGCTTATCAAAGCCACCTAAGGCCTCGATTTCGGCCTTTTCCTCGGCGCTTAGGTGCTTTTCAGCCAGCTTTTTGATCCATTCGTCAGGGATATCGACGGCGTCCATCACGGCTTGCGGCGGGATTGCCTCGAGGCCTGAAAAGGTCGCAGCAAAGGCGCGGTCAAAGCGGTCAAGATGCCGCTCGTCCTTAACCATCACAGTGCGGCTAAGATAGTAAAAAGCGTCAATGTCGTAGGTGGCAAGGCCCGCTTTCATGCCTTCCAGAAAAGCCAAAAACTCGCGCAGTGACACAGGTACCCCAGCGTTGCGCAAATTGTCAAAGAAGGGCAAGAACATCCGCTTAGATGGCAGCGCGTTCGATGAAGACCAGAATAAACAGGCCAATCAAGCCGAATAACATGGCAAAGACAGCGCCCCATTGCAGAAGGTCAAATATTGCTCCACCACGTCGCTTGGCGCGCAAGGCCCCAAACAACGCCCCAAACAACAAACCTGCGAGGGGATAGATCATAAGAGCGGCTTTCTAATATGGGCGAAGCGCGGCAATTTCATTCAGTCGCGCTTGCACGTTGGATTCCGAACCAAACCCGTATCGCGCCCAGCCCAAACTGTCCAGACGTAGGCTTTCTGCCTGCGCCAGATCGCCGCGCATTTCCAAAGCCGCGGCCTTGAACATCAAGAGAGTGGCGAGCAATGCAGCGTTTTGATGGCGGGCGGCAACATCTGCCCAACGGTCGCTAAGGGCGATCGTACGGTCTGCGTCGCCCGCGGCCAGTGCAAAAGCCGCTTGTTGTACGGCGATATGTGCAGCGTGAATTTGGGTTGTGTTGCTTTCGCGGTAGGTTGTCTCGGCGGCGTTGAACGAGGCAAGTGCGGCGTTAGGATCGTTCCCCACTTGCAGGCGCCCATACGCATATTGCGCAAACCCAGCCCGCGCACCAGACCAGCCAAATGCGGTGCTAAGGGCGATTGCTTTTTGTGCAGCAGCCCGTCTATGGGCTGGGGCATTTCCATTTGTTAAGGCGGTTTCCATCGCCTCGATCCAATCGCGGGAGGTATCGTTCAGAGGTGCGCCGGCATAGCGTTCACCAGCTGGATTGAGCCGAGCGAGGATTGCTGGGATGCGCGTGGCCGCTTCGCCACGGCTCATGCCATTTTGCAACTCAGGTGCATAAAAGGCACGCAGAATGAGCATGTCAAAACCCGTCAACACGGCATGAATGTTGTCGTCGTTAAAGACACTGTCGGGTAGGCGGTAAAGGTCGTTAAGGGGACCAAGAGCTTGAGCCAGTTCTTCGTGCAGACAATCGCGGGCTTCTTGGGGGGCTACGTCGGCAGGCACAAAGATCGCGGCGCGATCGCGACGTGTCAGCGTTGTCCAGTCTACTTGCGGCATGCGGCGCGCAATCTTGAATTCTGACCAGCTAGTAAGACGCGGCACGACAAAACATGCGGCCTTTGGTACCGCTGCTGAAAGGACCGCTCGCGGGATAGCCTCCACGGTGATTGCCGCTTGTTCGTTTGCGGGGACCATACGGATATCAATACTGGCCTCGGTACGCAGACGCTCAAGAAGATCTTCGAGGTCGCTGAGCATTGTCGGGTTGGTCGCACCTGTCGCTCGGACGGTGATTGGTCCCTCAAAACGGGTCATCTTGGCAACGCTACGCCCACTTTCCATGCGGAATGAAAGGTCAAGAAAGTCCTGCGCAATTTCTGTGTTGGGCCGCGTGGCAGGCACGACATAACTTGTGTTAAAAACCCGCATAGGCGGAAGCGTTTGGGCGAAACCTGCAGCACGACTTGGCGGGGCCTCGTGTGAGACGGGCGCGCACGAGGCCATGAAGGATAGGGCGAAAGCTGCAAGCCGGGTCATGCCGCAGGCCTCTGGTATTTGATGAAATTCGTGAGTGTGCCGACGCGGTCGTACAGTTGACGCCCTGCATGATTATCGTCTTGTGTAAGCCAATAGACGTTCTGAATGTCAGATTGATCAGCGGCGGCATAAACAGCTTCGATCAATTGGCGACCCACGCCAGTTCCGCGCACATTAGGGCTGGCATATAGGTCTTGCAAGTAGCAGACGTTTTCAACGCGCCAGCAGTGGCGGTGAAACAAGAAGTGGACCAAACCAACAGGTATTCCATCTTGCACCGCTAAGAGCGAGTTAAAGTCTTGTTGGTCATCCCCGAGCAAACGCTCAAAAGTCGACATAAAAACGGCCTCAGGCACAGACGTGCCATAGAACGCTAGATATTCGGCCCACAGTCCTTGCCAGGCCGCAAAATCAGCTGCCTGCAACGGACGGATTTCGACCGGCATTTTTGCCTTGGTCAAACCTGCTACTCCTCAATTACGTCAGATCAACCTGCCATTGAACTGCGGCTCCTCTTTGACGCGATTAAGGCTATTACAAGAAAACGCGTTGGGAACAG
The DNA here is from genome assembly GCA_024686085.1 of Loktanella sp. Lineage (GTDB taxonomy): Bacteria > Pseudomonadota > Alphaproteobacteria > Rhodobacterales > Rhodobacteraceae > Yoonia. Next base: position 78,836 of record JAIBDT010000001.1, read on the forward strand.
TCGGATTAACCGTATTTTAAGGTAGCATTGCACTGAAAAAGCGTTTGTTTCTGTTACATTGCGCTGCTGCGTTGCACGAAAGACTCAAGTCTTTAGTGGTGAGGCTGAGAGGCGCAACTAGATATAGCGCCCCCCTAATTCTAACGCAGATTTAATGCCATGTGAGGTGTGCCGTCCGAGATCTTTTCGGTAGTTTGCCCGTCGCGGTTGAGAGTCGCAGTGACTTGCCGTCGTTCGACCACCATACCTTCGAACTTGCTGACGTTGACAGGCGTATCAAAACGGACAGTCAACCTGATCCGCGCTTGGTCACTTCTGACGCCAACACTTTTTATGATACCTGCAATCGGTTAACCCATATAACGACCAGTTATTTTCCGCCCGATTTGAACCAGCATAGTTGGAGGAGTGTTTGTTGCCGCGTGCAATGTGTTCCAGTTTCGATAACCAAGTTGCTTTGCCAACAGACCGCAAAAAGCTGGCGTCAGTTGATGAATTTGATCAAAGCTTCACCATGGCATTGCCTACAAGCGGCGGTCGCTTTTAACCCTCCCGTTTGGATAAGTGCTGACAAGCTTTCGGTCAATGAGCGTAAAATCTCCGAAGCGCCGCACCAAACGCTAACCCTCGCTATTTCAACGTTCGGCACATTTTTGACAATTGGTAGGATTGCCACGGCTTTCAGCGACGGGTTACCGTCCTGAACGCGCCATAAACGCCAGTCTCTCGAACAGATGCACATCCTGTTCGTTTTTGAGCAACGCGCCGTGAAGCTTTGGCAGCGCATTTGCCCCATCGCGTTTCAGGTCTTCTGGGGTAAGGTCTTCAGCCAAAAGCAATTTGAGCCAGTCAAGAACTTCGGAGGTCGAAGGTTTCTTCTTCAGGCCAGCAGTTTCGCGAATTTCATAGAACTGTGTCAAAGCCGTTGTCAGTAACTGGTCTTTAATATCAGGATGATGCACGGCGATGATCTTGCGCATCGTGTCTTGGTCGGGAAAGTTGATGTAGTGGAAAAAGCAGCGCCTCAAAAATGCGTCGGGCAGTTCTTTTTCATTGTTAGACGTGATGATCACAACAGGACGATGGACAGCCTTGATCGTTTCGCCTGTCTCATAGACGTGAAACTCCATACGGTCGAGTTCTTGCAGCAAATCGTTCGGAAATTCGATATCTGCCTTATCGATCTCGTCGATCAACAACACGACTTTACCTTCAGAACCAAATGCCTGCCATAGCTTACCCTTGCGGATGTAGTTGGCGACATCGTGGACCTTTTCATCGCCCAACTGGCTGTCACGCAGGCGGCTGACAGCATCATATTCATAAAGGCCTTGTTGCGCCTTGGTTGTGGACTTGATGTGCCATTCAATCATTGGCAAGCCCAATGACGCACTAACTTGTCTTGCAAGTTCGGTTTTGCCGGTGCCAGGTTCGCCTTTAACGAGCAGTGGGCGCTCGAGAGTGACCGCAGCATTGACTGCCATCGTTAAATCATCTGTCGCAACGTAAGTCTCGGTGCCTTTGAATTGCATCGTCCATTCCCTGATCTTGTTCTCGCGCAACCTATGCCGCATCTGTCGGGGCTTCAACTGTTTGCGAAACCAAAAAACAGGGGGGTGACATGAGCGAAATGAAGGAGTAAACGTGCGCAAAATAAGGGGTGGATGATGTCTCAGACTGCTAAAGCGACAGGCACCGATAAGCGTAAGGGAGCGAAAATGAAAGTCGATTCATTTTTACCAGAAGACTATAGTCCTGCTGAAAACGAACCGTTTATGAACGATAACCAACTCGAATATTTCCGGGTTAAGCTTTTGACATGGAAAGCGGAATTACTGGAAGATAGCCGTGATACGGTTGCAGGGATGAAAGACCAGACCCGTAATATTCCAGATATTGCTGATCGTGCGTCCGAAGAAACTGATCGCTCGCTAGAGTTGCGCACACGTGACCGCCAGCGCAAATTGGTCAGCAAGATTGATGCTGCATTGCGTCGGATCGACGAAGGTGAATTTGGCTATTGTTCTATCACGGGCGAGCCTATTTCACTAAAACGTTTGGATGCGCGTCCGATCGCGACGATGAGCCTTGAGGCGCAAGAGCGCCACGAGCGCCGCGAAAAAGTTCACCGCGACGACTAAATGACAAAGCCGCGCCAAACAGTTGCAATTGTTGGTGCAGGAATTGGCGGCTTGACGGCTGCACTGGCCTTCGCCCGGAATGGGGCGGAGGTTTTTGTTTTTGAGCAAGCCAATGAACTCAAAGAAGTTGGTGCGGGGCTTCAGGTTACGCCCAACGGATTGCGGGCTTTGCAGGCGTTAGGTTTAACCAATGAAATTGCCAAAGCCAGCATTCCAGCGGATGCTGTTGTGCCCATTGACGCAATGACAGGAAATCCGGTAACACGCTTTGATTTGAAACCCCAATCGCCGCGCTACCGCTTTTTCCATCGGGCCAGTTTGCAGGCTTTACTCGGCCGAGCGGCGCAGGCGGCTGGCGCAAAAATTAAGCTTGGGGTGCGAGTAACTGCCGTGTCGCCCGAGGGACTTCTGCAAACGTCAAAAGGCCCGCAAAAAGCCGATATTGTGGTTGGTGCAGATGGTATTCATTCTGTGATCCGCCAATTCTGTGATCCAGACGCCGTTGCGGCCAAGTTCACTGGGCAGGTGGCGTGGCGTGGCGTTGTGCCGATCGACGATACCCCCGGAGAGGCCCAAATCTGGATGGCGCCGAAGCGCCATGTGGTCACTTATCCACTGCGGGATGGACTGCTCAATGTAGTTGCTGTGCAAGAGCGTGAAACATGGGCGGCCGAAGGGTGGAATCACGCTGATGATCCTCAAAACCTGCAATCGGTATTCGCCGATTGTGCGCCCGCGCTGTCCGATATCCTAGCGCGCCTTGATAAACCAAAGCTCTGGGGGCTGTTTCGCCATCCCGTTGCAGAGAACTGGCATAAAGGTGCTATCGCATTGCTAGGGGATGCGGCCCATCCGACGCTTCCGTTCTTGGCACAAGGGGCGAATTTGGCGATTGAGGATGCTTACGTTCTAGCCCGTTGCTGCGATGAGAAAGCCACTATCAGGGACGCGTTTGTGAAATATCAAGGGTTACGCCGCGACCGTGTCGTGCGCGCCATTGAGGCAGCAAATACGAATGCCAAAAATTATCACCTTTCTGGGTTCAAGCGGCAAGTCGCCTTTATGGGGTTAAAAACGCTTGGGGCGATGGCGCCAAATGCCTTTCTTGGCCGCCTAGGCTGGCTATACGATCATGATGTGACCGCCTAAAGCGCAAGATCAACCCAGACAGGGACGTGATCTGATGGCTTTTCACGGCCTCGCAAATCTTTTTCAATCCAGCAGTCGTTCAAAAGATCAGCACATTGCGGCGTCAGCAAAAAATGATCGATCCGAATACCGTCATTGCGATCCCATGCACCCGCTTGATAGTCCCAGAACGAATAATGACCAGAGGTGGTTTGACGCGCACGAAAGGCTTCGGTGAACCCAAGATTGACGATGCGGCGGAATGCCGCTCGGCTCTCGGGAAGAAACAGGGCATCGTCAGTCCACGCAGACGGACGGGCAGCGTCCTCTGGTTGCGGAATTATATTGTAATCTCCGCACATTAGCGCAGGTTCTTCAAGTTCCATAAGAGCTTTGGCACGACTATAAAGCCGCTCCATCCACGCGAGTTTGTAGTCATATTTTGGACCGGGTGCGGGATTGCCATTCGGTAGGTAAAGCCCACAAATTCGCAATGCTTTTTCGCCTATCACTGTGGCTTCAATCCAGCGGGCTTGCTCGTCGCTGTCATCGCCTGGCAGGCCGCGCGTGACGTCTTCAAGCGGGAATTTTGAAAGGATGGCGACGCCGTTGAAACCCTTTTGTCCATGGGTTTCGACATTATATCCAAGATCTTCAATTGCTTGGCGTGGAAATCCTTCATCGACTGATTTGATTTCTTGTAGCACGGCGACATCCGGTGCGCTGTCTTGTAGCCACGTCGTCAGTGCTTCAATGCGTGCTTTTACACCGTTGATATTAAATGTCGCGATTTTCATGGCGCCCCCTTAGTTGACATCGTTTTGACCCAATGTTGGGTTTCGTGCAAGAGAGCCCTACAAGATGATGTGCTGTAGATTTGGTGAAATAAACCTTGCGTCAATCAATTTCTGCTTTATCGACGTGCAAAACAATACTGCGAGCGAACCTACATGCTAATGACCCCTTTGACTGAACAAGCCGAAAAGACTGCCCGTGAATGGATGGTCGTTTTAGCGCAATACCGGAACCCGAGTACGTGGCGGTCTAGTTTCGAACTTGCAGTGACGGTCATTCCGTTTTTTGCACTGTGGGTCGCAGCCTGTTGGGCATTGCAATACAGCTATATCGCGGCTTTTTTGATTTCGGCGATGAACGGGGCGTTTCTACTACGCTTGTTTATTATCCAGCATGACTGTGGTCACGCGTCATTTCTGGCCAATCGGACGCTATCTGATTGGATTGGGCGTGCTTTGGGCGTCCTTACGCTGACCCCTTATGATGTTTGGAAACGGACACATGCGATACATCACGGTCACCATGGCAATCTAGATCACCGTGGAATTGGTGATGTTATGACGTTAACTGTTGATGAATTCCGCGCACGTGGTTTCTGGGGGCGGGTCAAATATCGCGCTTACCGCCATCCTTTGACGATGTTTGTACTTGGTCCATCATACCTCTTTTTGCTGCAAAATCGATTGCCACTTGGCCTGATGAAATCAGGCTCAAAGTATTGGATCAGCTCTATGGGCTCCAATCTTGCGACCGCGGCAGCCTTGTTCACGATCTACTGGTTCTTGGGTCTAGGGGCTGTTTTCTTGGTGTTCTTGCCAACCACCATCGTCGCAGCATCTGTCGGGGTATGGCTATTCTACGTCCAACATCAATTTGAACAAACCGTTTGGGACCACCATGAAGAATGGGATCTACACGAGGCTGCCCTTCAAGGGTCTTCGCACTATGACCTTCCAGTTGTTTTGCGTTGGTTGACTGGCAACATCGGCATTCACCATGTTCATCACTTGTACTCAAGGATACCGTTTTACCGGCTTCCAGAGGTTCTGCGTGACCATAGCGAATTGGTCGAGCAAAGCCGTATGACAATGTGGGAAAGCTTCAAGTGCGCGAGCCTTGATCTTTGGGACGAAAAGTCGCGCCGCTTGGTATCGTTCCGTACGGCAGCGAAGCTTTAATTACATCGAGAACGATGTCCCGCATCCACATGAGCTACTGGCGTTCGGATTGTTAATCACAAACCGAGCGCCGATCAATTCCTCGCTAAAGTCGATGGTCGCTGATGCGAGAAACGGCAGGGACACTGCGTCGATCAACACTTTTTCGCCCGCACCCTCTAAGATCAAATCACCGTCTTTAGGTTCATCCAAATCAATTTCATACTGGAAGCCAGAGCATCCGCCGCCTTCGACGGCCACACGCAGTGATTTGCCCTGCGCGGCCGCGCCGATTTCGGCCAGCCGTTCAAAAGCACGAGATGTCACAGTCGGGGGAAGCGTCAGCATGGTTGCGAGCCTTACAGTTTGATTACAATTACAATATAGGTATCTGAGGCAAGCACGACAAGACAGGCAAAAAAGGGCATTTTGACATGACAGCCCCCTATGCGACGAAACCCGCCAATGCGCGTGGTCGTCTGTATCCAGAGGAAGAGAGCTATTTTCGCTCTCCATTTCAGCGCGACCGCGACCGCATTATCCATGCCAGCGCGTTTCGTCGGCTAAAACATAAAACCCAAGTGTTTATCGAACATGAGGGCGATTATTTTCGAACACGTCTAACCCATTCTATCGAAGTTGCGCAGGTTGCGCGAACAGTCGCAGCCGCTCTGGGGTTGAATGTGGAGCTCACCGAAGCGGTGGCATTGGCCCATGATCTGGGGCATACACCCTTTGGCCACACAGGTGAAGAAGCGTTGGATGCGCTGATGACGCCCTACGGCGGGTTTGATCATAACGCGCAAGCGCTGCGAATCGTGACCGATCTAGAGCGTCATTACGCCGAGTGGGACGGGTTAAACCTGACGTGGGAAACGCTGGAAGGTATTGCTAAGCATAACGGTCCCGTTACGGGCGACATCCCATGGGCGTTGACGGATTATAACGATCGCCATGACCTCGAATTGCATACCCATGCAAGTGCCGAGGCGCAGGCTGCTGCCTTGGCGGATGATATTGCTTACAATAACCACGACTTGCATGACGGATTGCGAGCCGAACTTTTTAGTACTGATGAGCTGGCAGAATTGCCAATTCTGCGCGATTGCTTTGCGCGTGTAGATGCAAAATACCCTGATTTGAATTATTACCGGCGCCGGCACGAGGCTCTGCGTCGCTTCTTTGGTGTGCTTGTTGAGGATGTGATTACGGTTAGCAGTCGTAATCTGACGGAATTTAATCCACAAACCGTACACGACATTCGCCATGCTGGGCGCATGATGGTGCAATTTTCACCGGAGCTTTGGACGGATCTGAAAGTTATCCGGAAATTCCTGTTTGAGCGGATGTATCGCGCGCCTGCGGTTGTAGAAATGCGCGTCGTTGTCACGCAAATGATTAATGACCTGTTTCCATTCTTTATGGAAAACACCGATGAGCTACCCAAGCAATGGCGTAAAGATGTCGCCGATGCACCGGACAAAACCGCGTTGGCGAGGATCGTTGCGGACTATATTGCAGGAATGACGGATCGGTTTGCGATCCAAGAACACAAACGACTAATTGGCGGAGAAGAAATCCCCGCAGGAGTAATCGATGGCAGTTGAGACCGCAGCAGACGCGATGGCACCAGTTATGGCATTCGCATTGGTTGGCGCATTGGGCGTCGGTTCTCAGTGGGCGGCATGGCGGCTTCGTATGCCTGCAATCGTATTGATGTTATTCGCAGGAATTATTGTCGGGCCGGTCCTAGGGGTCTTTAATCCTGCTCGCGATATTGGTCCGCTTATGGGACCAATTATCTCAATCGCTGTCGCAATTATTTTATTTGAAGGCGGTCTGACGCTTAACTTTCATTCACTTCAGGATGCAGTGAAAGGCGTGCGTCGATTGGTGTTCATCGGTGCTCCGCTCGGATGGCTGACCTCGACCTTGGCATTACGCTATGGGGCAGGGCTGTCTTGGGAAAGCGCAACTGTTTTCGGTGGCATTATGATCGTGACTGGCCCGACTGTGATTGCCCCGCTTTTGCGCACCGCGCGTCTGTCGCGTAGACCCGCAGCCTTGCTACAATGGGAAGCGATCATAAACGATCCGATTGGGGCTTTGGCCGCGGTCTTGGCATTTGAGGTTGTTCTCGTCTTGAACACCACAACGACAGTCGGTTATGCCGTGTCGGACCTGTTGATTGGGATCGGCTTTGCGACTGCGCTTGGCTGGGCTGCAGGCTATGGTCTGGCGAAGTCGTTCAAGCGTGGCTGGGTCCCTGAGTTCATGAAGGTGCCCGTGTTGTTTTCACTGCTTTTGGCGATTTTTGCAGTATCCGACAATGTGTTGCACGAGAGCGGGCTTTTGGCAGTGACGATCATGGGGATTGTAATCGCAAACTCTAATTTGCCAAGTTACGAAGAACTGCGCCGCTTCAAGGAACATGCGACCGTCTTGTTGGTCTCTGGGGTGTTTATACTATTGGCTGCAAGCCTAGATTTTGGGGCCCTGCAAAAGCTCGACATTCGGGCAGGTTTATTTGTGGCAATCGTTATCTTGGTTGCGCGCCCGTTTACGGTGTTAATTTCATTGCTAGGGTCAGGCATTCCGTTCCGAGAGCAGTTATTAGTCGCATTCACCGGTCCACGCGGCGTTGTTCTGGTTGCGGTGGCAGGGCTGTTTGGCGAACGCCTTTTGGCGCTTGGATTTGAAGATGCGGCCTTGATTGCCCCGTTGGCATTTGTCTTGGTTGCTGTCACCGTGGTTTTGCACGGTTTCACGCTGGCACCGTTTGCGCGTTTCCTGGGGCTGACGGGGGCGGACACGCCCGGTGTTGTCATAATTGGCGGCTCGCCTTGGACAACGCGCTTTGCAGAGGCGCTGAAAAAGGCGGAAATTCCAGTTCTGATGACCGACCCGAATTTTGGAAATTTACGTCCAGCGCGAACCGCTGGTATCGAGACGTTCTCTGGAGATATTCTATCCGAAGCCGCCGAACAACGTGTCGAGCTTGTCAGTTATGCGACCTTGGTCGCTGCGACAAGCAACGATGCCTATAATACGCTGGTAGCGACCGATCTGGCCCCAGAATTTGGACGCGATAACGTCTTTCAAGTTATGCGGGAAAAAACTGAAAGTGCGCGTCACCAATTGCCGCGCACGTTGGGGGGACGGAAGTTCGGCCCAGAGGAAACTCATGCGGGTATGAACCGACTTATGGCGGAAGGATGGACTTTTCGGATCACACGTTTGACCGAGGAGTTTACATTTGAACAATGGCGCGCAACACGCGATCAAAGCAAACTGGTTGCTCGTATCTCAGCTGCTGGTGAGATAAAGCTGATCCGGAAAGACGAAGATGTTAAAGGTGCCCCTGAGGTACGGATAATCGCGCTTCGTCCACCAAGTGACGAGCCTGAAGATAGTAACATCCAGCCGCCTGCTGCGACCTGACATTGACCCGCGCGGTATCCGTGCTAAACCGCGCTGACATAGACCCAAAGGACGACCTAAGATGAACCTGTTTGCTGATATCCGTGGCCTTGTGATCACCTGCCTAGATGGTTTGGTCGCTGAAGGTGTACTGCCAGAAGGTCTGTCGATGGGCGCTGTCACCGTCGAACCTCCGCGCGATGCCGCCCATGGTGATATGGCAACAAATGCTGCAATGGTCTTGGCAAAACCTGCAAAGATGAACCCGCGTGCAATTGCAGATGCCTTGTCTGCGAAATTACTGAATGATCCACGGATCGACTTGGCCGAAGTTGCAGGTCCGGGTTTCTTGAACTTACGCCTTGATGCACGTGTCTGGCAGGGGGTCGTCAAGGCGGTGTTGACGGATCCGACTTACGGCAAATCCACGCTTGGTGCGAACCAAAAGATGATGGTCGAATATGTTTCTGCTAACCCCACTGGCCCGCTTCATGTCGGGCATACCCGCGGCGCAGTGTTTGGCGATGCACTTGCTAGCCTATTGGACTACGCAGGCTATAATGTCACCCGCGAATACTACATCAACGATGGTGGCGCGCAGGTAGATGTTTTGGCACGTTCTGTTTATCTGCGCTACCAAGAAGCTCATGATCTTAGCGTCGACTGGCCCGAGGGCAGCTATCCTGGTGATTATCTGATCGAAGTAGGTGAGGAGCTAAAGGCGCAGGTTGGTGACAAATATCTGGAATCCCCAGAAGAGGACTGGTTACAAGAAGTCCGCCTGTTTGGGACGGAAAAGATGATGGATCTTATCCGTGCCGACCTCGCTCAGTTGGGCGTTGTCATGGACAACTTTTACTCTGAAAAATCATTGTATGGCACAGGTCTAATCGAGAAAGCCATTTCCGAGCTGGACGCAAAAGGGCTAATCTATCGCGGCACGCTTGAGCCACCTAAAGGTAAATTACCCGATGATTGGGAGCCGCGGGAGCAGACTCTGTTCCGCTCGACTGCTCATGGCGACGATGTTGATCGGCCTGTGCAGAAGTCGGATGGCGCATGGACCTATTTTGCCCCTGATATCGCGTATCACTATGACAAAGTGCAGCGCGGCTTCGATCAATTGATCGATGTCTTTGGCGCGGATCATGGCGGCTATGTTAAGCGGATGAAAGCAGCAGTTTCTGCGCTCTCTGATGGCAAAGTTCCATTGGATGTAAAGCTGACGCAGCTTGTTAAACTTTATAAGAATGGTGAACCGTTCAAGATGTCCAAACGGGCAGGGACGTTCGTTACCCTGCGCGATGTCGTCGACGCCGTGGGCAAAGACGTGACCCGTTTCCACATGCTCACCCGCAAGAACGATGCACCGCTTGATTTTGACTTTGATAAAGTAACCGAGCAGTCAAAAGATAACCCTGTCTTCTATGTGCAGTACGCCCATGCGCGGGTGAAATCGGTGATGCGTAAGGCTGTTGAAGCCGGCGTAGATGTGTCCGACACAGCGCTGGCTGGGGCTGATTTAACCAAAGCATCACATGAAGCTGAACTCGCGGTCGCCAAAAAACTGGCTGAATGGCCGCGTTTGGTCGAAATAGCTGCAAAGGGCCACGAGCCGCACCGGATAGCGTTCTACCTTTATGACTTGGCGTCTGATTTGCATGGACTTTGGAACCGCGGCAACGACGATCTGAGTTTACGTTTCTTACAGGACGGTGACAATGACACAACACAAGCGAAAATCGCCCTCATTCGCGCCGTTTCGGTTGTTATTGCCGCAGGTCTTGGTATTCTTGGTGTAACCCCAGCGGAAGAGATGCGCTAAAGCGTACCGCCTCTGGGAGTGTTTTGAGGCAACCCACTTGGTTAGCAGTGACCGAGCAGTGAGGCGAAAATGGCAGTATATGATCAGGGGCATGCCCCCGTGTCAGGCGCAGCGCGCGCTGGTGCTTTGGTAAATTATGCAGGTGCAGCATTATCTTGCGCTCTTATCGTCGGTGTCGGCGTTTGGGGGTACAAGCTGGTTGTGCGTGATGTTTCGGGCATTCCCGTTGTGCGGGCAATAAGCGGTGAAATGCGCGTCCTTCCTGAAAACCCAGGCGGTGAAGTGTCGTTGCATACTGGTTTGTCCGTTAACGAAGTTGCAGCCGTAGGCGAGGCCGCGGGCCCCGAGGATAGCGTAGCATTGGCACCAACAATGGCGGGTTTGTCCGAGGAAGACCTAGAAGCCCAACCGATGGCGGAAGCTGAGGAAATGATTGCGCTTGATGAGGTGCCGCAAGCCAGTCCATCTGAGGTGCAAGTGCCTGTCGCGCTGAACGCTGAGCAACTTGTCGATGCACCGCTGACAACGAATGATATTCTCGCCCTTGCGGACCAAATCGCAGCCGGTGCTAAGCCGCTTTCAGATTTGGCGGATGGCGAAACAATCGAGCCAACGCTATCGGTAGCAGGGCAAGTTGTGCCGCACATTGCGTCAAGTGTGGCGGGCGTCTCTGTTTCGTTGCGTCCTACCGCGCGGCCAAAGTCATTGAGCGCTACGGGAGTTGAGGCCGCTTTAGCAGCCGCGGTTGCTGTTCCAATCGTTTCAGATGCCGTGAAAACTGAAGAATTTGCTGTGGGGACGAAGCTTGTGCAGCTCGGCGCCTTTCCATCAGTTGCAGTTGCCGCCGCCGAGTGGGACCGTCTCACGGGGCGCTTTGGCGATGTCATGAGCGGAAAGTCTCGGGTTATTCAATCCGCGACATCAGGCGGCAAGGACTTTTACCGATTGCGCGCTCAGGGCTTTGCTGAATTGAACGATGCCCGTCGTTTCTGTGCCACTATGGTTGCAGAGAACGTTGATTGTATCCCTGTTGTGGTTCGCTAAATGGTTTGTAATGCTACGATTCTAGGATCGGAAGGTCACGTCGTAACTGGTTGGGAAAAATCGTTTTTTCGCGATGTGGATCCATTTGGTTTCATCGTTTTTGCACGTAATGTCGACACTCCCGACCAATTGCGCAGATTAACGTCGGATCTGCGCGACGCCGTGGGCCGCGATGCTCCGGTGTTGATCGATCAAGAGGGGGGACGCGTGCAGCGCATGCGTCGTCCGCACTGGCGTGAGTACTTACCCGCACTCGAGCAGATGGAAAAAGCATCTAACCCGATGCGCGCACAATGGATACGCAATAGATTAATCGCTCAGGAACTCCATGACGTCGGGATTGACGTGAACTGTGCGCCCTTGGCTGATTTGGTTGAAGATGAAACTCATCCCGTTTTACGCAACCGCCTATATGGGAACGATCTCGAAACGGTCGTTGCCGCTGCGCGTGTCTGCGCTGACGCGTTCTTGGCGGGCGGCGTCCTTCCAGTTCTCAAGCACATCCCGGGATATGGTCGTGCGTCGGTCGACAGTCATATGGATTTGCCGACCGTAACTGTGCCGCGTAGTGCATTGGAAAAACACGACTTTGCCCCATTTAGGGCGCTTAACGACATTGCAATGGGCATGACCGCTCATATCGTTTTTGCGGGCATCGATCCTTTGAATCCTGCGACGACATCATCAAAAATGATCGAAGTGATCCGTGAAGATATTGGCTTCGATGGATTAATTATGTCAGATGATATATCGATGGAGGCGCTGTCTGGAACAATCGACCAACGCGCCGCGGCCTTGATTGCCGCTGGGTGCGATATTGCGTTGCACTGCAATGGTAAGGCTCACGAGATGGCTTTGGTTGCGTCTGCGGCAGGCGAGATGACCCCCACGGCTGTTATCCGCGCTGATCGTGCCTTGGCTCAACGTAAAACGCCCGAAAATATTGACATTTTGGCCCTGATTGCGGAACTTGAAGCGCTTTTGGCGTTAGGGTCCTGTGACAGATAGCATTTTTCAAGAGGACGTTCAAACGGTCGCCGAGCGGCAAGCTGCCGAGGCATTGATCGTCGACGTAGGTGCCTTTGAAGGCCCGCTTGACCTTTTATTGACTTTGTCGCGCACCCAAAAGGTTGATCTGCGCCAAATTTCTATCCTTGAACTCGCGCAGCAATATCTTGCTTTTGTCGAGCAAGCTAAAAAGCTTCGGCTTGAATTAGCGGCTGATTATTTGGTCATGGCGGCGTGGCTCGCGTTTCTGAAGTCGCGGCTTCTGTTGCCTCCTGATCCAACGGAAGAAGGACCTTCTGGCGAAGAATTGGCGGCGCATCTTGCTTTCCAATTGGAGCGGCTAGAGGCGATGCGCAATGCGGCCGCAAAGCTGATGGCGCGGGATCAATTAGGGCGGGACTTTTTTGCGCGTGGTATTACCGAGGACGTGCAGCGGGTTCGCCGTGTGACGTACACCGCAACATTGCTTGACTTGATGCAAGGCTATGCGCGGATCAGAACCAAGGATGATTTTAGACCGTTTGTTCTTGACCGCGACTCTGTCATGACAATGGAAGAGAGCCTTGCCCGCATGAGGCATCTCATAGGCTTTGCAGGGGATTGGACTGATATTGCCAGTTATCTCCCAGAAGGATGGGACGTTGACCCTGTAAAGCGCCGCTCTGCGACTGCCGCGACCTTTGCTGCGTCACTCGAACTGGCGAAAGAAGGCAAGATTGATATCCGCCAAGGCGAAACTTTTGCTCCGATACAAATTCGTAAAAGGGAGCCTCGCGATGGCTAAGTCCAATAATGATAGTCTTTTTGAAGCGCCGCCGATGGCCGAACAAGAACGTATGGTCGAAGCCATCCTGTTTGCAACCGCGGACCCAGTTTCGGTGCTAGAGTTGACTGGCCGTATGCCCCATGGCTGTGATCCTGCCGAGGCTTTGGCATACGTGCGCAAACGTTACGAGGGTCGTGGCGTAAACCTGGTCAAGATCGGAGATGCATGGGCGTTTCGAACAGCTGGTGACCTTGGGTTTTTGATGCAAAAAGAAACGATAGAGACACGCAAGTTGTCTCGTGCAGCCATCGAGACCTTGGCGATTGTGGCCTATCATCAGCCCGTGACACGCGCCGAGATTGAAGAAATTCGCGGCGTATCAGTCAGTCGGGGTACCGTAGACCAATTGATCGAGCTTGAGTGGGTGCGTATAGGGCGCAGACGAATGACACCAGGTCGGCCTGTTACTTTTGTTGTAACACAAGGGTTCCTTGACCACTTTGGTTTGGAGAATGCACGCGACCTGCCTGGTCTCAAGGAACTAAGAGCGGCAGGTTTGTTAGAGAACCGACCACGACCAGAAACCGTGGTTGAGACCGACGAAGACGAAGATGATGATCAGGTTGATTTGTTCGAAGATGATTAGAATTTTATAGAAAATCGAGCTTTTTAACAATTCGTTTGCTTCAGCGATTTAGCGGTAACGGTGTCTTCTAGTTTCGGACCGTTAGCCATGATTTCAGACCCGCACGATACAGTTAAATCACGATGCCGTTATGTATTGATGGCGTTTGTATTGCGAAAACCTCTTGCTACAACTGCGATTTTGTTAGGAATTTTGGGTGTTCTACAAAACACTGCGGGTGTGGATTTTCTGTTCCGGCCGTCCTCGTATGGGGCATCAACTCACCCGTTAACTGGTCTTGCTATTCTACTTCTCGCGACTTTCGTGCGTGGTCAAAAGGGTTTCCGACCAATTCCAGTGATGCGCAACATTATTCTGGGATGCGTACTTTCCTTAATTTGTGCGAAAGTATTGATACAAAACATAGTTTCTGTCCCTCTGCCGAGCAGTATAAGCCTATCATCATGGGGGCAAATGGGAACAGACACAGGTATTAGTCTGGCGTTGCTCCATGCGGCGGTATTGCTTTAAAGAAAGAACGCCAATCTTGGCTTACTTTGTGCCTTTAGCGCAGCGTCCTTCATTGGCAGCTCGTTCCTCGCTTTTAGCTACGGTCATGTCTTATTTGAGGGACAAATGGCGGTTGCGACACTCGTTGCTTTGGTCCCCTTAACGTTGTCCGTTCTGACGCTTTATGCGCGGCGTCCTATGATGCGAGTCATCATGTTGGCTGGGCCCGTCGGTGAAAGAACGCGCAATGCAATTGCAGTGGGGAGCATTGTGCCTTGGTTCGGCGGTCTGCTCTTATATCGTTGGATTGGCGTTCCAGAACGTGTGATCCCCGCCGAAGCACTGATTGTCGGGGCTACGATCTTAAGTATTACACTGGTCGCGGTTGCATCAGGGCTTTTTCATGAACGGGTAGACCGTGCTCGTCGGGAATTGTCTCGGGAGTTGATGGAAATGGCTAGCACGGACCATCTAACAAAGCTCTTAAATCGCAATGGCATAACTTTTGAATTGGAAAAAAGATGGGCAGCATTCCATAGATTCGGCACCTCGCAATGCGTAATGATGATGGACCTAGACCACTTCAAAAAGATCAATGATGAGTTCGGACACGATCAAGGTGATCGCGTGCTGACAGGCGTTTCCAAAAGACTACGTCCATGTTTGCGAAGTGGCGACTCATTAGGGCGCTGGGGCGGAGAAGAGTTTATAGTGCTTTTGCAAGACGTTGATAAAATCAGAGCAATTGCGTTGGCAGAACGCATGCGTAAAGCTGTTGCGAGCATGACCTTTGAAGGTATACGCACTAAAAAGTCGAAAAAGAACGTAACAGCTTCAATTGGCGTCGCGTTTTTCAAAAATGGCGACTGCGGATATGAAGAATCAATCAAACGTGCCGATCTGGCGCTATATGAAGCAAAAACAAAAGGACGCAACCGCGTCGAAACCGTTTTTCCAAACGCGAAAAGCGCAGCATAAGTAGTTGTTAATTTTTTGCGAAATGCTTGGACAACTTTAAGCCCTGTCCTTGGTAATTTGACTTGATTTCGCGGCCATACAACGCGTTCGGCATGGCGGCCATATGTTCATAGATAAGACGCCCCACCACTTGTCCGTGTTCCAGAACGAAAGGCGCCTCGTGGCAACGCACTTCGAGCACACCGCGTGATCCAGTCCCGCCTGCCTCTGCATATCCAAACCCTGGATCGAAAAAGCCTGCGTAATGCACGCGAAATTCACCAACCATGGCGATATACGGCGCCATTTCTGCCGCAAACATCGGGGGAATTACTATCGATTCCCGACTGACAAGAATGTAAAATGCCCCAGGGTCCAATATGATCCAACCGTCTTTGCTATGAACTTCTTCCCAGTACTCAGAGGGATTGTAATGGTCCAAGAAAGAAAGGTCGATCACACCAGTATGTGGTTTCGCACGATATCCGACGAGCGTGCCGCTTTTTGGCTCGAGATCCACTGAAAAGCCCAAACCATCCGATATGACGGGCTGACCCGAAACTATAGGGGTCGCGTTATGCAATCCTTGCAGTTCGGCGTCTGTCAATGTGGTTTTCCCGACTCGGAAAATAATTTGGTTCAGCATTTGGCCCATTCGGGCAACCACTGAGAATGAGCGCGGACAAATTTCGACGTACAGGGGGCCATTATATCCTGCCGGTACGCGATCAAACTCGACGCCACGGTCGGTGATGATGCGGGTCAAGAGGTCGAGGCGGCCAATCGACGATTTGGCAGATGCAGCCCCCAAAATTGTCGCCGGCAATGACAAATATTCCAACAAGGGCACAACGTAGACACAGCCTTTCTCCAGAACAGCGCCGTTCGTCAGATCAATTTCGTGCATTTGAAAGTCGCGAAGACGTTCAGTAACTGTGCGATTGCGTCCAGCAAGGAAAGAAGCCCTCACGCGATACGCGGTCCCGGCAAGGCGTAAGTCAAGAGACGCAGGTTGAATTTGGTTCGCCTCAATTGGCTCGGAGGCAGAAATGCAGTTTTGATCAATCAATTCTCGCAACTGATGGTCTGCTAAAACGCCAGAATGTGTCATCGTCGTCCTTTCAAACCTACAAAAACGCCCGCTGTGCGTGGCACAAGCGGGCGATTGTTTTGGTCGGGCTAGCAGGACTCGAACCTGCGACCTTCCGTCCCCCAGACGGACGCGCTACCAGGCTGCGCTATAGCCCGACTGGCGGTGTTCATAACCGATTTGCAGGAGCAGGCAAGACCCAATTGCTTATGCTGCACGTATCCTGTCGCGCAACATCTCCAGGCGCATCAAAAGAGGGGTAATCTGGCGACTTTTTTGCCTGATTGAATATTTGTCGATTTTAGTAATCGCAGGCAATAGGGCAGGGCGCACTGTCTGGGGCGAGACAGGGGCGGCTGCTGAGGCAGGCGCTGGTTGTGGCGTAGGTTCATCTCTAAGCAAAGGAGCAGTAGCTTCTGTCGGAGGCATTTGTGTCTCAATCTTAGCAGCATCGACAATCAGCATAGAGGCAGTAGTTTCCTGCGCCGCATCATCCTGAGCATTGCCAAGCGCCATCACATGTTTAACACCAGATTCGCGCAACAATTTTTGCGCACCTTTAATGGTCATGCCTTGATCATGCAGCAAAACTTTGATGCCAGCCAAAAGGGATATGTCTTCTGGACGATAGTAACGTCGACCGCCCGCGCGCTTGACGGGTTTGATCTGTGTGAACTTGCTTTCCCAGAATCGCAAAACGTGTGTCGGGGTATCAAGTACAGTTGAAACCTCGCTAATAGTGCGAAATGCGTCGCGAGATTTGGCCATTTTTGGTCCTACTTGTTACCTGCCGCAACCCGATCTTTCATCAGATTGGATGGGCGGAATGTCAAAACGCGGCGGGGGTGAATAGGCACCTCTTCGCCAGTCTTTGGGTTGCGGCCAACACGTGCCGCTTTTTCGCGGATCGAGAAAGTACCGAAAGATGAAATTTTAACCGTTTGACCGCTCACAAGCGCGTCAGATACGTGAGCCAAAACGCTTTCTACAAGATCGGCACTTTCGTTGCGTGAAAGCCCAACTTGCGAGTGAACGGCATCGGCCAAATCCATCCGTGTCAATGTCTTGTCAGCCATATTTTCCCCCTGGAATTTTCATGACCATAGGCGACACACAATTTCAGAGTCAATAACAAGGGCTTGCAAGGCACTTTTAAAGGCAGTTTTTCCTACCAGCGTAGGACAACTGCACCCCAAGCAAGGCCACCGCCAATGGCTTCCGTGACAATCAAGTCGCCTTTTTTGATTTGTCCACGTGCTACGCCAACAGACAGCGCAAGCGGAATTGATGCAGCTGAGGTGTTTCCATGGTCCTGAACGGTCACAACGACCCGGTCCATGCCAACGCCAAGTTTTCTTGCTGTAGATTTAATAATCCGGATGTTGGCTTGATGCGGCACGACCCAATCGACGTCGTCGGCACCAAGGCCCACCTTATCTAGCGCTCTGTGGGCCGTTTGAGCCAACTTTTCGACGGCATGTTTGAATATTTCTTGGCCTTGCATCCGCAGGACGCCAGTCGTTTGTGTTGAGACGCCGCCGTCGACATATAGCAAATCGCGATAGGTGCCATCTGAATTGAGGTCCGTGGAAAGGATGCCACGATCATCAGTGGACCCTGCGCCGGTTTGCGCTTCGAGCAACACAGCACCAGCTCCATCACCAAAAAGAACGCATGTCGATCGGTCGGTCCAATCCATGATCCTGCTAAAAGTTTCCGCACCAATGACCAAAACGCGGCCCGCTTGCTCAGATACAATCAACGCGTTTGCATTTGACAGCGCAAAGGCAAAACCGGCACAAACCGCTTGAACATCAAAGGCATAGCCGGTGGTGTTACCTATTTTTTCTTGCACCATTGTTGCGGCAGAAGGGAATGTGAAATCAGCTGTCGACGTCGCAACAATGATTGCATCAACGTCATTTGCCGTTAGGCCTGCCATATCCAAGGCCTTTTGTGCAGCAAATGCAGCTAGGTCCGACGTGTTCTGGTTTGGCGCTGCAAAGTGGCGGCGTTCAATGCCCGAACGCGATTTGATCCATTCATCGGTGGTATCCAGTGTTTTCTCAAACTCTGAATTGGGCACGATGCGTTCGGGTAGGTAATGCCCAACACCTATTACGACTGCGCGACGTGTCATGATTACTGATCCGATTTGGTGTCTGGGCTGTCTTGAGGTGCATCTTGCGCAAGTGCCGCAGCAGATGCAACCCGCGCCGCAAGTTTGTCAGAAAAACCGGATTGTGCAAGCTGATAGGCTAGGTTCAAGGCTGCGGCGACGCCAGTCGCATCTGCACCGCCGTGGCTTTTGATGACAGTCTGGTTCAGGCCTAGGAAGACGCCGCCATTTACGCGACGTGGATCAATCCGCTTGCGAAGGCGGCGCAAAGAGCCGCGCGCAAACAAAGCGCCAAGCATCGAAAACGGCGACCGCATAAGTGATTCTTTCAGTAGGTCAGAGATTAATGTGGCTGTCCCTTCGCCAGTTTTAAGCGCAACGTTGCCCGTGAAACCGTCCGTGACGATCACATCAACGCGAGCAGAGGGTAAATCTCCACCTTCAACGAATCCAACATAATCGTATTCGCCTTTTTCCGCAGCTTCGCCAATCATTTCATGGGCGACTTTCAGTTCGGCGCGGCCTTTGTGTTCCTCGGTTCCAACATTCAACAGGCCAATCCGAGGGCGTGCGATGTTTAGGCCATTACGTGCGTAAGATGCCCCCATAAGCGCATATGTCAGCAAATCGTCCTGATCGGCGCGAATGTCCGCTCCAGCATCCAACATCACGTTGAACCCTGCAGCATTCCTCGATGGCCAAAGACAGGCAATTGCTGGCCGGTTTACACCTTCGGCTTTGCGCAACCGCAACATTGAAATCGCCATCAACCCGCCTGTGTTCCCACAAGACACGGCCACAGCGGCATTCCCGTTCCGCACCGCCTCAACTGTGGACCACATAGACGTACCCTTGCCATGTCTTAGGACATGACTAGGCTTGTCCGTCATTTTCACGACATCCAACGCATCATGAACCGTCACTCTGTCTGCAATTCTATGCTTGCTGAGCAGGGAGGATAGTTCTGCCTCGGGGCCGTGTAATATTGCACGGGCCGTTGGGTTCTCTTTCAGAAACGCAGAAAGGCCTGCAACAACAGTTGCAGGCCCTTTGTCGCCACCCATTGCGTCAACGGAAATCACATTCGCGGTTGTAGCGCTATGATCCGCTGAGGATGAGCTCATGTCTGTTGACCGCAGCTTACGCTGCGTCTTCGTCCAAATCGACCTCTGTCGAGGACGCAATCACTTCGCGTGTCGCGTAGTGGTTGCAAGATGGGCAAACGTGGTGTGGGCGCTTGAGCTCACCACAGTTGTCACACTCGTTTGGATTTGCTGCAACAAGTGAGTCGTGTGAACGACGGTTGTTACGACGGGATTTGGATACTTTATTCTGCTGGACGGCCATGTCTCAACCCTATGATATGTGGGCGCTTTGGCCCTGATGTGTCTGTCTTGGCAGGCTCCTACGCGATTGTAGAGGCGCTGTCGAGACAAGATGTAAAACAGGCGGCGAACATACTGCGAATCTTTCGCGACGCAACCCTTTTTCCGATTGTTGGCTTCTTACCCTAGTCGCCCTTTTTTTCCAAGGCCTTACGTAACCCTTCTAGGCCTGCAAATGGTTTTGCGTCATCGTCGGACATCGGCGCTACTCCGCGGTCGGAAAAGACAGCATCACCCAACTCTGCACCTTCTGCCCGAGGATATGCTGGCATCGCCAAAGAAAGCGCCTCGATCATAACCGAATACAGATCAATATTTGCGGGCAGGGGTTCGACGTTCTCGTCTAGGGTCATCTCGACCTCGTCATCTTCAGGTTCTTCGACGTCAACTTTGTAAGTGCGCCGCACACCTTCATCGACGCGGGTCGTGACCGGGTTCAGCGTCACAACGCATTCTTGGACGATTGTCGCACCCAAAGTCGCGTGTAAATCCCAATCCGTTCGCCCTGATGGGCTAATCTCGCCTGTAAGCTTCAGTTTTTTGATGCCAATGATCCCAAGCGACGCAGCGATAGCGATCCGTTCAGGTCCGTTAGGCATAAGCTCAAAGGGCGTGCTGCGTCTTGAAGCCAAGTCGGCTAAACGTAGAATTGATGTGGGCAAATCAGCCAAGTGTGCTTCCATTCTTGAACAAGTGGGGCTGCATGATGTAGGTGGGATAAAAGGCATAGGACATATGCGCAAGGGGGCAGTCAGATGGTAGCCAAGTCAAACAAGGTCGTGCGCGGTGTTGCCGTCCTGGCGGTTGTGGGGGCAATGGCTTGCACGCAGATCATCCGAAATCATGGCTATATGCCGCCAAGCGAAGACCTTTCAATGGTTCTTGTTGGCGTTGATACACGCGAAACTGTATCGCTTACCATCGGTCCGCCGACCTCTGGCGGCATTTTGGATGATAGCGGTTTCTATTACGTTTCCAGTAAATTCCGCCACTTTGGCGCGATGGCACCCGAGGAAATTGAGCGTGAAGTTCTTGCGATTTACTTTGACGCCACTGGGGTGGTCAGCAATATCGAACGCTTTGGTCTGCAAGATGGCAATGTCATCGTACTGTCTCGCCGCGTAACTGATAATAAAGTACGCGACTCGTCGTTTGTACGTCAATTGTTGGGAAGTTTCGGGCAAGTGAATGCGAGCGATTTCTTGGGTGAAAACTGATCTCTTTGATTTTTCTTTGTCGTCGGGCTTGGCTGTTGTAGGGCTGAAATAGCCCCGACCGAAGGGAAAAGGACGTGACTGCAACAATCATGAAATCCGACGTGACCAGTCGTTTTGCGCAAAGCGAAGAGGACGTGATGTTGTGTCAGGGTTTGCGGCATAAATCGTTTCGAGACTCCATCGGGTTTGATCTCGATAAATACGATGATGTTTCTCAACATGTGATGATCGAAATGGGCGACGTCCTTGTTGGCACTATGCGCTTGCGGGTCTTGGCACCTGCCGCAGATTTGAATGCAACATACACAGGCAGCTTTTACGGAATCGATCCAATCGGCAGTCCCAGTCTTGAGATCGGTCGTTTCTGTGTGGCACCAACGGCGCCAGTCGCCGAAGTGCTGCGCACTGCTTGGGCCATCTTGACGCGGTTGGTTGATGCTAAAGGCGTGAAGTTCATATTTGGCTGCGCCAGTTTCGAAGGGACCGATCCTGCACGCTACGCCGATGTATTTGCGCTTTTGTTGTCACGCCATCAGGGCGAACTGCCCATCAAGGCAAAGGCTAGTGAGACAAAACGCCTTGCGGACGTTCAAGCACCTCAGCTGGACGCAGTCGCTGCGTTGAAACAAATTCCGGCTCTTTTACGGTCCTATCTCGCGCTTGGGGGCTTTGTCGGTGATCATGTGGTCATAGATCGCGATCTAGGGACGTTACATGTCTTTACGGGCGTCGAGATTGCCCGTATCCCGCCAGCGCGGGCCCGTGCATTACGGCGCGCTGCGCAAATCTGAGACTTGCACATACCCATCCATCAAGAGAGCAGGCACATATGGCACGCGCACCTTTACTACAACTTTCAGACATCGCACTTACATTTGGCGGTGATCCCGTTTTTGAAGATCTTTCCTTGGTAATTCAAGGTGGTGACCGCGTTGCACTCGTTGGTCGTAATGGGTCCGGTAAGTCCACGTTGATGAAAGTCATGGCGGGATTGGTCGAAGCCGATGCAGGGTCTCGTGTTGCTAGTCCGGGTGTTTCTGTAGGTTACATGGAGCAAGATCCAACGATGGAAGGGTTCGAGACACTCGGCGCCTATGCCGCCAGCGGCTTGCCTGAGGATGAGGCTTACCGTGTTGACATGGTGGCCGAAGGGTTAAAGTTTGACCCGATGGGCGACCCCAAGACAGCATCCGGGGGGGAACGCCGTCGTGCGGCCCTTGCCAAACTCATGGCCGAGGCGCCTGAACTGATGCTGCTCGACGAGCCGACAAACCATTTGGATATTGAAGCGATTGCATGGCTTGAGGCCGAGCTGAAATCGACCCGCGCTGCATTTGTGCTGATCTCTCACGACCGGGCATTTCTTCGTAACCTAACCCGCGCAACGCTCTGGATCGACCGGGGGGCTGTGCGCCGCGCCGAGCAAGGATTTGACGGGTTTGAAGAATGGCGTGACAAGCTGTGGGAAGAAGAAGACCAGCAGCGCCATAAGCTGAACCGTAAAATCAAGGCTGAGGCTCGGTGGGCTGTTGAAGGCATCTCTGCGCGCCGTAAGCGTAACCAAGGGCGCGTGCGGGCTTTGGCAGATTTGCGTGCCGAAAAGGCGAGCCAGATTAACCGTCAAGGCACCGCTGCGATGGCTTTCGATGGCGGATCAACGTCAGGCAAAAAGGTGGTCGAAGCTACTGGGTTGTTCAAAGCATACGACGGAAAGCAGATCGTCAAAGGTTTCGATCTGACTATCAACCGTGGTGATCGTGTCGCCTTTGTTGGACCGAATGGTGTGGGAAAAACTACTGTTCTCAAGATGTTGTTGGGACAAATTGAACCTGATGAAGGTATTGTTAAGCTAGGGACCAACCTCGATATCGCGGTTTTCGACCAGGCGCGTGCACAGCTTGATCCCAATATGACACTTTGGGAAAACCTTGCTTCAGATCCGGTCCTTGGCGCTTCTGGCAAATCTGATCAAGTCATGGTGCGCGGCACACCAAAACACGTCGTGGGCTACCTGAAAGAATTCCTTTTCGACGAGGCACAAGCCCGCGCACCTGTGCGGTCCCTTTCGGGCGGCGAAAAAGCACGGCTACTGTTGGCACGCTTGATGGCCCGCGAAAGCAACGTACTGGTATTAGACGAACCGACGAACGATTTAGACATCGAAACGCTTGATCTACTTCAAGACATTTTGGGTGAATACGACGGTACTGTTATGCTTGTCAGCCACGATCGTGACTTCCTTGACCGCGTCGCAACCACAACGATCGCAATGGAAGGCAACGGGCAGGCCGTCGCTTACGCTGGCGGTTGGACTGATTACCAGCAGCAACGTTCTGATAGTCTGCCTATCCCGGAAAAGTCAGTTGGCAAACAGTTGTCAAAAGGCGGCAAGCAATCAGCACCTGTCGCACGCAAAACGGCGCTTTCGTTTACTGAAAAACACCGTTTGGACGAATTGCCGACTGTTATGGAAAAACTACAGGCCGAGATCGCAAAACTCGAAGACTTACTGTCAGACCCCGAATTGTTCACTAAACAACCTGCAAAATTCCAAAAGGCGTCAGATGCCTTGGTGGAACGCCAGATTGCACTGTCGGATGCCGAAGAAGAATGGCTAAACTTGGAAGAAAAGGCCGGCTCTTAAAAAGCCGCTCCTTTCTCCGAGGTAAACATGCTGGCGGATTGGGGGCGAGCCCCAAACCTTTAGCCGTCGAAATTCACTTCTTCCATGATGCGCAATGCAGCAGGGCGGTTTTTGGCCAATTCTTCAAGATCGATGTCATCGGCGACGAACTCTCCCCAGCTTGCAACTAGGTCAGAAATAGGTGCACCCGCTAAGACAGGGTATTCAGTATTCAGCTCGGCATAGATGCCCTGAGCCTGATCCGAGGCTAAGAACTCCATGAGCTGGAGCGCTTCTTCGCGGTTCGGCGCAGCTTTGGTCATCGCGATGCCAGAAACGTTGACATGGGTGCCGCCATTTTCAAACGTTGGGAAGATAATGCGCACTGAATTTGCCCATTCGGCTTGTTCTGGATCTGCTAGCATTTCACCCATGTAATAGGTATTCCCTAAAGAAATATCGCATTCAGCTGCCCAAATAGCTTTGACCTGTGCGCGATCATTACCTTCAGGTTTACGGGCAAGGTTTGCATGAACACCTGTCGCCCAAGCTTTCGCACCGTCTTCGCCATCATGAGCAATAATCGCAGACATGAGCGCGAGATTGTAATTATGTAAGCCAGAGCGTGTACAAATCCGCCCCTTCCACTTGTCGGACGCAAGGTCTTCATATGTTGTAACTTCACCGTCAGCGACGCGGTCGCGACTGGCGTAAACGATGCGGGCACGGCTTGTCAGTGCAAACCAAAGATTATCTGCACTGCGCAGGTTTGCAGGAATAGCTGCCGCCAACACTTCACTCTCGACAGGCTGGATGACGTCTGCATCAACAATCTGCTGCAAGTTCGCGATGTCTACGGTCATTACCAGATCAGCCGGCGACCGCTTGCCTTCTGCTTTTAGGCGCTCAACCAAGCCGTCGCTGACAAACGCGAGGTTCACGGCAATACCCGTCTGGTCGGTGAATGCATCGATGACAGGTTGGATAAGCTCTGGTTGGCGGGTCGTGTAGACGTTGACGTCCGCGAAGGCAGGTGCAGACAGGGCAGTGCAAGCTGTCGCAAGGAGGAGGGGCCGCATAGACATAGGGTTAACCTTTTTTGGGTATTTCGATAAGAATTTTTAACCCGACTCTTTTAGTCAGGTCAATACTTGAATTATTTAGTCGGGTTTTTCTCACTCAGTTTCACAGCATCCCAAATCGCATCCATTTCCGCCAAATCGCTTTGTGAAGGCGACTTGCCTCGCGTGGCTAAAACATCTTCTACGACATTGAAACGGCGTGTGAACTTTTCATTCGTCGCTCGGACTGCTGCCTCGGGGTCGACGTCAAGATGGCGTGCGAGATTCGCCATCACAAACATCAGATCCCCGAACTCTTCGGCAACTTCATCTTGCGTTAGCGTGTCTCGTGCCTCGATCAATTCGCCGGCCTCTTCGATAATCTTATCCAGAACATGCGAAGTATTGGGCCAATCAAACCCGACCCGCGCCGCACGTTTTTGTAGCTTGACGGCGCGGGTTAAGGCAGGCAATCCCAATGCGACGCCATCCAAAGTGCGGATTTGTGCCTTTGCGCCGCGTTCTGCCGCTTTGATTTCTTCCCAATCTTTGGTCTGCTGTTCTGCGGTTTTATCACGCGATAGATCGCCAAACACATGCGGGTGTCGGGCAACCATCTTGTCCGAAATTGCTTTGACGACACTTTCAAATGAGAAGAGTCCTTCTTCTTCGCCCATGGCCGTATGATAGACAGTCTGAAGCAGAAGATCGCCAAGCTCGCCCTCAAGATCCCCCCAATCCTTACGCGCGATGGCATCCGCGACCTCGTAGGCTTCCTCAATCGTATAGGGTGCTATGCTGTCGAAGGTCTGTTCAATATCCCAAGGGCAGCCCGTTTTAGTGTCGCGCAGCCGGCGCATAATCTCAAGCAATCGTGGCATGCCGCCATTTGGGTCATGAATTAATGTATCTGCCATTGCGCGGCCTCCGAACATGTTATCAAATGATCCTATTGCTTTAACTGCCGGAGTGCCAGAATGCCCGTTATCAACCGTATCGCCGATTACACAAATGACATGACGGCATGGCGCAGGCACCTACATACGATCCCAGAATTGATGTTCGAGTGTCACCAGACAGCCGCGTTTGTCGTGGAGCGGCTGCGCGAGTTTGGGATCACTGAGATACACGAAGGCATTGCAACGACGGGAATCGTTGCGATTATCGAAGGGCAAGGAGGTGGGCCAACGATTGGTTTGCGCGCCGATATGGACGCACTGCCGATGCAAGAGGAAACAGGGTTAGACTATGCCTCGACGATAGATGGAATGATGCACGCTTGTGGC
Source organism: Loktanella sp. (assembly GCA_024686085.1). Lineage (GTDB taxonomy): Bacteria > Pseudomonadota > Alphaproteobacteria > Rhodobacterales > Rhodobacteraceae > Yoonia. The sequence continues at coordinate 104,993 of JAIBDT010000001.1, forward strand.
CACGATGGGCATACAACCATGCTCTTGGGGGCTGCGCGTTACTTGACCGAAACGCGGAATTTCAAGGGGCGTGTGGCGCTGATATTTCAACCGGCCGAGGAAAGCGGCGGCGGCGGTGAAGTGATGGTTAACGAGGGTATCCTTGAGCGCTTTGACATCAAGGAGGTTTATGCACTGCACAATGCCCCCGGCACACCTGTTGGGCATTTTTATACGACACCGGGTCCGATTATGGCGGCTGCGGATGATTTCGACATTCATATCACGGGCAAAGGTGGCCATGGGGCTATGCCGCATGAAACTGCCGATCCTGTTGTTGCGGCCGTAAGTATCGCACAGGCAATCCAGACGATTGTAAGCCGAAATAACTATTCCCAAGATCATTTGGTGATCTCGGTAACACAGATTCACACAGGGTCTGCGGACAATATCATTCCCGAAAAGGCCTACGTTAACGGGACGGTGCGAACGTTTGACCGTGCCGTTCAGGGTATGGTTATGGCGCGGCTTGAGGCGATAGTTGCAGGGGCGGCCCTAAGCTTTGGAGTTGAAGCAGAGCTGGTTTACAACGTTGGTTATCCTGCAACGATCAACGATCCTGAGCGGACTATTTTCGCGGCAGACGTTGCACGTGAAATTGCAGGGGATAATGGTGTCATTGATGATAATGGCCCCGAAATGGGCGCCGAAGATTTCGCGTATCTGTTAGAAAAGCGCCCGGGCTCGTACCTGTTTGTAGGAAATGGCGAAACAGCAGGGTTACACCACCCAGAGTATAATTTTGACGACGAGACAGCGGCGGCGGGTGCATCGTTCTTTGCGCGCCTCATTGAGCGTGCATTGCCAGTTTAAGGAACAACACCATGAGCTTAGAAGATGCAAAAACCCAAGTTGATTTGGCATTCACGCGAAAAGACCGTCGCGGCTTAGCCTTTGAGAACGCATTTGGCGGAGCCACATCATTTCTACGCCGCGCTTATACCAAGGACATCAAAAGCGCCGATTTGGTGGTGACGGGCGTGCCGTTCGATCAGGCGGTTACCCACCGACCCGGCACGCGCTTTGGCCCGCGAGCGATCCGCGAGGCGTCAACCTTGCAGCCCTATGATCCGCCCTATGGCTGGGACAACTTTGATCCCTTGGGCGAGTTTGAAATCGTGGATTACGGGGATATGCCGTTTGACTATGCCAATGTTGCGAGCGTGCCTGCGCTGATTGAAGCGCATATAAAAACTATTATTAATCAAGGTCCTGCAACGGTTACTTTAGGTGGAGATCACTTTATCACGCTGCCGATTTTACGCGCCTATGCGGAAAAATACGGGCCAATGGCGGTGATCCAGTTCGATGCGCATTCCGACCTTTGGGCTGATGATGACATGGACCGCATCGACCACGGCACGTTCATGTATAAAGCGGTAAAGTTAGGGCTGGCTGATGTTACGCGGTCTGTGCAGATCGGTATCCGCACTGAATGTGATGACTATCTTGGGATGCCTTACATTGATGCGCGGGAAGTGCATGAAAAAGGCGCGGCTTATGTCGTTGATAAAGTCAAGAAAATCGTCGGTGATAGCCCGACTTATGTGACATTTGATATTGATGCGCTTGATCCAGCCTTTGCCCCTGGAACGGGCACGCCTGTTTGGGGGGGGCTGGCGTCTTGGCAGTCGGCGGCGATCCTGCGTGATCTCGCGGGAATCAATTGCGTTGGAGGTGATGTCGTTGAGGTCTCTCCACCCTATGATTCAGGGAATGTTACAGCCGTTGCGGGGGCTCATGTCGCGATGGAACTTTGCTGTCTAGCACTATGGAACAAAAGGAAAAAGTAAATGTCAACGATGCCCATTAGTGGAAATGACCTAGCGCGGTTTTCTGGACCTCAAACGTTTATGCGTTTGCCACAAGTTGAGAATGCAACGGGACTAGATGTTGGTTTCATTGGGGTGCCGATGGATATTGGCACCAGTTGGCGGTCAGGTACGCGCATGGGGCCGAAACAAATTCGCGAGCAGTCGGCGATGATCAGGCCCTATAATATTCAAACAGGGGCAGCACCGTTTGACGCTTTGGAGTGCGGCGACCTGGGTGATGTGGCAATCAATACGTTCAGTCTTAGTGATACAATTCGTTTGATTACAGAGGCTTACGACACACACCTTAAGCATGATGTCATCCCAATTGGCCTTGGTGGGGATCACTCAATGACATTGCCGATCTTACGCTCTATAGCCAAGAAACACGGACCTGTGGCATTGGTGCATGTGGATGCACATGCGGATGTGAATGACGAGATGTTTGGGGAGCGCGAGACCCATGGCACGGTTTTTCGCAGGGCATATGAGGAAGGTTTGATTGTGCCTGAAAAGGTTTTTCAGGTCGGGTTACGCGGCACGGGCTATACTGCGGATGATTTTACTGAGGCGGCTGGTTGGGGCTTTCATCAACACCTTGCTCATGAACTCTGGCACAAGAGCCTGACGCCATTAGCAGTCGAAATTAAAGATAAAATTGGAATTCATAAAACCTATATCTCTTACGATATTGATAGCCTTGATCCTAGCTTTGCGCCTGGCACTGGCACACCGGAAATCGGTGGATTAACAACAATGCAAGCAATGGAGTTGATCCGAGGCTTGCGTGGTTTGAATATCGTCGGGTGTGATTTGGTCGAAGTATCGCCGCCCTACGACCCAAGCGGGAATACCGCCCTTACAGGTGCCAATTTGATTTTTGAGATGCTTTCAATTTTACCCGGTGTTCCGTTTCGCTAAGCAAATGAAAAATCTCACATTTATCGGTGGTTTGAAATGAAATACCTTATTGGGTTCTTGCTAGTTGCTGTCGCTGCCGGCATCTCTGCCTACGTGCGCCTGATGCCGATCAGCCCCACTGCAGTGACGCAGAATTATGTGACTGATACCGATCTGCCGGGTGGGTTTGTCGCAGTCCGCGAATTCAGTGGCAACAGCAGTGACGCGTTGGCGCGTGTGAAAGCGATTGCACTTGCCACGCCGCGCACCGTTCGGGTGGCGCAGAACCCATTGACGTTTGTGACACGTAGCGCGGGGTTTGGTTTCCCTGACATCACTCAAGTGATGATTCAAAATGATAAGCTGATCATTCATGCCCATTTAGTCTATGGAAAGTCGGATCTTGGAGTCAATAAGACCCGCGTTTTGGAGTGGCTGGACGCGATCGGTCCGCTATGATTGCTTGACCAAGCGCCCGATTTCCAGCAAATGAGAGCCATGATAGCACCAGAAAAAATCGCGCAAATTATTGACCGTTTCCAGTTTCTCGAAGCCAAAATGGCGACAGGAGATGTCGGGGCCGAAATCGCCACGCTAGGACGGGAATATGCAGAGTTGCGCCCTGTGGTTGAAACGGTCACGTCCTATCGTGAATTGGTGGATCAGATTACACAAGCGGAAGAGATGCTGCGCGATCCAGAGATGAAAGAGCTAGCAGAAGCTGAATTACCAGAATTGAAGGCCGCACTCGAGGTATCCGAACAGGATGTCCAGCTGGCGCTTTTGCCAAAGGACTCGGCTGATGGTCGCCCTGCATTGTTGGAGATCCGCCCTGGCACGGGTGGGGACGAGGCGGGCCTTTTTGCCGCTGATTTACTGCGCATGTATCAGCGATATGCAGAGGGCCAAGGCTGGAAGTTTGAAATCCTTGAGGAAAGCCTGTCCGAATTGGGCGGCGTAAAAGAGGTCGTCGCGCGCATTGCGGGTGATGGCGTTTTTGCTAAGATGAAATATGAAAGTGGCGTACACCGTGTACAGCGCGTCCCCGAAACTGAAAGTGGCGGGCGTATTCATACTTCTGCGGCAACTGTGGCTGTGCTGCCCGAAGCCGAGGACGTCGACGTCCAGATTTCCCCCAATGATATACGCATCGATACGATGCGGGCCTCTGGTGCAGGTGGACAGCACGTCAACACGACCGATTCTGCAGTCCGAATAACGCACTTGCCAACGGGCCTAATTGTGGTCAGTGCGGAAAAATCCCAACACCGAAACCGCGAGATCGCGATGCAAGTTCTTAAAACGCGGCTGTTTGACCTCGAACGTCAACGTGTCGATGGAGAACGTTCCGCTGATCGTAAAGCCCAAGTCGGGTCGGGGGATCGGTCGGAACGTATCCGCACATACAATTTTCCGCAGGGCCGCATGACGGATCATCGCATCAATTTGACGCTTTATTCGCTGGCTCAAGTCATGGGGGGCGATCTCGAAGAGATCATTTCTGCTTTGCAGTCGGATGCTCAAGCAACGCTATTGGCCGAGATGGGCGCGTGACACCTGAAATTTTTGCTGTTTCCAAGCTACGCGACGCAGGATTTTTAGACGCGGCACGCGAGGTGCGCCTGCTGTGGTCTGCTACGATGCAAAATCGTTATGCCGATCCTGACGCTCGTTCCATAGCTGCATTTGAAGCATTAATCGCGCGCCGACTAACCCACGAACCGATCTCACATTTGTTGGGATATCGCGATTTTTATGCCCATCGATTTATTGTCAATTCAGATGTTCTTGACCCGCGACCTGATACAGAAACACTTGTTGAACAATGCCTTGCAGTCGATTTTGAACGTGTTCTCGATTTGGGAACCGGATCAGGCTGTATTCTTCTATCGCTTTTAGCTGCGCGTTCAAATGCCACAGGTGTTGGCGTTGATTATTCAAAGGCTGCTTTGGATGTAGCTGCACAAAACGCGGCGCAGATGAATCTCGAAGGCAGGGCTACGCTACGCCACTCGGATTGGTTTTCTAACGTTGACGGGTTGTTTGATCTAATCGTTTCGAACCCACCTTATATCGCGACGGATGAGATGGCGGACCTACAGCCAGAAGTACAATTGCACGAGCCGCGCATGGCACTTACCGACGGGTCCGATGGGCTAAGCTGCTACGCCAAGATCTTAGCAGGTCATGGACCATTTCTTAGGACCAATGGATGGCTGGCCGTTGAAATCGGTCCGACGCAAGCGGCTGCCGTATCGCAAATGATGACTGACAACGGACTAGTTAATATGCGCGTTGTCACGGACTTGGATAACCGAAATCGTGTGGTTTTGGGGCAAAAACTGGCGTAATTTGACCGTTCCAGCCAGTTTTAACTTGCACCGAGGCGGGGATCATGCTTTTTCATGGTCATCGCACGAAGAGCTTCATGCTCGCTCTCGGCGACTATTGCCATAAAACGCTTGGTCATTTTCTGTGTGCAGAACGCACGCTGGGGGCCACTTTAAAGCGCAACAAAAGCCACAGGCTTGACGGAAGCACATTCATGAGATCATCGAAGTCACGGTCGCGGAACAACAAGAGCCGCAATAACCGGCCCTCGGGCGGGAATATCATCAATCGGGTTTTTGACAGCTCCGGTCCTGATGGCAAGGTGCGCGGCACCCCGCAACAGATCATTGAGAAATACAACCAATTGCACCGCGACGCCGTTTTGTCCGGCGACCGCGTGGATGCCGAAAACTTTGCGCAACACGCAGAGCATTATACCCGCTTACAGGCCGAAGCGCAGCGCGAAGTAGATGCGAAGCGCGAAGAGCAGGAAGAACAAAACCGCCAGCGCCAGATTGAACGTGATCGTGAACGCCAAGAGCGTTTGGCCGCGCAAGAATCGGCTGCAAATGATCCTGCCAATATGGATCAACCTGTTGTTGATACCGATACATCTCATCTGGTTGATACCCCAGAGGCTGCAAAGCAAGAAGCCGCGCCCAAGCCGCCGCGCAAGCCGCGCCAGCGCAAGCCGCGCCCGCCAGTTGAACCCAGCCCTGATACACCAGAAGCTGCAGAGTAATTCAAAGCCCTCCGAGAAATTGGGGGGCTTTTTTTATAACTGAAAATGGATGTTATCGTCTTGTCAAACGGCGCGAGTTCCTTGGACACGCATCCAATGATGGGAGCCGCCCACACGGCTCGCAATCATTAGCAGGACGATAGCGCTAATATTGCCTTATCTACGGCTTGTGAAGTGATCGGGCGAGGGCGCAAAATTCTTCTAGCCCGACCTGTTCTGCCCGCTCTGTCGGTTTTATGCCAACGGCATTGAGGTGATCCTCAATCGCAGGATCTAACGATTTGAGTGCCGATCGCAGCATTTTGCGCCGTTGATTAAAGGCGGCAGCAACGACGCGGTTTAGCGTACCTGCATCAGCCTCAAATCGGGGCTCGGGAAGCGCCGTCAGGTGCACGACAGCCGAATTCACCTTTGGCGGTGGCGAGAAAGCTTCGGGCGGCAAGTCCAGAACAATTTTCGGATCTGCGCGCCATTGCGCGAGTAAAGCAAGGCGACCATAGGCTTTGCTGCCAGGTGTTGCGACGATGCGTTGCGCCACTTCGCGTTGAAACATCAAGGTAAGGCTTACCCAAAAAGGTGGCCATTCAGGTGGCGTCAGCCAACGCACAAGCAGCTCTGTGCCGACATTATAGGGCAAGTTGGCTGCGATCTTAATCGGCGGTGTAAGGTATTCTAGCGGGTTTACATCTAGTGCATCACCATTAATTGCCTGTAACCGCCCCGGATAAGCGGCGGAGATTTCCGCCATCACAGGCATACATCGCGGGTCTTTTTCAATTGCAAGCACGCGGCGCGCGCCTTCGGCCAATAACCCACGGGTCAAACCACCCGGTCCTGGTCCAATCTCAAGGACGTCACAGTCCTTTAAATCACCCGCCATGCGCGCAATTTTGGCCGTCAGGTTGAGATCGAGCAGAAAGTTTTGACCAAGCGACTTTTGGGCAGCCAGTTCGTGGGTTGCAATAACTTCACGCAATGGGGGAAGGCTATCGATGCTCATGTGCGTGCCTTTGCCATTGTGTCAGCCATACGGATTGCTGCGATTATAGATGTGGCATCAGCTATGCCCTTGCCTGCGATATCAAAAGCCGTGCCGTGGTCGGGTGAGGTGCGCACAAAAGGCAGGCCCAGCGTCACGTTTACCCCGCCTGCAAAGTCGAGTGTCTTGATCGGAATGAGCGCTTGATCGTGATACATGCAAACAGCCACGTCGTAACGGGCGCGGGCGGCAGCATGGAACATCGTGTCCGCAGACAAGGGGCCAGCGATGTCCATCCCTTGAGCGCGTAACGCATTCAACACAGGCGTAATCATCTCGATCTCTTCCATACCCATTTTACCGTCTTCGCCAGCATGAGGGTTTAGACCAGCGACAGCAATACGTGGCGATTTGATCCCAAAATCACGGCGCATCGCAGCATGTGTAATTAGCAACGTGTCGGTCAGCAGACTTGCTGTCAAAACAGTTGGGACGTTGGCAAGGGCAGTATGGATCGTGACAGGAACAACCCTTAGAATGTCAGATGCGAGCATCATGACAACGCGATCGGTTCCCGCCAAGGCCGCAAGATATTCGGTATGACCCGGATAGCCAAAATTCGCCCCGTCTATGAGGGCAGCCTTGTGAATTGGGGCTGTGCAGATGCCGCGTGCAACGCCAGACTGAACGAGCGTGACACCTTCGGCGATTGCATCAATGACGCCCTGCGCATGAGAAGGACTGGGATTACCTGCAATCGCTTTAGACCCGAAGTCCCGAGACAGAACGGGCAGGGCGAACTTACTTACTTGTGATGCGTCACCTACCGTTTCAACAACTTGAACTTTGGCCCCATCCGGCAAATGCTGCGCATCGCCGATCCATAGTAATGGAATGTCATTCTTAAGCGTTTCCCAGGCCTTATATGCTATTTCAGGACCAATCCCTGCGGGCTCGCCGCAGCTGATGACGATAGGTTTTTGATCGCTCATCGGGGGGAAATCGTCGCAGCTGAACGCAGGTCTTCAAGTAGGGCATCGGCATAACCAGCCAAGCGCTGGCTGCGAAGTTGATTGCGGACGGCTTCGGGGTCAACCCCATCAGCGGCAGCATTCGTGCGGCCACAAAGCATGACAAATATCAAGGTTTGACCGTTAGCCGTCGTCAAATTGTAAGACACTTCGTTGGCATCAAGTCGGGCAAGTTCCAGCGCGACATCTTGTGGAATTTCTGCAGGTGCGCGGCTTTGACGGTCGAGAACATCAAGGGCTTGCCCACGTGCTTCACCGTAAAGGTCATCACATGTGTCCACACTGTCTTCAAGCTTGCGCGCCGCGCGCAGCCCTTCTTCGGACTGACCACCAGCAAGATAGAAAGTTGCATAATCAATCGATGTTGCTATAACTTTTGGGGCAGCAACTTCGCGGATTGCACGCATCTGGAATAGTGCCACACCGTTAGGAATTGGCAATGGTGCCGTGACCTCACCGGGTGAAAGACTTAGGATCAGACCATGCAATTGGGCAGGATAATTTGACAAGGGCAACCACCCCAAGCGACCGCCGTTAGCACGGCTTGGCAGCGCCGAGACACGGCGCGCCTGCGCTTCGAATGCCGCAGTAGAAGTCAGTTTGCTGATCCTCTCTGCAGTGGCTTGCGCTTGTGCTGCGCGGGGCGGAGGTGCTGCAATGATGATTTCATTCAGCAGGACTTCAATTTCAGAACCACCTGCGCCTGCGCGGCTAATAGCGCGGTTCACCTCTACATCCGTGATCGTCACGCTATTGTTAAAGCGCCCACGTATAAAGTCGCGCCAAGTAATTCCGATTTCAACAAAATCGCGCAGCGTTTCTTTTTCAACGCCATTGTTGCCCAGAACGGTCAAAAACTGATCAAGCGTTAGATTTGCACGACCGGCAAAGTCGGACATCGCCGCATCAAGACTTTCGTCAGTCAGTCTCAGTCCAGCACGTCGCATCTCTTGTTTTTTCAAGCGGTCATCGATCAGGCCGGCGCGCGCCGCTTTTGCCAAATCACCGGGCGTCCGGAAAACACTAAGCATACGTTGGCGTTGATCCAGTTCAAATGCGGTGATGACGCTGTCATTGACAGTCACGACGGGATCCAGACTACTTTGGGCAGCAGCCCCAGATCCGAATGTCACGCCGAAAGCGATCAGGGCACCGATCAATGGGGAAATGCGCATGTGCGGCCTCTTTTTCATCATGTTCATGGCGAGCATGTCGCCTTTGGTCCGACGCCACTTTGCGCCGCTGAAAATCCGTTCAAGGTTACCGATAACCCATAGCTGGTAGATGGTTCAACTGTAGTAGAAGACGTATAGCGGCGCGAGACCGAAAGATCGACCGTCACGCATTCGTTTTGATATTCTACTCCCAAACCTGCATGTGCCGGCTCGTCTTGTGCCAAATCGTAGCGCGTGTCGACACTTACACTCCAAGATGGTGTAAGCTGCATGGTCGTATCTAGGGTCCATTCCGACACCGCATCCGGTCTACTTTCGGTCGTGTCGGCGGCTTGCCAGATGTAGGCGGCGTTCAGCGAAACTTTGTCGTTTTGCCAGCCGATCCGCGATGCGGCGCGTGTCAGGCTTGCATCATCATCGAACAGGGTGCGTCCATCAACATGAAACCCGTTGGGCAAAGTGTACTGACCCGCAAGTAGCCAATCCGACGATGTGCCATCCAACCCAGAAGACGCGTTAAAATCGCCACTGTCTGTGTCACGCAAAATTCGACCAAAAGTAAGCGTTGATTGTGCACCAGCCGCGCCCAATCGTGTCCAAGTTACGCCAGCTGCAGCACGCAGGCCTGTCTCAATACCATCCTCGCCCGCAAAATGTGTCGCACTAAACAGGTTCGCCTGATCTAGCTCGGATCGCGTGCTGTCTTCGTTGGGCGGTGTAAACCCATAGCTATCGGACCAAATTAGGGCCAAAGTCGGCTCAACAAGGTGATGAGCCCCTGATGAACCCAATGCAGCTAAAGGGTAGGTCAGCGTAACACCCAGTCGTGGAACAGTTCGCAAGCCATCTTCGTCGCCTGACACCCCATCTTTGACGACATAGAGGTCGCTGCGCAGACTCGCATTCGCATTGGTAACAATTCCAACGGGTGCGATCCAGTCTCGGGACCACGTAACGGAAGCGCCCAAACGGTTCATATCACGACCGTCGACACCGTCGTTGTCGCCATAACGGTAAAGTGTATCCCCAAAGACCGCGTAGGTCGCGGTTCCACCAGCTTCGGGATAGAGGCGCCGTTCATGGCTAAAGCTTCCCACAATAGGCGGCAAAGAGGCGTTGTCTTCGTCGTCACGTAGTGTCTGATAGTAAGTGATGTTTGCTTGATTTAGCTGGTCTGCACCAACTCGTACGACATTGACTTGCGATTCCAAACGGTCTTGCTCTGAATACCCATAATCCAACAAATAGCTTTCGTCGCTAGCAGATTGCGCATCGAAGGTCAGTGTATAGCCCGCACCGACGTCAAAAGTGCCTTCGGCAAATAAATAAGATCGGTTGCCTGCGATCAACGTATCTTGACTTGCCGCTGCGTTAATTTCGATCACACCGTTTACAAATGCTTGGCGGTAACGTGCTTCCAAAGTCTTCGTCTTTGCCGAAACATAAGGGGTCAACGTCAAGTCACGATGGTCCCCAATGCGAATGAAATATGGAAGTTTTAGTCCAGTACTCAGTTGATCGGTTGTCCGAAAGGTAGGGATAAGTAGCCCCGTGGCACGCGTGAGCGTCGGATCTGGCAGCCGCACTTTTGGCAGCCATAGCAATGGCACACCGCGGACCAGAAACTGGGTATTTGTGAAATATAATTGCTGCGCGTCTTCGTCATGGACAACGCTTTCAGCTCTAATTTCCCAAAGAGGTGCTTGATTTCCGCAAACACGACAAGATGTTACCGCCACTTTATAAAGTTGGGAGTATCGCCCTTCGGCGCGGCTTAACTGGTTGGCGGCCAGCTGTAACTGTTCGTTCAGCACAAGCCTTGCACCAAGCAAGATACCGTTTTCAAGCTTGGGATCAAGCGTCGCTTGCGTGGCCGTCAAGATTGATCCATCAGCTGTTTTGATCAGAATGGGGCCTGAAATGATCAATTCATCTCGCGCACGATCGTAAATGATCTGTTCGGCAGAAAGCTGTGTTTCATCGTAAAAAACTTCGATATTGCCATCTGCAATGAGCTGCTGATCGTTTGATATGACAACGTTATCGGCCACGAGAGAGGCTGCGCCTTGGGCAACAACGGTCGCTGGAAACAGCAAAAGAAAGGCCAGAAAAATCCGCATTAACCGTCCTCGTTATGTAACAAAATGCCAAGTGACATGGCTATCGCGGCCAGCGGCGGGGCCCAAGCGGCTAGCACTGCTGGCAATTGACCGTTTTCACCCAAAATTTGGGTAAAGTTGCGTAAAAAATAGATCGCAAAGGACAGCAAAATCGCAAAGAGCACCATCATCCCCGTGCGTCCCCCGCGTTGGTGGCGTAGGGTAAAACTTGCCCCAATCAGCACCATTGCGACAAGGAACACCGGCAATGCCAGCTCCATTTGCAACCAAACTTCATGACGCTGCGCCGAGAATCCCGCAGCGCGCAACCGTTCTATAAACGCGGGCAAATCCCAAATCTGAATCGATGACGGCGTGCCAAAGCTATCACGGATTTCGGCAGCGGTCAGGGTGGACGCTATTTCAAGGGTAACGTGCGTGGTCGCGGCAGCTTCTGCGTTGATGTTAATTCCTAATGGCCAGCTTTTTGCATCATATACCAACCATGCACCATCCATCAGCTCTGCACGTAAACCTTCGACCCTTCGCACAGGTCCAGTTTCGGCGCTGAATGTAATAAAACTGACACCGCTTAGGACCGTGCCGTCTAGATTGGCACTTTTTGCGCGAATGACGGTTTGACCTTCCTCGTTCCCTTGCCGCAACCAAAGTCCCGAAGACCCGAGCGTCAAAACTGAACTGTCACCGACCAACGCGTCGCTGCGTACTTCATACTGCCGGGACGTACTTGCGACTATAGGGTTCATAAAGCTGACAGCCATAATCCCGATTGTGAGTGCCATAAGAACAGGGGAAACTAGCGACATTAAAGCGGACCTTCCTGCTGCGCGTGTGACAACCAATTCTGATGACCGTGCCAGACCCAAAAACAGCGTAATCGTCGCCAAGATCACAATTAAAGGTAGAATTTGATAAATCCCTTGAGGGACATTCAGTAGGGTCAATGTCAATATGTCGGAAAATGTTGCGTCAACCTTACTAAAACGCCGCATTTGTTCCACGAGATCAAGAAAAACCATGATCAAAAAGAACACGCCAAACACGCCAAGGAAAATACTGAGGAATCGCTTGGCAAAATATCTGTGGAGTATCATATCGGCGCCTCCAATTTGGATCGCCTCTTAAACAGATAGGGCCGCGTTGCTACAAATAGCAGGAACCAAGCGATCCCAAGCCCAAGGAACGTGGGCAGATACGTTGCAATCCAAAGTGCAGGATTTGCGCGCACCAAATTCAAGCCATATGTCTCGACGGCCTTAATCACAATGATCAAAAAAATTGCGCCGACAATCTGCCGCCAGACACCAAACCGACTGAAACCCCCGACCATAAGGGCTGAGAAACCAAGAAGCGCGCCAACAAGTCCGAGCAAGGATTGCCCAAAGCGGTCATGTGCACGTGCAATCAATTGTCCACGCGTTTGATCCGTTTGAAGTTGAAGTAGGGGCGATGCCATCAGCAGTTCAATTGTGCCTGCCTCATCCGCGCGTCGGCCCGATTTTGGTGCAACTTCCAGAAATTCGCCAATGTTGTAGGCAAAGTCTTCAAATGTTGTGGTGAAAAGTTGTTGGTTCGCGTCTTGCAATGTTTGTGCCAATCCATTGATCATCACAAGCTGCGCATCTTCTTGCGTGCGTACCAGAAACGCCTTTGCGGCAGTATAAATGACGGATTTTTTCGGGTCGCGGGTGTCGGACAAGAAGATATCGCGTAGTTCGCCAGCAGGCGTGATGTCGCGGATGTAGAATGTGATCCCATCAGCGGGCTCGATAAATTGGCCTTCGGTCAACAGCCGTGCCGTGACGTTTTGGGAAAGCTCTGCCCGGCGGTCGTTCAATTGCGCGGATGATTTTGGGACGAGATAATGGGTTAGAATTGACAGCAGCACAAAGACGATGACCCCAAAGTAAACAACAGGACGCGCAAGACGAAATGCCGAATATCCTGTTGCTTGGACAACAATCAGCTCGGATTCTGAAGTCATTCTGTTCGTCACATAAATAGCCGCAGCAAACGAAGCCAAAGGCAATGCTAGCTTCACGACGGCAGGTAAAGACAACGCGCTAAACTCTAAAAACACAGCAGCGGATTGCCCGTCAGCAATCAATTGATCAAACAGCACAACGGCCTTGTTGATCCAATAGACCATCACAAGAACTAGGCCAAAGAATCCAAAAAGGACCATCAGCTGTGACAGCAGATAACGGTCAAACCGTGCCAAGTGGCGCATCCCCCAGATGAAAGCCCTACATATTGTATCCAAACTAGCTCAAAGCGAAGACGGACAAAACCGCTATCTGGTCATTTTGAGTGCTTCAAGCTAGGTATTGTCGAAACTCATAGCGCTAGGACCCTTTCCCATGACACAACCGATCAATTGCCGTTTTCAAGAGGTTACTTTGGATGATGTTGCGAGCCTAAAAGGGGTTGCAGCCGTGTTTGTCGGTTCGGATAGAAAGCTGGACGCCTGCGCACGCAAAGCGAACACGCTTAGTCGCAAAGCGATTGAGCGGTTTGTACAAAGCGACTGCTTTGACGATATGAAATCTGGTGAAGCCGCCCGTCTTGCATATCCCACAGGTTTGGCCGTTGAGGCCATGATCGTTGTCAAACTAGACCGCAAGCCAAGCCAAGAAGAAGCCCGTAAAGCAGGTGCCGCACTCGCCAAGGAAAAGGGCGCGATGCACCTAACCGCTTTGGCTGGCACATTGGGGGCAGTTGACGACGTGGCTCTAGGCTTGATCTTGCGCGACTATGATTTTTCCGATCACAAGACCGCATCGCCAAAGCTGCGCGGTGACGCCACGTTTATGGTCTCCAAGCCCGAAACCCATGACGCATCCAAAATTGCAGCGATTGCCGAGGGCGTGTTTTTCACACGTGATTTGACCAACGAGCCCGCAAACGTTTTAACCACGACAGAATTTGCTGACCGCTTGGCTGAAATGCAGGCGCTTGGTCTCAAGGTGGAGGTGCTCGAGGAACCTGAGTTGCGCAAGCTAGGTATGGGCGCATTGCTATGTGTTGGGCAGGGGTCGGTTAGCCCGTCCAAAGTTGTCATTATGCAGTGGCACGGCGGCGGTGATGAAGCCCCGTTCGCCTTGGTGGGTAAAGGGGTTGTGTTTGATACCGGTGGGATCAGCATAAAGCCTGCTTTGGGCATGGAAGACATGACAATGGATATGGGCGGTGCGGGCGTCGTTTCCGGTGTCATGAAAACGCTCGCCTTACGCAAGGCAAAGGCCAATGTTGTAGGCGTCGTGGGCATTGTCGAAAACATGCCGTCTGGCAATGCCGTGCGTCCAGGGGATGTTGTGACCTCCATGAAGGGCGATAAAATTGAAGTTGTGAACACAGATGCCGAAGGCCGGTTGGTGCTAGCGGATGTGCTTTGGTATACGCAGGAGCGATTCAAACCCGTCGCCATGATCAACCTCGCAACATTGACAGGTGCGATCATTGTCGCGCTGGGTCACGAGAACGCAGGTGTATTTTCAAATTCTGATGATTTGTGTGGTGCTTTCTTAAAGGCGGCAGGCGCTGAAGGTGAGGGCGCGTGGCGTATGCCCATCTCGGCGGCCTACGACAAATTGATCAACTGCCGTATCGCTGACATGCGTAATACGGGCGGTAGTCGGGATGCGGGATCGATAACTGCTGCGCAATTTCTTGCGCGTTTCGTTAAAGATGACACTCCTTGGGCGCATTTGGATATCGCAGGCGTGGCATCTGTTAGCGGGGCTACCACACTTGCCCCTGCGGGCGCGACGGGCTGGGGTGTCATGGCCCTTAATCGTTTTATATCAGATAATTACGAGGTATAAGTGGGCGCGGTATACTTCTATCACCTGACAGATACACCACTTGATCAAACCTTGCCGATGTTGGTTGGCAAGGCGAAAGGTGCAGGCTGGCGTATTTTGGTACGCGGCCGGACGCAGGCAATTTTGGAGCGCTTGGATCGGGTGCTTTGGCAAGGTCCGCCTGCGTCGTTCTTGCCGCATGGTCTCGCTGGCGGGGCGGATGATGCGTCGCAGCCGCTGTTGCTAGGCACGGATGTTACTGCTGATGGATTCGACTGCCTAATGAGCGTTGACGGTGCGCCGCTGACGCCAGAAGAAGTTGGGCTTTCGCAACGCGCCTGTATCCTATTTGACGGCTACGACGAGGCTGCTTTGCAACACGCACGTGGGCAATGGAAAATGCTAACCGACGCGGGCTGTGAGGCGCAATATTGGGCACAAGACATGGGGTCTTGGACCAAGAAGGCCGAAAATAAAGGCAGCTAGAAGGCAAACTCTGGCGAGAAATCTTCGGGCAATTCGGTGGGTTGCGGTGCACAGGCGCATAAGGCCAGAAGTCCTGTAATCATGAGATATTTCATAGGTTTGCCTTATCTAGCGGGTCAGGATCAGTTGGTTGTCTTTGATTGTGATACTGTCAAATTTGCTCAGATAGGTCATGCCCAAAAGCGATCCTTGCATTTGACCATCGTTGACCACAGCCCGCACTTGCTTATCCAGCACGGCCCCTAAACTAACAGTTCCAAGACGTACTGCCGCGGTACGCACTGTCCCATTGGCCGTGTTTGCGCTGCCGAGGTAGGCGAGGTTCTCGACATCAATACCAATTTTTGCGGCGTCAGATTGGGTCAGGACAACTTGGGTTGCGCCTGTATCCACCACAAACTCAATGGGCACACCGTTGACGTCTAATGTCATATAGTAATGTCCATCGCGCATCCGCGGCAATACGATGGTTTCTCCATCTATCACGGCCTGCTTGGGCATCAGGGTATTCTCGATCTCTGACCACATGCCAATGACAGCGATTGTGCCCATAAAGATTAGCACCCAGATACCTGCCTGCTGCAATGTCTTGCCAATATTGATACGGCTCGCCATGAAATAGGACACAAGCAGAACACCGCCAAGCACGGAGAGGTAGACAAAGTCTGCTGTTTGATCTGGTGTCATGGCATAGATATAGGATCTATGCGCCCAGACTAAAAGACTGCGAGATCCCATCGAGGATGAATTGGATCGCAAGGGCCGCCAAAAGCATCCCCAAAAGGCGGGTCAGAATGTTGATCCCTGTTTTGCCTAGAATGCGGTCCAACGGAATGGCGACCATAAGTGCCGCGAAAACAAGAATCAGCACGGTAAACATGACGCCTGCAATGGCGACGAAATCCATGGCTGATTTGGCTTGGCCGGCGAAAAGGATGATCGTTGTGATCGCACCAGGGCCGACGATAAGGGGCAGGGCAAGCGGGAACACGGAAGGGTCGTCGTGGTGCTCGGCTTGGCCTTCATCAGCGTTCTCTTGGCGGCGAGCTTGGCGTTTTTGGAACAACATCTCAAGCGCTGTCAGAAACAGAAGTATGCCACCTGCAATACGGAAGGCTGGCATGGAAATACCGACAAATCCTAGCAGCGCTTCACCGATGAACAAAAACGCCAGCATCAAAGCACCAGCAATGATGCAAGCCCTTAAGGCAATCGCACGGCGCTGGTCAGGTTTCATCCCTTGGGTCAAAGCCACGAAAAGTGGCGCCAACCCCGGAGGGTCAATGATAATAAACAGCGTTGTGAAGGCTGCGATAAGTGCTGGAAGTTCGGTCATTTCCTTTGCGCTTTTTCAAGCTTTTCGAGCGACTGCATCCACATGGCTTCAGCTCGCTCAAGCCCAGTCATGACTTCGGCATATTTTTTGTTCCACGTGGCAAGCTCGCCTGCTTTGCCATCCTCATACAGGGCTGGGTCAGCAAGTTTCTTGGCAAGTTTGTCGCGCATATCATTGATTTTATTGACACGTTCTTCAGATTTCTTGGCCTCGGCACGCATGGCTTGTATCTGCTCGCGCGTAAAGGTTTCCTCCTTCGGTGCTGCGACTCTGGCTTTTCCCTTGTCCTTGCCCATTGGTTTGTCGGGCGTCAGCAGCATTTTGCGGTAGGCTTCAAGATCGTCCTCATACGGAGTTACATGTCCGCCTTTTACCAACCACAGACGGTCGGCGACCATCGACAAAAGGTGCATGTCGTGACTCACTAGGATGACAGCGCCCGTGTAGGCTGTCAGTGCGTCAACAAGCGCCTCGCGGCTCTCGATATCAAGGTGGTTGGTTGGCTCGTCGAGGATAAGCAGGTGCGGGGCAGGGAGGGTTGCCAGCAAAAGCGACAGACGTGCTTTTTGCCCCCCAGAAAGGCGGCCCACTTCGGTGTCTGCTTGATCTGCACCGAGGCCGAAACCTGCAAGACGGGCGCGCAGACGGGCCTGACCTTCGGATGCACGTTCGCGCATGAGGTGTTGCAGTGGTGTTTCGTCGATGAACAGCTCATCCACTTGGTGCTGTGCAAAGAAACCAATACGCAGCTTGTTGGATGCAACCATCTTGCCGTGTGCGATTTGCAGGCGGTCCGAGAGCATTTTCGAAAGGGTCGATTTGCCTTCGCCGTTACGACCAAGCAACGCGATACGGTCGTCTTGGTCGATGCGAAGGTTCAAATCGCGCAGGATGATTGTGTCGCCATAGCCAACAGCCGCACCTTCTGTCGCGATGATTGGAGGGCTAAGCTCTTCGGGCTTCGGAAAGGTAAAAACAGTGCGTGCCACATCTTCAGGCGCGCGGATGGTTTCCATCTTTTCAAGGGCTTTGACGCGGGACTGCGCCTGCTTGGCTTTCGAGGCTTTCGCTTTAAAGCGGTCCACGAAGGCTTGCAGATGTTCGCGCTTTGCGTCCTGCTTTTTCGCGGCAGAAGCCAGCAAAGCACGCTTTTGGGCGCGCTGCTTGGCGAACATATCGTAAGTACCTGTGTAATAGATCAGGCCCTTGTCTTCGAGGTGCAGAATGCCGCCAACGGAGCGGTTGAGAAGCTCGCGGTCGTGGCTGACGATCAGCACGGTGTGCGGGTATTTGACGAGGTAGGCTTCTAGCCAGAGAGCGCCTTCGAGGTCGAGGTAGTTTGTCGGCTCGTCGAGCAGCAACAGGTCAGGTTCGGAGAACAGAACAGCCGCCAAGGCTACACGCATCCGCCAGCCGCCAGAGAAGGCGGAGCAGGGTTGCAGTTGCTCTTCGTGGGTGAAGCCCAGACCCTTGAGAATAGAGGCGGCACGCGCTTCTGCGGACCAAGCGTCGATGTCGGACAGGCGCGTTTGCACCTCGGCGATGCGGTTGGGGTCGGTCGCGGTTTCGGCCTCGGCCAAAAGCGCCTCACGCTCCACGTCAGCACGCAGTACGGTGTTGATCAGGGACACCTCGTTGCCGGGCACCTCTTGAGACACGCCGCCGATCTTCCAACCGGTGGGCATATTCACGCTGCCAGTGTCGAGAACCATCTCGCCGCGGATGATCTTGAAAAGTGTCGTCTTGCCAGAGCCATTGCGGCCGACAAGGCCGACCTTGTGACCCGTTGGGATAGTGACAGAAGCATGCTCGACCAAGGTGCGGCCAGCGACGGAATATGTGATGTCTGATATTTTAAGCATGAAGGGGCTTTGCCCGATGTAGCGCCCCGCGTCAATCACCGCTTTTCAAGGTGTGGCTTGCGTGTTAGTTCGCGCGCATCAATTCACGGGTATTCATTCCCAGACACTAGCAAAAGAGGCCCATCATGGCAATTCAGCGTACATTCTCTATCATCAAGCCAGACGCAACAAAGCGTAACCTGACAGGCGCAATCGCAGCGAAATTCGAAGCAGCTGGCCTGCGTATCGTTGCATCCAAGCGCATTCAGATGACTTTGGCTCAAGCACAGCAGTTTTACGGTGTGCACTCTGAGCGTCCGTTCTTCGGCGAACTTTGCGAATTCATGATCTCCGAGCCAATCGTTGTTCAGGTTCTTGAAGGCGAAGACGCCATCGCGAAAAACCGCGAAGTTATGGGCGCAACGAACCCAGCAGACGCGGCCGAAGGCACAATCCGTAAAGAATTCGCACTGTCCATCGGTGAAAACTCTGTGCACGGTTCCGACGCGCCAGAAACAGCCGCAGAAGAAATCGCGTTCTTCTTCTCTGGTCTTGAACTGGTTGGCTAAGTCTTTCTAGACCTTGCGATTTTGAAAAGCCGCTGCGTAGATGATGCGTGGCGGCTTTTTCTTTTTGCGTTTATCAAAACAACCTGTCGGTTGATTTGACTTCGATTATACCCTAGCCCTCGATACTCCTTTCGTTGAGGTCGCGGTTTTCTCCAAGTTCCGCTCAAGTGCCACTACGTTTCGCACGTTGGCATTTTAGGCTATATCAAAGACATCTCCCACAATAGGGATGGAGCCAATGACAAATTCGTTTCCGACGTTCATGACCATATAGGCCAGCGCACCGGGGGGCGCCAAGTTTGGGGGCTTGCCAGATGACCCAGAGCAACGGGATCAACGCAGCCGCGTCGCTAACCACAGCTGCAAGGCCGAGGATATAATCCACATCAACGGTGACTTTGTGCTCGGAATGCGAAAAAGCGCGTCCATATTTGCCGTTGTTTTCCGCAATCACTTAAGCTCAAATGTAATACCTTATCCAATTTTTATAGCGTTAATATACATGCGCCTCATAAGTTTTTGAAGATGAGCTAACGTTGATTTACGTCAATAACGCCGATTTTGTTAAGGAAAGTTTCCAATTCCGACCGGGGTTCGTCGAACGTTCCCAGCTTGAGCGCATCAAATTGTCGACGCAACGCGGCTTTCTCATCACCCTTGCAGTCGTTCCAAGGACGGCCCTGAAGCGCCATGTGAAGGACGTAATACATGATGAAATGGGGGCGGGTGCCAGATTCCAGTAATTTGGTATAGGCACCATCGGCACCAAGCGCGTGCAGCTCTTCGGCCGTATGGACTCCAACTGCTTTGAGCAATTTTTCCTGTGCGGGGCCGATGTTACGGATGGTTGTTAATGCTGCCATGGGATGAATCTAATCCCATATCAGAAAAAGGGCCAGTGAGCGCTTGGGATCATTGAGGGAGAACAATGATGGCAAGCGGCCCGCTGGCCGTCGATTGATCGTCAGATGCTTGCGTAATCGGTGAAAACCGGCGCGGGCTTGGGAGGTGTGCCCTTGGCTGCAACGGGCGCGGAGGCCGGTTGCGGTGCTGGTTTCTGTCCGATGGGCTTGGCTTGTGCCATTGCTCTCATCCTTTTTCTGCCTCAGTTTTGCGGAAGTTCCGCGCGCCTCTTAATCGGGCGATAAAATTACCCTTGCAGATAACTTTGCCGATCAAGAGGCAACAATGTGTCGAAATTGTGGCGAGTTTTACCGCTTAGGTGCGCCGCGCTTTGGGCCACCACGGCCCGCAGGCTTGCCACCAGGCGGGACAAAGCGCTTGGATGTATCGGATGCCTTTGGCTTAGGCTTTCCGCCCATCGGGCCGTCAGACTTTCCCTTGTAACCAGACTTGGCACCATCGGATTTGCCTTTGTAACCCTCAGACTTGCCCTTAAAGCCAGGCTTGTCATCAGATCGTCCCTTATGGCCGTCAGACTTGCCTTTATAAGCAGGTTTGCCGCCGTCGGATTTACCTTTGTAGCCCTCAGACTTGCCCTTGTAGGCAGGACGGCTTTCGTCGTCGCGGGCTTTATACGGCTTTTTGATAGGCGCTACGGCGTCGCCATGATCACGGCGTTCTGGCTTTGCAAAGTTAGACTTTTTATGGCGCGGCTTTTCACGACGGTTGTCGTCTGCTGCGCCCGCGACTGGTTGGATCGCTGGCACGTTATCTTGGGCAGATGGCGGCGGCGTCGAAGTATCACGCGGTTTGCGTGGGGCACGGTCTTCGCGTGGCTTGCGTGGCGTGTCGTCATAATCGCGCTTGGTCACGCGTGGTCCACGTTCACCCAGTTGTGGCGGGCCATCAAGAGCCGTCAATTTGGCCTGATTTTCCAAAGACATGTCTTTGCCAACAGATTTCAAAAACCCTGCAACGGCAGGTTCCGAGATTTCAACAAATGTCTCATTGGGTTGAATACGGATTGCGCCAATTTCAGATTTCGTAATCCCACCAGCAGTGCAAATCATTGGTAGCAGCCAGCGCGCTTCGGCTTTGCCTTCGCGGCCAACATCAACAGAGAACCACTTGGATGGGCCAAATTCCTTGCGCTCTTTGGGGGAACGGTCAGGGCGATCTGCGCGGTCAGGGCGCTGCGGGCCATCTTTGTAATCCGACAAATCTTCAGGGGCAGAGTTCTTACCTGCAAACAAGCGCAAGTAAGCGGCAGCGATCACTTCAGGGCTGTGTAGTTCCAATAGACGCGCTGCGAATGCGGCATCTTCCTCAGAAATGTCTTCGGCCCAGACCGGATCTTCTAACAAGCGTTCTTGATCGCGGGCTTTCACTTCGTCGGCAGTTGGTGGTGTGCCCCAAGTGGCTTCTAGTTTGCCCCAAGTGAGCAAGTTCATCGCCCGACGTTTCATTTTTGCTGGTGCGATCAGAGCAGACACACCTTTTCGACCTGCACGGCCAGTACGGCCGGAGCGGTGCAACAATGTTTCAGCGTTTGTTGGTAGTTCCGCATGGATAACCAATTCAAGGTTCGGCAAGTCGATGCCGCGTGCGGCAACATCAGTCGCAACACAAACCTTTGCACGGCCGTCGCGCATTGCTTGCAACGCGTGGCTGCGTTCCTGTTGGGACAATTCGCCAGACAGCGCCACAGTGGCAAAGCCGCGGTTGGACAGGCGGGTGGTCAAGCGCGTTACGCTTGCACGCGTGTTACAAAACACAATCGCGTTTGGGGCATCGTAAAAGCGCAGAGTGTTAATGATTGCCGCATCAATATCGTGGTTTGCCACTGACAATGCGCGGTATTCGATATCGGAGTGCTGGCTTTCTTTTGAAACGGTCGCAACGCGAACTGAATCCTTTTGATAGGATTTCGCAAGTTTCGCGATGGCCGCAGGCACAGTTGCCGAGAACATCAATGTGCGGCGGGTTTCAGGGGCCTCGCCCAAGATGAACTCTAGGTCTTCGCGAAAACCCAGATCAAGCATCTCGTCGGCTTCATCCAAAACAATCGCGCGGATATCGGACATATCCATCGAGCCACGCATCACGTGGTCTTTTAAGCGACCCGGTGTCGCGACAACAATATGTGCGCCGCGTTCCAGCGTGCGACGCTCGTCGCGCATGTCCATCCCGCCAACGCAAGACGCCATCGTGACCCCAGCACCGGCATAGAGCCACTGAAGTTCACGCTTGACCTGCAAGGCCAATTCGCGCGTTGGTGCGATGCAAAGGGCAAGTGGACGTGCCGCAGGGCCGAATGTGCCATCTTCTGTCAGAATGGTGTGCCCGATGGCCAACCCGAAGCCCACAGTTTTACCAGACCCTGTCTGGGCAGAAACCAATAGGTCTTTACCTTCCAGTTCTGGGTTTGTGACAGCTTCTTGAACAGGTGTTAGGGTATCATAGCCCTGTTTTGCCAACGCAGCGGCAAGGGTCGGAATCATAGTAGTCATATTTTGCTTTCGGACGGATACTTCAATTGTGCGCCCCAAGTGCATCCGGCAGTTGGGTTCCATAACAGGCGCTCACTTGCATCCATCGTCAAGTCTTCGGCCCGTGGAGGCGCAACTACCATGATCGACGGGCGTGTCAAATAGGAACGGGCGCTATTCCGCCTATTTTTTGAAGGCGTGCTTAATGAGCGCTTATTGGGTCGCGGGTTTCGCGGTCATCCACAACCATGGGGTCGGCGTCGCACGCCATTCCCAAAGCGCAAGCAGGCGATCAAGATCGCTGTAGCCGTCCATCCATTGCGGAAGGGCACTGACATCTAAATCGCGTTCAAGTTGGATGATTTTATGAGAAGAGGCAAACCTGTCCCGCAAAAGCCCAACCATATTCGGGTCAGCGCTGGGATGGCATTCCACCAGGATATCTGCGCCAAGCAATCCTTTGGCGCGGATTGGATCTAGGAGATCCTTTTCAGCGCCTTCGATATCGCAAATGATGACAGTGTCGTGCCGTAAGCAGATGTCAAAATCCCAATGGGTCATGACACCGCCAACCTCGACCCGGTCCGCAACGCCATTCGTTTCGGCAAGTTCACGGCACTTGGTTTGTGCCGCGGGGTTGGCATCCCGAGCCCAGATTGTAGCACTTGGTAGTCGGCGGGCCAGTCCAACGGCGTAGTAGCCCTCGGCACAGCCCACATCGATAATCAGTTTCGGACCACATGCGACGATTTCATCGATTATGGGTGCAAGCGTCGTCTCATAGGCCCCTAGCATACGCGGCACGCGGCCGCCTTCTGACGCAGTGATGTTGTAATTCATACCCGCAAACGGGCCGTGTTTGATGCGCGTTCCGGACTTTTGCATAACCGAGTTTTCGATCAATTTCGCGCGCCACTTTGCCAGTAACCGCAGCGCTTGGTTCAACTGGTCGCTTGTCGGTTCAGAACTGACGATATCTAATAGGGCAGCGTGGATGTTTTTGTTCAACTGACTAGGCGGCTTGCTCATGCGTCAAACCACGCATCGATCCGCGTTTTAAGTGCATCCCAGATTGCAGGCGCGCCCCGCTTCACCTTTTGGGCGACGCGGGTTTCGAGTTGGGCGCGGGTTACCTCATATTCAATCCAGCTTGCGCCACCCGCTTCCAAATTTGAAATGACAGGCTGCACGCGGTCTATCGATTTTGCAAATATCGCATCATCGGTTTCAGCAGCCTCGAATTCGTCCCAAAGTTCGCGGAAGCTGGCGGCCTGTTCTGGCGGCAACAGACCAAATATCCGGTCCGCTGCTACTTGTTCTATGGCGTTTTGGGTTGCAGTGTCTTGAGCCGCCGCAGAATGGATCGGCATGTCGCCCGCATCAATTTCAACCAAATCATGCAGCAAAAGCATCTTGATCACGCGGTTCACATTCACTGGACGTGCAGCATGTTCAGCCATCACCAGCGCATAAAGGGCGATGTGCCAGCTATGTTCGCCGGAATTTTCGCGGCGTGAATTGTCATGCAATGTTGTGCCGCGCTCGACGGATTTAAGCTTGTCGGCTTCAATCAAGAAGCTGAGTTGCTGATCGATACGCGACAACTGTCATGCTCCTCGTTTGGCTGCCGATGCTGCCAACAATTCGCGCGCGCGCGCCTCAGCGCGGCGCACACGCACTGACGTCAAAAACGCCTCTTGCAATGTTTGAGAAGAGGCACCCAAGACTTCCGCGATGGCTTGAACGATCTTTTCATCGCCAGAGGCGGTCTGCTCTGCCAAAGCAAGATCAGCCAGTTCGTTTGCCGTTTCTTGTGTATAGTCAGACATTTAGCGTGTTGTCTCTGTCAGGCGACGACGGACATAGGACTTCACTGTCCCAATCATCGGATCCATATAGGGGTCTTCAAAGAAGTGACCTGCGCCATCCATTTCGTCGTGGGTTACAGTGATACCTTTTTGTTCGTGCAATTTGTTCACAAGTGTGACGGTGTCCGCAGGCGGCGCCACACGGTCAGATGACCCATTGATGATCAAGCCGGATGCAGGGCAGGGCGCAAGGAAGCTAAAGTCGTACATGTTGGCGGGTGGAGACACAGAGATGAAGCCAGTGATCTCTGGGCGGCGCATCAAAAGTTGCATGCCGATCCAAGCGCCAAAACTGAAACCAGCGACCCAGCAATGTTTTGCGTTGTTGTTCATGGATTGCAGGTAATCAAGTGCCGAGGCCGCGTCGGACAATTCGCCGACACCTTGATCGTATTCACCTTGGGAACGACCAACACCACGGAAGTTGAACCGTAGCACCGTAAAGCCCATGTTATAAAACGCGTAGTGCAGATTATAGACAACGCGGTTGTTCATTGTGCCGCCAAACTGTGGATGCGGATGCAGAACGATCGCGATCGGCGCATCGCGGTCTTTTTGTGGATGATAACGACCTTCGAGGCGGCCTTCGGGGCCAGGGAAAATGACTTCGGGCATGAATGGGCCTTCTTGAACTTGGGGCCAATGCTATTCTTGACGAAAAACATCAGGCACTTTAGAAAGATTCTAAATGTAAGGGCGCTCCCTCGCATCGTGGGTTGTCATGCACCTAATGACGCCGGACCCAAACGTCAATGAAATTGCGCTTTTGCGCGTAGGAGATGCCTTATGAAGCTCAGCACAAAAGGCCGTTACGCGATGGTGGCGCTTGCAGATTTGGCGTTGCAGCCTCAGGGCTCATTGGTGAACTTAACCGAAATTTCCAAACGGCAAGATGTCTCACTGGCCTATCTTGAGCAATTGTTCGTTAAACTCCGCCGCGCAGAGCTTGTCGATTCCGTACGTGGGCCGGGCGGTGGATACCGTCTGTCACGTCCTGCATCCGATATACGTGTGTCCGAGATTTTGGGCGCTGTGGATGAAACCGTGAGTGCGATGCACAAAGGGGCAGGAGCATCGGGTGGCGCTTCAGGTAGTCGTGCGCAGTCGCTGACCAACCGTTTGTGGGAGGGGCTCAGCGCAAATGTTTATGTGTTCTTACACCAGACGCGCCTGTCAGACGTTGTTGCCAATGAAATGGTTCCTTGCCCTGCTGTGCCTGCATTATTTGAGGTCATCGACGAAGAATGAGCCGCGTTTATCTGGATCATAATGCAACAACCCCATTGCGGGCTGAGGCGCGGGCGGCGATGATCGCTGCCTTGGATATCGTTGGTAATCCATCTTCTGTGCATGCCGAAGGGCGTGCCGCTAAAGGAATCGTAGAAACAGCGCGCTCGCAAGTGGCGGCCTCTATTGGGGCCACTGGCGCGGATGTTGTTTTCGTGTCTGGTGCGACGGAGGCTGCTGCGCTTTGCTTGGCGGGGCGCGGATTGCAGGCCTCCGGGCTAGAACACGCTGCGGTTGCCGCTTGGATTGAGGCGTCTTTGCCCGTTGTTGGTGGCCGTGTTGTGGTGAGCGACCCTGCGCGGTCTGTGGTGCAGTTGGCCAATTCCGAGACGGGGTTGGTGCAAGACTTGCCGCAAGGATTGGCTGTGAGCGATTTGACCCAAGGGTTTGGCAAGGTGCCGTTCTCTTTTGCGTGGTCCGGCGTGCAGATGGTGTTCTTGTCGGCTCATAAGTTTGGTGGCCCAAAGGGGATCGGCGCGTTGATCTTTCCCGCGGGGACTGATTTGGCAGCACAGATCAAAGGCGGTGGCCAAGAAATGGGGCGCAGGTCTGGGACGGAAAACGTCGCGGCGATTGCTGGATTTGGGGCCGCATGCGTGGCCGCCCAACAAGATTTGGCAGATGGACGCTGGGAGCGGGTTGCGCAACTTAGAAATATTCTAGAAAAGGCCATTGAGACTTCGGCAGAGCAGACTATTTTTGTCGGGAAAGACTATACACGCCTCCCAAACACCAGCTGCTTTATTGCAAAGGGCTGGAAAGGCGAGACACAAGTGATGGCCCTTGATCTTGCGGGCTTTGCGATTTCGGCGGGCTCTGCCTGCTCAAGCGGCAAGGTGAAGGCCAGCCCTGTGTTGGCGGGTTTGGGATATAGTGAAGATGAGGCCCGCTGCGCTGTGCGCGTGTCGCTGGGCATCAAGACGACTGAGGATGAGGTTCTGCGTTTTGCGCAGGCATGGACGGATAAACACGCGCGCGCGATTGCGCGGGGTTAAGGAGCAAGACAGATGGCGACAATAGATCAAGTAGACGTCAAAGACGGCGTCGATCAGGACACCGTGGACGCGGTTGCGGCCCTTTCTGGCACCTATAAGTATGGCTGGGAAACCGAGATCGAGATGGATTATGCCCCCAAGGGCGTGAACACCGATATCGTCAAGCTAATCTCGTCCAAGAACGAAGAACCGCAGTGGATGACCGATTGGCGCCTTGATGCTTTTGCTCGTTGGGAAAAGTTGGAAGAGCCGACTTGGGCGATGGTCAACTATCCTGACATCGATTTCCAAGACATTTATTACTATGCCCGCCCAAAGAGCATGGAGGTGAAGCCGAAGTCTTTGGATGAGGTTGATCCAAAGCTCTTGGCGACATACGCGAAGCTTGGTATCCCTTTGAAAGAGCAGGCTATTCTTGCGGGCGTCGAAGGTGCAGATATGCCGCCTGCTGAAGGGCGTAAGGTCGCTGTGGATGCGGTATTCGATTCCGTTTCTGTTGGCACGACTTTCCAAGCCGAGCTGAAAAAGGCTGGCGTGATCTTCTGTTCGATCTCGGAGGCGATCCGCGAGTATCCGGATCTGGTGAAGAAGTATTTGGGCACGGTTGTACCTGCGTCCGACAACTTTTACGCGACGCTGAACTCGGCTGTGTTCTCGGATGGGTCGTTCGTTTACATTCCGCCGGGTGTGCGTTGCCCTATGGAATTGTCCACATATTTCCGTATTAACGCGGAAAACACAGGCCAGTTCGAGCGTACGTTAATTATCGCCGACAAGGGGTCATACGTGTCCTACCTTGAGGGCTGCACCGCGCCAAAGCGCGATGTGGCACAGCTTCATGCGGCCGTTGTTGAGATTATCATCGAAGAAGATGCAGAGGTGAAATATTCCACCGTGCAGAACTGGTATCCTGGTGATGAAAACGGCAACGGCGGCATCTATAACTTTGTGACCAAGCGTGCGGACTGCCGTGGTGCACGCTCCAAGGTGAGCTGGACCCAAGTCGAGACAGGCTCTGCGGTGACGTGGAAGTACCCATCTTGCATCCTGCGCGGCGACGATAGCCAAGGTGAATTCTATTCCATCGCCATCGCCAACAACATGCAACAGGCCGATACGGGCACTAAGATGATTCACTTGGGCAAGCGCACAAAGTCGCGGATTGTCTCCAAAGGGATTTCAGCGGGCAAGGCACAGAACACTTACCGTGGTCTGGTGTCGATGCATCCGAAAGCCAAGGAAAGCCGCAATTACACGCAGTGTGATAGCCTTTTGATCGGATCAAGCTGTGGGGCGCATACAGTGCCTTATATCGAGGTGAAGAATAATTCGTCCCGTGTTGAACATGAGGCGACGACATCGAAGGTGGACGACGATCAGCTTTTCTACTGCCGCTCGCGCGGAATGGACGAGGAAGAGGCTGTCGCCTTGGTCGTAAACGGTTTCATCAAAGAGGTTCTACAAGAACTACCAATGGAATTCGCGATGGAAGCTCAGGCGCTTGTGGCGATCTCACTCGAAGGCTCTGTCGGTTAACGTGACTAAATCGTATTATCATAAACGCCGTTGCAATGTCTCTGAGGCGCCACATTTGGGCCGCAGTGATCAGCATTATACAGCCTTGGGCAAACAGCTTGAGGACGACGGTTATGGCAATGACGGAACAACTGCACGAGTTCAACGCACGTGTGCGAAAGATAAACGATCCAAAGAATATATCTTATTACGACCCAGACTTGCAGATGCATGTGCCCAAAAGGGTTTCCAAGCAGCAGATCATCAAAGCAAAAGCAAAGCGTATCGGTTTTGTCGCACTGATTTGTTCGGTCGGGGTAGGTGCGGTGGCGTTCCTGTTCACACAGTTGATGTCTACACGGTTCGGGCTCGTCGGTACGGACGCGCCGATGATCGTCTATGCCAGCGCTGCAATTCTGGCGCTAATCATTGGCGGTTTTCTGAAAATGAAAACGGTCCCTCATATGGGCGCGCAATTCGCGGGCATAGGGGGCATGATCGCAGGGGTTCACAATCTGGTTTGGCTATTTCCCGATGCATTCCGGACGCTCTATTCCGAGGAATACGTCGCCGCTGTGCAAGCAACCACCAATGCTGGAAGCCTGTTTATCTTCGGAACCACGATTACACTTTAACCAACCAAACTGGTTACACTCATTTGGCTCTGCAAGCGCATACGCTTGCGGGGTCTTTGTCGTTTCAACACATGTCCGCACCCGCGCAGGAGTTATAAAATGCTGGAAATTAAAGGCCTGATGGCTGACCTTCAAGACGAAGATAAGACAATCCTGAAAGGCGTAGACCTCTCTATTGAGGCGGGCCAAGTACACGCGATTATGGGGCCAAATGGATCTGGAAAATCGACTTTGTCGTACATTCTTTCCGGCAAAGACGGATACGAAGTCACGGGCGGGTCGGCCACGTTGGACGGCGTTGACTTGCTGGACATGGAACCGGAAGAGCGCGCAGCGGCGGGCCTTTTCTTAGCATTCCAATACCCTGTGGAAATTCCGGGTGTTGGGAATATGACATTCTTGCGGACAGCGGTGAACGCGCAACGCAAAGCACGCGGCGAAGAAGAACTGTCAGCCGGTGATTTTCTGCGTGTCGTGCGAGAGAAGGCCAAAAGCCTGAAAATCGACGCGGATATGCTAAAACGGCCTGTTAACGTTGGCTTTTCTGGCGGTGAAAAGAAGCGTAATGAGATTTTGCAAATGGCAATGCTAGAGCCAAAGATGTGCATCTTGGACGAGACAGACTCTGGGCTTGACGTTGATGCGATGAAATTGGTCGCCGAAGGTGTGAATGCCCTGCGCTCGGAAGGTCGCTCGTTCCTTGTGATCACTCACTACCAGCGCTTGCTCGACCATATCAAACCAGACGTGGTGCACATCATGGCAAATGGTCGAATCATTAAATCTGGCGGTCCCGAACTGGCGCTTGAAGTTGAGAACAACGGATATGCCGACATTCTTGAAGAGGTGGCATAATGGCACTTGCCAAACTGAAAGCAGATACGACCGAGGCCCGTCTATCCGGCCTCACTGTGCCTGCCGGTTTTGATGCGGCGCGCAAGGACGCATTGTTACGCGTTGTGACAATGGGTTTGCCTAGCCGTCGTGACGAGTATTGGAAATATACCGATCCGACCACGCTCACGGCTGCAGATGCTGTGGCCGCAACTGTTTTGGAAATCGATGAACCGCTTTTGTTTGGTGCCGTAGATCAGATAAAAGTTGTCTTTGTGGACGGTGTGTTTGACGCTGCGGCCTCAGACGATCTGACCCAAGAGGGATTGGAAATCGCGCGCCTTAGCGATATCGCCGACACTGATATCCATTGGGCGAAAGACTTTTACGGAACCTTAGAGACACGTGGCCAAAACCCCGTTTACCGTCCTTTGGCGACACTGAACACAGCGTTTGCCACGGATGGCATCGTTATCCGCGCGACTGCAAAGGTGAAAAAGCCCGTCAGCTTGGTCTATCTACACAAAGATGACACCTCTGATGTGATGCTGCATTCTTTGGTTAGGGTCGAAGCCGGAGCAGAAGTGACTGTTTTGGAAAACGGCCCTGCAGCGGCGCGCTTCAATTCTGTGCTAGAGGTCGATGTGGCTGATGGTGGTGCGTTTCATCACGTTCGGGCGCAAGGCCGCGACCATGAACGTCGCGCCGTAACGCATTGTTTTGCAAGGATTGGTTGCGAAAGCCTATTCAAATCTTTTACCCTCACCGTGAACGGTCGCTTGACCCGCAACGAGTGCATAATCGAGATGCTTGGGGACGATGCTGTAGCCCACGTGGCTGGCGCTTGTGTTGGTGACGGTGATGACTTTCACCACGATGACACAGTGTTTATCACTCATGACGCGCTGAACGGTGAAAGCCGTCAGGTGTTCAAGAAGGTGCTGCGCAACGGTGCCGTTGGCGTTTTTCAAGGGAAAATCTTGGTCAAAGAAGGCGCACAAAAAACCGACGGCTACCAAATTAGCCAATCTCTCTTGCTGGATGGCGATAGCCAGTTCTTGGCCAAACCAGAGCTCGAGATTTACGCTGATGACGTGGCCTGTTCGCACGGGTCAACATCGGGTGCAATTGATGAAGACGCGTTGTTTTATCTGCAATCCCGGGGTGTTTCACGTCAAGCAGGAACGGATTTGTTGACGCTTGCATTTCTGGCAGAGGCCCTGGACGAAATCGGTGATGACGCATTGGCAGATGATTTGCGCGACCGGCTGGAAAGCTGGCTGGCGCGGCGCAGCTAATGGCAGTTACGACCGATATGATGCGATCATGGCGCAGGCCGCGTGACGTTATGCGCGACCTGTTAGCCCATGGGCAGCGCGAAGATCGGGCGCTGGCCTATCTGATGGTTGCTTGCTTTGTGATTTTCATTGCTCAATGGCCGCGCTTGTCACGTATTGCCGCTGGATTTGATCTTGCGCCGGGTGCTGAAGCACCAGATCTTACACAATTGATGGCCTATGAGTTTTTGGGCTGGTTGATGGTATGGCCGTTAATGTTCTATGCTATCGCGGCTGTTTCTCATGTCATTGCCAGACTCTTTGGTGGGCAAGGCACATGGTATGGTGCGCGTTTAGCGTTGTTTTGGGCGCTGTTGGCGACGACACCTGCGGCATTGCTCTACGGCCTTACAGCAGGCTTTTTAGGGGCTGTCACATCAACACATATCGTGGGGGCCATTTGGATTGGTGCCTTGGTGGTAATTTGGTTCCAGTCGCTTCGGCAAGCCCAAGTATGACTGTTGTCTTACAATTCTTAAGTGCGATCTGGGCGACGATTATTGACCCTTCACAGATGGCACAAAGGATTACGGCGCGTCGCTATACGCGTGGGACATTATGGATGGGACTGGCCTTGGTCAGCATTCTAAGTGTGCTGTTGCTCAGGATGCTGTATTTCATCGCGCCGGTCGCGATGCCGCTTGGTTTTACGCCAAACCTTTACGGTTTGGTGATGGCTTGCGTATTGGTGATCCTGACCTTTGGGCTGTATTTGACGGGACAGACGCTTGGCGGCAAAGCTACGTTTCCGCATAGTTTTGCGATTATTATCTGGCTAGAGGCAGTCGCTTTGGTCATACGCACAGCGCAAGCCTTGGTCTATTTGGCAAGTCCAATGTTGGCCGGTTATGTGTCCATCGCAGGCATGGTCGCACTACTTTGGATATTGGTGAATTTCGTCAATGAAGTACATCGGTTCGAGAATTTGGGGCGGGCGATCTTAACGATATTGATCGCCGTTATCGGGATCGGATTTGGATTTGGACTATTTATGGCGGTGATCGGGATCAGCGCAGGCGCAGGGATATAGAAATGTTTGATGTTCAAAAAGTGAGGGCCGATTTTCCGATCCTTTCGCGCAAAGTGAACGGTAAGCCATTGGTTTACCTTGATAATGGCGCATCGGCTCAAAAGCCTCAGGTTGTCATTGATGCCATCAACACGGCCTATGCAGAAGAATATGCAAACGTGCACCGCGGTCTGCATACGCTATCCACAATTGCGACGGAAAAATACGAGTCGGTACGCGGCAAAATTGCGCGGTTCATCAATGCAGGGTCAGAAGACAATATTATCCTAAATTCGGGCACGACAGAGGGCATCAATATGGTGTCCTATGCTTGGGCTGCACCGCGTATGCAGGCTGGCGATGAAATCGTGCTTTCTATCATGGAACATCATGCAAATATCGTGCCTTGGCATTTTCTGCGAGAGCGCTTGGGCGTTGTGATTAAGTGGGTCGATGTTGATGCGAACGGCGATTTGGACCCAGACGCCGTCATTGCAGCGATTGGCCCCAAGACGAAACTGGTTGCCGTTACCCAAATGTCCAATGTGCTGGGCACTGTTATTGACGTAAAAACCATTTGTGCAGGGGCGCATGAAAAAGGTGTGCCAGTGCTCGTTGATGGATCTCAGTCAGCTGTGCACATGCCTATTGACGTATGTGACATTGGCGCGGATTTCTTCGCAATCACAGGACATAAGTTATATGGTCCATCAGGATCAGGTGCAATTTACGTTTCACCAGATCGGATGGCCGAGATGCGCCCGTTTATGGGCGGTGGCGATATGATCCGCGAAGTCAGCCGCGATTCCGTGATCTATAACGACGCCCCGATGAAATTCGAAGCTGGGACACCTGGGATTGTGCAGACCATCGGGCTTGGCGTTGCGCTGGACTATATGATGAACATCGGCATGGATGCGATTGCAGAGCATGAAAAAGCCCTGTGCAGCTATGCGCGCGGAAAACTAGACGGTTTGAATTGGCTGAACGTTCAAGGTCAATCTGCGACCAAAGGTGCGATTTTTAGCCTGACGATAGACGGCGCGGCGCATGCCCATGACATCTCCACGGTTCTGGACAAAAAAGGGGTGGCCGTGCGGGCAGGGACCCATTGTGCCATGCCCTTGATGGATCATATGGGCGTCGGGGCAACCTGCCGTGCATCGTTTGGAATGTACAACACAGTCGAAGAAGTCGACGTTTTGGTCGATGCCCTTGAGCTGTGTCATGAATTATTCGGGTAGGATCAGTTTAAACCCTCTTCCGATGTTGCGGCGCGCGTTTCTCGCAGCTATAGAAACGCCTAGGCACCCATAGCTCAGCTGGATAGAGCGCTGCCCTCCGAAGGCAGAGGTCACAGGTTCGAATCCTGTTGGGTGCACCATAACACATTCATCCTGACACAAAAAAACCCTCGGAAAATCCAAGGGTTTCAAATCGTTAATATGATTGTGCGTCTTAGCCGCTCCATGCACGAACCGGACCGCAGTCCATATGGACAAAGTTCGATCCGCGGTAACGACCAACCCCACCAGCAGCACACGCCTGTGCAGCACGGGACATCTGCGCGGTAGAGCGACTGTCGAGGCGCAAGTCGGCAGCTTGACCGCGCATGTGTAGTGAGTTTTTAGCGACACCACCAGATTTGCTACGGAGCATCGCATTCGTCTGCGGAGATCTATAGCCGGACAGCAACATATACGGCTCATTAGCGTCCATCAGATTATGAGCTGCGGCCATGATGTCGATTGTCCGTGTGTCCATCTCGATGGCTTGTCCTGTGCGCCAGTCGCGCATAAACGCATTCACTTCACGAATAGCCTCGCCGATATACTGGCCTTCGATCCAATAGATCGTGTCCAGACGTTCACCGGTACGGCCAGAGTACATTTTGATGCGACGGACGTCGCCGCCGCCACGCAAAAATCCTGCTGCATTCGCATAGGTTGGGGCTGCTGTGACTAAGGTGGCTGCAAACGCGCCCAAAAGTCCACGACGGGTCATGCCCGCTGATGTAAGTTTTGTCATATTTCTAGCGCCTGTCCCGTCGCTCAATACTCTATCCGCTACGTTGCGGAGGTTCATCTTGTCCCCAGATGTACCGCCCTTGTTGCACAAGTCGATTCGCCGACCAACCCCTGTTTAGAGTGTTCGTGGTAAACAAGGGGATAATCGGCGAGATTTTGCGCAAAAAAGATGGTTGTTTTGAGATGTTGCATGTCTGCATGTGCGCTTTGGCAACATTTTTTCCCCGTTACATCATCTGTCTTGTTTGTGAATGGACAGATGGGCTCTGGTTTACCGATACTGGCACGAGCCGTGGAATCTGCATTTGTTTCGCGTAATTTGTTCTGTTGGGGGATATATGTCTGTTTTAATTCAATCGCAGGTGCTGCGCCTTTTCTTGGCTGCCAGTATGCTGTTTTCAGTATGGGCACCTGCAACGCAGGCCCAAGTTACGGCCTTTCGTCAGGCTGTCGCCGAAGCTGCTGCACGCGACGATGATCTCGCCGCATTTTATCGCGCGCGTGAATTCCAAGGTATCTGGAGCGACTCCCGGGATAAGGGGCGTCGTAACGCTTTGATGGCTGCATTTGAAGAGGCGGGAAATCATGGTCTTCCTGCAGGGCGTTATAACCCCGATGCACTGATGGCTCAAATTCGGGCCGCACAAACCCCCGCCGAACAAGGGCGTATGGAAGTCGAACTTAGCCGATTGTTCATGCAATATGCGCGTGACATTCAGACAGGGATCTTGCGTCCGTCAGCCGTCGTCGAGCAGATAGTGCGCGAAGTGCCTTACCGGTCTCGTCTTGGCACGTTGCAGGCCTTTGCCCAGTCCAATCCTGCAGGGTTCTTGCGCTCTTTGCCGCCCAGTTCCCCTGAATATACGCGTTTGATGCGTGAAAAGATGCGCCTCGAGCAGATGCTCGGTAATGGCGGTTGGGGGCCTTCGGTCAGTGGTGGCAAGCTTGCGCTCGGTGCATCGGGGCAGCGTGTTGTCGATCTACGTAATCGTTTGATCGCGATGGGCTTCCTTGAGCGTACTGCCACGCAAACGTTTGACGCATCCATTCAAGCAGGTGTGCAGCGGTTCCAGCAGGCTCACGGACTGTCTGTCGATGGCGAGGCTGGTGCCGAGACATTGCGTCAAATCAATATACCAATGGCTTCGAGGCTTCAGTCGATCATCGTCGCTATGGAACGCGAACGCTGGATCAACCGTCCACGTGGAACGCGGCACATTTGGGTAAATTTGACCGACTTTACGGCGGCAATTGTCGACAATGATCGCGTGACGTTTTCGACACGTTCCGTTGTTGGCGCAAACCAAAGCGACCGTCAGTCACCAGAGTTCTCTGATGTGATGGAGTTCATGGTGATTAACCCGAGCTGGTATGTGCCACGGTCTATTGTGACGAAAGAGTACTTGCCGATGCTGCAGGCAAACCCGAATGCAGTGCGCCAGTTGGATGTGACGGATAGTAAAGGCCGCGTTGTAAGCCGCAGCGCGATAAACTTCCGTAACTTCAATGAAAAGACCTTTCCTTATTCGATGCGTCAAGGTCCGTCCGAAGGTAACGCACTTGGTTTGGTAAAGTTCATCTTCCCAAACAAGCACAACATCTATTTGCATGACACACCGTCCAAATCTTTGTTTGGTCGGGAAGTCCGCGCATTTAGCCATGGTTGTATTCGTTTGAACGATCCATTTGATTTTGCATATGCACTTTTGGCCAAGCAAACAGCCGATCCGCAGGGTTTCTTCCAGTCACGTCTTCAGAAAGGCGCAGAAACCCGGGTAAATCTTGACGCGCCGGTGCCCGTGCACATTGGCTACCGTACTGCCTTTACCAACGTGACTGGCAGCTTGCAGTTCCGACGTGACGTTTACGGACGTGACGGTCGTATCTGGAATGCACTGGCGCGCGAAGGGGTAGCAGTCCGCGCCGTTCAAGGCTAAGTCTGTCCCTAAGGTTTTAGGGGCGACAAACGCATGACACAGACTGTTAAGGATATCGCAGCGGCGCTGGGGGCAAAGGCCTTTGGCGCCGTTGATCTGTTGGTGACAGGGATATCCGAGCCGCAGACAGCAGGTCCAGACGATCTCGCCCTTGCGATGTCTCCCGCATACGGGCCCGCGCTCGCACAGGGGCAGGCGCGGGTCGCCGTTGTTTGGGCAGGGGCAGACTGGCAAGCACTGGGATTGAAAGCAGCTATTGAGGCACCACGTGCGCGGCTTGCTATGGCAGGGCTGACACAGATGATGGATGCGGTGCCTGTGCCGAGAGGCATCAGCGGTCATGCAATTATTGATCCGACCGCGTTGATTGGAAAAGACGTCTCTATCGGGCACTTCAGTGTGATCGGGGCAAATGCGGTGATTGGTGATCGATGCAACATCGCGGATCACGTAACGATTGCGGCAGGTGCCGAGATCGGTGAAGCCGCGCAAATTCATGCAGGGGTGCGCATCCAAGCTCGGGTGCGCCTTGGCGCACGTACCATCCTTCAACCAAATGTCGTCCTTGGTGGTGATGGGTTTTCTTTTGTGACCGAAGCCTCCTCCAACGTCGAAATTGGGCGCAAGACGCTTGGGCGGACGCCCTTTACCGCGCCTCAAGACGGGACCCACCACCGCATACATTCCCTCGGCGGTGTGGAAATCGGCGACGACGTCGAAATTGGTGCTAATAGTACTGTGGACGCAGGCACCATTCGCCCGACGCGGATTGGGCGCGGCACGAAGATCGATAATCTGGTTCAGGTCGGGCATAACGTCGTAATCGGTGAAGATTGCCTGCTTTGTGCGCAGACTGCGGTTGCTGGATCTGCGGTTATCGGTGATCGGAGTGTCTTGGGAGGTAAATGCGGGATCGGAGATAATCTCAAAGTGGGGTCTGACAGTGTTATCGGCGGGGCGGCTATTGTTTTATCCGATGTACCAGATGGCAGCTTCATGATGGGTTATCCCGCGCAACCTATGCTGACCTACCGCGCCCGTGAACGCAGCCTGCGCCAAGCGGTTTTACGTCATAAGCCTGTTTCAAAGCCTGGCAAGAATGATTAAATCTAGCGTAACGACACATTGGACACGCACATGAACACGCAAGACAAAGTTATCGCCATACTTGCAGAACAAGCCATTCTGGAGCCTTCGGACGTGTCGTTGGACAATTCGCTGGATGACCTTGGCATTGATAGCATGGCTCTTGTCGAAACGATATTCTCGATTGAAGAGGCGTTTGACATCACGGTGCCATTTAACGCCAATGAGCCCAGCGACAGTGCGTTTGATGTATCAACGGTGGCTTCCATTGTCGCCGCGGTTGATAAGCTGATTGCTGAGCAAGTATGAAATGACCCGCCGCGTTGTCATCACAGGGGCAGGGACGATCAACGCGCTAGGCGTGGACGTGCTTGCAACGAATGCGGCAATGAAAGAAGGGCGCTGCGGCATTGGTCCGCTTGATATTCGTGATGTGGACCGTTTAGCGATCCAGATCGGCGGGCAAGTGCGCGGCTACGACGAGCAGGCACATTTCAACCGCCAGCAAATCGCGCTGTATGACAGGTTCACCCAGTTTACTTTGCTCGCTGCGCGTCAGGCGATGGCGCAATCAGGGCTGACATTTACAGGTGAACTCGCCGATCAATCCGGTGTTATCCTTGGAACCTCTGGTGGCGGTCTGAACACCCAAGATGAGAACTACCGTGCCGTCTATGAGAAAGGCAAAAATCGCGTCCATCCGTTCATCGTGCCAAAGCTAATGAATAATGCCGCCGTGTCCCAAGTCTCGATCGAATGGAACTTACGCGGCCCGTCTTTTACCGTGGCTACGGCATGTGCATCTTCGAACCACGCGATGGGGCAAGCGTTCAATATGGTGCGGTCCGGAATGGCGACTGTGATGATCACAGGCGGCTCTGAATCGATGCTTTGCTTTGGCGGGATCAAGGCTTGGGAAGGGCTGCGCGTGATGTCCAAGGATGCTTGCCGTCCCTTCTCGGCGACACGCAATGGCATGGTACAAGGCGAAGGGGCAGGTGTTTTTGTATTCGAAGAGTTCGAACATGCAAAAGCGCGCGGCGCAGAAATCCTTTGCGAAGTGGCAGGCTTTGCGATGTCCTCAGATGCATCCGATATTGTGATGCCGTCCAAACAAGGGGCCGCACGGGCGATTGCGGGTGCGTTGAAAGATGCCAAGATCAACAAAGAAATGATCGGCTACATCAATGCCCACGGCACAGGTACCGCAGCCAACGACAAGACCGAATGCGCAGCGGTTGCGGACGTTTTTGGTGCGCATGCGGACAAGCTGATGATATCGTCCACCAAGTCGATGCATGGACACCTGATTGGCGGCACAGGGGCCGTCGAACTACTGGCCTGCATTATGGCGCTGCGGGACGGCGTTATTGCGCCAACGATTGGGTATGAAGAGCCCGACCCTGAATGTGCGCTTGATGTGGTGCC
This sequence comes from Loktanella sp., assembly GCA_024686085.1. GTDB lineage: Bacteria > Pseudomonadota > Alphaproteobacteria > Rhodobacterales > Rhodobacteraceae > Yoonia. The sequence goes on from JAIBDT010000001.1 coordinate 143,509, forward strand.
AAACGAGGCCCGAGATGCTCAGGTGGATGTTGTGCTATCCAATGCCTTTGCTTTTGGCGGGTTGAATGCTGTGATCGCGCTGCGCAAAATCTGACGTAAGCCTTTGATCCGCCGCTCGAATACCTCGGCGAAAACAAACCCAACCGCGAGCGAGCCGAACAACATTATCACTTCACGACCAGCAACGTCTGGCAGTGTTGCGTTTAGTAGATGCAGGGCAGGGTAATGGGTCACGTAAAGCGAGAAACTCGCACCGGCAATCCATCGCACTGCAACGCTGTCATGGGCACCGTCTTGCATAAGGCGCGCCATGCCAATGATGTGGATGACAGTCAAAACACCGATAATCCCATTCCAGACGAATTCGTCGGAGAATGCAAAAGCGATATTCATATTCACGCCAAACAGGGCGGTTGATACTGCAAGCAGCCGATCAGGCAACCCGATGATCTGCATCACCGCATAGGCAAGGGGGCCGCCAATCGCAAAAACCACAGCCTTTCGCGCCGAAACGGACGCAATCTGATCAGTCTTCACAAGGTGGAACAAATATACGCCCATCAACCAAGCAGGCATCAACATCAAAATTGGCACGCCAACACCATATGCGACAACCGCAAGCAAGATAGCGCGCAGTGCGCCCGTCAAGAAGACGGCAATGCCAAATAGCGCATAATAGGCAGCTTCATAGCTGAGTGACCATAACGGGCCGTTTGAGCCAAGCCGCATACGGCCCAACCCGCCAAACTCGTTGGAGAAGCTCGCACCGCGCAGGAACATGTCAGTGACCGAATGGGCCTCATAGAACCCGCGGGGATAAGCTGTCGGATCAATCGCGATCCCGATGCGATCAAAGATAATTGTCAGCGCCAATGCCGGCAACAGCACCGACCACAGACGGGTCAGACGATTGAACGCATAAGTGTTGGCGTCTTGATCTCGGCCCGCCGCGAAAGCGATTACAAAGCCCGAAACGACAAAAAACACCACGACGGCGTCACTGCCAAAATTGTAGTCGCGCATCCATTGGAAGGTACCGTGGCTAAAGCGCGGGTAGGCAAAATGCGAAAACACGACCAAGAGCGTGGCACCAGCCCGCAGCACGTCCAACCAAAGAGAAAGCCCGCGGTTCATTGGGGTTCTACCTTTGGGGCAGGGTCCGCTTTTTGGCCACGAAATGCTTCCCAGCTTTCAACGAAAGGGTGCAGGATGGCGGCGCGCAATGTCGGGTGCGGTTGCTCGATCAGGTTGCCGTCACCATCAGCAACGCCAAACGTAAGGGCCTCATGACCGTCCGTCACATAAAGCGTGCCAAACATCCAATCCCAGATCGCAAAGACTTCGCCATAATTCTTGTTAAAATGCTTTTTGGCCGACGAATGGTGAATGTGGTGCTGTGCTGGTGAGATAAAAATATGTTCCCAGCGCGGGCCGTAAGACAGCCAAATATGGCTGTGCCGCAAATTCGCACCAGCCGCATTAAAGATGACATAGCCCGCGTTCGCCGTGCCAATAGTGAGGATGTCGATCTTACCCAGCAACAACCACAGCATCAGCGCTTGAACAGCACCCACAATGACGCTGTAGATTGCAGTACGGATCAACAAAAACATTGGATGGTTACGGTTTGCAGTCAGCGGGGTCAGGACTTCGGCAGAGTGGTGAACCGCATGAAACGGCCACAAAACACGCGCTTCGTGGTGAATATAATGCGCCCAGTATTTACAGAAATCCAATGTCAGGATCATGATCACGGTCGCAATTGCGCTCCGGCTCCATGTAAAAGCGTGCGGCACATATGGCTCTGACGAAAGGCCCGCAAAAAAGTCTAGCAAGCTGGCAGTGATGATCGGTCCAAAAGCTAAAGTCGCAAACAGTCCGACAATTGACAGGGCAGAATTGAACAGGAAAATCTTGATATCGACCAAATTAGATTTGTGACGGTAAACTGCGGCAGGCAACAACCATGTGACAAACGTCTCGGGACGGCCTCGGACGTGCCAGATTACATATGCGAGGATCACGGTAAAAGCCAAATAAAACAGGGCCAATCGAGAGTTCATATCCCAGAAATAAGCCGTCGCTTCGGCCATAATACTGTTAAGAATGTCCATCTAATCTACCCTTATTCACCTGCTTTGTTCCGTCCCTAGCAACAAATTGTGGGAGAAAGATGGCGTCGATGCGTATTTCTGCGGGCACGCACACATGAAAAAGCCGCCCGCGACGCAATGTCGGGGCGGCTCAATATCGCTTTTTAGGGTTTAGTTGGCCGAGCTATCGTAACCAGCGGTGAAGCCGGACAACGAAATATCCAAAACCACTTCTTCTTCTGGGGCCGCAGCAGGCACCATACGCATGGTGGCCTTGGATCCGCGCTTGAACTGGTTTACTTCTTCTTGTGTAAAGCCGACGCGCGACACACAGCCTGCACGGTTACAGAATGTGAACGGATACCGGCGTGTCGCCGAGCCATCGACTGAAATCTGCAATTGCTCTGTCAGAAGTGTTTCAAGCGGCACGACAATTGTTGCGCCTGCGGCCGCACGGCCACCATCTGGCAGTGGGAACATGCTGATTTCAGCAACCGAGTTACCTGCGTCATCGTTCAAAAGCTGATACAGTTGGCATGGATCATCTTGGCCTTCTTCGGCACGCAAGCAGCGCAAGGACCAATCACCAAATGTATCTCGGATATAAGGTGTGCCAACAGCATCTGCTGCGGCAACTTCCGTGCCCATATCCAGATCAGCGGCAGCTTCGGGTGCAGCTGTTTCTTCGGCAACTGGCGCGGCTGTTTCTTCAGTTGTTGTTTCTTGCGCGGATACACTGGCAGCAGCAGCGATAAGGCCTGCCAAAAGGAATGGTTTGATATTTTGCAACATGTGGTCGTTCCCAAATTTACGGTTAATGCGCTCTAGCATGAGGCAGGTCTTATGTCAGGGGCTAAAAAGCGATGATCGGCGAGGTTTTGCGCAACAAAACCGTGATCCGATAATAGAAAAAGGGACCCGCAGGTCCCTCTTTCGTCGTCTCCCTGTCGGACTTGGCTGACTATTTGAACAAAATCTACGCAATGGCTCCGATGCGGTCAACAGGAAATCGACGTTAATGCGTGCAAAGTGTTGATACCTATATAAAAAAGCCGTGCCCTAAGGCACGGCAAGTCTGACAGGGAGGAAACGGTCACCACACCGGGGACATGATGGCATGGGACCGTGCGATTAGACTGGCATGAAAGGGTTAAAAATGTATTTTGGCCCAAAGAATTTTTACGACAAAGGGCTCAAGACACATGACAAATGATATTTTTATCGGCGGCGGTGGTGTTGCTTACGGCGAGGCGCAGCTGCTTTTGCTCGATAAGTCGAACCGTCATGGGTTGATCGCGGGCGCCACAGGGACAGGTAAAACCGTCACGCTGCAAATTATGGCCGAAGGGTTTTCAAACGCTGGCGTGCCGGTGTTCTTGTCTGATGTGAAGGGCGACCTTTCTGGGCTTGCGGTATCTGGGACCGAAACATTCAAGTTGCATGAACCCTTTATGAAGCGCGCGGAAACCATCGGGCTTGATCTGCAATACGACAGCTTTCCCGTCACCTTCTGGGATTTGTTTGGGCAACAAGGTCACCCGATCCGCGCAACAGTCGCCGAGATGGGGCCTTTGTTGCTGTCACGACTCATGGAATTGACCGACGTCCAAGAAGGCGTGCTGAACGTGGCCTTCCGCGTGGCGGACGAACAGGGATTGCCGCTGCTTGACCTGAAGGACCTTCAAGCATTGTTGGTTTGGGTCGGTCAAAACGCTGCCGATTTGTCTTTGCGTTACGGAAACGTGGCGGCGTCTTCGGTTGGTGCGATCCAGCGCCAATTGCTTGTACTTGAGAACCAAGGCGGCACCGCATTGTTTGGCGAGCCCGCGCTGGAACTGTCCGATCTGATGCGCGTGCGGGCAGACGGGAAGGGCGAGATCAATATTCTCGCCGCCGACCAACTGATGGGCAGCCCACGGCTATATGCGACCTTCCTGCTGTGGTTGTTGTCAGAACTTTTTGAGGAACTGCCAGAGGTCGGGAACCCCGATAAACCGAAATTGGTTTTCTTCTTTGATGAAGCGCACCTGTTGTTTGACGGCGCACCAAAAGCACTGGTCAACAAGGTTGAACAGGTGGCGCGTCTGATCCGCTCGAAAGGGGTCGGGGTCTACTTTGTTACCCAGAACCCCGGTGATGTGCCAGATGATGTGTTGGGCCAACTTGGCAACCGCGTGCAACACGCATTGCGCGCCTTTACTGCCCGCGACCGGAAAGAGCTGAAAACAGCCGCCGAGACTTACCGCGACAACCCGACCTTCGATACCGCAGAAGCGATCCAGCAAGTAGGCACAGGCGAGGCGGTCACATCTTTCTTGGACAAAAAAGGTATCCCGCAAGTCGTGCAGCGGACCTTGATCCGTCCACCGTCATCGCAGCTAGGCCCAATCGACAAACCTACGCGGGATGCGATCATGGCAAGCTCGGACATGGCGGGCAAATACGATGTGACGCTTGACCGGATATCGGCCTCGGAAATGCTGGCAAAGCGCGCTGATGCGGCGGCGCAAGAGGCAGAAGCTGCTGAAGCAGCGGAAGATGCCGCCGAAGCCAAAGAACGTGAATACAAGAAGGCGCGTCGCTACGATGGCGGCGGGACCACGTCGCGCAGCACCTCTCGTCGCTCATCAAAAGATGACGGCTTTGGCGGCGCGCTGGCAAAAGTTGTGATGAAGGAACTCAAAGGCACTACAGGACGCCGCATTGTGCGCGGCATCCTTGGTGGATTGTTCAAAGGGCGCTGATTAAAGCGGACGCACCTTAAGAACAGCGATACGGTTCTCGTCCTTCTCGACGACTTCAAAACGGAACCCGTGGAAGCTAAACACTTGGCCTTCCACGGGGATCATCTGCGCCTCGTGAATAACCAAACCAGCGATTGTATTGGCTTCATCATCGGGCAAGGACCAATCATGGGCACGGTTCAAATCGCGCAAGGTCATACCACCTTCAACAAGATACGCCCCGTCCGAGGTTTCTTCGACCTGTGACGCGTCATCATTGTCAAATTCATCGGCAATTTCACCCACGATTTCCTCAAGAATATCCTCAAGTGTGATCAGGCCCTGAAGGCCACCATATTCATCCACAACCAAAGCGAAATGCGTCTTGCGGCGCAAAAATTCGCGCATCTGATCGTCCAGCGTGGTGGTTTCCGGGATGAAGTAGGCGTCCATCGCGACCGACATGATATCAAAGCTACCTATGTCCTTACGGGTAAATTTGTCATCAATCAGCAGCTTGTGCATGGCGCGCAACAGGTCCTTGGCGTGGATCACGCCAACAATGTTTTCCGGATCGTCACGGTAGAGTGGCAAACGGGTGTGTGGGCTTTTCAAAATTTGCGCCAAGATTTCCTGGACCGGCAAATTAACATCCACAGTCTCAATGCCAGACCTGTGCAGCATGATCTCTTCAACCATGCGTTCATTAAGATCAAGCGCACCCAAAATGCGGTCACGGTCCTCTTTTTGGACAATGCCTTCGGAATGACCAAGCTGCAGCGCGCCCGCGATTTCTTCGCGTACGGCAAGAATGTGGCTGTCGGGATCAGTCCGGACACCAAATAGAAACAAAACGCCACGTACAAAAAAGCGCACGGCAGACACGATCGGCGAGAATACCAGCACGATAATCGCGATAGGGGCTGCAACGCGAGACGCCACTTTTTCAGGGTTTGTAATCGCGTAAGTCTTCGGCAGCACCTCAGCGAAGATCAACACCAAAAGCGTCATAATCAACGTCGCAAATGCAACGCCATTCTGGCCGAATAGCTTTGTCAAAAGGGCAGTCGCTAGGGACGTCGCCAGAATATTGACCACGTTATTACCAAGCAAAACCGAGCCTATAAGCCGTTCACTGTCTTCCGTTACGTTCAGTGCACGCTCGGCACCGCGCGATCCTTTATCGGCGGCCGTGCGCAACTTACCACGTGACGCAGCCGTCAGCGCCGTTTCAGAACCGGAAAAGAAGCCAGAGAGTACCAAGAGCACAAGAATTGCGCTGGCAGTGACCCAAAATGCGGCGTCAAACAGAGACGTGTCCATCGTTAACTTTCATGTTAGTTTGCAGGGGTTATGGGGGCTTGAGGCTACGCGTTCAAGATGCCTTTGGATTTTTGCGGGCCAGCGGGTGGTGATCCATCACCAAATCCGTCAGCCGCTCATCCAAAACATGGGTGTAAATCTCTGTTGTGGCGACATCGGCATGGCCCAGCATCGTTTGGATCGCACGCAGATCAGCGCCGCCCGCCAACAAATGAGTTGCAAAGGCATGGCGGATCGTGTGCGGGGTCACTTTGTCGGGCGAGACACCGCCCGCGACGGCAAGTTCCTTAATTAACCCAAAGAACCTATGGCGCGTCAGATGACCGGCCTTGCCCCGTGACGGGAACAAGAATTTGGACGAGACAATACCCTTGGTCTTAGCTTCATCTTCGGCCGCATCGCGCACAGTCAACCAAATCGCCATGGCATCCTTGGCCGACGGCGACAGCGGGACCATACGTTCTTTACCGCCCTTGCCGCGCACAAGTAACATCGCAGGGTTTCCGCGTGCGGCACTGACGGGCAGGCTCACCAATTCTGTAACGCGCATACCCGTCGCGTAGAGCAATTCCATCATGGCAGTATTGCGTTCAGCGTCACGGCTTACGCGAGCCGCAGATAAAAGACGTTCGATTTCTGGAACGTCCAGCGTCTTCGGCAGTGCTTTAGACCGACCCGGACCTTTGATCGTGATCGCAGGATTATCGGTGCGCCAGCCTTCTTCAAACGCAAATCGGTAGATTTGCTTGATCGCCGACAGGCGGCGCGCACGGGTTGATTTTGCCAATCCCTGCGTTGCGCAATCAATTAGATAGCTTTCGACTACATCTTGCGTGGCATCGGCAAAATGTAATTTTTTCGGTGCCATCCAACCCGCAAAATCCGCAAGATCGCGCGCATAGGCAAGCTGAGTATTTGTTGCGGCATCAAGTTCTGCGGCCTGCGCTTCGAGGAAAGACTGTATCCAATGGGACATCGGCTGGTCGGCAGCACTCATGACGGACGGTCCAGCAAAAGCATTTGAATCGCAGCCTTACGGGCAACATCCTCAAGGCCGATAAAGCGCCAGAACGCCAATGCGTCGGTCAGTGATGTCAAATCGCCAGCAACGCCGGAATTAAACGTATCAAAGCTATGAAGTATCGCCTCACCCAATGCACCGTTGCGCGCCATCGCTTCCAACTCGGCAGGTGGCATCGCATCTTCAAATGCGGCTTGGATCGCGATCTCTCGGTCAGTTTTCGCACCCGACGGCGCACCTTGCGCCAAAAGCATCACAAAACGCTGATTTGGGGCAGCTTGCGCGATCAATTCAAAATCGGACGACAGTAATCCGACCTCGATCACCTGCGGCCCTGTAAGTTCCAATTCGTGCAGCTTTTGACCAAAATATCGCGCAAATGGCACCTCTAACTTGGCGTCCTTCATCGCAGGCCACGCGGTTTCAAGGTGGGTTGCAGCGGCACTTGGGTCACGTGCGGTCAAAGCTAGGTCTAGGCGCTGGATCGCTTCAACACGGTCCCAAATACCACCCGAGGCTGCGGGGGTACGGGCAAGATAATGGCCGAACAATACTTTTTCCGAAACCGCGCCCAACCGCGCAAGGCGTTCGGATGCTTCCAACTGGCTTTTCCAACCCGTCGTGCTTCGTAGATCGGCATGGGCAAATGCGTTGGGCAACCGTTGGGTTGCCATCGCCTCACCGATCGCTTCACGCATACGGAACACCAACGGGCTAAGACGGGACGGTGCTGGCAGCGGCGGTTCATCCTCGTAAAGATCAGGGTCAAGAAAGCGGGACAACAATGCCTCTTCCTCGGCACTGATATCACCCAACACGCGGTGGGTGTTCAAAGTCAACGCCGCGGCAGACCAATCGCCACTACGGGCCGTGCAGAATATGCGGGCCGGGTAGGTCGGGGCGACACTTGGGCTTTCTCCCATGACTTTACAGGCGGCATCTTCTTGACCTGTTAAAAGCGCCACATCAAACCAGCGACGAAAAAGGTCAGGCCGCAGGCTGTCGCCTTGCTCTAACAATGCCATCGCAGGTTCAAGTGCGCCAATGTCCAATAGCTTGTCGATACGCGCGAGAAAAAGCGGCCCATCAGCGCGGTTACCGGTTGGTGCATCCGCTTCGGCCAATATTAGTGTCATCAGCAAGTCTTGAATGGCTGGCAAGGTGTCCGTGCGTGCAGAGCGCATCAAAGGCACTAACGTGTCGCTAGTGCTGGCGGACCACAATGTTGCCGGCAGGCCAGTGATGTCATTTGATAATAGGCCAATGGGGGCGGGGGCAGGAGCATCAAGGGCCGTGACAGTCACCTGTGGCACGTCCGCTGTGCTCGCGACGGGCTGTTCATCTGGCTTGAGCGCGGGTACGGGCTCCACTGGCAGAGCAACGACACTTTGTGACAACCAGTCAATCGCTGATAAGGGACTTGCTTGTTGCGCAGCCATTGGGTGAGCCGCGCAGGCAAGTGTCAGTATGACCCAGCTTGCGCGCATCTAGTTCGCGTCCAAAGTGAATGGAACCGTGATCGTTTCGCTTGGGGCTGCGAAATCACTCGGGAAAAAGATCGGACCAGCATAGGCATATACAATCAAAGCGATCCCGCCCAATATGATCAACACCAGTAGAAGTTTGATAAGTCGCCACAACATAAAAAGTCTTGCCCCAATTTTGCCTAATTAGCGGTCTGAATGCCGCGTTCTGAGTTGTTTATATATGGCCTTTTGCGCAATATCACGCCATTCAGTTGAACAAATTTCAATTAGGCGGCAGATAGCCGACGAAACCCAAGTAAGTGAGGCGTAAATGATCATGCCCCAAGGCGTTCTGAAACCAAAATTACACCGCACCGTGGTCTTGGTGGGGATGATGGGGTCTGGTAAAACCGCAATCGGGCGGTCTTTGGCAGCGGCCTTGCAGGTGCCGTTTATGGACAGTGACGCGGCGATCGAAGAGGCCTCGACCCGCACCATTGCAGAGATTTTTGCCCGCGACGGCGAAGCGTTTTTTCGCAAGCGTGAGGCCGAGGTAGTAGATCGGCTGCTCTCAGGTGAGCCAATTATCTTATCAACGGGCGGCGGCGCATTTCTGACTGAAAAGACACGGGATATGATCGCGCATAAAGGCATCGCCGTTTGGCTAAATGCTGACCTGGACACACTGTGGGAACGGGTTCGCCATAAGAACACGCGGCCATTGCTGCAAACCGCTGACCCTTTGGGAACATTGACAGAATTGTTCAAAGTGCGCGCTCCAGTTTACGCCAATGCGAAGTTGCACGTGAACATTCATCCAACTGCCAGCATTGAAGAAACGACGCAAAATGTCATCGCCGTTTTGGAAAAAGACCCCACAGTTCTGGAGATTTAAATATGATAAAAACCGCATCCGTCGTTCATGTGGACTTGCCGGGACGTGAATATGATATCCAGATTGGCCCCGGCTTGTTGGGAAAAGTGGGCGCGTTTATTGCGCCATTTGGTGGCCGCAAACATGTGGCGATTGTGACAGATGAAACAGTCGCGGGTTTGCATCTTGCCAGTCTTCAAGCGGGACTAACTGCGGCGGGCCTGACGTCTGAGGCGCTAGCGCTTCCTGCTGGGGAAAGCACCAAGTGCTGGGTTGAACTCGAACGGACTTGCGATTTTCTGCTCGATCAAAAAGTCGAGCGCGGCGATATCGTCATTGCCTTCGGGGGCGGTGTCATCGGCGATCTTGCTGGCTTTGCGGCAGCGGTGCTGCGGCGCGGGGTGCGCTTTGTGCAAATTCCGACCTCTTTGCTGGCCCAAGTTGACAGTTCTGTTGGCGGCAAGACTGGGATCAACACCAAGCACGGCAAAAACCTGATTGGTGCCTTTCATCAACCAACTTTGGTGCTGGCCGACACAGCTTTGCTCGGCACTCTTGCGCCCCGCGACTTTCTGGCAGGTTACGGCGAAGTGGTGAAATACGGACTGCTTGGTGATCTAAAGTTCTTCGAGTGGCTTGAAAAACATGGGCTAGCCATGGCTGCGGGCGATATGGACGCGCGCGTGCAAGCGGTAACGCGGTCCGTGCAAATGAAGGCCGACATCGTGCAACGCGACGAGACAGAGCAGGGTGACCGGGCTTTGTTGAACCTCGGACACACATTCTGCCACGCACTTGAGGCGGCGACTGGTTATTCTGACCGGCTACTTCACGGAGAAGGCGTCGCAATCGGTTGCGCGATGGCATTCGAACTTTCGGCCCGCTTGGGGCTGTGTAGTCAGGAAAGCCCTAGCCGTGTGCGCGCGCACCTGCGCCAGATGGGAACCAAGGTCGATTTGCGTGATATTGAGGGGGACTTGCCCGACGCAGAAACCCTATTGGGGTTGATGGGGCAGGATAAAAAGGTCGTTGCAGGCCAATTGCGTTTCATTTTGGCACGCGAAATCGGGGACGCGTTTATTACTTCAGACGTGCCGCGCGAAGTGGTCTTGTCGGTCTTAAAGGACGCACTCGCAGAAAGGTAGGATGGATTAAAAATCCACCCTACGCCGTTGATTTAGAACGGAATTTCATCATCCATATCGGAACGACCACCACCACCCGCAGAACCGCCACCATCATAGCCGCCGCCCTGAGATCCGCTGCCGCTGTAGCCGCCACCTTGATTGCCGCCACCGTAACCGCCACCTTGGTCACCGCCGCCACCACCTTGACTGCTGCCGTCACGACCGTCAAGCATTGTCAATGTGCCGCCAAAGCCTTGCAAGACGACTTCAGTGGAATAACGGTCAGTGCCGTCTTGGGCCTGATACTTACGGGTCTGCAATGCACCTTCAATGTAGACCTTCGAGCCTTTACGCAGGTATTGCTCTGCAATCCGCACAAGACCGTCGTTAAAGATTGCGACAGAGTGCCATTCTGTTTTTTCACGACGTTCGCCGGTGTTTTTGTCTTTCCACGTTTCGGACGTCGCAATGCGCAAGTTGCACACTTTGCCACCGTTACCGAACGTCCGGACTTCTGGGTCACGACCCAAGTTGCCGATCAAAATCACTTTGTTGACGCTACCAGCCATTCTTAAACCCCTTCACGATTCTGCAGTTTGCACAGTTGTGACAGACCACGTTTGCAGCGACAAGGCGGCGGACGGCTTATATCGTGCATAGGGCTGGCAGTTTCGCTTGCAATGTATAATATATCGCAAAAGAGTAATCGTCTGGGGGCGTTTGTATGCGTGTGTTAAGAACAGTTGTCGTACTAGCGGCTCTAGGGTCACCTTTTGCCGTTTTGGCCGATACTGTGTCAACACAGTCACGCACGTCATTGTTCCAAAACCAACTTGCGGTTTTGGATAATAGATCGGCCAAGCAATACAGCAATTCAGTCCGTCTTCAGCCACCACGCGCCGTTGTTCCGACAATCGCAAGCACATCTGTGCCATCGTACAATGGCCGGTACACGGGCCCGCTGCTGAGCCTTGCGCGGTCAGCTGCGCGTCAGCACGGGATACCCGAAGACCTGTTCTTACGCCTTGTTCAGCAAGAAAGTGGTTGGAATGCGCGGGCTAGGTCTCACAAAGGGGCAATTGGTCTGGCGCAACTGATGCCGCAAACAGCCCGTGCCTTGGGCGTGAACCCACATGATCCGGCGCAAAACCTCGAAGGCGGCGCACGCTATCTGCGCAGGCAATACGAAAAATTTGGAAATTGGCGGCTTGCACTTGCGGCCTATAACGCAGGCCCCGGCGCGGTCGAGCGTTACAATGGCATCCCGCCATACAAAGAAACTCGTAACTATGTGCGGGTGATCTGGGGCAACTAAGCCAATGTCATCGGTTGTGGAGAAGGGCGGCCCATTGTAGGCCGCCCGTTTTTGTTATTCGGCCGCGATCTGAATAACAGGTTCCATGCTCGCGAGGTCTTCGTCGCTTAAGTGGCATTTAACCTGATGGCCTTCGGCAACCATGCGTACTGGCGGGACTTCTTTGTCGCAAAGCCCACCGGCAACCTTTGACTTCCAGTTACAACGCGTTTGGAACGGACAGCCGGACGGTGGGTTCATTGCTGACGGTATGTCGCCCTCAAGGACAATATGCTTTTTCTTGACCTTGGTGTCGGCGATCGGAACCGCGGACAGTAAGGCCTCTGTGTAAGGGTGGTACGGAGGAGAGAAAACTTGGTCCGTTGTGCCCAATTCCACCACATGGCCTAAATACATCACCATGACGCGATCACTGAGATAGCGCACAATGGATAGATCGTGGCTGATGAACAGCAGTGTTGTTTTATGTTCGCGCTGGATCTCCATCAACAAATCAGTGACCGCAGCTTGTACGGATACGTCAAGCGCTGAAACAGGCTCGTCGGCAACAACGATCCGCGCATCACCCGCAAAAGCGCGTGCAATACCGACACGCTGCTTTTGACCACCAGACAGTTGGCGCGGCATACGGTCGGCAAACTCCCGCGGCAATTTTACGAGATCAAGCAACTCCAACATACGAGCACGGCGCTCGGCTGTGTTGTTCCCGATCTTGAAAATCTCAAGCGCACGGATGATCTGGCGACCCACGGTCATAGACGGGTTTAAGGTATCAAACGGATTCTGGAAAACCATCTGAATATCCGCAACAGTTTTGGTGTCACGATTTTCAATGGCCGTTGAACCGATCGAGTTCCCATCCAAAAGGATTTCGCCCTCGGTCGCGGTTTCAAGACCCATCAACACCTTTGCGAATGTCGATTTACCGCAACCAGATTCGCCGACAATGGCAAGCGTTTCGGATTCGCGGGCTTCAAACGACAAGGTCTCGTTGGCTTTCACCACTTTCTTGTCGCCACCACCGAACAGTGCATTGGCCGCCACTTCATAGTATTTCTTAAGGTTATCCATCTTCAGGACGACCTCACCGACAGGCGCTTTTTCCTTTTGCTCGCCCAAAACGATGGGCGCATTCCAATCAATTTCCTCGTGCTTCAAACAGCGGGTCTGATGGCGATCATTACCGTGCACTTTGGTCATGGGGATAAAGCCAGCGTCACAGACGCCGGCCTCAAAATAGTCGCAGCGGGGGCCAAAGTTACAGCCATTTGGACGCTCGTGCGGCAGAGGGAAGTTCCCTGGAATGGCCACCAAAGGACGGGCGTTTTTGTCCGCGCCTGGCAAGGGGATAGAGCGGAACAGGGCTTGCGTGTAAGGGTGCTGCATCTCATCAAAGACATCTTCGATTGATCCACGTTCAACCGCTTCGCCCGAATACATCACACAAATACGGTCGCAAGTCTCAAGGACAAGACCAAGGTTATGCGAGATAAACAGCATAGATGTGCCGTACTTCTTGCCCAAGTCCTTGACCAACTCCACAACCGCCGCTTCAACCGTCACGTCCAACGCAGTTGTCGGCTCGTCAAGGATCAACAGCGAGGGTTTGGACATCAGCGCCATCGCAATCACGATACGTTGCTGCTGACCGCCTGACAGCTGGTGTGGATAGCTGTTCAAAATTCGTTTCGGATCGGGCAACTTCACATCCGTGACCACTTCCAAAGCACGGGCATAGGCCACGTCTTTGGACACGTTTTCGTGGATCATCGGGACTTCCATCAGCTGCTTGCCGATTTTCATCGCGGGGTTCAAAGACGCCATTGGCTCTTGATAGATCATGGCGATTTCAGAGCCACGGATCTCGCGCAGACGTTCTGGCGACATCGTGTTCATCTCTTCGCCCTTGAACTTGATAGAGCCGCCGACGATGCGACCGTTGACGCCCAAATCCTGCATAACGCCCAAGGCCACGGTGGATTTGCCGCAACCGGATTCACCTACCAGACCTAGCGCTTCGCCGGGCATGATAGAGGCCGAGAAATCCATAACCGCTGGAATTTCGCGAAGACGCGTGAAGAAGGAAATCGAGAGCTTGTCGATTTCTAGGATCGGGCCGTCGTAATCTTGCTTATCCATCTGATTAATCCTTCAAGCTTTCTTCGCGCAGGCCGTCAGCCAGCAGGTTCAGACCCAGTACCAATGATAGCAAAGCAATCGCAGGTGGCAGGGCAGGGTGTGCTACGATCAACAACAGCTTACGGCCTTCGTTGATTGTGGATCCCCAGTCAGGGCTTTCAGGTGGCAGACCAAGGCCAAAGAACCCAAGTGTCCCCAAAAGAATTGTGGTGTAGCCAATGCGTAGGCAGAAATCGACGATCAGCGGGCCACGTGCGTTGGGCAGGATTTCCCAAAGCATAATGTACCACGTACCTTCGCCGCGCGTCTGCGCCGCCGCCACATAATCGCGGGTGCGCAAGTCCAACGCGAGTCCCCTCACAATACGGAAAACAGTTGGCGAGTTCACAAACACCACAGATACGAACACCACCAGAATTCCCGGATTGATGTCAAAACCATCAAACCACTTAGGTAGGAAGTTCAGAACAGTGCCTTCTTGCGAAATCAACGACAGATACAGCCACCCAAGCACGCTTAAAACAACGATCAACAGCGGCGTGCGCTTGGATGGTTGTGTGTAGAACCGCGAGTTGAGCAAAACAGCGAAGAACACGATTGGGAACACAAACAGGAATGCTGCCATAAAGGACGGAATACCCGTTGCAACAATCTCTGGCGTGACAAGGAGGTAAAACAGCAAGATCACTGGGAACGCGAGGATCAAGTTGGCAAGGAAGGACAAAACAGTGTCCAGCTTGCCACCATAGTAACCCGCGGGCAGGCCTAGCGTGATCCCGACCATAAACGCGAACAGTGTCGCCAATGGTGCAATCGCGATCACGATGACCGATCCTTTAATCACGCGGCTAAAGATATCTCGCGCCAGGTTGTCACCACCCAACAGGTAATGGGGCCAGACGACGTCATTCCCATCGGGAACAGCGACGCCGGGTACCTTATTCTTAAGGCCCGAAATCTGCCCCAAAGGGTCATGCGTAATCAGCATATCAAAGCCACCTGCAAAGATTGCAACAAACACCCAGAACATGACCAAGCCAAAACCGATCATGCCCACGGTGCTGTCAAACAGCTTACCGTAAAGACCCAGTTTGCGCTTGAATGTAATGGACAAGGCGTAAACCAAGATCAATGAAATCCAAACAGGTAATAGGCGCTTGAACATAAGGCCGATAATGCCCGCTTGGCCATAAGGCAGCAAAATGCCAAGGATCGCGTAAAGGATCAGCAAAACAAGCGCGATCAAGAAGGCCACTTTCGTGACTTGTTCGATCCCGCCGAACATGCCGCCACGTTCAGCCAATGAGCCGTCCGCGTTTGATTGAAGTGTGACGGGTTCCGCAAAGAACGACATCACGATTTGCATGACCAAGGATAACGCCAAACAGACGATGGTGATCAAAAAGAGGGGGTTCATAAAGGCGCCTATTGCGCCGGTCCAGCTGAGGGATTCCATGTGCAATATTCCTTTAAGAGATACGAATGCGTGGGTTCAAGAAGACATAACCGATATCAGAGATCAGTTGCGTCGCAAGGACCACGAAAACAGAGACAACCGAAACGCCTAGCAGAAGTTCGATGTCATTGGTCGAGGCTGCCTCAACAAGGGTCCAACCGAACCCCTTGTAGCTAAACAAGCTTTCAACAATAACGACGCCATTCAGAAGCCAAGGGAATTGCAGCATGATGACCGTAAACGGTGCGATCAATGCATTGCGCAATGCGTGCTTCATTACGATTGTGCGGAAGGCCACGCCTTTCAAACGTGCAGTGCGGATATACTGCGCCGTCATCACCTCGGTCATTGATGCGCGGGTCATACGGGCGATATAGCCCATTCCGTATAGGGCGATCGTCAGAACAGGCAGGGTAAAGTTCTCAAAGGTCGCGTCATCCATCGCCGAATTCGCGTTGCCTTTAAATATCTTCATTCCAAACGTCGCGGTGCCAAAAAGCGCGATTAAGACAACACCTGATACATATTCTGGGGTCGCCGTTGAAATAATAGAGAAGGTCGACAGGGTCCGGTCTGTGCGCGATCCTTCACGCATGCCCGCCAAAACACCGATGATCAACGCACCGGGGACCATGACCAACATCACAAGACCCATCAGTTTGGCCGTGTGTCCAAGGCGGGTCGAGATGATTTCGCTGACGTCTTCTTTAAAGCGCGTGGAATATCCCCATTCGCCTTGCAAGACGCCGCAGAACTTCGGGGCATCCGTAGGGTCCTGACCACGTTCCGCGCATCGGCCACGTAATTCACCATCGGATCCTTCGATCACATAACCGGGTAAAATCCCGATCCACTGACCGTATTTGATTGGCAATGGTTGAGAATAGCCGCGGTTGGCAAGATAGCTGACGACGGCATCGTCAGACATACGCGCGTTACCTTGCGTTTTTGCGAGTTTCTCGAGATTTGGTGAAAGGTTTGTCAGCCAGAAGACGACAAACGTGAGGCAGATGGCCGTGAGGATCATAACCCCAAGGCGTCGCAGAATGAACAGTCCCATGTAGACCCCTGTGTGTCAGGTTTTATCGAGCATTCGCCCGCTTATTCTTGGTCGAAAATGGCCGCCCCTCGCGAGAAGGGCGGCCAATTGATCGTTTAGGCTGCGTAGCCGATCTTATAGATCTGCGGCAGGTATGCGATGTGCATATCCCAGCCAACCAGACCCGGCTTGGCGTGGCGGAAGATCGAGCGCCAGTACGGCTGAACGGTCACGCCTTCTTCCGTCATGATACCCTGAAGTTTCGCCATTACTTCGCGGCGCTTGTCAGCGTCTGCAAGGCTGTTGGCTTCGTTCAGCAATGTGTCGAACTCGGCATTTGCAAAGCCAGATTCATTCCATGCTTCACCGGACTTATAGGCCAGCGCCAGCACTTGCGTGCCAAGAGGGCGGTGGTTCCAGTTTGTCGACGAGAACGGATACTTCGTCCAGTCGTTCCAGAATGTCGAACCTGGGATCACTGTGCGCTTCACGTTGAAACCTGCGTCACGCATCTGTGCCGCAACAACGTCGTTGGTGTTCTTCAACCAATCGTCGTCAACAGAGATCAGTTCGAACTCATAGTCTTGCATACCTGCTTCGGTCATCAGTTCCATGGCTTTGGCTGGATCGTAACCAAGCGATGGTACATCAGCCCATTCAGGGTGCATTGGGCCTACGTGCTGATTGCGCGCAACCGAACCGAGACCTGCTACGCCGAGTTCCAAGCACACTGCGTTGTCCACGGACATTGCAATCGCCTGACGCACGCGCTTGTCACCATAAGGGACCATGCCGTCAACTTCAGCGACTTGGTTGGTGCGGACGGAGACGGTGGCACCCGAGGAGATTTCCGACTTTTCCCAGCCAAGACCGTCGATGACGTCTACGAAGTCACCTGTTGTCTCGTACAGCATGTCGATATCTTCGGAGGCTGCAGCAGCTGCCAAAGCGGATGGATCCGTGCCAAGATCGATATATGTGATCTTGTCCAGATATGCGCCTTTACCTGCCGCATAACCCCACCAGTCATGGCCTTCGTTACGCACGAGAACAGCTTTCACGCCAGCTTCGTTTGTTTCAACAAGGTATGGACCTGTGCCGATTTGCGTGGATAGCATATCTTCGGTGTTGTTGTCAGCGTGTGTGATGGCCGCAGGGTAGTCGGACATGCCCGCGATCAGCGAGATATCTGGAGCTGGCAAGTTCAACTTAACGGTGTGACTGTCCACAACTTCGATAGACCCTTCAGTGGCCATACCTGTTGCTTCGTCAATCAGAACCGCAAAACGGCCAGCCATAGAGTTGCCTTCGACAGCTTTGTCACACCAACCAGCGATGTTGCGCGCAACGTCTTCGGCGGTGAAATCGTCGCCATTGTTCCACTTAACGCCCTTACGGACATTCAGTGTATATTCGGTAGAATCGTCATTGATCGACCAGCTTTCAAGCAGCATTGGCTCAAAAGAACCATCATTGTTGTACTCAACAAGATACTCCAGCCAACCAGAGGATACATAAGCAAACTCAGTCCAGTCATACGTGCGTGGATCTTTTGGCGCGTAGACAGTCATAGCAATGCGTACTTCGCCGCCTTGCTGCGCATGGGCAGCCGCTGCGACTGGCGAAGCCAAGCCAAGCAGGCCGTAAGCTGCGGTTGCCGTCAGGCCGAGCGATGTTGTGCGCGACAAGAATTCACGGCGGCTCAGTTTCCCGGCCTTTTCCTCGTTTGCGTACATGATCGCTGCTGGATGCAGCTTTGTGGTATTAGATTGCGTCATTCGTTTCTCCCTGAGACACTTTATTATTCATTGAACGGTGTATTGTTTTCAAATGCTGCGCAAGCGAAACCCGCGCGACATCAGATGAGAACCCGATCAGCAGTATTGCGCATTTTTTTTCCGCGTGGGTCAATGCACGCTTTGATCATGTTAGTCACAAATGCGACATCATAACAGGCCAAAAGCGACATTGGTCAGAAAAAGCCGAAGCGCTGTGGGGGCAAGTGGCACTCAGTTCGGGCGTGTTGCTTGCTGCGGTGCAGCGCCAAACTTGCGAAAGCGACTTGGCGTGGCGCCCGTTTGAGATGAAAAACTGCGCGTAAAATACGCAGCGCTATGAAACCCCAATTGCGCGGCAATGTCTTTTACAGGCGTGCGGGTCTCACGCAGCAGCACACAGGCTTCATAGTGTATGCGGTCGCGCAGCAGCGCTAGCGCCGACCTCCCGCAAGTCTGATTGCAACACCGTGTCAGATGCGTGGTGGTCACACCAAGCGCCGTGGCATAGTCACTGACCGACAAATCAGACCGGTAATCGCGTTCTATGAGATCGGTAAATGCAGCAACCAGTCGGGCCGAGGTCGTCTTTTCACGCTGCTTGATCGTATTGGCAGGGGCTGCATCGATCTGACGCTCAAAGTAGATGGCAAAAAGACCAAGATGATAATGTGCGGCGCGGGAATGACCGGTGCCAACTGTTTTCAGTTCGCGCTCCAACGCGTCGATAATGCCGGACAGTTCCTTTTGGACGTGTACATCGCGCAGGCGCAAATGCACTGGCTCGTCGGGCCATTCGGGCGCCATCGCCGCTGGGATGGTGATCATCTGACCAAAAACCGTCGGCCCAACATCAAAACCATACATCGTATGAGCGGGAATAAAGATCAGATTATTGGGACCATAGCCGCTTGTAAGGCCCGCAATAGTGATGCGGCCTTGTCCCTTTGCAATATATAGTAATCGCGGGGTCGCATGGCTGCGCATGGCTTCTGTCCGCCAGCGCCCCGCAGACGGGTTCTGCGCGATAGGGAAAAGAGACAGGGCCGAAGGTTGCGTTTCAGTGCCAAGCGTCATGGTGATCCTTACTCATTGGGCAACAGCTTGGCCTGAGATAAAAGATTAAACAACGGTAAATTTATGGCAAAAACGACAATCCTGTGGACATGTCTGTGGATGAAATATCGTAACGGTGCCAATCTTTGTGCTTGGAGCGAAACCACGTCCTTTGACGCTTGGCATATTGGCGCGACGCGATGATGGCGGCTTCTCGCGCCTGGTCCAGCGATATCTCGCCGCGCAGGTGAGCAATCAATTCCGGTGCGCCAATAGCTTTTGAGGACTGATGGGCAGGGTTCCAAACCTCAAGCATGGCGCAGGCTTCTTCTAACGCGCCTTGCGATAGCATGACATCAAACCGACGCTCAATGCGGTGATTCAGCCAATCAGTCGAAACATCTAGAGTAATCAATGTGGCATCGCTTAAAGGCAGCGACGCGGGCGGCGTACTGTCTTGCCAGTCCGCAATAGATCGGCCCGTCTGCTGTTGCACCTCCCAAGCACGCTGCACGCGCATCCTGTTTTGCGTGTCAATCTTACGGGCTGTTTCAGCATCTATTCCATCGATAAGATCGTTCAAAGACAAAAGTTTGCCTTGCGACCTTAAAGCAGGATCAGTTGCGGGAATTTCGGCTAACCCTTGCGTGAGCGCATGAAAATTCAGACCCGTGCCTCCGACAATAATCGGGCGCTGACCACCTGACAAAAATGGTGTAACATCACGCAACCATTGTCCCGTCGAATAAGGCGCGTCAAACGGCACGTGACCATATAGTGCGTGAGAAGCAAGACCGAGATCGTGATCGTCAGGGCGTGCCGTCACAATCCGCCATCCATCAAACACTTGTAATGCGTCCGCGTTCACAATCACACCACCTTGCTGGGCGGCGATATGAAGGGCGAGCGCCGATTTGCCAGATGCAGTCGGCCCTGCAATCAGCACAGGTTTATGAGGGGCGATTTCTATCATGGCGCGATCTATAGTGCCGCTGGCCAGATCAATCTAGGTTTTTGCGTGCCGATTGTCCTTTTGGCACATTGAAACACGCGTCTTTTTCAGACAAGTTAGCGCAGGTTCCCATCTCAATGCGCAAAAGGGGCAGCACATGACCGAGACCAAACAATCGTATAACCGCGTAATGCTAAAGATTTCGGGTGAGGCGCTGATGGGCGACACATCTTTCGGTTTGCATCCGCCAACTGTGCAGCGGATCGCGCGCGAAGTTAAAACTGTTCATGATATGGGCGTCGAGATTTGCATGGTGATCGGCGGGGGCAATATCTTCCGCGGACTTCAAGGCTCTGCGCAGGGCATGGAACGGACGACAGCGGACTATATGGGCATGCTGGCGACTGTGATGAACGCACTTGCGATGCAATCCGCATTGGAAGAGCTAGGTATCCATACGCGCGTCATTTCTGCGATCACAATGAACGAAGTGGCCGAGCCGTACATCCGTCGCCGCGCCGTGCGCCACCTAGAGAAAAAGCGCGTTTGCATCTTTGCGGCAGGAACAGGAAACCCTTATTTTACGACAGATACAGCCGCCACACTACGCGCTAATGAGATGGCTTGCGAGGCGATCTTCAAAGGCACCAAGGTTGATGGCATCTACGACAAAGATCCAAACAAGCACAGCGATGCAAAGCGTTACGACAACGTGACCTACGACGAAGTGCTGCAAAAACACCTCGCAGTTATGGACGCGTCCGCGATCGCACTGGCCCGCGACAACAATTTGCCAATCATCGTCTTTAGCCTTGATGAACCCGGCGGCTTCCGCGGAATTTTGGCCGGCGAGGGGACTTATACCAAGGTCCACGGCTAAGCGACCTTTGAGAATTGCGACGACTGACGGCCACATGACACGATTGCGTCGTGTGGCATCAGCTGTCTGTTTTGCAGGTTAGGCCGCGAAATACTGGGCAACAAGATTTTTAATTTGATGAATCTAATGTCACTTCCAATTTAACTTTGTCTTAGCAATCCTTGGCTTAGGCGGATTCTCATGGCTATACATTCTCACTGTGCTGGCTTAGAAGTCATGTAAAGTGAAGAACTGCTGCTGAGGATGCGAATGTCAGACGATTTTATGCTCGATACCGATGATCTTGAACGCCGTATGGACGGTGCAATCGCCAATTTGCGCGTTGAATTTGCGTCATTGCGCACAGGCCGCGCCTCTGGGTCGATGTTGGAACCTGTTATGGTTGACGCCTACGGGTCTATGACGCCAATCAACCAAGTCGGCACCGTAAACGTGCCAGAACCACGTATGGTCACGATCAATGTTTGGGACAAAGCGCTTGTGGGGCCCGTCGAAAAGGCGATCCGCAATTCGGGTTTGGGTATTAACCCGCAACTCAACGGTACGATCATCATGTTGCCAATCCCTGAACTCAACGAAGAACGCCGCCGCGAATTGACCAAGGTCGCAGGAGATTACGCAGAGCGGGCCCGCGTGTCTGTGCGTAACTTGCGCCGTGACGGAATGGATCAGATTAAAAAAGCGAAAGCTGACGGCCTCTCTGAGGACGATCAAAAATTCTGGGAATCTTCTGTTCAAGAAATCACCGACTTGCACATCAAAAAAGTCGATGAGACGCTGGAGACTAAGCAAGCAGAGATTATGCAAGTCTGACCCAAAGGGAGGCCTGTTTTATGGCCAAAGACACGACAGACACGCCGCAAGGTCCGCAACATGTGGCGATCATCATGGACGGCAATGGCCGTTGGGCGCAGCAGCGTGGACGTCCGCGCTTGTTCGGACATCATGCTGGTGCGCGCCGCGTCCGTGAAATAGTTGAATCGTGCCCTGATGTCGGTGTGAAGTATCTGACAATATTTGCCTTTTCGACTGAAAACTGGAAACGGACGCAGTCCGAAGTCGCGGGTCTGATGCGACTTTTCCGACGCTATATTGAACGCGAGGCAAAGGCATTGTTCCAAGACGGGGTGCGCGTGCGCTTTATCGGCGACCGCATTAAGCTGGATTCAAAGCTCGTGACCCTAATGGACAACCTCGAACTTTACACAGCCGACAACGACAAGGTCCACCTCACCATCGCCCTTAACTACGGCAGCCGCGACGAGGTCACCCGCGCAGCCCAACGCCTTGCTGTCGAGATTGAGCAGGGGCGTTTGTCCCATAAGGACGTGGATGCAGAAACATTGTCGCGATTTCTTGACACGCGCTTCCTTCCAGACCCCGATCTAGTGATCCGCACCAGCGGCGAGGCGCGCATTTCGAATTTCCTACTTTGGCAATCTGCCTATGCAGAGTACGAATTTTTGGACACTCTGTGGCCAGACTTCACCGCAGAAGAGTTTGCCAAAGTCGTGGGCAGTTTCGGCAGTCGCGAACGCCGTTTTGGTGGGGCGACGGTGTAAAACATGGCAAATCCAATCAAACCGAATAATTGGGACGACCTGACAGTCCGCATCACCTCTAGCATCGCAATGGTTGCGATCGGCGCGGTGGGCGTCGTTGCTGGCGGCATATGGTTTCAGATGATGGTGGTCTTTGTCGCCGCCATAATGATCTGGGAGCTATGGAAAATGATTGCACCGCACCGCGATACCGCAGCGGCTTTGCTCGCGGCGGCGACAACGGCTATTCTTTCTGCGATGCTGACAGACGCGGGCTCACCTTGGTTCCTTTTCCTTGTCGTTCCGATTTCCGGCGCACTTGTCCTGAAAAAGCTGCGCTTCACGTTTTTGATGTATGCCTTGATGACACTGGTCGCGAGCTATGCCTTGGTCCAGTTTCGCGACGATTTTGGCGCACTTTGGATCATCTGGTTACTCTTGGTCGTTATCGCGTCTGATGTTTTAGGATACTTTGCAGGGCGGACATTTGGCGGCCCCAAATTCTGGCCCGCGATCAGCCCTAAAAAGACCTGGAGCGGCACAGCCGCAGGCTGGATCGGGGCAGGGGGGATCGGCATGATCTTTGCAATCTCGACAGACGCAGGAATGATCCTTGTGCCGCTCTCCATGCTGCTAAGCTTTGCAGGACAAATGGGTGATATCGCGGAAAGCGCGATTAAGCGGCGGACGGGCATAAAAGATAGCTCAACACTCATTCCCGGTCATGGCGGCGTCTTGGATCGGTTTGATGCATTGTTAGGCGTGGCATTTGTCATGTTCATCGCAGTCAACATTATGAACCTGTCCGGAGTCGCTTTTTGAAGTCGGTTACGATTTTCGGAGCAACCGGATCGGTGGGGCAAAGCGCGGTTGATCTGATTGCGCGACACCCGGACGATTACGACGTCGTTGGGTTGACAGGCGGGCAAAATATCACCCAATTGGCGGCAGATGCTGTGCGCTTGAATGCCAAAGTTGCGGTCACATGCCACGCCCATCTTTTCAATGACTTAAATGACCTATTGGCTGGAACCGGTATCGAGGTGGCAGCTGGCGACGCGGCGATTGCAGAGCTTGCGAAACGCCCCGCTGACTGGACACTCTCGGCGATTATCGGCGCAGCCGGTCTGGTCCCTGGATTGACCGCACTGGCGCAAGGAAAGACCCTTGCCTTGGCGAATAAAGAAAGCCTTGTAACCGCGGGTCCGTTGCTGATGGATACTGCGCGTCAACACGGCGCTACAATCCTGCCCGTTGACAGCGAACATTCGGCGGTTTTTCAGGCGCTCGTTGGTGAGGATATCGCGGCGGTTGAACGCGTGATTATTACAGCCTCGGGTGGCGCCTTTCGGGATTGGCCAATTGCTGATTTGGCAAACGCCAGCTTGGCAGAAGCATCCTCCCATCCCAATTGGGACATGGGACAACGGATCACAATCGATAGCGCTTCTATGTTCAACAAAGGAATGGAATTGATTGAAACCAAAGAGTTCTTTGGCATTAACCCCGCGATGATCGAAGTATTGGTGCATCGCGAAAGCCTTGTGCATGCATTGGTCGGGTTCACGGATGGAGCCCTGATGGCACATGTGGGACCACCTGACATGCGGCACGCGATTGGCTATGCATTGCATTGGCCTGATCGCGGAAACCTTCCAGTCGAACGGCTCGATCTCGCGAAAATCGGCAAGCTCAGCTTTGAAAACCCCGATCCTGTGCGGTTCCCAGCCCTGCAGATTGCCTCGGACGTGATGGAGATGGGGGGGCTCAGCGGTGCAGCCTTCAACGCCGCCAAAGAACGCGCGCTTGATCTGTTTATCGCGGGCCAAATCGGGTTTTTAGACATGGCTCGGATCGTTTCACGCGTAATTGACAAGATGTCGGCCAGCGATGGGCTGCAAAATGCCCAAATTAGCTTAGATAACATACTTGAAATAGATGCTTTGGCGCGAGTCCGCGCAGATGAAGCGATGAAAAACCTAGGATAGACTTTTGGATTTTGCTCAAATTTTGTCGTCGTTCGGCGGCGGTGCCTTTACCATAATTGCCTTTGTGGTGGCCCTGTCCGTGATTGTGGCAATCCATGAATATGGCCATTATATTGTCGGGCGCTGGTGCGGTATCCATGCCGAAGTGTTCAGCCTTGGGTTTGGTCCTGTGCTCTATGCACGAACCGACAAGCGTGGGACGGTTTGGCAGGTCGCAGCACTGCCTTTCGGCGGCTACGTGCGGTTCTTGGGGGATGCCAATGCGGCAGGTGTTGGCGAAACAGGCGAGGTCAGCGAAGCAGATCAGCGCAGATCCATGGCCGGCGCGCCGCTTTGGGCGCGCGCCTTAACGGTTCTCGCTGGCCCAGTTTTCAACTTTATCCTCGCAATCGCGATTTTTGCAGGCGTTGCGATGAACGACGGGCGCTCGACTGATCCGCTGACCTACGAATCTGGCCGCGATTTACCGGCGCAATATATTTCCGAGTTGAAGGCAGGCGATCAACTGCTGCAGGTCGAGGGGCTTCCCTTTGGATCAGACGATCCGTTGATCGATAAACTGCCTTACAACGCGACGTTGACCTACGATATCGTGCGAGACGGCACAGCAATGGCCGTTAAGGGGCCATATCTGATGCCCGCTGCCGTATCAGGAATCAACCCGCGCTCTGCGGCTGACGACGCGGGCCTGAAAAAGAACGACGTGATCACCGCGATTGACGGCACGCCGGTTGTCGCATTCGCGCAATTGATCGAAGCTGTTCAAGCGGCTGACGGCGCTGAACTCACTTTGGACATTTGGCGCGGCGGAGAAACCCAGCAAGTGACGCTTGCGCCGCGCCGCGTTGATATTCCGTTGCAAGAGGGCGGGTTTGAAACACGCTATCTCATCGGCGTAACCGGATCGGTATTCTTTGAAGAGTCGACAACACGACTGGGCCTCGGTGAAAGCCTGTCAGGCGCGGTCAAACAGCTAAATTTCATTCTGAAATCCTCGGTTTCAGGGTTGTGGAATGTCATCACAGGGCAGATTTCGTCTTGCAACCTGTCAGGTCCGTTTGGAATCGCGCAGACAAGTGGCACGATGGCAGCGCAAGGCGCGACAAGTTTCGTTTGGTTCCTGGGAATGCTCTCGGCGGCGGTTGGCCTGTTAAACTTGTTCCCAGTGCCCGTCTTGGACGGCGGTCACCTTGTGTTCCATGCCTATGAGGCCGTGGTGGGGCGCAAACCGTCCGACCGCGCGTTTAACGTGCTCATGCTCATGGGACTATCACTGATCGGGGCGATGATGGTCTTTGCGTTGCTTAACGATTTGGTGTTTTGTCCCTAAATGTGACACAAGTGCGCCACATTTGCGCCACGATTGCAGCCTAGATTATTCCCATGCGATAGGAGTAATTGAGATGCAAACATTGAACCAAGGCTACAAGGGTCTGACCTTTTTGATGAGCCTGAACATTGATCGTCTTTTGATGATTGGTGCGATGGTTGCGGCACTTTACGTGGGCTCTTACCTCGCGTTGATCTAACGCAATTGACCAGGCCAGATAACAAGCAAAAACGCGCCCATTGTGGCGCGTTTGTTCGTTTTGACATCGCGTGGCGAACCCGATAGTCCGTAGTGTAATGGGATGTCAAAACAGGCGAAGAAAATGAACCGTGTTAATACGCGCGCAAAAGCGCAAACTTCGACAATCTTTCAACGGATGTTATTTGTTTTGTTTCTTGGTGTTAGCGCGCTTTATGCTATGCAAGCCAATGCCCAAAGTTTTGTCTTTAATACGGTGCAAATCGACGGCAACCAGCGCGTTGAAGACGGTACTATCCTATCTTTTGCGGGAATCAGCCGTGGTGCTTCGGTTTCTACGGGCGAATTAAACGACGCAGCCCAGCGAATTCGTGAATCTGGTCTTTTTGAAAAAGTTGACGTTTCGACCAGCGGCAATACCCTGATTATCGCCGTGACAGAATGGCCAACGATCAACCAGATCAACATCGAAGGTAACACCAAACTGCGCGATGCAGAGTTGCTGGCCGTAGTGTCGTCTCAACCGCGCCGTGTCTACACACCGACGCAAGCGGAACGCGATACCGCCGCGATTTCCGAGGTCTACGCAACAAAAGGCCGTATCAACGCAATCGTGCGCCCGCGGATCATCAAACGCTCTGATAACCGCGTCGACCTTGTTTTCGAGGTTGTTGAGTCAGGCCTGACCGAGATCGAACGGATCTCTTTTGTGGGTAACCGTACCTATTCCGAAGGGCGCCTGCGCCGCGTGCTTGAAACCAAGCAGGCAGGCATTCTGCGCTCTATCATTGGTCGCGATACTTTTGTTGAAGACCGGATCGCCTTTGACCGACGCGCATTGACAGACTTCTATCAATCACGCGGCTACGTCGATTTCGAAGTTCAGAACGTTGACGTGGCTTTGACCCGCGAGCGTGATGCATACTTGGTGACTTTCAACGTTCAAGAGGGGCAGCAATTCACATTCGGCAATATCAGCGTAACCAGCGAAATTCCCGAGGCCGACGCAGATGTCTTCCGTGACGCGTTGACCTTGAAACCGGGCAAGATTTACTCGCCAGCCGTTTTGGAAACTGAAATCGCGCGTCTCGAGCGCCTTGCGCTTCAGCTTGGGATCAACTTTTTGTCCGTGGACCCACGTGTTAGCCGCAATGACCGTGACCTGTCGCTGGACATCGAATTTGGGTTGGTCCGTGGACAGCGTATCTTTGTCGAGCGTATCGACATTGAAGGCAATAACACCACCCTCGACCGTATTGTGCGCAACCAGTTCAAGGTCGTTGAAGGTGATCCGTTCAATCCGCGTGAAATCCGCGAAAGCGCATCTCGCATTCGGGCTTTGGGCTTTTTTGGCGATGCAAAAGTTGATGCGCGTGAAGGGTCTTCCGCCAATCAGGTGATCATCGACGTAAACGTCGAAGAGCAAAACACAGGATCACTTTCCTTCGGTGCCAACTATAACTCTGACACAGGGTTTGGTTTGCTTGCGTCGTTCCGACAAAGTAACTTTATGGGGCGCGGTCAGGCGGTCAGCATGCAACTTTCGACCGCCGAGACAAACCGCGTTTTCTCTTTCGGGTTTCAAGAGCCACAGGTTTTAGGGCGCGATTTGGCATTCGGATTGGAATTGGAATATCGTACAACCGACAACGAAAATGCGCTTTATGACACCGAAAGCTTCCGCTTCAAGCCGTCTTTGACATTCCCTGTCAGCGAGAACGGACGTTTGCAGGTGTTCTACGCCTTTGATTACACCGATATTACAGGCGTCGACGCTGCAGCCAGTTCGCTGATCATTGCAGATGGCGCGGTCGGGGCGGTTGGGGCATCCTCCGTGGGATACCAATACAGCTTTGACACACGACGCACGGGGCTGAACCCGAACGCAGGTGTCGTGTTCCGCTTTGGTCAGGAATTCGGTGTCGGTGACGCTGAATACATCAAAACAACCGCTCTTGCGGCTGCAGAAACCAAGGTGCTGAACGAAGACGTCACTTTGCGTGCAACGATCGAAGGCGGCTATTTGGACTATTCCAAAGGGACCAGCCGGATTACTGACCGGTTCTTCCTTGGAAGCCGATTGATGCGCGGGTTTGAGGCGGGGGGCATCGGCCCACGTGACGCAGATTCTGACGATGCACTGGGCGGTAATGTCTATGCCGTGGCCCGTCTTGAGGCCGAGTTCCCGATTGGCTTGCCTAGTGAATATGGCATCAGCGGTGGTGCTTTCATCGACTACGGGTCTGTTTGGGATATTGGCCGCGACACAGGGTCTGCCAACGTGTTGTATAACGATTATACACCACGCGCTGTTGCTGGCCTGTCGTTATTCTGGGCCACACCAATCGGTCCGTTGCGGTTCAACTTCACCGAAGCATTGGATGCACAGGAATTCGATAATCCAAAAAGCTTTGACGTAACGGTTTCGACCAACTTCTAATGCGGGTCATGCGCGCCGCATATCTCGCGGTTAGTTTCGCGATGCTGGCTGCACCAAGTCTGGCACAGCAGGCCCCAAACTTGGGCGTGCCCGTTTCCAATGTCGTCGTGATTGATACCGATGAGCTGTATCGGTCGACATTGTTTGGTAAAAGGTTGGCCGCTGATCTCGACAACCGGGCGCGCGCCTTACAGGCTGAAAACGAGCAGATCACAGCAGATCTGACCGCAGAAGAGAAAAGCCTGACAGAGCGCCGCGGGGCAATGGACCCAGCGGCATTTCGTGCAGAGGCTGCCGAGTTTGATACACGGGTTCAAGGCATCCGTCGCGCCAGAGATGCCGCCATTGCGGCATTCGAGGCTGATCGCGACAACGCACCCCGTCTGTTTTTGGAACAAGTTCGCACAACATTAGGCACATTGATGATTGAACGCGGCGCGGTGGCGATCCTCGATCAAAGGATCGTTTTTTTGTCCCTCAGCAGTATTGATATTACCAAAGAGGCAATCACGCGGATCAACGCAGACCTTGGCGACGGTACTGATACAGCGGCAGATCAATAGCCTTTCCTTGCTGGTTGCAAATCCCTTTGGTATCAAGACAGCAAGTAGAATTAGATTGGACCTAACCCGATGACCGAGACCCCAACAACCGCAGATATCAAACTGATCCAAAAGATCATTCCGCATCGCTATCCATTTCTTTTGGTGGATAAAGTTCGCGATATTGACGGGATCAAGTCTGCGGTCGGGATCAAGAACGTCACAATGAATGAACCGCATTTTCAAGGTCACTTTCCCGGCAATCCGATCATGCCCGGCGTGACAATCGTCGAGGCCATGGCACAGACAGCCGCTGTGATGATCGGCACCAGCCTCGGGCTGACAGACGGCAACCTGAATGTCTATTTCATGGCTATTGATGGCTGCAAATTCCGGCGGATGGTTGTGCCAGGTGATGTGCTTGAAATGCACCTCGAGACCACACGCGGCAAAGCGGGCGGCAAGGTTTGGAAATTCAAAGGGATTGCCATGGTCGAAGGCGAAATGGCAGCAGAGGCAGAGTTCACTGCCATGATGGACCTCAAAGCCTGATGTCGACGGTCCACCCGTCAGCAGTGATTGAAGACGGCGCTGTAATCGGTGACGGCTGCCAGATCGGGCCATTTTGCCTTGTCGGGGCGGATGTCGTGCTTGGCGCAAATGTCGTACTGAAATCACATGTCGTGGTGACCGGTGATACGCATATCGACGATGACACCGTGGTTTTTGCATTTTCTGTGATTGGTGAAATCCCACAAGATCTGAAATTCGGCGGCGAAAAAACTGCGCTGCGCATCGGAAAACGCAACCGCATCCGCGAACATGTCACCATGAACACTGGGACCGCGGGCGGAGGTGGCGTGACGCGGGTCGGGGATGACGGTTTGTTTATGGCTGGGTGCCACATCGCCCACGATGCGCAAGTCGGCAACCGCGTGATTGTTGTAAACTCCACCGCGATTGCTGGTCACTGTGTGATCGAAGACGACGTGATCATCGGCGGTCTTTGCGGTATTCATCAATGGGTGCGGATCGGGCAGGGCGCGATTATTGGTGCGTTGTCCATGGTTACCAATGACGTCGTGCCACATGGGCTCGTCATGGGGCCGCGCGGCACCTTGGACGGATTAAACCTTGTCGGGCTAAAGCGCAAAGGCGTTGCGCGCGCGGACATCACTGCTTTGCGTGCGGCCTTCCAGTCGTTGAAAGATGGCGAGGGGACATTCCATGATCGCGCCCAGCGTTTGGCCGACGAAAGCGACAGTGTCTATGTTCAACAAATGGTGACGTTTATTTTGGGCCAAACTGACCGTAATTTCCTGACACCCCGCTGATGTTGGCGCTGATTGCAGGAACAGGCGATTTGCCGGCGACGATTGTTGCGACACGGCCTGACGCGCTGGTTTGCGCCATGGTTGGATTTACACCCAATGTGCCAGCCTCCGTGACCTTTCGGATCGAACACCTCGGCAGCTTTCTGGCGCATCTCAAAGGGCAGGGCGTGACACAAGTTTGCTTTGCGGGCGCCGTGCGCAGACCAGATATCGACCCAAGCGCCATTGATGCGGCCACGATGCCTTTGGTCCCCGTCATTAAAACGGCAATCAGCAAAGGCGACGACGGGGCGTTACGCGCGATCTTGAGGGTGTTTGAGGATCAAGGATTTGAAATTATAGCAGCCCACGACATCGTTCCACACCTGCTTCCTGTCGCGGGTGTTCCGACCAAACAGCGTCCAGATGCCACGATGATGGCAGAGGCAGTTTTGGGTGAACGCGTGCTGATAAAACTTGGTGAACGTGATCTCGGTCAAGCCTGTATCGTGCAGGATGGCAACCTTTTGGCGCAAGAAGGTCCAGACGGAACAGATGCCATGATTGCAACCGTGCAAACCAAAGGCGGTGTGCTTGTCAAAGGGCCAAAGCCGACCCAAGACCGCCGCGCTGACCTGCCCGTGATCGGAGTGCAAACAGCGCAAGCCGTGATTGACGCAGGACTGGACGGCATCGTAATCGAGGCAGGCGGCGTCATGGTAATTAACTTAACACAGGTCATTAACCTACTGGATAAAAACAATAAAACATTGTGGGTCCGCCCCGCAACCGAAAACTGATGCGCGTCTTTATCATCGCTGGCGAAGCCTCTGGCGACAAGCTGGGTGCAGCGCTTATGGCGGGCCTCAAAGGATTAACCGACGCGCAGTTCGACGGTGTTGGTGGGCCGTTGATGCAAGCCGAAGGGCTGGCAAGTCGGTTCCCAATGGACGAGCTAAGCGTTATGGGCTTGGCCGAAATCCTGCCAAAGTACCGGGCACTCAAAGCCCGCGTTCATCAGATGGCCGCAGCCGTATTGGACACAAAACCCGACGTTCTGATCACCATAGACAGTCCCGATTTCTGCCTGCGTGTTGCCAAACTGGTGAAAGCGCAAGGCGGTATTCGTACCGTGCACTACGTTGCACCCACTGTTTGGGCTTGGCGACCAAAGCGCGCGGTCAAAATGGCGGGCCATATTGATCAAGTGCTTGCGCTTTTCCCTTTCGAGCCGCCACTGATGCAAACCGCAGGAATGCGATGCGACTTTGTCGGGCATCCGGTCGTGACCGATCTAATCGCAACAGATAAAGAGAAGGAGGCATGGGCAGGGGCGTATCCACTCGTCTTGATGCTACCGGGCAGCAGACGTGGCGAGGTCAACCGCCTGATGGATCGTTTTGGCGTTGCCGCCGCGCGTATTGCGGATAAACACCCCAATGCGCGCTTTGTCATTCCGACCACACAGAACGTAACGACATTAGTGCAAGACCATGCGGCGCAGTGGTCCGTGCCCGTGCAGGTTTTGCCCGCCGACTCTAAGGTCGAAAAGCGAGGGCTTTTTGCCGCCGCTGATGTGGCTCTGGCGGCCTCTGGAACCGTATCTCTTGAACTTGCGGCAAACGACACGCCAATGGTCATCGCCTACGATATGACTTGGCTTAGCCGTTTTATCATCAGTCGGATGCTGCTGACTGACACGGTCACGTTGGTGAACCTCGTATCCGAGACCCGCACAATCCCTGAATTCATAGGAAAAGCCTGTGAACCCGCACCCATCGCAACGGCGGTGCTCGACGTGCTCGAAAACCCGACAAAGCAGCGCGCAGCGATGGCGCTAACGATGGACAGGCTAGGGCGCGGTGGCGAGGCACCTGGAGTGCGCGCGGCTAAGGCTATTTTGGACGGGATCCAAAGCGGCCGTTCAAAATAAGCAATCCGACGGCCAATAGTCCAAAACCGATGTAGGCGTTCAGTGGCAAGGCTTCACCAAGCGTGACAGCCCCCAGTACAATTGCGACGGGTGCCACCGTCAGCGTGACCAGCATCAGGTTCCCTGATCCAGCGAGCGCCAATACCTTGTAGTACAACAAATAAGCAACGGCCGTCGCCACAATCGCATAATATGCAATCGCGGCCCATGTGCTGGGGCGCAGGTCCAGACTGATCGGACCTTCAACCACCCATGCCATCGGAATAGCGACCAGACTTGCGCCTGTGACCATGCCGGCCGCCGCGACTTGCGGACGTAACCCGCCAAGCGTTTTGCGCGCCCAGACTCCGGCCAAGGCATAGGACATGGTGCCTGCAATAACTGCAAGTTGCGCAATGCTGCGTAGATCAAAACTCGCAAGATATGACAACCCGATCGCCGTCGCGACGCCTGCAAAACCAAAGCTAACGCCAATGGCTTTGCGCCAGCTCAACTTTTCATCCACAAAAAAAATCGCGGCAAAAATAACGCCAAAGATTGCAGTGGTTGCGTTCAAGATCGCGGTCAAACCCGTCTCGATATGCAGTTGCGCCCATGCCATCAGCGAAAATGGAACCACGTTGTTCAGCAAGCCCATCACAAGGAACGCAAACCAGATGCGCGGATCACGCGGAATGGGCAATCGCCAGATCAAGATATAGGCCCATAAAATGACCATCGCCCAGCCTGTGCGATGTGCAACGGCCGTCAAAGGTCCAATCTCTTCAAGTGCGACATGCACAGACAAAAACGAGCCACCCCAAATCAAGGAAAGCGCCAGCAACAATAGCCAGGCAAAAGGCGAGATGGTTTTTTGAATCTGAGTCATGCCTCCTTGTCGAGACATGCGCGGACTTAGACAACCCGAAACTTGCGCCAAAGAAAAAGCCCCATCAAAAGACGGGGCTTTTTCAAAAGTAATTTCAGATCACTTAGTAGGTATATGCGATCTTCAGACCAACTGCGACGGCAGAGTTGTCTGTGAAAGACGCGCCGATTGTTTCAGTCGTAGCATCACCCGGCATGATGTAGCGTACGCCACCCGTCAGCTCTACGCCGTTGCCCATTATGTATGTGCCGCCGACCGAAACAGATGTGTAGCCATCAGTTGGGGACAAGTTGCTTGCTGCGCCGCCTTGCTTGTCTTCATAAGATACAGAAAGCGCGCCCGAGAAAGTATCAGAGAACTTGCGTCCCACACCCAACGTGTATGTGACAACATCTTCGTCCCAAGAAACCAGCTCGCCCGCCAATGTATCTGTGATGTGACCTTCGCTCCACTCAGCCCAACGGACCGAACCGAAAACCAAAGTATTTGCAGCAACGCCCGACTGGAAGTCGAGGTTAACAGACTTGGGCATCTTTGCATTCATATCACCAACAGAACCATCAAGCTCTAGGTCAATTGCACTGCTATATGTCAAAGCCACGCGCATCGCGATGTCTTTGCGCTCGTAGGCAACCCCGGCCACGTAACCCGTGCCAGAACCAGAGCTATAAACGGATGCGTACTGCGGAACGCCGCCAACAACCGCTGTGTAGTGGCCTTTTGCCGTCAGGTAACGCGGACCAAAGTGAACGCTCAGGTTTTCGTTGAACTTATAGCGCCCAAGTGCGGTGATCGCAGTAGAGCTAACGTTCGCAGAAGTGCCAGTCAGCGGATAACCTGCGGTGTCATATGCAACGTCTGCACCAAATGGCTGATCTATGATGATCGCAAGCGATACTTTCTCATCAATGTCGGTTTTGAAAGCAAGACCAACGTTGCTATAGGATGGGGCAACGTTGCCAGAACCCAATTCACCAGCAAGCGGGTGCGTAAATGTGCCTGTGACCGACGGCTGAACCATGCCGTAGCTTAGTTCAACATATGTGCCTTCTTCAAAAGCAGCACCGATGCTTTGGCCAGACCGGTCGATACCACCTGCGTAAGCGGCTGTTGTGGTCAGCATAAGTGCTGCACCAACTGTCGTAAATTTTTTCATGTCTCCATCCCTGTCATGAAAATTTCAGTTGACCGACGTTAAAAACCCAGACCCCTTTGCGTCAATTCTTGACGCAGCGTAACACTGTCGGGACTTTCGTAGCGTCACAAATAATACACAGTCAATTAGGCGCTTTTGCTTGTCCAAAGTTAAGATTTACATAATTTGCAGCAAAAATGATCGCACCACCAACCAGAACCAACGCGTCGATTGGCTCGGCATATAAAACGATTCCAACGATTGCGATAATTGGTAGGCGTGCAAAGTCGATAGGCATCACAACTGATGCAGGCGCAATCGATAGCGCATTTGTAAGGCAAAAATGCGCGCTCAGCCCCGCAAGTCCGATAATGACAACCCAAGGCAATGACTGCAGCGAGGGCAGGGCGATGTCACCGTCAATGCCAGCGCAGATTAACCCAAAAATGGCCTGCATTGCTGTTAGGAAAAACAAAATACACGTGATGGACGCGGTCCGCGTTAATTTACGTGTCAAGATTGCCGTCATAGCAAATGCAATTGCGCAAAGGGCTGCTGCAACCAATCCCGCATTCAGATTCTGAAAATCAGGTCGCGCGACTATAAGAATACCAATGAACCCGACCACAGCTGCCAACGCACCAATCTTGGTTATCCGTTCTCCCAAAATCAGCGGAGACAGCAAGATGACCCAAATAGGAGTGGTGAATTCTAGGGCAAAAACCTGTGCCAACGGGATAACCGTGATGGCAAAGAACCATAGGTTCTGGCCAATAAAATGGCCAACATTGCGCGCAAAATGCAAGCCGAGCCTGTCACGGGAAATCTGATGCAAATTGCCGGTTGCGAATGCGACGCTCAGAACAATGCAAAACCCGACCACAGAGCGGTAAAGCATGATCTCGAAAACATCGAGATCAAATGCCGCCGCACGTCCGGCAATCGCCATCAGTGTAAAAGCCGTAATCGCACCAATCATCCAAATGGCTGCGCGGATCGTAGGTGTCATAGAAAAATCCAGCCGCGCGACAATGGCAGCAATGCGTTCATATTCTTTCGGATGAACTTAGATTTCAAGCAGTGATAATGACGACAACAGAAACCAAAAGGCCAAAGAGAGCCAACAACAGCGTTGGAATGCGTTGAAAGCTGCGCTTTGGGGTATGGCAAGCCCCACAGTGCCTGCCTGAAGCGCGCATTTTGTGACCGCAACTCGTGCAGCGAAATAGTCGATATGTCATATCTGATCCGATAAAATTTGATTTGGGATAAAAGTGTCGGGGTGCCACGTACTCGTCTTAAAAAACTGCTAGTGATGTACGATGCCTGCTAGCAAATCTCAATCTGTCCAAAAAGACAGGTGCAGGAGGTTTTTTGTGTTAACTGCCTTAAAATACGGCATCATTTAACGGTTCCGCTTAACGGCTGAACAGCTTTTGCATTATCTCAGATATAAGTCCCAGGAGGTCGGCTTGTAGCTAACCGATGTGGCAACCGCCCGCTAATGGCGGGCGATCCCAACTATTCCCACTCAATCGTTCCGGGGGGTTTCGATGTGATATCATACGTCACGCGATTGATGCCTTGGACTTCGTTGATAATCCGCGTCGCTGTTTCGCCCAAAAACTCATGGGTAAACGGATAGTAATCCGCGGTCATGCCATCAACGGACGTGACAGCGCGCAAGGCGCAAGCAAAATCATAAGTGCGGCCATCGCCCATCACACCAACAGTGCGCACTGGCAAGATCGCAACAAAGGCTTGCCAGATTTCATCATACAGCCCGTGCTTACGGATCTGGTCGATGTAAACCGCATCTGCTTTGCGTAAAATCGCCAGCTTTTCGGATGTGATCTCACCGGGGCAACGAATTGCAAGGCCGGGACCAGGGAACGGGTGGCGGCCAATAAACGATTTGGGCAAACCCAGCTCGACGCCCAGCGCGCGCACTTCGTCTTTGAACAACTCGCGCAGTGGCTCAACCAGCTTGAGGCCCATCTTTTCGGGCAGACCACCAACATTGTGGTGGCTCTTGATCGTGACAGACGGTCCACCCGAGAACGACACGGATTCGATCACGTCAGGGTAAAGCGTGCCTTGGGCAAGAAATTCAGCGCCCTCGATGGTGTTGGCATGTTTCTGGAACACGTCGATGAACAAACGGCCAATGATCTTGCGCTTGGTCTCGGGGTCCGATTGGCCCTCCAATTCACCCATGAACAGCTCTTGCTCATCCGCATAGATCAGCGGGATGTTATAGTTTTCGCGGAACATCTTGAGGACTTCATCAGCCTCATTCTGGCGCAAAAGACCGTTATTCACAAAAACACAGGTTAACTGATCGCCAATGGCCTCGTGGATCAGGACGGCTGCAACAGACGAATCGACGCCGCCAGACAGACCACAGATCACTTTCTTATCGCCCACCTGTTCGCGGATCGCAGCAATCGCCTGCTCGCGGTACGCGCCCATGGTCCAATCGCCCGAGAATCCAGCCAGCTTTACAAAATTCTCATATAGCTTTGCACCATTTGGCGTGTGGTGAACCTCTGGGTGGAACTGAACCGCATAGAAATTGCGCGACACGTCAGCGGTAATCGCAAAAGGGGCATTTGGCGATGTGCCATAAACCTCAAAGCCCGGGGCAATCGCCGACACATGGTCGCCGTGGCTCATCCAGACCTGTTCTTTTTCTTCGGCAAACCAGCCGTCTAACAGAGGAAGTTGGTTCTGCGGTGTAACAAATGCACGCCCAAATTCGGCCGTGCCATGCCCGCGGTCAACTTGACCGCCAAGCTGCTGCATCATGGTTTGCTGACCATAACAGATGCCCAAAACAGGCACACCCATTGTAAACACCGCAGGGGCCGCGCGGGGCGATCCCTCGCGGGTCACGCTATCTGGGCCACCGGACAGGATCACAGCCTTTGGCGCGAAATCGGCCAGAAAGGCGTCAGTGACGCTCTGATAAGGGTGAATTTCACAATAGACGTTCAGCTCACGCAAGCGGCGCGCAATAAGCTGCGTCACTTGGCTGCCAAAGTCGATAATAAGGAGGCGTTCGTGCGATTGTATATCCATGGCGCGTTTTAGCCCCGAGACGCCATGATGCG
Source organism: Loktanella sp. (assembly GCA_024686085.1). GTDB lineage: Bacteria > Pseudomonadota > Alphaproteobacteria > Rhodobacterales > Rhodobacteraceae > Yoonia. The sequence goes on from JAIBDT010000001.1 coordinate 181,149, forward strand.
CAAGGGTCGGGAATGTCGCTTTTGCGCCGCGAGCGCCGTTAATTTCGCAAGGCGACCTCGCCGCAATGGTTATCACGATGCTAACCACAGCATCTTGAGGAATCGCACATGTCTGACGCACCAGCAACATCCGCCCGCCGCGCCCGTGGTGGAGGCGGCGCAGCCCGCCGTGCAGAGCGCACAGCCGTAAGCGTAGAGACCGCAAAATATATCCAGCGCAATATCCCGAACTACGAAGTTCTGGACGATGCAGCGCTGGAGATCATTGAACAAAACGCAGAAACCGTTCTGGCCGAAATCGGTGTGATGTTTGTCGACAACCCAGAGGCACTGGACCGCTGGCGTGCCGCAGGCGCAGAGATTGACGGCGAACGTGTCCGCATCCCACGCGGGCTTGCACGCAAACTTTGTCAAACAGCGCCGTCCGAGTTCACCCAATGTGCCCGCAATCCAGAGCGGAACGTTGTGATCGGCGGCAAGAATCTCGTTCTTGCGCCAGTATATGGGCCACCATTTGTACGCGACGCGGAAGGTGGGCGCCGCTACGCAACCATGGCCGATTTCGAAAAGTTCGTAAAACTGGGCTATATGTCCAAGTGGCTGCACCACTCCGGCGGCACGGTTTGCGAACCAACAGATATCCCTGTGAACAAGCGTCACCTTGATATGTTGCTGGCGCACATGACGCTGTCCGACAAGCCGTTCATGGGCTCTGTAACCGAACCTAGCCGCGCACAAGACAGCATTGATATGTGCAATATCCTGTTCGGCGAAGAGTTTGTGCAAAATAACACTGTTATGACTTCGTTGATCAACATCAACTCACCGATGACTTTCGACAGCATCATGATGGGAGCATTGGAAATCTTTGCGGCCAACAACCAAGCCGCGATCATTTCACCGTTCATCGTGGGCGGGGCTATGGCGCCTGTGTCTGTTGCAGGCACATTGACCCAAGTGATGGCCGAAGTCTTGGCAGGGATTGCTTACTCGCAACTCGTCCGTCCAGGTGCACCTGTTATCATGGGCACGTTTGTGACATCTATCGATATGAACTCTGGCGCGCCAACGTTCGGAACGCCGGAAGCATCGCACATCACCTACGGCGCGGGTCAACTGGCACGTCGCTTGGGCGTCCCATATCGGTCAGCGGGGTCGTTCTGCGGATCGAAGCTGCCAGACGCGCAAGCAGCCTATGAGACCTCGAACAGCTTGCAAATGGGTCTGCTGTCCGGTGTGAACTTCATGCTTCACGCCTGCGGTTGGCTCGAAGGCGGCTTGGTCGCTTCATTCGAGAAATTCGTCATGGACGCGGATCAACTCGGGACATTGCACCACTTTGCACGCGGCGTGGACATGTCCGAAAACGGCCAAGCGATGGGCGCAATTGCCGAAGTCGGCCCGGGTGGGCACTATCTGGGCTGCGAGCACACGCAAGCGAACTTTAAGTCAGCATTCTGGCGCTCTGACCTGTTTGACTACAAACCTTTCGAGACATGGGACGAAGAGGGCGCACGCGACACCCAAGCGCTTGCAACGATCCGCGTCAAAAAGATGATCGACACTTACCAGCAGCCGACCCTTGATCCAGAGATCGAAGCACGGCTGCGGGCCTATGTGGCAGAGAAAAAAGCGAGTATGCCCGACTCCTTTATGTAGGTCTGGTCGTCGCGCGCAAAATCTGCGCCTCGGCCATCAGTGCAATCATGACATCGACATGACGGGCCACCGAATAGGTGGCCTGTTTTTCGATGCGCGCAGTGTTTATGGCAGATTCGACGTCCAACAGTTGCATGACCGCAGGGGCAGGGCGCGGGATACTATCGGTCTTTAGAATGCGGCGCAGATGCACATCACGCGTATATTCATCCAGTCCAAATCTGGCAGCTTTAATCAGCAGGCTAGGGCGGCGTAACTGAGCGATACGTGCAGAGATATCGAGCATGTCGTGGTCCTTTCGGGGTTCAAGTTTCCAAGAACATGACATGCGACGGACTGGCGTTGCGTCTTTCACACCCACTCAGAACGGTGGGTCAAGGATTGTTTATCTTTTAGAAACAATAGTGAACGGGATTGGAAACAGTTAACTTTTGAGTAACCTATGCAATCATAGGTTGTGAGTTGGCAACATGATTCCTGAAGTGATCAATAGTGATTACCTTCGGCTACGTAAGGATATGGGGATGCAAAACCAGCGGATGCCAGATTTGAGCGCAGGCTTACCCCAGTGGGTACCTGTCGCGGCGGTCCATTACCTTGCGCATACAGAGCGCGGGTATTCAATTCGCGCCTTGGCGAAGGTCCACAACTGCCACCCTTCAACCATCTTAAGGCAAGTCAGACGCTTTGAAGGGCGGCGCGATGATCCGTTAATCGATGACGCGTTACACGCACTGTCAAAGGCGTCGGGCTGCGGTCATGGCAAAGATAAAAAGGAAACCAAGAACATGAAGATCGCACGCCTCAAAGGGCAAGCCGCGCCGTGTGAAGGCTTAACGCAAACGCGGATCGACCAAGAGGCAAAACGCGTGTTGCTGCGTCTTTGCGAACCCGGTGCTGTTATGGCTGTTGCCCGTGAAATGGAAACCGCGGTTATCGTCCGTGAAACACCCGACGGAGAGCAGTTGCGGACAGCACTGGTAGAGCGCGAGATCGCACAAGCGCTCGCATTGAAGGACTGGATTAGCTGCCCGGACACCTCGGGCCGCGTGTCGCGCTACTTTATCACCAATGCCGGACGCGCCGCGTTGCGCGCACTTACGGCACAAAGCGAAAACGCAGCAGTCGGTTTCTCGGATGCACGCAGACCGATGAAGGGCATGCCCGCGTGGGACCACGGCGACATTGATGCCGGAGACAGGTCAAAGTCGCCAGCAATCGAAAGCCCTCTGATTGGGTTGGCGCGGCGCAAAGACAAAGACGGACAGCCATTTCTGGCGCGTGATCTTGTGGCCGCAGGCGAACGACTGCGCGAAGATTTTGAACTCGCCAAAATGGGGTGTCACATTGCAAAAGACGTCACTGATTTTATGGCGCAACAACCATCCAAAGACGGGCCACGTGGTGCTTCCGATGGGCACCTCCGCGTGCAAACGGCATTAAGCGACCTTGGGTTCGGGCTGATGGATGTAGCTTTTCACTGCTGCTGCTTGCTTGAAGGGCTCGAGAATACCGAAAAGACAATGGGCTGGTCGGCACGGTCAGGCAAAATTGTGCTGCGGATCGCGTTACAAAGGCTCAAGCGTCACTACGCGGAGCAAGGTAAATTTGCCCCAATGATCGGCTAAATAAGGGCGCCACTGCGGCGCCTTTTTTCTTGAACGCACAGCAAAGAGGTCCAAACCCAGTGCATAGCAGCAATTCACTCTGCACTGTTGTTGTCACCGCGTGAAGACACTAGGTTACCCATGTAATCAAAATGGGAAAAAACCGTGCGTGACCTTAAAATCCCCGCTCAACGTCATCCTGAAAAAGCCAAGCGGCCTGACAATGTGCAGCCGAAAAAGCCGGATTGGATCAGGGTAAAAGCCCCGACCTCCGAGGGCTACAAAGTCACCCGTGACATCATGCGCGAGCATAAGTTGGTCACGGTCTGCGAAGAGGCAGGCTGCCCGAATGTAGGTGAATGTTGGTCGCAAGGCCATGCAACTATGATGATTATGGGCGAGGTCTGCACGCGGGCCTGCACATTCTGCAATATCGCGACAGGCAAACCGCCCGAAGATCTGGATGTATTCGAGCCGGGCCGTGTCGCTGATGCGGTCAAGAAACTAGGGCTCAAGCACGTTGTTATCACATCTGTAGATCGCGACGATGTGGAAGACGGCGGGGCCGCGCATTTCGCGCAAACCATCAGGGCGATTCGCAAGCAATCTCCTGGCACAACAATCGAAATTCTGACGCCAGACTTCATCCGCTGTGACCCAGATGTCCTGCGGATTGTGGTTGAAGCCAAGCCTGATGTGTTCAACCATAATCTTGAAACCGTGCCTGGGCTCTATCCAGAGGTGCGGCCCGGTGCGCGTTATTTCCATTCTTTGCGGCTTTTGCAGCGGGTCAAGGAACTTGATCCGACGATGTTCACCAAATCGGGCATCATGGTCGGGCTCGGCGAGAACAAGCAATCGGTGACGCAAGTTATGGAAGACATGCGCGCCGCCGATATCGATTTTCTGACGATCGGCCAGTATTTGCAGCCAACGCCCAAGCACCACGCGGTTGATCGGTTTGTCACGCCCGAAGAGTTCGCGACCTACGAAAAGACCGCGTACAACAAAGGGTTCTTGATGGTCTCTGCGTCACCTTTGACACGGTCCAGCTACCACGCAGGCGACGACTTTGCGCGACTGCGTGCCGCTCGGCTGAAGAAATTCGGTAACGCTTAGCTGCTAATGGATGCGCCGCACACGATCTGCGGCCATCCAGTCGGGCAGTAAACCCAGCTGTTCAAGACCGTAAAGTGCGACGCAAAATACAACGATTCCAACAACAAACAGAACCTTCTTCATGCTGGGCGGGTTTTGCGCCCAGCGCTTTGCATGCAATAACCAACGCGGGTTCATGCGGTGAACCTGACCTTGCCGACAAACGGCAAATTCCGGTTTCTTTGGGCAAAGTCGATGCCATAGCCCACAACAAATTCGTCAGGAATTTCAAAGCCGATCCAGTCGGGCTTGAAATCCACCTCGCGGCGGGCGGGCTTATCCAAAAGGGCGATGGTTTTCATCCGCGCAGGTTTCTTGGTCATCAGGTAATCATGGACGTGGGACAGTGTATGACCCGTGTCGATAATATCCTCGACAACTAGAACATCGCGACCTTCAATTCCGCCGCGCAAGTCTTTGAAAATACGTACTTCTCGGCTGCTTTCCATGCCATCACCGTAAGACGATGCCTCCAAAAAATCGACCTCGACGGGCAAGTCCAATTCGCGCACCAGATCGGCAATAAAGACAAACGATCCGCGCAACAGACCAACAACGACGAGCTTGTCTGTATCGGCAAAGGTTTTTTGAATTTCTCGAGACAATTCTTCGATCCGTGCCGCGATTGATTTCGCGCTGATCATTGTATCAATCACATATGGTTTGTGCGACATGGGGCCCCCAATTGCGCTTCAAGCTTGATTTTCAACGCCTATTCTACGACATCGGTGGGTGAAGTCACCCGCGAAAGCCTAAAATGACCAGTCATTCTGAGACAAAGTTCCTGCTATACACCGCTGATCAGATGTATGATCTTGTGGCCGATGTGGCGAAATATCCTAAATTCCTGCCGTGGACTGCCGCCGCACGCGTGCGTAGCACAACTGACAGGGGTGATCACGTCGAAATGCTGGCCGATCTGGTGATCTCGTTCAAAGTGTTCCGCGAAACCTTCGGCAGCCGCGTTCTGCTTTGGCCCGGTATCCGTAAAATTGACACATCCTATCTCGACGGACCGTTCAAACACCTTGAAAGCACATGGCAGTTTCGCGCGGCAGAAGGCGGTTGCGAGGTCTCCTTCGAGGTCGATTTCGAGTTTAAGAACAGGCTGTTACAAGGCGCTGCTGGTATGTTTTTCAACGAGGCAATGCAACGGGTCGTGCGCTCATTCGAGGCCCGCGCAAAGGAGCTATATACATGAGCCCCGAGAACCATCTCATCCAACTGTCCCAAGACGGGCCCACTGCTGGCCCCGTCGATCTGATCCGCCTGTGCCTGTTTGACTGGGCGGTTTGTGCGATTGCAGGGCGTGATGAACCCGTATCGCAGCTTCTTGCCAAATTCACTGACACGCAATCGGCTCTTATACTTGGCACCATGGGGCACGCGCTCGACTATGACGACACGCACTTTGACCATATCGGACATACGTCTGCCGTGGTGATGCCCGCAGTGTTGGCTGTGGCCGAGGCGCAGAAAATCACAGATATGACCCGTATTGTTGAGGCTGCCCTGATCGGGTCCGAGGCAGCTGTGCGCACAGGTCTATGGCTGGGCCGCGACCACTACCAGATCGGCTTTCATCAAACCGCGACCTCTGGCGCAATCGGGGCCGCATTGGGCTGCGCACATCTTTTAAACCTCACACCGACGCAGATCCAAAATGCCATTGGCCTTGCAGCGACAGGTGCATCAGGGCTTAAGGGACAATTCGGCACCATGGGCAAACCCTTGAACGCAGGCTTGGCTGCACGCTGTGGGGCAGAGGTGGCGCTCTGGGCGCTCGCTGGCATAACGTCCGATCCGGCAGGGTTGACGCAATTTGGCGCGACCCATCACGGTCAGGCCAATGCGACAGCATGGGACAGAACAGAGCCATGGAAAATTGCGCGGATCAGCCACAAGTTTCATGCTTGTTGCCACGGACTTCACGCGATGCTGGAAGCCTTGGCCGGTGTCACTGGCGAGGTGTCCGCCATGACAATCCACACCCATCCACGCTGGATGACGGTGTGCAATCAGCCAGCACCCATGACAGGGCTGGGCGTTAAGTTCAGCTACGCAATGACAGCGGCGATGGCCCTGAACGGGGTCTCTACAGCAGCAATCAGCAGCTTTTCCGACGCAACAGCCAACGACACCGCCTTGATCACTTTGCGTGGCAAGATACTGGTAAAACCCGACAATACCTTGACCGAGATGCAAGCGCGGGTCGACGTGACATATACCAACGGCAGCACCCAAACCCTGACCCACGACCTTGAGGCACCTCTTACGCTTGAAACACGCACTAAACGCTTAAAACAAAAGGCCCGCGCCGTTGTAGGCGCGGACCTTTCTGATCAACTTTGGACTGCCGTGCAGGGCGGCACCTTGGCCACCCTGACCGCTCTTGTGAACAATTAACTGGTAATATCGTAAGCACGCTCGCCGTGGACCGCCAGATCAAGACCATTCACTTCGGTCTCGTGGTCCACACGCAGATGCGTAACTGCCTTGCAGATATAGATTAGCGCAACCGTGACAACGGTCGTGTAGATGCCGACAATCACCAAGCCACCCAGTTGCGCGACCCACGTGCCTGCACCAAAGACAGCAATCATGAGTGTGCCAAAGATCCCGCCAACACCGTGCACCGCGAAAACATCCAACGTATCGTCGATCTTGGCCTTGTTGCGGATAAACGTGACCATCTCCTGACAGCCGATACCTGCGATGCCGCCGATAATCAGCGCCTCAACGGGACCAACAAAGCCCGAGGCTGGGGTAATCGACGCAAGACCCGCGATTGTGCCCGTAACTAGACCCACAAGGGACGCACGGCCAAACTTGATCCGTTCCCATAGGGCCCATGTAAGTGAGGCAGCCGCCGCAGACAGATGCGTGACAGTGATCGCCATTGCAGCACCACCATCAGCTGCCAATTGCGACCCGCCATTAAAGCCGAACCAACCAACCCACAACATCGCCGCACCAATCATCACCATACCCGGATTATGCGGCGGCTTTGACGGATCACGACGCGCGCCAAGGAAAATAGCAAGGATCAACGCAGCCAGACCCGCCGTCTCATGCACAACGATCCCGCCCGCAAAATCCCGAACGCCAACCTCACCAAAGATGCCGCCGTCAGACAAGAAACCACCGCCCCAAATCCAATGGACAACAGGCGCATAGCACAGCAGCATCCACAGGCTCGAGAACAGCAACACGAAGCCAAAGCCGATCCGCTCGACGTAAGCACCAACAATCAGTGCGGGAGTGATAATCGCGAATGTCATCTGAAAGGCAAAAAACAGGATCTCGGGGATAGTGCCTGCCAGACTGTCAACATCAACGCCGTTCAAAAACGCTTTGTCCAAGCCGCCCCAATAGCCGCTGTTGCCACCGCCAAATGCGATCGAGTAGCCAAAGGCGAACCACACCAAGCTCATCAAACAGGCAATCGCATAACAATGCATAAACACGCTCAACACGTTGCGCGCGCGGACAAGGCCGCCGTAAAACAACGCCAGTCCCGGCAATGTCATGAAAAGAACCAAGGCTGTCGCCACCATGATCCAAGCTGTATCTGCACCATTCATGTCGAATGACCCCTTTGTTAGAAAAACTTCGGGTCAATTGGTGTGAATTCATGCTGTTTGAAAAGGCAAAGGCATCGCAATGGCGCTTAAAAATACGCCTCTTTGCGACGTGATTATTTTTTAGGCGGATTTGGGTCGGGGCGCATGAATTATGGGCGCTATCGCAATGCAGCTTTCAAAAGCAGGCCAAGCGCGTGCTCCGTCGCCGCGTTTCGCACGTTTGCACGGCCAATAGCACCAAATTCCACGGTTTCCGTTGTAGTCTCACCGCCGAGCGACAGGCCAAAGCAAACCCGCCCTTCGGGTTTGAACTCAGACCCGCCGGGACCCGCGATCCCCGTAATACTGACCGCCAAATCTGCGTCAGAATGATCAACGGCACCTTGCGCCATTTGGGCCGCAACTTGCTCGGACACCGCGCCAAATTCATCTAGCGTTTCTGATTTTACCTTTAACATCTGCATCTTGGCGGCATTTGTGTATGTCACAAAGCCACGATCAAAAACCGCCGAACTACCGGCAATATCCGTAATCGCAGCACCAACCATACCGCCCGTGCAACTTTCAGCCGTTGCAATCGTCAGACCCGCATTGCTTGCGGCGACCAGAAGATCTTGGGCCAGCGTCACACAAGCACCGCATGATAAAGGCCACCCAACACTAACACACAAAGCGCCGCAAAAACACCTGCGATCACATCATCCAGCATGACGCCCGTTGCGTCATCACGGCGGTCAGCCCAGCCCACTAGCCAAGGTTTGGTGATATCAAACAGGCGAAACAGCGCAAACGCCGTAATCCATCCAGGCCACATCGCCAGCGTGTCCAGTCCGCGCGACGCGGTGATGCTGGCAAGGGGCAGTAAAGCGATCCACATGCCAACAACTTCGTCGATCACGATCTCGGACGGGTCGTGGTTGTCCTTGCCTGCGGTCTCCATCCTGGTCGCCCAAAGGCCCAGCGCATAGGTAATCCCGCAGGCGAATATCAAACCGTAAAGCCCTGTAAAGGTTATCAAAACCCAAGCAACGGGCAGGGCGGCCAGTGACCCCCATGTGCCCGGTGCGGGGCGCATGTAGCCTACATAAAAGAATGTCGCGATGATCTTGCTCATGATTTTACCAATGTTGCGGTTGCGAGTGCGGCAATGCCTTCTTCGCGTCCTGTGAAACCTAGTCGTTCTGATGTTGTGGCCTTCACACTGATGCGGTCAGCATCCAGTCCCATGATCTCGGCCAAGGCGGCTTTCATGGCAGGCTGGTGTGGACCGACTTTCGGATATTCGCAGACAAGTGTGCAATCTACGTTACTGATCTGAAACCCGTTCTCTGCCGCAAGCCCCACGGCATGGCGCAAGAAAATCTGGCTCGCGGCTCCTTTCCACTGCGGGTCGGACGGCGGGAAATGCTGTCCGATATCACCCATGCCCAGCGCGCCATAGATCGCATCCGTGACTGCATGCATCCCGACATCGGCGTCGGAATGCCCTTGCAGGCTGCGCCCATGCGGCACCTTGACGCCACACAGCCAAACATGATCGCCCTCGCCAAAGCGATGCACATCATATCCATTGCCACATCTTACATCCATTTCGGGTCCTAACATACTGTTCGCACGCGCAAAATCGTCTGCGGTGGTAATCTTGAGGTTACGTTCTTCGCCTGCAACAATCGCAACGTCCAGCCCTGCCGCGCGGGCAACAGCCACATCATCCAGCGCAGATTCTTGCATTTGCGCATGGGCTTTGACAATCGCGCCATAATGAAAACCTTGCGGCGTCTGCGCGCGATACAAACCAGCACGGTCCTGCGTGCCGCTGACAAACCCCTCGGTACCGGTCCATAGCGCATCCGTGACAGGCACCGCGGGGGCAGCGCCTTCATGATGCGCAAGGGCTGCAATCACATCGGTGATAATCGCAGCGCTCACCAAGGGGCGCGCCGCGTCATGGATCAAAACATAGTCAGGTGCTGCATTTTCAAGCGCTGCCAATCCCGCGCGCACCGAGGCATCCCGTGTTGCGCCGCCACTGACCATGTGATCCGCCGCTAGTCCCAGCGTCGCCCAGCGTGCCTGATCGTTGGGGTGCAGGACCACGACAATGTTATCCACGAACGGACGCAAAGCCCTGAAAGTATGCGCAATAACAGGCTCGCCGCGCAGGTCTTGCCATTGTTTAGGCAGATCACCGCCAGCGCGGGTGCCGCGTCCTGCGGCGACAATGATAGCGGCAATACTCATAGCGCGGTCCTTTTGTTGGGTTTGGTGTAATACCTGCCGCTGTTAGGCGCAATTCTAGCCGTGACATGCGATATGTCGCCTAAAGTTTAGGCAAAATACATTATTTGCACGGTTTTTGCGCGCAGTTGCGTTGTGAATGCGCGCAGTCCCGCGTATTTCAGTCGCAACAGCCCTTACCAAAGTTGATTGCTTGCACGTGGCCCAATTCGAATCGATCTCACTTTCTGGCGTCTCACTTAGCCCGCCCGTTGCCCTAGCGCCGCTTGCGGGGATTACAGACCTGCCGTTCCGCCAGCTAGTCGCCTCTTTCGGCGTCGGCTGGGTCGTCAGCGAAATGGTGGCAAGCCAAGAGATGGTGCAAGCCAAACCGGGCGTGCGTGAACGTGCCGAACTCGGGTTCGACCAAGCAGGGACCGCCGTGCAAATCGCAGGGCGCGACGCCTATTGGATGTCCGAGGCTGCCAAACTGGTCGAGGCAAACGGTGCCGCCTTTATCGATATCAACATGGGCTGCCCTGCAAAAAAGGTCACCAGCGGATATTCTGGTTCTGCTTTGCTGCGCGACCCAGATCACGCGCTGACCCTGATCGAGGCGGTCGTGAACGCCGTCAATGTGCCCGTGACGCTAAAAACACGGCTTGGCTGGGACATTGATTGCCTCAATGCGGCTCATGTCGCCGCCCGCGCCGAACAGGCGGGTATTCAGCTGGTCACAATCCACGGGCGCACTCGCTGTCAGTTCTACAAAGGATCGGCCGACTGGGCGGCAATCTCTGAAATTAAACAAGCCGTCTCTATCCCCGTCATCGCTAACGGTGACATCGTTGACGCAACCACCGCGCAACAGGCGCTGGACTTGTCAGGCGCGGACGGCGTGATGATCGGGCGGGGCGCACAGGGGCGGCCTTGGATACTTGCGCAAGTCGCCGCCGAACTTCATGGCACAGCCTTGCCAGTAATTCCGACAGGCCGCGCCTTGGTCGATATGGTCAGCGGGCACTATGACGCGATGCTGTCGTTTTACGGGCACGAACTGGGCCGCAAAATGGCCCGCAAACATCTGGGCTGGTATATGGACGACGCAGGCACGCCTGCGGCCTTGCGCCGCGAAGTCCTGACCCAACCCGACCCATCGCGCGTCTTCACGATCCTTCCAGACGCGATTGCAGGGCAGGTGGCGGCATGATCCAAGACGCAGCCCTCTGGGCCTCTTTGCCGGTTCCCGCACTCCTTTTGGATATCCATGACCAGATCATCGAGATCAACCCTGCCGCCGAAAGCTTTCTGAACATTTCGGCAAAGGCGCTGACAGACAAATCCTTTTGGGACAAGGTGATGATCGACGCACCTTTGGAAGGGGCATTTGGGCGGGCACGTGACGGGCGCACACCGCTTTTTGTCAACGATGTGGACGTGGGCAGCGGCGAGCGCCCTCCGATGCAGTGCAACATCCAGTTCACGCCCCACCAAGGGCGCGAAGACGTGATGATCGTGATGATCAGCCCGCGTGAAATCGCCAGCCGGATGACCAAAAGCCATAACACCGGCAAGGCCGCCAAGTCCGCAATTGGCATGGCCGAAATGCTTGCTCATGAAATCAAGAACCCGCTGGCAGGGATCACAGGGGCGGCCCAACTTTTGGCGATGGGGCTATCCCAAGAGGATCAAGAATTGACCGACCTGATCGTCGAGGAAAGCCGGCGAATCGTCAAACTGCTCGAACAGGTCGAACAATTCGGCAACCTACGTCCGCCTATGCTGAAATCCGTGAACATTCACGATGTGCTTGACCGCGCGCGCAAGTCCGCAGCCGTGGGCTTTGGCGCCCATATGCTTTTCATCGAAGACTACGATCCGTCTTTGCCCCACGTCTTGGCAGACAGTGACCAGCTACAGCAGGTGTTTTTGAACCTTCTCAAGAACGCATCAGAAGCCGCCAAAGACGCGGGCCAAATCAGGCTGCACACCTTTTATGATCCGTCCTTGCGGGTGCGTCGGCCCGACGGCACACAAGGGCGCCTACCGCTACAAGTCGAAATTATAGACGATGGCCCCGGCCTTCCGCCCGAAATCGCAAACGACGTGTTCGAGCCTTTTATCTCAGGGCGCGAAAACGGCACTGGGCTCGGACTGGCCTTGGTCTCGAAACTTATCGGGGACGCAGGCGGATGGATATCCGTCGATAGCGTCCCTGGGCGGACGGCCTTTCGCGTCTCGCTCCCCCTTGCCCCGCAAACCGCAGGAGAACTCTAAATGGATGGCACCGTTCTTGTCGCCGACGACGACCGCACAATTCGCACGGTCTTGACCCAAGCACTGACGCGGGCAGGCTGCAAAGTGCACGCAACCTCGTCTTTGGTGACGCTTATGCGCTGGGTCGAAGAAGGGAAGGGCGATCTCGTGATCTCGGACGTGGTCATGCCTGACGGGAACGGGTTGGAACAGCTGCCCAAAATCGCTGCCGCACGGCCCGGCCTGCCTGTGATCGTGATTTCTGCGCAAAACACGATCATGACTGCGATCCAAGCAGCTGAGGCGGAAGCTTACGATTATCTGCCCAAACCCTTTGATCTGCCCGATCTAATGAAACGGGCAGCGCGGGCGCTCGAAATAAAGCGCCGCGTGCCGCAACCACGCAGCGACGTCGCAGCAGAAGAATCCAGCGACCTCCCGCTTGTCGGGCGCACAGCGGCGATGCAAGGTCTTTACCGCCTTGTTGCGCGGGTTATGAATACCACGATGCCCGTGCTGATCACGGGCGAAAGCGGAACTGGAAAATCCCTGATTGCGCGGGCGATCCACGACTTTTCAGACAGACGCGGCCAGCCATTCGTCGTTGCATCAGGGGCGGACCTTGAAGGTATGGATGGACCATCAACAGCCCTCGCGCGGGCCAAAGGCGGCTCACTGCTTTTTGACGAGGTCGGTGATCTGTCCGACAGTGCGCAAGGACGCATCGTGCGGATGTTGGACGCTTTGGGCGATACGGCCCCGCGGATAATGTCGACCTCGCAAACCGATCTGATGCATGGGCTTGAAAACGGAACATTCCGTCAGGATTTGTTTTACCGCTTGGGTGGGGTGACCATCAATGTGCCATCGTTGCGCGAACGGGTCGACGATATCCCGCTTTTGGCAGACCATTTTCTGGCGCGGATTGAACGTGAAGGGGCACCTGTGCGCAGCATGAGCGCGCCCGCGCTTGATATGATCCGGACCTATAGCTGGCCCGGAAACGTGCGGCAGCTCGAAAACGCGGTGCGACGCTTGGTCTTTACGGCGACGGGCGAAGAAATCACCGGACCAGAGGTTGAATCCGTGCTGGGTAGCCAGCCCGCAATGGAAAAACTCAACACAATGGGCGACGGGGACAAACTATCTGCCTCGGTCGGCAAACATTTGCGACGCTATTTCGATCTGCATGGCGGAGAATTACCACCATCGGGGCTCTACAATCGAATCCTGCGCGAGATTGAAGCACCACTGATCGAGATCGCCCTCGACGCAACAGCAGGAAATCAGGCCAAATGCGCCGATTTGCTTGGGATCAACCGAAATACTTTGCGAAAGAAGATCACAGAGCTTGATATCCGCGTGACACGACGCCGTAAGTTGATGTAAAAGCGCAACAGAAGCGTGGCCCCTTAGACGCAGCTATATCTAGGGCAGGGCGCGTTATGTGGTGGTATGTGGGGCGAGCCCCACTTGTATAAGGGGCGCATACGCGTGCAGCGTAGCCTAACAAGTGCGAACATGGCGCGGTTTAGCCGATGGCGGCGCAAGCGTGCCGTGCAGAACGCAACCGTGCTTGGGTTGGTTCTGCTTGGTCCGCTTTTGGCGGTGCTCACCTACGTTGTCCTTGGGCCACTGGTGCAATCCTCAACCTCGCCATTCCTGCGCTTGGTGCTTTTAGCCGACTTTATCTACGTCATGGTCGTGGCAGCCTTGGTGATGCAGCGCGTCGCACAGATGATCGCGGCGCGGCGGGCGAAATCCGCGGGGTCACGACTGCATCTCAGGTTGACAGGGGTCTTCGCGCTTTTGGCGCTGACACCCACCGTTTTGGTCGCACTTTTTGCAATGCTGTCACTGAACGTCGGGCTTGAAGGATGGTTTTCAGAACGGGTGCGCACGGTCCTCAGCACGTCTTTGACAACAGCACAGGCCTACGAGCGCGAAGAGCGCCAAGAACTGATACGCGACGGTCAAGCATTGGCGGCCTATCTGAACACGGAAAGACTGCGCAATTTCTTTATGGATGACGGCGATGTGCGCGTCGCAATCCAACAAGTGCAAAACCAGATCGATCGGGGATTGACCGAAGCCTACTTTATCAACGGCGATGCAGAGATCATGACGCGCGGCGCGGGATCATATGACTTTGACTATGAGCCGCCTACGCCGGGTGACTTTTTCAAAGCAACCGACGCTGGGTCGCATATCATCGAGGATCTGACCAATAACGAATTTCGGGCGCTCATCGCGATGCCACGGTTTGCGGACAGGTATCTTTATGTGACGCGGCAAGTCGACGGAGATATCCTTTCGCTTTTGGGTCAAACCACTGAAACTGTTGCTCTTTACGAACAGCTTGAAAACGATCGTGGCCGGCTGTTGTTCAACTTTGGTCTGATTTACTTGGGCTTTGCGGTCATTTTGATCCTTGCAGCCATTTGGTTGGGTCTTTGGTTCGCCGAAGGTCTGTCGCGCCCTATTGGGAGGCTTGTTTCAGCGTCCCAACGGGTCGGTGCAGGCGATCTGGACGTGCAGGTGATCGAAGACGAAGGCGACGACGAGATTTCGCAGCTCGGCACCTATTTCAACCAAATGACCACCCAACTTAAAGGGCAGCGTGACGAGCTACTGGACACAAACCGCCAAATCGAACGGCGCCGCCGGCTGTTTGACAGCGTTCTGGGCTCGGTCACCTCTGGCGTCGTGGGCTTGGACGCTGACGGGCGTGTCGATTTCGCCAATAGGTCCGCACAACGGCTCTTGTCCGTGGGTGAAGACCAAGAACGGGTGGCGCTGTCTGTGGCTGTGCCAGAGTTCGGGATGCTGTTCGATGATATGCGAAAAGAAGCGCGCGAAATTGCGCAAGACCAAATCAATCTGGTCCGTGACGGCAAACAAGAAAGCCTGCTTGTGCGCATGTCCCCACGCCGGAACGCGGAAGGCACGCTCGAGGGGTACGTGGTGGCCTTTGACGATGTGACTGATCTGGTCAGCGCGCAGCGTATGGCCGCATGGGGGGATGTGGCGCGACGGATTGCCCACGAGATCAAAAACCCGCTCACGCCGATTCAGTTGTCAGCCGAACGAATCAAACGCAAGTTTGGCAAGGAAGTGGTCGAAAGCGATAAGCTTGAGCAGATGACCGATGTTATTGTGCGGCAAACCAATGACTTAAGACGGATTGTTGACGAATTTTCCAAATTTGCACGCATGCCGGAACCCGAACTCGCAGCAACCGACCTTGTGACGTTGGTGCAGGATGCGGTGACACTGCAAGAAGCTGGCCAGCCGGACGTGTCGTTCTTTGTGGCCCTGCCTGACAAAGGACAGCGGGCTGATGTGGACGAGACAATGATTGGTCAAGCCTTGACAAATTTGATCAAGAACGCTGGAGAAGCTACTGAAAGTTATATGGAAAAGGGAAATCCAGAAAACTTAACTCCCGAAATTCGGGTGGAAATGTCCTACACAGGGACGACCGCAACGATTACAATCAGCGACAACGGGATCGGTCTGCCAACGGACCGCGCGCGACTGTTTGAACCCTATGTAACAACACGCAGCAGCGGCACAGGGCTTGGGCTGCCGATTGTGAAAAAGATCATTGAAGAACATGGCGGCACTTTGGCTCTCAAAGATGCGGCAGACTTTAACGGCACCGGACATTTCGGGGCCATGGCTGAAATCACACTACCTCTCGTGCCACATGACACCGAGCGGACATAATAAGTGAAAGAGGGTAATATGGGCGATATTCTAATCACCGACGACGAACGTGACATCCGCGAACTCATCTCGGATATCTTGCAAGATGAAGGATTTACAACACGTCTTGCAGGTAATTCCGACGACTGCATGGCCGAAATCGCCAAAGAGCAACCCGCGCTTATGATCCTAGATATCTGGCTCAAAGACAGCAACATGGACGGGATTGATATCCTCAAAACCGTCAAACGCGACTACCCTGATGTGCCAATCGTGATTATTTCTGGGCACGGCAACATCGAAATCGCCGTCGCTGCGATCAAACAAGGCGCATACGACTTTATCGAAAAGCCGTTTAATATTGATCAGTTAATGGTCGTTATCCGCCGCGCAATGGAAACCAGCAAACTGCGCCGCGAAAACCTTGAACTCAAACGCGGCGACGTTGCAGGTGCTGAAATGCTGGGCGATAGTGCGGCCTTCCGCACGCTGAAATCCCAACTCGACAAGGTCACAAAATCCAATGGCCGTGTGATGCTAACGGGACCCGCAGGCGCAGGTAAAGAAATTGCCGCCCGCTACATCCACGCTAATTCCAACCGCGCCAGCGCCCCCTTCATCACCGTCAATTCGGCCTCTATTGAACCTGACCGGATGGAAGAGGTGCTGTTCGGGCGCGAAGGCGGCAGTCGGGGCATCGAAAAAGGCCTGCTAGAAGAAGCCAACGGCGGCGTCATCTATTTCGACGAAATCGGTGATATGCCGTTGGGAACACAGTCTAAAATCCTGCGCGTGCTTGTCGATCAACGGTTCCAGCGTGTCGGCGGTAATGACAAGGTTCAGGTCGATCTGCGTGTGATTTCCTCCTCAAACCGCGACCTGTCTGCGGCGATTGAAGCAGGTACATTCCGCGAAGAATTGTTCCACCGCCTGAACGTCGTGCCAATCGCTGTGCCAAGTCTGGAAGAACGCCGCGAAGATATCCCGCTTTTGGCTGAATCTTTCATCGAAATGCTCAACAAGGCCCAAGGGTTGCCGCTACGCAAACTGGCCGAAGACGCCCGCGCTTTGCTGCAAACAATGTTGTGGCCGGGCAACGTGCGTCAGTTGAAAAACGTGGTCGAACGTGTGCTCATCCTTGGGGACGGGAACGAAGAAATCAGCGCCAAAGAACTGCCAAATGCTGATGATAGCGCCTCGGCCGAAGAAGGACGTATTGTCCTATCGGGCGGGCTTGCCACATTGCCGCTGCGCGAAGCCCGTGAATTGTTCGAACGCGAATACCTGCTGACACAAATCAACCGCTTTGGCGGCAATATCAGCCGCACGGCGTCTTTTGTGGGCATGGAACGGTCTGCACTTCACCGCAAACTCAAATTCCTTGGAGTGTCGACCACGAATAAAGCGGGCGGTCGCGTCGCCTATATCGAAGGCGAAAGCTGAATTGACGCGGTGCGGCGGCTCTGTCACGAGTAGCCAGTTGCAAGGAGTGACCCGATGAAAGTGATTATTTGTGGCGCAGGGCAAGTCGGCTGGCAAATTGCCCGCCATCTGTCGCACGAACGCAATGACGTAACAGTGGTTGATAACAACCCCGAACTCGTGCGGCGTGCGACCGATACCCTTGATGTGCAGGGGATTTCTGGTTTTGCCAGTTATCCTGATGTGCTGGAACGGGCGGGCGCAAAAGACGCCGACATGATCATCGCGGCGACACACTCCGACGAGGTCAACATGGTCACCTGTCAGGTGGCGCACTCGGTCTTCGCAATCCAGCGCAAGATCGCGCGCTTGCGGGCGCAAAGCTATCTAACGGCGATCTACTCCGATCTGTATCGGCGCGATCACCTGCCCATCGACGTGGTGATCAGTCCCGAACGCGAAGTCGCCGAAGCAGCCTTGCAGCGTCTTGCAGCCCCCGCAGCTTTTGACACTGAAAGCTTTATGGAAGGCAACGCGCAGCTTGTCGGGATCGCAATCGACGACCATTGCCCCGTAATCAATACGCCACTGCGACAGTTGACCGACCTGTTCTCGACCCTGCGCGCCTTGGTCGTGGGGATCAGGCGGGAAGGGACGTTGTTTGTGCCTTCCGCTGGCGACCAGATATTTGTTGGTGACGAGTGCTATATCTTCACGCAAACCGAAGACCTCAAACGCACGATGGAGATTTTCGGCAAAACCCATTCCAAGCAAGAACGGGTCGTGATTATTGGCGGCGGGAACGTCGGCTTGGGTGTGGCTCGCGCACTCGAAGCTTACACCGACCGCGTGCGCGTCAAGGTGATCGAAAAGAACCGCAACATCGCCGAAGCGGCCGCAGACTCGCTTGACCGAACAATCGTTCTGTTAGGCGACGGCTTGGATGGGGCCTTGTTGGAGGAAGCCAACATCAGTTCGGCAGACGCCGTTCTGGCGGTCACGGACGATGACAAAACCAACCTGCTGGCCTCGGTGCGGGCTAAGGAAATGGGCTGTAAGATGGCAATCGCGCTGATCAACGACCCGTCTTTGGTACCGCTGATGGGGCCTCTCGATATCGACGCCTACATCAACCCGCGGGCCACCACCGTCAGCTCGATCCTGCGGCATATCAGGCACGGGCGGGTGCGTGCAGTCTATTCAATCGGGGACGCCGAGGCAGAAGTGATCGAAGCCCAAGTGCTTGGCACATCACCCATCGCAGGGCAGCGGATCAAAGATATCGCTTTTCCAGAAGGAACATTGGTCTGCGCGGTCATGAAAGACGGCAAGACAATGAAACCGACAGGCGAGCTGCGGATTGACGAAGGCAACGTTATCGCGATTTTCGCAATGGCTGATGACGTGCCCGAAGTTGAACGCTTGCTACAGGTCTCGATCGACTTTTTCTAATGAGGGACTGGGTCAAAAATCTTCCGTTTTTTGTGATCCTGATGGGGATTGGGGCGCTCGCAATGCTTGTCCCCGCAATTCACGCCCTGTCATTAGGCGACTTTGGCACGATGCGTGTCTTTTTCTACGGGTTTATCCTGTTTTCCTTACTGTCCCTGATTGTCGGGTTAGCCACATCGAATTACGCACCCGCCAACGTGGCGCGCAGTCAGCTTGTAGCACTCCTTGCCGCCTTCACCGTCTTACCCGTGATGTTCGCGGTGCCGTTCTATGAAGCGGTTGGCAATACAACGTTCCTGAACGCGTGGTTTGAAATGGTCTCCTGCCTGACAACAACAGGGGCCACGCTCTATGATAACGTGGGCAGACTGACGCCGTCATTGCATCTGTGGCGGGGGCTTGTTGGCTGGATGGGCGGACTTTTGATCTGGATCACGGCCGTTTCTATCTTTGCACCGATGAACTTGGGCGGTTTCGAAGTACGCGCAACAGGGCGCGCAGGCAAAGAGGCAATTTCTTCAACCTTCACGCAAATCGCTACGGTGGCTGACCCCAGCGAACGGCTGATGCGCTTTGCGGCAACGCTGACACCGCTTTACACAGGTCTGACGTTTGTCTTGTGGCTTGGACTGACCAGTCTGGGCGAAGTGCCCTACATTGCGCTTATCCACGCGATGTCCGTCATGTCGACATCAGGCATTTCGCCAATTGGGGGGCTCTATTACACCGTAGCGGGGTTCTGGGGCGAAGTCCTTATTGTGATTTTCTTTGTTTTGGCCATCTCACGATTGTCATTCTCGGCGGGACAACTGGGTGAAAAGGACAAAGGGCTTTTCCAAGATCCCGAATTTCGGATGGGGATTGCGCTGATCCTCTTGGTGACAGCCGCACTGTTCTTGCGACATTTCGTCGGGGCGATAGAGGGGCAAGCGGCCGCATCTTGGACCCAGATGTTCCGCGCGATCTGGGGGGCGATGTTCACGATCGCGTCCTTCATGACAACCACAGGCTTTGAATCGCGATTCTGGCCGGGGGCGGCTGACTGGTCTGGATTGCAGACACCTGGATTGGGACTTGTTGGACTGGCGCTAATTGGCGGCGGCGTGGCAACGACGGCGGGTGGGGTCAAATTGCTACGGATTTATGCACTATACCGGCATTCCGAACGGGAATTGCAACGGCTTGTGCACCCATCATCAGTAGGGGGCGGCGGGCGCGAAGCACGGCGGATCAGACAGCAAGGGGCCTATATCAGCTGGATTTTCTTCATGCTGTTTGCGCTGTCCATTGCCGGTGTCATGGTGCTTTTGTCCTTAACAGGCGTGCAATTTGAAACCACAATGGTCTTGGCGGTCGCGGCACTGTCAACAACAGGACCTCTCGCTGAAATCGCCGCGGAATATCCGATTGCCTATTCTGGCATTCCGGATTTGGCCAAAGTGATCCTCGCTGGGGCTATGGTCTTGGGACGCTTGGAAACATTGGCGATTATCGCGCTTTTCAACCCTGAAATCTGGCGAAATTAGCCCACGCTTTTTTGGGCTGGAAACCTGCGCAGAGCCGCGACATACTGAGCGGATAAACGAGGGAGGCCGGTTCGCGGCCATAAGAATAAAAAAGGGGTCCCCAATGGCGGCCGATAAAGCCAATCTTCAAGATGCATTTCTCAACCACGTGCGCAAAACCAAAGTGCCGGTTACCATATTTTTGGTCAACGGCGTCAAGCTGCAAGGCGTGATTACATGGTTTGACAGCTTCTGCGTTCTGTTGCGTCGCGACGGACAATCCCAACTGGTCTACAAAAGCGCCATTTCCACGATAATGCCTGCGCAACCGATCAGCTTGTATGAAGGCGAAGAATAACTTTGCAAGAACACGATAAGCACGTCACGCGTGCTTGGGTCCTGCACCCAGACATGAAAAACGACCAGACACGCAGGGATGCTGTTCCTGCGCTGGAAGAAGCGATTGCCTTGGCAGCTGCTTTACCTGAAATCGAGGTCATGGGTGGCACGTCCGTGCGACTACCCAAAATGCATGCAGGCATGTTGTTCGGCAAAGGCAAGATTGAAGAACTGCGTATAATTTTTCAAGAGGCAGAGATCGAACTGGTTTTGGTCGACGGCGCGGTCACACCCGTTCAACAGCGCAACTTGGAAAAAGCATGGGGCGTCAAACTGCTTGACCGGACCGGCTTGATCTTGGAAATCTTCTCGGACCGTGCGCGCACCGCCGAAGGTGTGCTGCAGGTCGAAATGGCTGCACTGTCCTATCAGCGTACCCGCCTTGTGCGCGCATGGACCCACCTTGAACGGCAACGTGGTGGCATGGGCTTTGTCGGTGGTCCGGGTGAAACCCAGATCGAATCTGATCGCCGCGCTATCGATGACCATCTGGTACGCTTGCGGGCGAAACTTGCCAAAGTCGTGAAAACCCGCGCATTGCACCGTGCGGCACGCGCCAAAGTGCCTTATCCGATTGTCGCGCTGGTCGGCTATACCAATGCGGGCAAATCCACATTGTTTAACCGGTTGACGGGCGCAGATGTCTTTGTGAAGGACATGCTTTTTGCGACGCTCGATCCAACCATGCGCAAGATCGAATTGCCAACAGGCGACGAGATCATCATGTCAGACACCGTGGGTTTCATTTCTGATCTGCCAACAGAACTGGTCGCCGCCTTCCGCGCAACGCTGGAAGAAGTGCTCGACGCAGATTTGATCGTGCACGTGCGCGATATCAGCCACGCCGAGACCGAAGAACAAGCACGCGATGTAACAGCCATTCTCACATCGCTTGGGGTCGCTGAAACCGCACCCTTGATCGAAGTCTGGAACAAAATCGACAAGCTGGACGAAGACCGGCGTGATGCGGTGGAAACCCAATCTGCGCGCACCGACGACCTGTTTGCGGTGTCAGCAGTGACTGGCGACGGCATGGACGCGCTGTTGGTGGCGATTTCTGAACATCTCAAAGACCCACGGCGCGAAGAGGTGATCAATCTCACCTTTGCCGAAGGGCGCCAGCGCGCTTGGCTTTTCGAACAAGGCATCGTCACCAACGAGACGATGACCGACGACGGCTACACCCTCACGGTATTTTGGACTTTGCTGCAAAAAGAACGCTTTAGCAGGATGTGATTGGTCACTCGGCGGCGGGCACTAGGGTGGTCACACCCACTGCCGCCGCACGGGCCAAATCTGGGTCCAGCGACATCGGGATATATTCACCACGACGCCACAGCTCGCCTAAGTTGTCGTAATAGCGCGACAGCGGGTGGCCAGATTGGCCAGTCGCCGTGACAAAAACCGAACTATCGGGATCAGCAAAGTCGTAAACGCCGCGGTAGCCTGCAGCATGAACATTCTGGAACGGGTTCGGCCCTGTGCCGGACGTGCGACCACGCTGCAACGTATTGTCGCCGCCACTGGTCGACTGACGAATGTTTACAAACCAGTTCAAAACAGGGGCCTCGCCTAAAACAGGGTGATCATGCGTGGCTTGATGCAAATCACCCCAGCGCAGCGACGCAATCGTGCCACCCGCGTTTTCGTCAATCCACAACAGGGCATCATCCAACGCCAGTCGCGCAATGTCAGAACACGTCTCGACAGGCGCAGATTGCAGCACATCACACCAAACACCAGCCCCATCAATGTTGCGGAAGACACGCTCGATGAAAACAGGGTTGGTATGTGTGAATTCCGATGTCAGCGGACCCAACTCGTCTTGGATCAAACGGTTGTTCAATTTCCGCAGCCACGCCGCATAAAGCAACGGCTCTGGCAAATGCTCGTTCATCTCACCATTCCACGCAGCCAACAGTTCCAGCGCTTCTTGGCGGCGGCGCTCTGGGGTGCCATCAGTTGCCGCTTCACCCGTAAACCACAGATCAGCACCGATCAGCGGTAACAAGGACCGTGCCGTAAAGCTGACCGTATCCAACTGCGCCTCGATAAAGCTTTCGCGCGTATGCACGGCGCGGCTTTGCATTAGGCGGTTCCAGCGGCTGATCCGCTGGGTATCCCCCCAGAGATAGGACATATGATCGGGAAACGGTCGGTCCACTGTCTTGTTGTTGGTATTGCCCAGAATACCGCCCTTGGGGTTCACAAACTCTGGATTATTGGCATAGGGCTGACGCCCCTGCCAGCGGTTCTGCCGCAGATAGCCATAGCTTGGCAGACGGCCTTTGCTTTGATGTGCTGCGTCGCGGGCAGGGACCGCACCGATTGTTTTCATCGCGATCTGTGTGCGATCAGCCAGCGTCAGATTCTGGCTCGGGGCGATATATTGTTCTGCCGCAGCAATGCCTTCTTGAACGGTGCGGGCACTGCCAATAGCCAAGGCCGCTGACATTGTCGTGTCTTTCTCAGACAGCGCGGTCCAGCTAATCGCCGCGACATGACCCGCAGGCGTGATCGCTCCAAGGTCATATTGCGCGGCAGGCATGATCGGGCCGTTTGACGACCACAACAGTTTCAGCGTCACCGCGGGGGCGTCTTTGATGCGGATGATGCTCTCTCGGGTGCGGAACTTGGCCCAGCCTGTGGGCGTGCGGTATTCATTCGGGTTTTCGGGGTTCAATTCCTCTAAAAACACGTCCTGATCATCCAGATAACTGCTGGTGATACCCCAACCCAGATCGGCACTGCGGCCAGACAAGATCGCAGGCATACCTGGAATCGTGCCACCAATGACGCCACCCGTCTGAAGCTCCATACGGGCCAGATACCAGATGGTCGGGGCTGTCAGGCCCAAATGCGGATCATTGGCCAACAATGTGGCACCTGCGGCCGAACGGTCAATCCCCGCAGCCCAAGCATTCGAGGCACCCGCCAGTTCCGGCAGCTTGGACGGGTTTAAGGGGCCATATGCCAAGCGGCTGTTGGGGGTATAAGGGGCAACATCAGGGACAAGACTTGCATATTCGGGCAACGCGGCCACACCCTTGGTCGGATCGTCTGGCAACAAATCAAGCAAACGTTCTGACGGGATCATCAATGACGTGCGGGCGCGCAACACTTCGGCCTCTAGATGCGACGACAATTGCAACGCCATCAACTTGAGGATCGCAATACTATCCGCAGGCTGCCACGGGGACACAGGATGGTTAAACAGCCACATCTCGGGGGCACCACGGCCCAACGCGCCCTTGTTAATCTCGGCCAGCCACGCATTCACACCTGCGGCATAGGCATTAAGTGCAACCTTGGTCGGTTCGTCCTGCGCCTCAACCGAAGCGACAGCCAGCGTATATAAATCAAAGCGGCGCAATACCTTGTCGATACCAACCGTGCGCTCGCCAAACAGTTCGGACAAACGGCCCTGTGCGGTGCGACGCAACATGGTCATCTGCCATAGACGGTCTTGGGCATGGGCATAGCCAAGGCCAAAATAGACATCTCTGTCCGTCTCGCCAAAAATATGTGGGACGTTGGCGTTATCGCGGACGATCTCGATCGGAGCCGTCAGGCCCAATGCAGACGCCTCGACGTCATAATCGGGCAGGGACCGCGACGCGAAATAGTATGTCAGGCTCAACGCGCCGATGATCAAAAAGATCAACAAAGAGGAAAGGCGGAGCAGCCAGCGGAAAATCAGCGCCATAAGTAACGGACCTTGTAGAATACACGATTGAACGGTTGTTTACCGTGTAGCGCGCGCGCGCACCAGCGCCAAGGCAGCGTCAACGGCCATCTTCGGGGTCGACAGAACCGGCACGCTAATATCCGCCAACAAAGAAGCTGCGTCTTTCATGGATGCTTGCGCCAAGATCACCGCATCATAAGGGGTCTCAGAAACGGCTTTTCGCACATCTGCCGCAATGGTATGTGAAAACCGCGCCAGATCACCCGCGACAAAATACGGCCACGCATCCGCACAAATCAACGTGTCGGTCTGCAAATCTGCGCCACAACCCGCCAACAACGCCTCTGATGCGTCCTGAGTGCTTTTCAAACAGATCACCAACAAGATGCGCGAACCAAATGCGACTGCTGCTTCAAACGCGGGCCTGTCGATGCGCAAGATATGCGGAGCGCTCATGTTTGCAGCAATTTCGCCAAGGGTCGAACATGTGCAAACCACCGCATCGGCATCCGACAAACCATGCAGGATCGCAGCCGTTTCATCACGCACAGCAGATACGCCTTTAGCTTGGGCGCGGGCCAATAGGTCGGCCCGCACGACATGGGCCACCTCGACACCGCTGCCGGTCAGCAAGGTATCAAAGGTGGCCTTATGTACGTCAGCGGTATGCAGAAACGCGATCTTCACTTCTCGGGCATCAACCCGCGCGGGCTAAATCGCAACACCAACAGCAACACCAGTCCCATCGTAAACAGACGGAAGTGGGCAGCGGCATCCTCCATACGGATGCGGAACCAGTGATCGACCGCAAAGCCGGATGTTGTGACTTCGGCGATCCACTGGCCCAAAGGCTCGACCATCACCCAAAGCCACCAAATCAGGAAACCACCCAAAACAGCGCCAAAGTTGTTGCCCGAGCCACCCACAATCACCATCACCCAGATCAGGAAGGTAAAGCGCAGCGGTTGGTAAGACGTCGGGGTCAATTGGCTATCTAGCGTGGTCATCATGGCACCGGCAATCCCGCAAATGGCAGAGCCAAGGATGAAAATCTGCAAGTGACGGGCAGTGACGTTCTTGCCCATCGCTTCGGCTGCGGTCTCGTTGTCACGAATGGCGCGCATCATACGACCCCAAGGTGAATTGAGCGCGCGTTGGGCCAGCCACAGCAAAATCACCAAGACAATCGTGAACAAGATCACATAGCCCATCTTGGTATAAAGCGTGGATGCGGTCACAGGATCCAACCCATAGGACGCTGCCTTTTCGACAAAGCCCGGATCGTTTTGCAGATCGATCTCATAAGGCACGGGACGGGGCAGGCCGTTTACGTTCTTCACGCCGCGCGCCAGCCAGTCTTCGTTCTTCATGACGGCAATGATGATCTCGGCAATGCCAAGGGTCGCAATCGCCAGATAATCTGACCGCAACCCAAGGGCCGTCTTGCCGATGATCCAGGCCGCACCAGCAGCCAGCAACCCACCCACAGGCCAAGCGACAATCGTCAACCAACCGTAGTCTTTGTAGTTCTCACCGCCCCAGTTCAGGCCGCCAAGATATCCCGTGGCCGCAGGGTTAATCGCCTCAACACCCGCAACACCGTAGTCAAATACAGCGCGGAACGCGAAGAAACCAAGTACCAAAAACGCAATCGTCAACCACGTACGCATGCGGCCCTTTGGCAACCAGCGTAGCATGAAAACTGCCGTGACAATCGTGACCGCACCCAAGATCAGGCCCATCAGAATTGTCCAACCGCCTGCCGACCATGCGCCCGGCGTTGTGGGCATCGACACAAGTACAGTCGCCAAACCACCTAGTGCGACAAAGCCCATGACACCAATGTTGAAAAGGCCAGCAAAGCCCCACTGCAGGTTCACACCCAAGGCCATAATTGCACCAATCAGCGCAAAACTCAGCATCTTCAGCGAGCTATCCCAAGACCCTGAGAAAATCCAAAAGTCGGTCGCACCCTCCAAGATATATAGGGACGCGACAAACAGAACGAGGAACGCATTGCGATAAGTGAGGGTCATACGGATTGTCCCTTGAAGAGGCCCGTTGGTTTAAACAACAGGACGATAATAAGGATCGAGAAGCTTACGGCGAATTTGTAATCCGTCGACAAGAGCTGGACCAAAGACGATGGCTCCAAGCTTTCCGGCAACAAATAGCCCAGCACCTTTTTGAAAGCATAAGTGACGGTGACTTCCGAAAACGCAATCACGAAACCACCGGCAATCGCACCCAACGGATTGCCCAATCCTCCAACAATCGCACTTGCAAATATTGGCAGCAGCAACTGGAAATATGTGAAGGCTTTGAACGACTTATCAAGGCCGTAAAGCACACCCGCCGTGGTCGCCAAGGCGGCCACGATCATCCACGTGACCATAACAACCTTCTCAGGGTTGATACCCGATAGCAGCGCCAAATCTTCGTTATCCGAAAACGCGCGCATGGATTTACCGGTGCGGGTCTTATTGAGGAACCAGAACAACATCGCGACCACAATAACCGCGACGCCCACGGTGATACCTTGGGTCGCCTTGATCGCCAAACCCTCTTGCAGACCGGTCATTTCCTTAAACGTGCGGACCGAGATGATGAACCGCTCGCCATCGGCAAACTGAATGTCGCGCACACCAATCGTGAACCGCACAATCCCGTTCATTATAAACATCACACCCATCGACACGATCACAAGGATCACAGGGGCTGCTTTTTGCTTGCGGTAAAAGCGATAGACCAAACGGTCAGTCCCCAGCACCAACAAACACGTCAAAATAATCCCGAATGGGAGCGCAAGCAGGGCGGTCGGCAACGGACCAAAAGTGATCCCCAGCGCCAGCAACCCGTTGGTGACCATGATCGTCATGGCTGTCCCGAAGGCCATCGTGTCGCCGTGGGCAAAGTTCGAGAACCGCAAGATGCCGTAGATCAGCGTGACACCCAGCGCACCCAGCGCCAGTTGCGCGCCATAAGCCATACCCGGCACGATCACGTAATTGGTAAGCGCCACAAGGGCGTTGAGGAAATCCATTATGCGGCTCCTTGGCATGTGCCGTGGTAAGTGATCACCATCGGCTCATCGGTAAATGTTGTGATCCGGCGGGCTTGGCCCTCAGCGGTGCTGACCAAAGTAAATAGCTCGGCGGCAATAAAACGGTCACTCTCAAAATCGACGGCATTCGCCACAAATGCACCCTCATTGTGCACAACAACCACGCGGCGGGTCGCGGCGACATCCACGGCTTTCCCACTGCCCGCGCCCTTGTCGCCATCCATTTGGGTAAAGCTATACTCCAACGCGACATCGTAATCGGTCTCGGCACAGGCATCCTGCTCAAAACACTCGACCGTGAATTTGCAGGCTTGGCTATAGGACGCATCTTGTGCGGTGGCCGTCGTCGCCGACATTGCCACAGCAGCCAAAAGGCCAGTTTTCGACAATAACATATCAGCCCCCCAAGAAACTGCGGCGGACTTCTTCGTCGGCCAATAGTTCTTTACCGGTGCCCGTGTGGGCATTGCGGCCCTGCACAAGCACATAGGCTTTGTCAGCGATTTCAAGCGCTTGGCGGGCGTTCTGTTCCACCATCAAAATCGGGATACCTGTGCGGGCAACCTCGATAATGCGGTCAAACAATTCGTCCATGACAATAGGCGACACACCCGCTGTTGGCTCATCGAGCATCAATACCTTGGGCTTTGTCATCAACGCGCGGCCAACAGCGACCTGCTGACGCTGACCACCCGACAATTCGCCCGCAGCCTGATAGCGCTTGTCTTTCAGGATCGGGAACAAGTCGTAAATCTGCGCCATCGTATCGCGGTAATCGTCGGTGCGGATAAACGCGCCCATCTCTAGGTTTTCTTCCACTGTCATCGACGTGAAGATATTGTGGGTCTGCGGCACAAAGCCCATGCCCTTCACAACCCGCTGTTGTGGGGTCAGCTTTGTGATGTCCTCGCCATCCAGTCGCACAACACCCGAATGCACATTCAACATGCCAAACACGGCTTTCATCGCGGTTGATTTGCCCGCGCCATTAGGGCCAACAATCACAGCAATCTCGCCCTTATCGACCGAAATGGTGCACCCATGTAGAATATCTGGGCCTTTGCCATAGCCGCCCGTCATTTGATCACCGATCAGGAATGGTTCAGACATCGGCCTGCCTCGCTTTTTTCAAATTATTCAAAATCGGTCCCATCAGACTTTCGCCAACTGGTCTTTGTTTTTCAAACCAGTGCCCAAATAGGCTTCGATCACCTGCTCATTAGCCTTGATCTCGGCCAGCGTACCTTGGGCCAGAACCTTGCCCTCGGCCATGCAGATAACAGGGTCGCAAAGGCGGCCGATGAAATCCATATCGTGCTCGATGACAACAAAGGTATAGCCGCGCTCTTTGTTCAAACGGATGATCGCATCACCGATGGTGTTAAGAAGGGTGCGGTTTACGCCAGCGCCAACTTCGTCCAAAAATACGATCTTGGCATCCACCATCATGGTGCGGCCAAGCTCTAGCAGCTTTTTCTGGCCGCCCGACAAATTTCCCGCTTTCTCGTCCTTCAAATGGTCGATGGTGAGGAATTCCAACACCTCATCGGCCTTCGCCAGCAATGCGCGCTCTTCATTTGCAATCCGCTTGCGGCCAAACCATGCGTTCCACAGCGTCTCTCCCGACTGGGCACCCGGCACCATCATCAGGTTCTCGCGGACGGTCATGGTCGAAAATTCATGCGCGATTTGAAAGGTCCGCAACAAACCCTTGTGGAACAACTCATGTGGAGGCAGGCCCGTGATGTCCTCGCCCAGCATTGTCACGCGACCGGCAGAAGGTTCAAGAACGCCCGCGATCACATTAAATAAAGTGGTTTTCCCGGCGCCATTCGGGCCGATAAGGCCGGTAATCGAGCCTTCTTCAATACGCAAGGATGCGCCATCTACAGCGCGAAAACCACCAAAGGTTTTCACCAAATTCTCAACGACGATCATGTAAGTCCCCCCGCACGTTTAATACGTGTCGTACCCTGTTGAAATGGCGCGGGAAAACCCCCGCGCCATTCCGGTTTTGCTATAGCTTAGCGGTAGCCGATTGTCGAATAAACGCCATCAGCGAATTCAACTTCCTGATAGTTACCAGCAGATTCACCTGGGCCAATCAGCTCAACTGCGGATGCACCAACATAGTCGATGTCGCCACCAGCAGCCAAGATCTCAAGACCCTTCGCCAATTCACCTGGCAAGATCTGCTCGCCCGGTGCGTTAGCAACGTTCATGACGTGATCTTTGAAATCTGCGGATGCAGAAGACCCAGCCGCTTGCATCGCCAACATGATCAACGCAGCAGCGTCATAAGATTCAGGAGCGAAAGCGCCTGTGCCGTCAAAGCCAGCAGCAGCAGCAAGTTCAACAAACATGCCAGAGCCCGCGTTGTCTGTGCCTGGGTATGCGCCGAAAGACCCGTTCATTTCGGCACCAAAGTTTTCGTTCAGCTTTGCGCCAACCATGCCGTCTGGCACATAGAACGTTTCAAACGCGCCTGTATCCAGTGCGGAACGGATGATGCCCGACCCACCTTGGTCAACGTAGCCTGCAACAACCAAAACGTCGCCGCCAGCGGATGCCAATGCACCAACTTCAGCAGAATAGTCTGCCTTGCCGTCTTCGTGGGCTGCAGAAATGGTGACCGTGCCGCCATTTGCTTCGAACGCCGCTTGGAATGCGTCAGCCAAACCTTTGCCGTAGTCGTTGTTTGTATATGTCAAAGCCACGTTATCAACGCCGCGATCAGCCAGAATTTCTGTCATGATCACACCCTGACGCGCGTCAGATGGTGCTGTGCGGAAGAACAAGCCGTTGTCTTCTGCTGTGGACAGGCCAGGAGATGTCGCGGATGGGGACACCATCACTACACCGTTTGCCAAAGCAACGTTTGCAAGGATCGCACCAGTTACACCGGAACAGTCAGCGCCCATGATGGCGTTCACTTTGTCAGCTGTAACCAACCGCTCGGCTGCGGATGTCGCCGCACCAGCATCGATACATGTGCTGTCTGCACGCACGGACGTAACAGTCGCACCACCAAGCAGCGCACCGGACTCGGTAACTTCTGCCATCGCAAGCTCTGCGCCTGCACCCATTGCTGGGGTGATGGATTCAAGTGGACCGGTAAAGCCCAAGATCACGCCGATCTTGACTTCTTCCGCGTGGCCCGCAGCGAACGCAGAGCCTGCCATCATTGTCATGGCTGTTGTCGCCAATAGTAGTTTTTTCATTCGTCTTCTCCCTAGGTGGATTTGTTATCCTGACGCGCAGATTAACAGCCATATCGGGAATGTGAAGTCAGAACCCAAAGGAAAACCGTTTGATTTACGTGCTGTTTTCGGGCGTTTGGCCTGTTGATGTCGCGCAGTGGGCGCTTTTCGCAACTTTAAGTATAATTAAAGTTGGTTCCGATACAGATAGCTGCGCAAAACTTGGCGATTGATCTCGGTCAATCGCATTCAAAGGTCACATCAATCGCAGCCCAATCGCGGCGCTCTAGGGCGTCTTGACTGATCCAGAATTGATAAACGCTCAGGTTCCGAAATTGGGGATGCATACAAGCTTCGGTCTGAAGCTGGAACCGCATGTGGTTCAGCATGTTTTCCTCGACCGCCGTCTGAATCTGATTGCCAATTCCGAACATTTGGTGACAGCGCCAATTGGCGGGCAGGCGCGGAATCTTGGTTGTTGTATCAAATAGGGCCGCCATCTGTGTGTCTGCCGCAGAGTCATCCTGAGCGGTGTCTTGGCCCAATGGCATTATCTCAAGCGCAAAGCGTTGGAAAATCCGGTCCGATGTCACCGCCTCATTGGCCTCGACGTCTTGAAACAGCGGCGGCAAATGCACCCGTTTTCGGAAATCCTTTTGGCACATGGCTTGCAGGCAACTCGGCCAGATCAATCTAGGCTGCATGGTGCAACGGCAACCCATCCGCACCGCGCAGCCAAGCGATTGTGCCCATGGTAGGGACGCCCCTTAACCAGTTGTTGCTGACGGAATGCTTGCCCTGTTCGGTCCGCACAAGTGCTATCGCAGGGGCGCGTTTGAAATTGCCCGCTTTCTGCAAAATATCTTTAATTTTAGCCTCATAAACCACAGTATCAGTATCAGTATCAGTATCAGTCGGGGCGATAAGACCTGCGTCGTTGCAAAGCGCGTCAAGATAGTCACGCAGGCTTTCATCGCGCATTTTGCCCTGAGACTCGACATGAGACAAATAGAGATTAGCCCAAAGGTGTTATCGGATTTCGGTAATTTCGGCTTACGGGGCATAAAACGCCACACAACATACGAAACGACTTTCAAGACATTGATAAAAAACATTTTAATCGGATTATTGTAAGCGAAGTCGCCCGCAACTAGTAACAACACCAGCGCAAATGCGGCCGCCGCTGTGCGCAATTTTGATTTGGTAATATTCATTACAGTCGCCTCACGGTCGGGACGACAGGATCGCAAAAGTGGGGCGGGACTATGAAAGCAATGTCGAAACTTTTGGGCTGCTAAACCGAAAGACGTGCCGCATGCGTGCCGCGCTCACGGTATGGGGTAGTGTCGTAATGTGAACGATAGCACTTCGAAAAATGCGACGGGCTCGCGAAACCACAGGCCAGCGCCACATTAATCACCGTCATATCCGTTTGCATCAACAGGTTGCGGGCCTTTTGCAGGCGTAATTCCATGTAATACCGCTTGGGGCTGCGCGACAGATATCTGCGGAACAGGCGTTCAAGCTGACGTGTGGACATGCCAACATCTTTAGCCAATGTCGCGGGGCTAATCGGCTCTTCGATGTTAGTTTCCATAATCTGGATAACACGGCTTAACTTTGGGTGACGCACACCAATACGGGTCGGAATCGACAGGCGCTGGGTGTCTTGGTCGGTGCGAATGGATGAATATATCAGGATATCGGCAACCGCACTGGCCAGCTCCTCGCCATGATGATCCGCAATCAGCTTAAGCATCAAATCAATCGAAGACGTGCCGCCGGCTGTTGTGATCCGGTTCCCGTCCACAACAAACACTGACTTTGTCAGCGTAACCTCTTCAAATTCCTCGATAAAGCTATCTTGGTTTTCCCAGTGGATCGTGGCCTTCTTGCCGTCCAACAAACCCGCTTTGGCCATCGTGTAGCCAGCCGTGCAAAGCCCCGCGATGGTGACACCGCGACGCGCCTCGCGTCTGATCCAGTTCAGGGTCTTCTTTGTTGTCGCGCGCTGAACGTCAACGCCACCGCACAACATAATCGTGTCGTCGCGTTCCAATTCGCACAGGTCTTCTTCCAATTCAAAGCTACACCCATTCGAGCAGACCGCGCTTTCGCCGCCCTCACCAATGATACGCCAGCGGTACAATTCCTTGCCAGCGGTTCGGTTGGCAATGCGCAGGCTTTCAATCGCTGAGGAAAAACACAGCATCGTAAATTGATCCATCAACGCAAACACAAACCGGCGTGGTTTGCCTGCAAAGTCGACCTCAACTGTTTGTGGTTCAATCATCTCAACTGCGATCCTAAATGCGTTGTCTTGAGACCACATCAGTTTTGCTGGGAAACGACAAGCCTTTTTGCACAATTGTTGTCGGTTTCAGAGGTTGCATTTGGTTGAAAACTTGTGCCTTTTGGCATTGGCCCGCTGAAGCCTTCGGGCTATAACCGCTTGTGCTACCGCTAACAGCGCTGGTGACACTTATGAATTGGAGCAAGACTATGACTGAATGGCAAAAAACTGATTGGCGCAAAAAACCGCGTGTTCAGATGCCTGATTATCTCGACGCGGACGCCTTAAAGGCCGTTGAGGGTCGTCTTAGCTCTTATCCACCACTGGTTTTTGCGGGTGAAGCACGGCGCCTTAAGGCGCAATTGGGTGCTGCGAGTCGCGGCGAAGCCTTCCTTTTGCAAGGCGGCGATTGCGCCGAAAGCTTTTCGGAATTTAGCGCCGATGGTATCCGCGACACCTTTAAGGTGATGTTGCAAATGGCGATGGTCCTGACCTACGGGGCGAAAGTGCCTGTGGTTAAAGTGGGCCGGATGGCAGGGCAGATGGCCAAGCCACGCTCGGCACCAACCGAAACCGTGGGCGGCGTCGAACTGCCCAGCTACCGTGGTGACATCATCAACGGGTTTGACTTCACACCAGAGGCACGGATTCCCGATCCGACCCGCATGGAACAGGCCTACCTTCAGGCAGCGGCCACATTGAACCTGTTGCGCGCTTTCTCGACTGGTGGCTACGCAGACGTCCACAAAGTCCACGCTTGGACGCTTGGGTTCACAGCGCAAGCCGAGGCCGAAAAGTACCGCGAAATCGCAGAGCGGATCAGCGATACACTCGACTTCATGGAAGCCGCAGGTATCCGTAGCGAAGCAAGCCACGCGTTAGAGACCGTCGATTTCTACACATCGCACGAAGCCTTGCTTTTGGAATACGAAGAGGCGTTGACGCGTCTGGATTCCACATCAGGCAAATGGCTTGCGGGCTCTGGGCACATGATCTGGATCGGCGACCGGACACGGCAGCCCGACGGCGCGCATGTCGAATTCTGCAAAGGCGTGCAAAACCCGATTGGGCTGAAGTGCGGCCCATCCATGACAACTGGGCACCTGAAGTCCTTGATGTCATCGCTCAACCCGGACAACGAAGCAGGGCGCTTGACCCTGATTTGTCGCTTTGGCGCAGGCAATGTGGGCGAACACCTGCCACGTCTTATTAAAGCGGTCGAAGAAGAGGGCGCCAAAGTTGTGTGGACCTGTGACGCGATGCACGGCAACACGATCAAATCGACAACGGGCTATAAAACGCGGCCGTTTGAGTCCGTGTTGCGCGAAGTCCGTGAATTCTTTGGGGTTCATGCTGCCGAGGGCACCGTGCCCGGTGGCGTGCATTTCGAGATGACAGGCAAAGACGTGACCGAATGCACCGGTGGGGTGCGCGCTGTGACAGACGAAGACCTGTCAGACCGCTACCACACAGCTTGTGATCCACGCCTGAACGCATCCCAGTCTCTTGAACTGGCGTTTTTGGTGGCCGAAGAACTGTCTGACCGCCGCACCAAGATCGCAGCGGCCAAGGCTGGCTAGGCTCACACGTTATTCACAACCAATCGCAGGGCCGGGCGGGCAACGTCTGGCCTTTGCATTTGTGGGGTATGGGCCGGCGCAGCATGGATCTGGGTCAGCGGCTCGATCCGCATCGGGCGGCTATCATCAAGGCGCAAACGGCGGCTACGTGCGCCCAACGGGCCGTCTGTGACCAAAGCGCCCAAAACACGGCTGACATCGCCAGACTCATCACGCATCGGCATCAACAATATCGCGCCTTTAACCGCAGAGCGCAGCAAGCCCGCCGCACCTTGCACAGGCATTGCGATCAATGCAGGTTCCGAAAACGCGCTTTCCAAATGGACCGCCAGCGTGCTGCGATCTTCGGCATCGAAAAAGGCGCTGACAGGCATGCCGCGTGGATCCATCCGTAAAATATCATGCAGTTTCTGGCCCGCCACGCGCATCCGCGCCACACCTGGGGCGACGCGCTGCAACACAAACGTATAAGGCAGCGCGCTACTAATTTTGTCGGGGTCAATATCCGCGCGGTTCGGAATAGAATCGTCAAGACGCAAAGATTGCCAATACTGTTCCAACTCGGCCAGAACAGGGTGCTTGGGGTCTGCCGTGCGGCGTCCCGTGTTCAAGAATGTCAGTTTCGTAGTCATATCACGTGTCCCTAAATTTATGGATGTGATCGGTTCACGGTCACATTGTGAACACAATTTAGCACCTGTTAAGACAAAATTCATTTAACAAAGTATTAACGGGTTAACGGCAACGTCGGACGAACACTTGCCCACCAAGGCGCAAATGTCTTAGGTGCATTGCAAGCAAACGAAGGAACACGCCATGATCCACTCCATGACCGCATTTGCCAGCAGCACTGGCACACAGGGCGCGAACAGTTGGGCGTGGGAGGTGCGCGGCGTGAATGCGCGGGGCTTGGATTTGCGACTGCGAATCCCCGAAGGGCTTGAAGGGGTGGAAGCAAAAGTGCGCAAAGCGCTGTCTGACGCGCTGTCTCGGGGCAATGTGACACTGAACCTGCGGCTGACACGCCAAGAAGGGACGCAATCACTCTCGGTGAACGCGCCGCAACTGGACGCGGTGCTCAGTGCGCTGGATGCGGTCCAAGAACGGGCCTTCGAGATGGGCGTCACCCTTGCGCAGCCCAATGCCGCAGATGTTTTGGCGCAGCGCGGAGTCTTGACGCAAGACACATCTGACGTAGACGACACCGCCCTGATTGCTGCGATTTCAAGCGAAATCGCACCGCTAATCACTGCGTTTGTGGACATGCGCGCGTCCGAAGGGGCCGCACTTTATAACGTTATTACCGCGCAACTTAATGAAATTGCTGATCTTATTGCGCAAGCAGACGCCGCAGCAACCGCGCGGCGCCCGCAAGTTAAAGCCAAACTCACCGCCGACATGGGCCGTATCTTGGAAGATATCGCCGAGGTGGACGAGGGCCGGATCGCGCAAGAACTTGCGCTGCTGGCGGTGAAATCCGACGTGACCGAAGAAATCGACAGGCTCAAGGCGCATGTGGCGGCTGCAAAGGGGCTTTTGAGTGATCCAAAACCCGCAGGACGTAAACTTGATTTTCTGGCACAGGAATTTAACCGTGAGGCTAATACACTTTGCGCCAAGGCGGGTGCACCTAACTTGACCGCAATCGGGCTGGACCTGAAAGCAGTGATCGACCAGATGCGCGAACAAATTCAAAACGTGGAGTAACTCATTGAAAAGACGTGGTCTTCTTATCATTCTATCCTCACCCTCTGGGGCGGGGAAATCGACACTCGCTGGGCGTTTGCGGACGTGGGACAACAGCCTGCGGTTCTCGGTTTCGTCCACGACACGCGAACCACGCGAAGGAGAAGTCAACGGCAAAGACTATTTCTTTGTAAGCACAGAAGAATTTCAATCCCAGGTGTCAGACGGCGAAATGCTGGAACATGCGCGGGTGTTCGGTAACTACTACGGCTCGCCCAAAGCGCCCGTTCAGACGGCGATTGACGAAGGCCGCGACGTGCTGTTCGACATCGACTGGCAAGGCGCGCAGCAGATCAGCAAATCGGCGCTAAGCGAACACGTCCTGTCGATCTTTATCCTGCCGCCCTCGATCAGCGAACTCCACCGACGCTTGGTCAGCCGTGGCCAAGACGACGCGGAAACCATTGAAAAGCGTATGCAAAAAAGTTGGGACGAGATCAGCCACTGGGACGGCTACGACTATGTCATGGTCAATGATGATCTCGACGAAACCGAAGCACGGCTCAAAACGATCATCAGCGCAGAACGCTTGCGCGCCAGCCAACAACCCGATCTGATGGGGCACGTACGCACCCTGCAAACGCAATTCGAGGATCGCTCATGATTTACGCTCTGGCCGACAAGACCCCGCAAATCGACGACGACGCATGGGTTGCACCGGGATGTCATATTATCGGCGCTGTCACTCTTGGGCCCGCATCCTCTGTCTGGTTCGGGACGACAATGCGCGGCGATAACGAGATGATCACCGTCGGCGCGGGCAGCAACGTGCAAGAAAACTGCGTGCTGCACACAGACATGGGGTCCCCTTTGACCATCGGCACAGGTTGCACCATCGGGCATAAAGCGATGCTGCACGGCTGCATCATCGGCGACAATTCCTTGATCGGCATGGGCGCGACCGTGCTGAACGGTGCCGTGATTGGCAAAAACTGCCTGATCGGGGCAGGGGCGTTGATCACCGAAGGCAAAGTCATTCCAGACGGTAGCCTTGTGATGGGCAGCCCGGGCAAAGTCGTGAGGCAGCTTGATGATGACGCGATCGAGCGCCTCAAACTTTCAGCACAGCACTACAGTGAAAACGCCGCACGGTTCCGGCGCGACCTCAAGCCCATCTAGCATGACACCCGCGGAAGTCCTTGATGCGCTGCCTTTGCCTGCCGCACTTATCGGGGCAGATCAGCGTATCGCGGCCATAAACGCCAGTTTTGCTGCTTTGATCGGCACCGACACGACGGGTTGGCACTATGTAAAGGCCCTGCGCCAACCCGCCGTGATCGAGGCCATTGAACAGGTCTTAGCCACAGGCAAACCCGCCAAAGCGTCATATCAGGGTGGCAGCTTGGGCCGCGAAACCACGTTTGAGGCGCATGTCAAGCAGGCAGGCGACGCGGCGCTTCTTACGCTGATCGATCACACAGACGCCGAAGTGGCTGGCAAAATGCGCCGCGACTTTGTGGCCAACGTCAGCCACGAACTGCGCACACCTCTAACTGCCCTCACTGGGTTTATTGAAACGCTGCGCGGGGCGGCACGCAACGATGAGGACGCGCGCGACAGGTTCCTTGGGATCATGGGCCAAGAGGCAGAACGGATGACCCGGCTGGTTGACGAACTGATGGCGCTAAGCAGGCTGGAAGAAACCGAACGGCGCAAGCCCGCAACCCTCGTGAACTTGTGTGATATCATCACCGCCGCCAGCCAAGGACTATCCATCATCGGCCAAAACGCAGCGGTTGATTTGATATTCGATCTGCCGGATGCGCCAGTCACCGTGGCGGGCGATTCCGCACAATTGCAACAAGTCATCATGAACCTTGTTGAAAACGCTATAAAATATGGAGGTTCAGGCGGGCGTGTCATTGTGACCCTGCACCCGATATCAGCGCTTAAAGCACTGCGCGGCAAAGGGGCCGCCATCACCGTCCATGACTTCGGGGACGGAATAGCCGACCACCAGATCGCACGGCTGACCGAACGGTTCTACCGCGTCGATAACCACAGATCACGCGAGGTGGGCGGCACAGGTCTTGGCCTTGCGATCGTTAAACATATCGTGAACCGGCATCGGGGCAGGCTGCAAATCGCCAGCGCACTCGGGGCAGGGACAACTGTGACTGTTCTTTTACCCGCAGATTAAAAGCGACTGTCATAAAACTATTACATTGGTGTCACAAAAGCTTTGCTCAAGACACGTAGGTCAGTGTCAACGGATCACACAATTCGGTGTGGCTCGACGATCTGACATCTACTGGGAGCATCCAATGTCAACTTTGAAGCTAACCGCATCCACACTCGCAATCGCGGCCATCACAGCAACATCTGCGGCCGCACGCGACAACGTCCAAGTTGCAGGCTCGTCCACAGTCTTGCCCTACGCGTCCATTGTGGCTGAACTCTTTGGCGAAAACTTTGACTACCCGACACCTGTTGTCGAATCAGGCGGGTCTTCTGCGGGATTGAAACGGTTCTGTGAAGGTGTAGGCGAAAATACCATCGACATCGCAAACGCGTCACGCAAAATCAAAGACAAGGAAATCGACGCATGTAACGCCGCTGGCGTGACCGACATTATCGAAGTGCGGATCGGCTATGATGGCATCGTCTTTGCTTCCGAAATCAACGGCAACGGTTTCGCTTTTACACCTGCTGACTGGTACACCGCCTTGGCCGCTGAACTGGTCATCGACGGGGCCTTGGTGGCAAACCCGCACACATCTTGGGACCAAGTGAACCCAGATTTCCCTGCGCAACCGATCCAAGCGTTCATTCCCGGCACCAAGCACGGCACACGCGAAGTTTTCGAGGAAAAAGTGATCCTCGCAGGCTGCGAAGAAACCGGCGCGCTGGACGCGATCACTGGCCTGAACGGCGGCGACGAACACGCAGCCGAAGGCACCTGCATGGCGATCCGCACTGACGGGCGCTCTGTGGATATCGACGGTGACTATACCGAAACACTTGCACGGATCGAAGCCGACACAAACGGTATCGGCGTCTTTGGCTTGGCTTTCTACGAGAACAACACAGACAAGCTGCAAGTCGCAACAATGTCCGACGTTGTGCCATCGACCGAAAGTATCGCGTCAGGCGACTACCCTGTGTCGCGTCCACTGTATTTCTACATCAAAGCCGCACACCTCGACCTGATCCCGGGCTTGCAAGACTTCGCTGACTTCTTCGTCTCCGACGATATCGCAGGTCCAGACGGTCCTTTGGCGGAATACGGACTTGTCTCTGACCCTGACCTAGCGGACGTGCAAACAACCGTTGCGGACGCGGTCACTTTGGACGCGATGTAATCAACCCGATCAAGGGGCGTGGATATCCTGCGCCCCTTACCCCTTAACGAAAGACACATATGCTGATGCTGCCTCTCTATGTGCCCTTGCTTGTCACGGCGACCCTTGCCTGTCTGGGCTATCTGCTGGCAAAGCAGCGCGCGATTGCGCTCTCGGGCGGCGATATTCGCAGTCTTGCGGCTTTGCCTCACCAATACGGGCTGAACACGCTGCTTGCGATCACGGTCCCTTCATTGGCGGTTCTGCTTGGTGGCGCTTTGGCGGGCGGTGGATCAATGCTGGGCTGGATCGTGATCGGCGTGGCCACCCTTTGCCTTATCGGCTCTTTGGCGCAAATCAGCCATGACTACCGCGCCCGCACCCATGCCGAATCTTGGATCAAGCTGCTATTGATCGGGGCCTCGGTCATCGCCATCCTGACCACCGTTGGCATCGTGTTCTCGATGCTGTTCGAGACCCGCAACTTCTTTACACAATACAGCTGGCAGGACTTCTTTTTCTCAGCCGAATGGTCGCCCAACTTTCGGGGCGATTCTGCCTTGGGTATCCTGCCGCTATTGTGGGGAACACTCTACATTAGCTTTATCGCGCTGGTCTTTGCTGTGCCGACAGGCATGTTCGCCGCGATCTACCTGTCCGAATACGCAAGCCCACGGATGCGCTCCATCGCCAAGCCTGCGATTGAGATCCTCGCAGGGATCCCGACCATCGTTTACGGGCTTTTTGCGCTGATCACCGTCGGGCCATTCTTGCGCGACTATTTTGCGTCACCCATGGGGTTCGGTGACAGCGCTTCCAGCGTTATGACCGCAGGGCTGGTCATGGGGATCATGCTGATCCCCTTTGTGTCCTCGCTCTCGGACGATATCATCAATGCCGTGCCACAAGCGATGCGCGACGGGTCACTCGGGCTTGGGGCCACAAAGTCCGAGACCATCCGTCAAGTTGTCCTGCCCGCCGCATTACCTGGCGTGGTGGGCGCAATCTTACTGGCGGCATCGCGCGCCATTGGCGAGACCATGATCGTGGTCTTGGGGGCAGGGGCCGCCGCAAGGCTGTCGCTCAACCCGTTTGAAGCCATGACCACCGTCACCGTCAAAATAGTCAGCCAACTGACGGGCGACACCGACTTTGCCAGCCCCGAAACCCTAGTGGCCTTTGCGCTGGGACTGACCCTTTTCGTCATCACCTTGGGGCTGAATGTGTTGGCCCTCACCATCGTGCGCAAATATCGGGAGCAGTACGAATGACCCATAAATCCTTGCTCACAACCGACGCGCGGACCAAGCGGCGCAACGCGTCCGAGGCGCGGTTCAAAGCCTACGGGCTCGGCGCTATTGTTGTCGCAATGCTGGCGCTCGCGGTCCTGCTGACATCCGTGATCGGCACAGGCGCATCCGCATTCAAACAAACCTACGCGACCGTCAGTATCCCTCTGCCCGAGGCGAAACTCGACAAATCAGGCGTGCGGGATCTGGACGTGATGAAGAAAGTCACCACCATCGGCTACGCGTCTATCCTGCAAGCAGGCATGGTTGCCGCTGTCGAGGGCGCAGGGTTGCAAACCGATATGAAAGCCAAAGACATCGGCAAGATGTTGTCCAAAGAGGCGTCAGCGACAGTGCGCAACTACGTGCTGGCGAACCCCGAAGTGGTCGGCACCGAAGTCACATTCGACCTGCTGATTAACGGACGGATCGACGGCTATTTCAAAGGGCGGGTCACGATGGAAAGCGCGGCGCTCGACAGCAATACATCACCCGAAGAATTGAAACTGGCTCAACAACTCGCAGACGCAGGCATCGTGCAAACCAAATTCAACTGGGCCTTCCTAACAGCGCCTGACGCCTCCGACCAACGGCCAGAGGCGGCAGGCTTGGGCGTGGCGATCCTTGGATCGCTCTATATGATGATCGTCGTGCTGGTGCTGGCGCTGCCCATCGGTGTCGCGGCCTCCATCTATCTTGAAGAATTCGCGCCCAAGAACCGCTGGACCGACGTGATCGAGGTCAATATCTCGAACCTCGCCGCGGTGCCGTCCATCGTCTACGGTATCCTAGGGCTCGCGATCTTTATCAACTTCATGGAACTCAACCAGTCCTCGCCACTGGTCGGCGGCTTGGTCCTGACCCTCATGACGTTGCCGACAATCATCATCTCGACGCGGGCCTCGCTAAAATCCATCCCACCATCCATCCGCGATGCGGCACTTGGGGTGGGCGCATCCAAGATGCAATCAGTGTTCCACCACGTGCTACCCCTCGCAGCACCGGGCATCCTGACAGGGACCATTATCGGTCTGGCCCAAGCTTTGGGCGAAACCGCGCCCTTGCTCCTGATCGGCATGGTGGCCTTCGTGCGCGAATATCCCGCCGCCTACACACCCGACGCTGGGCTGTTTGGTGAAGCTTCCACCGCATTGCCTGTGCAAGTCTTCAACTGGACACAACGCGCCGATCCGGGCTTTGTGGAACGGGCATCAGGTGCGATCATTACCCTGCTTATTTTCCTGCTGATCATGAACGCGATTGCAATCTTCTTGCGCCGCAAATTCGAACGGCGCTGGTGACGACATGAAAGATACCAACATGCAAAACCCCAAAATTTCGGCCAAAGGCGTTCAAGTCTACTATGGCGACAACCAAGCCATCAAAGACGTGAACGTCGAGATCGCCGACAAAACCGTCACAGCCTTTATCGGGCCGTCTGGATGCGGGAAATCCACCTTCCTGCGCTGTCTGAACCGGATGAATGACACCATCGACATTTGCCGCGTCACAGGTGAAATCCTGATCGACGGTGAAGACATCTATGATGCAAAAGTGGACCCCGTGCAGTTGCGCGCCAAGGTTGGCATGGTGTTCCAAAAGCCGAACCCGTTCCCCAAATCGATCTACGATAATGTGGCGTACGGACCGAAAATACACGGGCTGGCCCGCAACAAGG
Source organism: Loktanella sp. (assembly GCA_024686085.1). Taxonomy (GTDB): domain Bacteria; phylum Pseudomonadota; class Alphaproteobacteria; order Rhodobacterales; family Rhodobacteraceae; genus Yoonia. Next base: position 223,935 of record JAIBDT010000001.1, read on the forward strand.
CAGAACTCGACGAAATCGTCGAAAAATCCCTGCGCAAAGCGGCCCTTTGGAACGAGGCCAAAGACCGCCTTGATAAACCCGGCACGGGGCTTTCAGGTGGTCAGCAACAGCGGCTTTGCATCGCACGCGCCATCGCCACAGCACCGGAAATCCTGCTGATGGACGAGCCGTGCTCGGCACTTGACCCCATCGCCACAGCCCAAGTCGAAGAACTGATTGACGAGCTGCGCCAGTCCTATTCAGTGGTGATTGTGACGCACTCGATGCAACAAGCGGCCCGCGTCAGTCAGAAAACTGCGTTCTTTCACCTCGGTAGCCTTGTAGAATACGACGACACCGATAAGATTTTCACAAACCCGCAAGACCCGCGCACAGAGAGCTACATCTCTGGCCGGATCGGGTAAGGAGCAGGTTATGAACACCCACATCTCATCCGCCTACGACCGTGATCTGGACGCGATCCAGACGCTTGTGATCAAAATGGCAGGCTTGGTCGAAGAGGCAATCATGTCTGCGGCAAAGTCGCTTGAAATGCGCGACACTGATCTGGCTGACCGCGTGCGGGCAGGGGACAAGGTCATCGACGCGCTTGAGCTACAAATCAACGAAGAAGCCGCCCGCGTTATCGCCCTACGCGCGCCCGTGTCCAAAGACCTGCGCGCCATCCTAACCGTATTGCGGATCGCGGCCAGCTTGGAACGGATCGGTGACTACGCCAAGAACATGGCCAAACGGACAGGCACCCTTGTCGATATGCCCGTGATCGCGGGATCAGACGCAGCCCTGCGGCGCATGGCCCGCGAGGTGCAAGCGATGCTCAAAGACATTCTCGACGCTTACCTGCGGGGCGACGTGGCCTTGGCCGAAGACGTGCGGCAGCGCGACCATGAAATCGACCAGATGTATAACGCGCTTTTCCGCGAATTCCTGACCTTCATGATGGAAGACCCGCGCAACATCACCACCTGTATGCACTTACATTTCATGGCCAAAAACGTCGAACGGATGGGCGATCTGGTCACCAATATGGCCGAGCAGGTCATCTATCTAGTCACCGGCGAAATGCCCGAAGAGGCACGGCCCAAAGGCGACAAAACCGCCTATGTGACGGACGCGACTTAAAGGATGTCCCAGCAACCACATATCTTGGTGATTGAAGACGAGGCCGCACAGCGCGAAATCCTGAGCTATAATTTGGAATCCGAAGGATACCGGGTTTCAAAAGCCCACGACGGTGAAGAAGGGCTTTTGATCGTCGCCGAAGACGCGCCCGATGTGATTGTGCTGGACTGGATGATGCCGCATCTGTCGGGGATCGAGGTTTGCCGCAGACTCAAATCGCGCAGCGCCACGCGCACCATCCCCGTCATCATGCTTTCGGCCAAATCCGAAGAGGTGGACAAAGTGCGCGGGCTTGAAACAGGCGCAGACGACTATGTGGTCAAACCCTATTCGGTGTCCGAACTCATGGCCCGCGTGCGGACGCAACTGCGGCGCGTGCGGCCCACGACGGTCGGCGAAGTGCTGACTTACGACGATATAACACTGGACGCCGAAACCCACCGCGTGACACGCGGCGAGACCGATCTCAAAATCGGACCGACAGAATTCCGGCTGCTGGCGACATTCATGGAAAAACCCGGACGGGTCTGGTCACGCGAATTGTTACTGGACCGCGTTTGGGGGCGCGACGTCTACGTCGATACTAGGACCGTAGACGTGCATGTGGGGCGCCTTCGCAAAGCATTGACACAAACTGGCGGCGACGATCCGCTGCGCACAGTGCGCGGGGCAGGCTACGCGCTAGGATGACGCCGCCCAAGGGCCGTGGTGATCGGCACCGCCGTCGATGCGCTCAAAGCCATGGGCGCCAAAGAAATCGCGCTGGCCTTGGATCATGTTCGCTGTGCCACGCGCCGTGCGCATCGCATCAAAATACGCCAGCCCTGATGACAACGCAGGCATCGCTACCCCATTTAGCGCCGCTTGGGCCACAACCTTACGCAATGCTTGATGATTAACCTTTAACAAATCGGCAAAGAACGGGGCAAACATCAGGTTACGATCCGCGTTATCGGTCAAAGCCTGCGCCATATCATTCAACATCGCAGAGCGGATAATACAGCCCGCGCGCCAGACCCGCGCTATCGCTGGCAAGGGTAGGGCCCAATCAAATTGTACTTAAGCTTTATTAATCATTTCAAAGCCTTGCGCATAACAAATGATCTTGCCTGCAATCAGCGCACCCTCCAAATCAGCCAAGGTAATGCCGTCCATGGGCTGGGGGGCGGCACCAAACAACGCCTCACCCAGCGCTCGCACATCGCGCTGCGACGACAGGTTACGGGCCACCACGGCGGCATCAATCGCAGGGATAGGGGCTGCCAAATGCTGCGCCTCAATCACCGTCCAGCGACCCGTGCCTTTTTGTCCGGCGGCATCGACAATGACATCCAACATCGGCTTGCCCGTCTTTGGGTCAACCGCAGCAGCGACTTTGCCAGAAATTTCGGTCAGATAAGAATCCAACGCACCCTTGTCCCAGTCTGCAAAGGCAAGCGAGATCTGCGCAGGCGACATCGATAATCCATCACGCATCACACCGTAAGCCTCTGCAATCATTTGCATATCGGCATATTCGATCCCGTTGTGGACGGCTTTTACAAAGTGACCGGCACCTTCCTCACCCATCCACGTGGCACAAGGGGCACCATCATATTTTGCGGAAATCGCTTCAAGAATATGCGCGACGCGGTCCCAATGCGCGCGCTTACCACCGCCCATAATGGATGGGCCAAAACGCGCACCTTCCTCACCACCAGAGACACCCATACCAAGATAGGGCAGGTCCGCCGCATCACGCGCACGGCGGTTCGTGTCGTGAAAATTGGCGTTGCCCGCATCAATGATCAGGTCATCTGCGTCCAACAACGGGCGCAAAGCGGCAATCTGTTCATCAACAGGGTCTCCCGCTGGAACCATCAAAATAATTGCACGCGGTTTTGCAATCGCGGCAACAAAGTCTTCTACACTTTCTGATGGATGAACTTTATCCTGTAAACCACCAGCATCATTATGAAAATCACGTGTTTTTTGTGTCGTGCGGTTCCACACAGCAACGTCAAAGCCATGATCTGCGATGTTAAGCGCCAGTGCGGCCCCCATGGTTCCCAGACCCATCAGGCCTATTTCTGCACTTTTCATGGTGACACTCCGATAAAATCCGTTGAAACTTGTGTTAAATATAGGTCGAAAAAGCGGCTTTAACAGCCCAAGCATTGGACAAACCATAATGACGACAGCCGCCACACAATTGCTCTTTGATGCACCGATTATACAAACATTGCCTGTGACAGGATTGGCCAAGCTATATCCGGTCAGCCGTATCTTCTGTGTCGGGCGCAACTACGCCGCACATGCCGCAGAGATGGGCGGCGAAGTGGACCGCGAAGCACCGTGGTATTTCACCAAATCAGCCCAGGCCTTGTGTCAAAGCAATCAATCCGTGCCATATCCACCCGGAACCAGCAATTTCCACCACGAAATAGAGCTGGTCATCGCGCTCGGTGGGCCCATTTTTCAAGGTGATGAGAACAGGGCGCAGGATGCCATCTTTGGCTATGCGTGCGGCTTGGACATGACACGGCGTGACAGGCAACAAGACGGTAAAGACGCGCGCAGACCGTGGTCACTGGGCAAAGACGTCGAGAACGGCGCTGTGATCGGTGAAATCACGCCATGCACGGACATCGGGCCGATTGGACCGCAGCGGATGACATTGGCTGTAAACGGCGAAACCCGCCAAGACGCGTTGCTCTCTGACATGGTCTGGACAGTGATCGAGATCATCAGCCATCTGTCGCAGTTCTACCATCTGAATGCGGGCGATCTAATCATGACAGGCACACCAGCGGGCGTCGGGCCAGTGGTGGCAGGCGATACCATCACCGGACAGATCGACGGGTTGAAACCAATCTCGCACCAATTAAGCGCAGCAGAGTAAGCCAGCGGGGCATCCCGGCAAAATATTCCATTGTTGCAACCAAGTAGAAATGTCCGTCCTTCTGCAAAGTAGAAATGTCCCTAAACGGATAAATAGACTGCTCGGCGACATGCGAACATAGACCCCCTATTTCCTGCCACGTTCGTCTTATCAATCTTAGCTTGAAGATTTGAACGGTTAGAAATGTCCCACTTGGCGGTGTGCGAGCATGGCTGGGCAGGGTGGAGACCTCACACATCGCAGCCCGGACCAGCCATGCGGGCGTCTCTATTCTGCGGCGTGTGATGCGGATTTCTCGGCCTTTTCTTTAGCACGTTTTGCCAGTTTTGAGTTCCAGCCGTCGTTGCGTTTGCCGGTTGGCTGATAGCGCGTCGCTTGCTTGCCGGCGCGGTGCTTTTTTGGAGCTGCTTTGTCTTGCTCGGATTTAATGTGTTCCAGAACCGCACTGAGATGTTTGTTCTCGG
>JAIBDT010000076.1 GCA_024686085.1 Loktanella sp.
ATCCGACGTGATTTTCGGGGTATCCCCAGCGGTTTTGCCGTTGAGTGAATTTGAAAGGCCGCGCACGCCGTCGCCGATGTTCATGCCGACCTCCTCGCCCAGCTTTTGAACAGCGGGGAGTTGCAGCGCCATGCTGAGCACGGCATCAACCACCTGATTGACGGTAGACTTGTCGTCACCTCCATCGCCGCCACTAGCGCCATTGAAGCCATTCATCTGGTTGATGCGGATGCTTTCGATCTTTTCGGTGGGTTTCATCATCTTTTCGACCAGCTGCGGTAAGGTGCGCATGCGCTGTTCATCAAGCCTCATCGCCATGAGCTCGGGCGTTTGTGCATTTTCGGCGGCGATGATGGCCGCTCGGCCTTTCGCCTCTGATAACAAGCGATCTCTGTCAGCATTGGCAGTTTCGATCATGGCCTTCGCTTGCGCCTGTGCAGTTGAAGTAATCGTGTCCGCTTCAGATTTCACGCGTGTGTCGTCCACCATTGCTTGCTGCGCTGCACGGATCAGAGCGAGGGATTTGGCTCGTTCAGCAGCGGCAGTTTCGACAATGGTGCGCACACGCTCTTCGGCTTCTGCCTCCTCACCCTTTGCTGCAATAGCGTCGGCTTCGGCCTTAGCTTCTTCACCACGCTTTTCCGCCATCGTGATGGAGTTCTCTGATTGCTTGAGGGAAGATTTTAGCTCTGATTCAAGCGCTTGCCGACGCAATTCAGTGTCACGCGCAATCTCTGACGAACGGACTTCACGCTCGCGATCAATGCGTGCGGCCTCGCGGCGTCTCTCCGAGACTGATTGTTCCTCTGCTGTTTCTGCAGCAGAGCGAGAGCGTGCTATTTCGATCTCACGCTGCTGGGTGATCGTTGCTTCTTCTTCCTCACGTGTGATCGTCAGCTTGCGCTTTGTCGCATCAAGCTGGCTTTGACGCACAGACACATCGGCGTCTGCCTCGATGACAGCACGTTCTTTTTTGTTCACGGCGATGATTTCGGCCAACCGCCGCATCCCCAGCGCGTTGAAAGCGTTATTTTCGTCTAACGTATGAAACGGCGTCTGGTCGATCCGCGTAAGCGACATGGATTCCAGCATTAGACCGCTTTGTGCCAGGGTGTTGCTTAGAATATCGCTGACTTCCTTGACATAAGCGGCCCGATTGTCCTGCAATTCGTCCATAGTATAGCGCGCCGCGACCGACAGCATAGCGTCGACCAGCTTACCTTCAAGGATTTCCTCCAGATCGGCCGCGCGAAATGATTTACCGGCGAGGGCCTGGGCGGCCGTGGCCACACCTTCGGTACTGTCCCGCACCCGAACATAGAATTCAGCGGCCACATCAACCCTCAGTCGATTTTTTGTGATCATCGATTTCGAGCCTGCGCGTTCAATGTCAAGCTTTGAGGTGCGCATGTTTACTTCAGCGACCTTGTGCAGAAAGGGCAAGGCAAGACAGCCTCCATCTAGCACAACTTTCTGTCCACCCTGGCCGGTACGGACAACGCTAATTTCCCGCGATGCCTTACGGTAATACCGGTTTAGAAAAAGAACCGAAATTACTGCCGTAATAACAAGCAAAACACCAACGATAAACCAAGTCATGTAAAGGCCTCTTAATTAATTTTTATCTCCTACGCCCCGAAAGAACAGAGTTGGGTCCGGCACGCCGCGCGGTTTGTTCTTAAACTCATAGTGAGTAGAAGGGTCGGAAAAATTTCTGTCAAGCTTTTATTTATATATTCAATTGTTGTGCCAATGGTTGAAGATGTCAGCACCTGTTTTTTCTGCGTTACTAGGTTTTGTGCGCATATCTCTTTCGCCTAAAACAGCCTACATTACTTGTAATAAATTAAATTTGTAGATACCCGACCAGATTGTTTAAGCAGCATTTCACTTTGAGCCGGAGTGGCGCGAAAACGCATAACGCAGTTTGTTGAACTTATTGGAACACTCGGACCGGACACAAAATCTGATGCCCCGGCGAGGTTTATATCAATTGCGGCTTTCATTTTTACAGCTTTCTTCGCCCAATGGGCAGGGGGGTGGCAAAAAGACAGCCCCTTACTGGATGCAACAGGCTTGGTATGTCAGCGTCAGGAATGATGCGATAGCGTTTGACGCGCAACGTTGGATCCGGCACCAGGATCGCGGAACATATAACCTCGATATGTATATAGGGATGGACAGGATAGGAGAAAATTTCTTCTGCTATCCCTTCTTCGGCAACAACTCCCCGATACATCACTGCGGCACGGCCCAAAGTATGACGGACGACCAACAGGTCATATGCAGTGAACAAATAGCTCAGGCTTAACTCGTTTTGCAACTGCATGAGTGGGTTGAGAATCTAGCTTTGGGTTGACACATCAACTGCGCTTACACGCTCATCACAAAACATCAGCTTCCGGTTGAGCGTGCGCGGGCGCTGTCTACCTGACTGTGCCCTCAGGCGATGGGCATGTTGGTCTGGGTTAAGGCCGGCAAGCACAACCAGTTCATTTACGCGAACCGCAACTCTTTGACCAGCAGATCCAGCGCCATGCGGTTTGCGTGCTGGAGGTGGCCTTTAGCCTGCGAGCTATTTGAACAAAGGATAAATATGTTTAGCTCCGCGAGCAATAGGCCAAATCGCGTCATGCCAGACATGTTTTGATTGGGTTTTGGAACGCGGAACACAGTATGTTTATCAGTACAAAATGCGATAGGACTACCATTTTTGAGTTGGTATTTTTCTAAATAAATACAGTTTTTTAATGTGCTCTCAGATTATAGAGAACAATGTGCTTCGGTCATCAATAATCGTCTTATCATCTAAACGGGTCATGGATTTTTAAATTGTTAGGCACACCGATTAAACGCCTAATTCCGTCCCAGCCGCTTGTCTTCTTTAATCAAGTCTAAGTCTCGCTCTAATGCGGGGCCATAGCCACCGCCGCCGGGTGTTTTCACCCGGACGCGGTCGCCTGCTTGCAGCGGGATATCTTGTTCCTTGGACAAGTGTTCGGGAATGTATTTGACGCCCTCGCGCCAAACCTCGACCTCGTTTACGGCGCCGTCTGCGCCCCCCAGCGCCCCTTGCGGGCCGAAGCGGCCGTGATCCATAACAAAACTTGCACGGGCGTTACCACGTCGCAGTTCGACCTCATAATCCAGCCCTAGGCCGCCGCGATGCTGTCCTGCACCACCTGATCCTTCGCGCAGAGCGTAGCGGTGGTATAGGACCGGGAAATTCTGTTCCATGATCTCTACGGGCGGTGCCTTGGATATGCCGATGGTCGAACATCCGTTGGACAGCCCGTCGTGATCTATGTTGCCACCGTACCCCCCCCCTGACAGTTGATACATCACAAAATCACGCCCCGTTTCAGGATCAAACCCACCCAGTGCAAAATTTCCGCTTGTACCTGCTGGTGCGGCGGTTACGCGGTGCGGGAGCGCTTCTACAAGGGCTGCAAAAACGGCCTCTGCAATGCGTTGACTGACTTCTGCGGCGCACCCTGATACGGGACGCGGGTATTCTGCATCCAAGAATGTGCCCTTAGGCTGCAAGATCTCCAAGGGTGTGAACGCGCCAGCACTGATTGGCACCTCTGGAAATATGTGTCGCATCGCGAGGTAAACGGACGAAAGCGTCGTGGCCAGAACTGAGTTCATCGGCCCCATGCAAGGCGGACTACTTTCGGAGAAGTCGAATTGCAAGTGGCCCCTTGTTTTCTTGATCTTCAAATGAATTTTTAGAGGTTCATTCACTACGCCGTCACTGTCGATCCAAGCCGTCGAGCTATAGTTTCCATCGGGAATTTCTTCGATAAACGCTTGCATCTGTGTGTCTGAACGAACCCTCAATTCTGCAATGGCCGCTTTTACAACGTCGTCCCCGTATCTGTCCAGCAGAGCATTCAACCGATCCTCGCCGACCATCAGGGCGGCGGCTTGGGCTTTGACATCCCCGATCCGTTGATCCGCGACCCGAATGTTTGAACAGATGATCGAATAGATTTCCTGGTCTAAGACCCCTTTTTTGAAAAGGCGCACGGGAGGCAGCCGCAGCCCTTCCTGTTCCACAGACGTGGCAGAGGCCGAAAATCCACCCGGCACAGCGCCACCTGTATCGGGCCAATGTCCGGTGTTCGAGAGCCAGCAATAGATTTCACCTTTGCGGTAAAACGGTCGTGCGAACCGAACGTCCATAAGATGCGTGCCCCCAAGATAGGGATCGTTGACGATATAGATGTCATCGGGTTTAGGCTTGGCCACGGTGCCTGCTGCGATCATTTCGATCAACTTACGGGTCGAATACTGCATGGTGCCGACAAACACAGGCAACCCCCCCGTACCTTGTGCAATCAGCGCCCCGTCTTCGGCTGCATAAATGCCATCTGACCTGTCGTTCGCTTCCGCAATCACGGGCGAGAAAGCAGCTCGCGAAAAGCTAAGGTCCATTTCGTCGCAGACCTGCTGCAGGCCAGCCTGGATGACGGAAAGTGTGATTGGATCAATGCTCATTTAGCACCCCCTATGTGGATCGTGAGGTTACCATCCACACCGCCAGTCACGTGATCGCCCAGTGGGATCAGGATGGTGCAATCCAGTTGTTCGATCACCGCGGGACCGTTTAGCTGCACATTTTGCGGCAAGTGATCGCGCCAGTAGACGGGCGTTTTAAATGCGGCACCGTCAAAATACACATCCCGCGTGGTCACAGGCATTGCGGTGTCATGACGCCCTGCCGGATCAATGAGTTGTGACAGGTCGATAGGATCGCAAACCCCGATGACTGAGCAATTGGCATTGACTATCCTCGCCCTGATCTGTGGTAAATCCACCTTAAAACGCTTCCAATAGACTGATTCAAAATTTTTGCGCAGTTCCGTTGCGGTTGGTGTGCCATGGTTTAAATGGACACGGATCACGTGGCTTTGACCTAGAAACTGCATGTCCACACTGAATTCTGTCTGGACCTCGCACACTTTGATGGCCTCGCGTTTCAGGGCGGATTGTCCAGCTGACGATTGCGCTGCAAAGACGTTATGCAAGACCTGCACATCTACCGTATCAAGGGACTGGTTGATGGTTTGCACAAAGTCGTGGCGCAAATCTGCAATGGCGCACCCAAGCGCATTTGTAATTCCAGGACGGGCCGGGATCAAGACGCGGGGCACGCCTAGTTCGCGGGCAAGGGCTGCTGCGTGAAGCGGCCCAGCTCCACCAAAGGCGAATAGCGCAAAATCGCGCGGATCGGCGCCCAGCGACAGCGACACCATGCGTATTGCACCGGACATTTTGGCATTGGCTAGGCGGATCACCGCCTCAGCGGCAGCACGTGCATCGACACCAAGCGGCGTGCCGAGTTTAGTTTGGAAAATCGAAGCGATGTCATCGGTGCTGATGCCACCCGTCACCGAATTTAGCTTTTCAGGGTTCAGCCGGCCGAGCAGCATATTTGCGTCTGAAATAGTCGGATCCGTTCCCCCTCTACCGTAGCAAATTGGGCCGGGGTCTGCGCCTGCACTATGAGGACCAACTTCTAGCAGCCCAGCCGGATTGACCCGCGCGATAGACCCGCCGCCTGCGCCGACCGTACGTACGTCCACCATCGGAACGTGGATTGGCATCGCATATTCGACCTCAATCTCGTTTGATACGGGCGGCGTGCCGTTTAAGATCAGCGCCACGTCTGTAGATGTCCCGCCCATATCATAGCTCAGCAGATTCGGCTCGCACGCGCGGCGCCCGGTGTAAGCCGCTGCCATTACGCCCGAGGCAGGACCCGACATCACTGTCTTTGCCGCTTCTTTTGCCACCAGTTTTGAAGATATCATGCCACCATTGCCGTTCATCACAAGTACATCGCCTGCATATCCCTGAGCTGCTAGTTCGTCGCTCAGCCGTGTCACGTAGCGCTCCAACAGAGGTTGAACGGAGGCATTCACTGCCGCTGTTACGCCGCGCTCAAATTCGCGGGTTTCGGACAACAGGCTGTGAGCTGTTGTTATATATTTATTCGGCCAAATCTCGGCTGCAATTTCAGCTGCGCGTTGTTCGTGGGCAGAGTTTGCGTATGCATGCAAGAAATGAATAACCAGAGCTTCACACCCAGCATCGATTAGGGTTTGCGCCGCGTCGCGCACGGCCTGTTCGTCCAATGTTGTTACGACTTTGCCGGATGCGTCCATACGCTCGGGCACTTCAAGCCGCAGGTCACGGGGAATAATGGGTACGAATTGACCTGTCATGCCATAGGCCTGCGGGCGGGTGCGCCGTCCCAGTTCCAGGACGTCCCGAAAGCCGCCTGTCGTGATCAACCCTGTGCGCGATAGTTTGCGTTCCAACACCGCGTTTGTCGTTGTCGTGGTTCCATGCACGATCAAGTTGATGTCAGGTAATTTCACTTGCGCGTCATCTATGGCGGTCAGGACACCAAATGCCTGATTTTCCAGCGTCGTCGGCGTCTTTGCTATCCGTATGTGTCCCGTTTTACCGTCAATCACGACAAGGTCTGTAAAAGTGCCGCCTACATCCACACCGATTATTCCGCCCCGATTAGTCGACATATCTGTGTCCTGCATCAATTTACATATCTACAAGTAATCTTGATGCGGCCTGTTTAGTCAACCAAAATGACGCTTATTGCAGTCTTGGAGAATGACGCTTATTGTGGTCGTAGAGCTTATAGGCCCCATACAGTAGCGCGATCATTGGTGAGTCGTGCTACAATGTTCTGCCCCGCAGCAAGGGCTTGAGTTTGCGCCTCAACGAATGTTTTTCTGCCAAAATCTGGCAGTTCGACCAAGCGCAACCGCTAGTCTGTCAAATCCACCCACGAACTCACAAGGTTCTTGATCTTCAACCGCTTGCTGACAAATTTGCTTGTGGTCGAATCCATTGCCGTAAGCCGCCCTAGTTAGTTCTACGACAGGGTTCCAGACCCATAGAGTCGGGCAAGGGCCGCAAATTGCGTCTGGGTCAGCCCGTTCACATGTTGGGCAAAAACTGCCAGATGCCTGTTATTAGTCCGGCGCAGGTTATACCCAATTTGAATAGAAAGTTGATAAGCTTCGGTGGAGCGGCTTTTAATATGCATGCAGAAATTATTGACACGTTGCTTCCGGTACAGCAACGTCTGTTTGTGTACTAACATACAAGCATGCCCATGACAGTTATCAATTCATATCTTCGCCCCTCTGCTTTAGAACACGCGCTTGAGGAGCTTGCGGCCGGGTCGTTGCGAATTGCAGCAGGGTGCACTGATTTGTTTCCCTCGACGGAACATAAGCATTTGCAAGGCTCCATTCTGGATATCACCGGGATTAAATCTTTGCGCGGGATCAGTCATACGGACGACGGTATCCGTATTGGGGCCACAACGACATGGACCGATCTCATAAAGGCTGATCTGCCGCCCGCCTGTCGTGGACTTCAACTTGCCGCCCAAAAGGTCGGCGCATTGCAAATTCAAAACCGTGGCACCATTGCAGGTAATCTGTGTAATGCCTCACCCGCCGCCGACGGTGTGCCGCCGCTATTGACACTGGATGCAAAGGTTGAGCTGCAATCTAAGGGTGGCACCCGTGTTGTGCCTTTGCACGACTTTATTATTGGACCGCGCAAGACCGTGCTGGCCGAGACCGAACTCATCACTGCGCTTCTTATCCCCAAATCATCTCTAACGGGGCATAGCCATTTTCTGAAACTGGGCGCGCGCGCCTATCTTGTGATTTCTATCGCAATGACATCTGCACGGCTTGTTGTGCGTAACGGCGTTGTGGTTGAGGCTGCACTCGCCATTGGGTCGTGTGGTCCTGTCGCTACCCGTGTGCCACAGGTTGAGGCACAGATGATTGGCAAAGCCGTTGATCCTGTTGTGATCACCGATGATGTGGTCGCTGCTGCCATTGATCCTATCGCGGATATGCGCGCTAATGCTGCTTATCGTGCTATCAGCGCAGCAGAGCTTTTGCGCCGGACTGTCCTAGAGCTGGCGATGGATCTAGAGGCCGCCACATGACCTCGATCACACTGAATATTGCACACCGGACCCACATCGTTAAAACCCATATGGCGCGCCGTCTGTCGGAGGTGCTGCGCGATGATCTCAAATTAAAGAGCGTAAAAATCGGCTGTGACGCGGGGGATTGCGGGGCCTGTACGGTCTTGATCGACGGCGCGCAGCACTGCGCCTGTCTAGTCCCTGCAGGGCAGGCGGATGGTCGCAAGATTGAAACGCTTGAAACGTCTGAGCCACTGTTGTCCGCTCGGCTGCAAGACAGTTTTCTGGATCACGGGGCCGCGCAATGCGGAATCTGTACACCTGGAATGATGATGGCCGCGACCGAACTGTTGCGCGCTGTCCCTAACCCCGATCAGGCACAGGTTAAAGAAGCCCTTGCAGGCGTTTTGTGCCGTTGCACCGGCTACCGCAAAATTATTGCCGCAGTGATGGACGCCAACAGCCAGACAACTGTGTGCCCACCGCCCAAGGCAGGCCATGCCGTTGGCCAACCGATCCGAAGGCTAGACGGGCAGGCGAAAGTCGATGGTACCGAGGTTTTTGGCGCTGATTTTATCCCCGATGGAACACTGTTGGTCCGCGCCATTCGTGCTCAACATTACCACGCGGATTTTGAATTCGGCGATTTGCTGGCTTGGATCAAAATGCATGCGGGGGTCGAATGTGTGATTACAGCCGCCGATATTGCCGGGATAAACTGTTACGGGGTCATCCCGCCCTTTGCGGATCAGCCTGCGCTTGCTGAAAAAACGACCCGCTACCGAGGAGAGCCTGTTGCCTTGGTGGTTGGCGATCCAAAAGCGCTAGAAGCACTTGGTCTGGATGATTTTCCAATTTCATGGATACCGCGCCCCCATAGCTTGACACAAGCAGACGGGGCAGGCCCTGACGCCACTTTGCTGCATGATCACCGTCAAGAGAACACACTGATCCGCGGCAATGTCGTTAGCGGTGCACCCGATAGTGCCATGGTTGAGGCTGCGCATGTCGTTACCGGCCAGTTTGAAACGTCCTATGTTGAACACGCTTATATCGAACCCGAAGCGGGGGTCGCGTGGATGGAGGCTGACGTCTTGTGTATCCAAGCCTGCACCCAAGCCCCCGTCATGGACCTCGAAGATACCGCCAAGATTCTGGGCCTGCCTTTGAATAAGGTGCGGATCATCCCTTCGGCTGCGGGGGGTGGCTTTGGTGCGAAGCTCGATGTAACGTTGCAACCCTTGCTGGGCCTTGCAGTCCTAAAAACAGGCATGCCTTGCCGTATGGTTTTTTCGCGCAGTGAATCCATGCAGGCCAGCACCAAACGCCATCCCGGATCAATGCAAGCTAGCATTGGTGCGGATGCAGCAGGCAAGGTCATGGCAATGACATTCCATGGAGATTTCAACACAGGTGCCTATGCCAGCTGGGGCCCAACAGTAGCAACCCGCGTACCAGTTCATGCCTCTGGCCCTTACTTGACGCCGAACTATCGCGCTACGAGCCGTGCAGTGCACACTAACGGTCCTACGTCGGGTGCGTTTCGGGGATTTGGCGTGCCGCAAGCGGCAATCACGCAAGAAAGTCTTTATGATGACTTGGCCCAGAAATGCGGGATCGACAGATTGGAATTCCGGCGGATCAACGCCCTGCGCGACGACGATGTGACGCCTTGCGGGCAAACCCTGCAAGCAGTGGGCATAATTGACTGTCTGGACGCTTTGAAGCCGCATTGGGATGAGTTCCATGCCGAAGTTACAGCCTTCAATACGACCTCTCGCGCCCACAAACGCGGCATCGGGATTGCATCGTGTTGGTATGGATGTGGGAACACGGGCTTGCCAAACCCCTCGACGGTGCGGTTCGGGATCACACCGGACGGGCAATTTAACTTACATCAAGGCGCAACTGACATCGGGCAGGGGTCCAACACGGTTATCGCGCAAATTGCGGCGGATGCACTTGGTGTTCAGGTCGGGATGATTAATTTGGTGGGCCCTGACACCGCAATTACCCCTGATTGTGGAAAAACATCGGCGTCGCGTCAAACCTTCATCACTGGCCGAGCGGCAGAGGCATCAGGACTAGCCTTGCGGGCCGCTATTTTGCGCCTGACCAACCTGACAAATGCGGATGAGATGACTTTGGAAGGCGGCATGCTGTGCGTCCGCCAAGATCAGAACTACCAGAAAATTCCACTGAAAGACCTTCCTACTGATGCCAATGGCTACGTCCTTTGCGCTGAGGAAACCTATGATCCGCCAACCACTACATTAGATGACAATGGCCAGGGTACGCCCTATGCGGTCTATGGCTATGGCGCACAGATAGCCGAGGTCGAAGTTGATATGGCTCTTGGCACCACAAAGGTTTTGCGCATGGTCGCCGCCCATGACGTTGGCCGCGCCATCAATCCGCAGTTAGCTGAAGGACAGATTGAAGGTGGCATTGCCCAAGGAATTGGGCTCGCTCTGATGGAAGAGTATCTGCCTGGCGAGACTGAAAACCTGCACAATTACCTAATTCCGACAATCGGAGATATGCCACACATCACCTCAATCCTGATTGAAAAACCGGACACAGAAGGGCCGATGGGCGCAAAGGGTTTGGGCGAGCATGTGTTGATCCCCACAGCGCCGGCCATTCTAAATGGGATTCATCACGCGACAGGCGCACGGGTAACCAAAGTACCTGCATTACCGCACCGCCTGCTTGCTGCGATCAAGGCCAGCCAGACATGAACAGCCCTGATAAAATCCGCTGCGATGCTTGTCCGGTCATGTGCTATATTTCTGAAGGCAAGACCGGAGCATGCGACCGCTACGCCAATCACGACGGCAAAATCATCCGCTGCGATCCCCTGACCATCATAGACAGACGCTTGGCAAAGGGCGACAAAATTCAACCGTTTCTGGCGGCAAACTGGGACGGACAGACCTTGTCTGGCCATGACATAGTTGTCTCAGCCATCGGCGCTGGCACGACCTATCCCGACTACAAGCCCGCTCCCTTTATTATCAGCCGCGAGATAGACGGTGTTGATTGCGTGACCGTGGTGACAGAGGCGATTTTTTCCTATTGTGGGGTTAAAGTGAAGATCGACACGGACCGTCACATCGGGGCAGAGGCCGCTTCTGTGCGCGCTGACGGCGAGGCGA
>JAIBDT010000037.1 GCA_024686085.1 Loktanella sp.
AAGTTCAGAACTGCGTTGCCTGCACCATCATCAGTCACAGTCACGTCATTGGTCATAACCGGCGTTCGGTCTGGATCGCCTAGTGGCAGGTCATATAGATTGCTAACGTCCAGCGTATCCGTGCCCGTGTAATACGGACCCGTTCCGATCAGCGTCGGGGCGTCAAAGCTATTGATTACGTCGTCGCCAAAGTCATCCTCAAGAATGATGACATCCGCGTCGCCGTCTGGGGAACCTTCGCCCAGATCAATTGTGTCGTTTCCTGCGCCGCCCTCGACTGTGTCTGCGCCAGTGCCGACATTGATCGCGTCGTCACCAGATCCGCCAATAACGCTATCGTCACCATCGTAAGTCGAAATATCTATGCCGCCAGTGGAAGCAGCGCCATCAACAGTATCGTCAAAGTTTGTTGTGTGAACTTCTTCGATTTCAACAAAATCAACAGTGCTTGTTGTACCGTCAAAGTCGATATTGCCTGCTTCATCACTGGTATAAGTGACGGTCGCGCCATCTGTTGAGGTGAAATTGGCCAGTGTGATGTCGTCGATGTCGGTACCGCCCACATCTTCGCCGCCAACAATCGTGGTGCTGTCGTGGTCATCAGTAACTGCAAAAAAGTCAGAGCCTTCACCACCATAAAGCGTATCGGTACCTGTACCCGCCATCAGATAGTCGTTACCTGTTCCGCCATAGACCGTGTCATCGCCAATGCCGCCATTCAGCCTGTCATCGCCTTCGCCACCAAAGACCGTGTCATTGCCAGCATCGGTGCCAAAGTCGCCGATTGTGTCGTTGCCTGTGCCGCCGTAGATTTCGTCGTTCCCATCACCCGCTGTGATGCTGTCGTTACCATCGTAGCCGTAAATGAGGTCATCGTTTGCGGTGTCACCAGCAAGGATAGCGTCGTCGCCATCAACCATGTCTCCATCGGGATCGCCCGTGTAGGACTGGTCAATAACGTCAGCGCCAGCGGTTCCTTCGACGGTGCCGTCAGGCATCGGAATGCCGATAGCATTCAGGTAGAACGGATTGTCAGCATCAGCAGGTGAAATACCAACCAACGTGATGCTTTCGCCGTTCGGGAACGTCAGAAGCGCGTTACCGGATCCGTCGTCAGATACTACAACATCATTGGTGCGCACAGGTGTGCGTGCGGGGTCGCCCAGAGGCAAATCATAAAGGTTCGAGACATCAAGCGTGTCGATACCTGTGAAATTAGTGCCGCTACCGGTTGGAGCGTCAAATCCGCGAATGATATCGTTGCCCGAGCCATCTTGCAGAACAATCACGTCGGCGGCGCCATCAGTTGCTGTGCCTACGCCCAAATTGATCTGGTCATTACCTTGGCCTGCATCGATGCGGTCCGCGCCTGCGCCAGACGTGATCGTGTCCGCACCTGTCGAGCCTGTGATGCTGTCAGCGCCAGAGCCAGTGACAATCTGTTCGATGTTTGCAAATGTCGCTGTGTTTGTACCCGATGTCAGCGTGCCAGCCTCTGGGGCAGATATGTTGTCAGTGTAGAGGCATCGAGGATATCGACATCGCCGTCGCCAACGTCTTCGGAGCCATCGATGTTGTCGACACCAAAGCCGTTCCCCAGCACAATACGGTCAGAGCCAGTGCCACCAGTGACGCTGTCGTTCCCTGTGCCGCCCGTCAGCGTGTCATTGCCTGCATCGCCATACAACGTATCGCTGCCAGCATCGCCAGACAGAATGTCATTACCGGCACCACCAATGATTGTGTCATTGTTGTCGCCGCCATAAACGGTGTCATTGCCTGTGCCCATGTAAATGGAATCGTTTCCAGCATCGCCATAGGCGGTGTTGTTGCCGAACGAGCCATATATGCCGTCATCGCCAGTGCCGCCATACATCAGATCGTTACCAGCGTCGGCAACGATTACGTCGTTGCCAGCGTCACCGTAAAGGGTGTCGTTGCCCGCATCGCCGTCAACCATATCGTTGCCAGTCCCGCCGTACATTCTGTCGTCACCGTCGTCGCCAAAAAGGCTGTCGTTGCCGTTACCGCCATAGACAGTGTCCGCGCCAGCACCTGCGGTGACGTAGTCATTGCCGTCACCAGCTTCGATGTAGTCGGAGGTTGTTCCGGTATCGTTGATCGTGTCGTTGCCAATACCGCCATACAGGCTGTCTGTGCCGGTGCCTCCTTGCAGGATGTCATCGCCAGCACCGCCAAACAGGGAGTCATTATCGCTGCCACCATCAAGGTATCGTTACCGTCACCGCCATAAATACGGTCGATTCCTGTGCCGCCGTTAAGGACGTCATCACCGCCTTGGCCGTGAATTGTGTCGTTTCCAGCATCGCCGTTGATCGTGTCGTCGCCGCCAGTTGCTGGCAGTGTCGTGAATTGCAGGTCACCAATCATAATCCCATGCGCGCCATGCGCTGGGTCAATGTTGTTGTAGTCGACCGTGATGTAAGACACGGGGCCAGCGACAGTAAAAGAAGCATATCCTGTTTGCGAATTTGCCTCGCCACCGCCACCAGAGTTCACAATTGATGTGACAGTCTGCGACCCATTGGCATTTGTAGTCGACGTAAGCGTTCCCGTGCTTCCAAGTGTGACTGTGACGGGAATAGAATTTCCGTCGGCGTCATAGGCAGTTACGATCACTTGGTCGATAAACTGTCCCTGAAGGTAGTCGATATCAAAGATGCCAAACGTGACGTTAGACACTTCATCAGAAATGCCCGGAGTCTCAGACGTGAAATCGAATGTTACAACTGCAGCGTTTTGATCGTTGGCGTTAGAAGAGCCGTCGAGGATGTTGCCCCCTGAGATGAAAAGCGAGGAGGTATCGCTTGCAGAGTTGTAGTTAAATAGCGGGTCGTTAGTCTCCATTGTTGCCGTGCCAAAATTGACTTCTTGGCTCACGGTCATGGTAACGCTGACGTCTTCGTTGGCAGACGAACCCGTGATACCGCCCGTGATGCTTGCTTCATCAGCGACGCCTTGGTTCGCCCATGACAAAATGGTGCTTGATCCCGCGACAGGGGCGGCGGTCGAGTCACCGTAGATTATGTCGTTGCCAGTACCGCCAGATACGCTGTCGTCACCAAAATCAGCCCGGATAGTATCGTTGCCACCGCCTGCTTGGATCGTGTCGTCACCATCAGTGACAACGTCGCCCTGCGTGTCGCCCGTGTAGTTTAGGTCGATTAGGTCCGCACCAGAGGTGCCCGAGACAATCCCGTCTGAAGATGTATATGCAGGGTGGGCATCGACATTCGCCGTGCCGCTTGTTGTATACCACGTGTCAGGGGTGAAATAGACATTTCCATCTGTGCCGAGAAAGTATGTCCCAGTGTCAGGGATATTTGAATAGGTCTGACCGTCACCGTCCCAAACCCCAGTCCACGTCCATGAACCCGTACCAATTGTGCTGCTTGCAGTGAATGTTGACTGGGAACCCGAAATGGAATCGCCTGTGTCAAGTGATCCATCGCCCAATGTGACTAGATAACCAGTAGCCATTTTTTAACATCCTTGCCTAAATTCTGCTCTCGCAACCAACCCCCAATTCAACGGCAACAACGCGCCGCACATGGGTTATTGCAGTCAGAGGTAAACAAAGCGGGTGTCGGAAATTGGGAAGGTGCATGTTCAGACTGTGAATCTAAGGGTTTTTTAGGGGCAATTTTAATCAAATGTGACTGGACCGCCCGATTTGCCGCACTTCTGCCTCATTCTCAATCTTTACGTGTGCGCAGTCCCGCTCTGCGTGTTCGCGATAGAAAACGTTGATTCATTGGACAAAACGCCGCCTATTTCAAAAACGATGAAGCCGGATCGGTTGGTTGTACTCGTTTTGGGAACGCATTGTTTCCACTTCCGTTTGAGCTATCGAAGCGGCCAAATATCAGTGGGGATTGCTTGTCTCGCCAAACTGCGAATCGCAGCTAAAAGCGGTTAAAGGAAACCAGTTGCAGACTTTTCATCGCCGGAATTAAGGGGCGCCATCCTGGTGAGGCAATCAAAACCGTCCCCATATGATTGCAACTGACAGCATCGCGGAATAGCGTCGCATTGCGGCAATTACCCATTGCGACCTTGAAGCCCCTGACGGGCAGCACTAAGACTCTGTCAGGAAATTCCGTGTAGGACGATAAAGTCCAAGAGTGAGGCAGTTAATATGCAAGATCCAGTAGAAACCTATATGAACCTCGTCCCGATGGTTGTGGAACAAACAGCCCGTGGCGAGCGCGCTTACGATATTTTCTCGCGTTTGCTCAAAGAGCGGATCGTTTTTGTGAACGGACCAATCCACGACGGCATGTCCCAGTTGGTCGTGGCACAGTTGCTGCACCTTGAGGCCGAGAATCCGAAAAAAGAGATCAGCATGTATATCAACAGCCCGGGCGGGGCGGTGCATTCTGGCATGAGCATCTACGACACGATGCAGTATATCCGTCCGAAAGTATCGACACTGATCTGCGGTATGGCAGCCTCTATGGGCTCGGTGATTGCAGTCGGCGGCGAAAAGGGCATGCGGTTCTCGTTGCCCAATTCCGAAGTGATGGTGCACCAGCCGTCCGGTGGGTCGCAGGGTAAGGCATCTGACATGCTGATCACCGCGCGTCACATTGAACGTACACGCGAGCGGTTCTATCACCTTTACATGGACCACACCGGCCAATCCAAGAAAGATGTCATCAAAGCACTTGATCGCGACACATGGATGACCGCCGAAGAAGCAAAAGAGTGGGGCCACATCGACGAGATCGTGGCAAACCGCAACAAAGTCGAAGAGTAACGCTATCACCTTGTTAACGTGACCGTGCGATGGGTCATTTTGACATTGTAGCCAGATGCGGGCTGCCCTAGGTTGGGGCAAGGGCAGTCCGAATTTAGTTAATACACGGCGTAATGCCAAGAGGTTTGAAATATGGCGACCACAACCGGCAACGACAGCAAAAACACACTTTACTGTAGTTTTTGCGGCAAAAGTCAGCATGAAGTTCGCAAGCTGATTGCTGGACCGACAGTTTTCATCTGTGATGAATGCGTTGAGCTTTGCATGGATATCATCCGTGAAGAGACAAAATCCGCAGGTTTGAAAGCAGGCGAGGGTGTGCCAACACCGACCGAGATTTGTGGCGTTCTGGACGACTATGTCATTGGTCAGGTACATGCAAAGCGCGTGCTGTCCGTCGCCGTTCACAACCACTACAAGCGCCTGAACCACGCAGATAAATCCGACATCGAATTGTCGAAATCCAACATCATGCTGATTGGCCCGACAGGGTGCGGTAAAACATTGCTTGCGCAGACTTTGGCGCGCATCCTTGATGTGCCGTTCACTATGGCCGACGCAACCACGCTGACAGAGGCGGGGTATGTGGGCGAAGATGTCGAAAACATTATTCTTAAATTGCTTCAGGCGTCCGAATATAACGTAGAACGCGCACAGCGCGGCATCGTTTATATCGACGAAGTTGATAAAATCACGCGCAAGTCGGACAATCCGTCGATCACACGCGATGTGTCGGGCGAGGGTGTGCAGCAGGCTTTGCTCAAGATCATGGAAGGCACGGTTGCATCTGTGCCACCACAAGGCGGGCGTAAGCATCCACAACAAGAATTCTTGCAAGTGGACACAACGAACATACTGTTCATTTGCGGTGGTGCCTTTGCTGGGCTCGACAAGATCATCGCGTCACGCGGTAAGGGTGGCGGCATGGGCTTTGGGGCCGATGTGAAAGATAATGACGAACGAGGCATTGGCGAAATTTTCACCGATCTGGAACCAGAGGATCTGCTGAAATTCGGTCTTATCCCCGAGTTTGTCGGCCGATTGCCTGTTTTGGCAACCTTGACCGATCTGGACGAAGACGCGCTCGTTACAATCCTGTCAAAGCCGAAGAATGCACTGGTTAAGCAGTACCAGCGCTTGTTCGAGCTGGAAGATACGAAGCTGACGTTCACCGATGACGCGCTTGTCGCGATCGCGAAACGTGCGATTGAACGCAAAACAGGTGCACGCGGGCTGCGGTCCATCATGGAAGACATCTTGCTCGACACAATGTTCGATTTGCCTGGCATGGACACGGTCACTGAAGTTGTTGTGAACGAAGAGGCCGTTGGCCCGGACGCATCTCCTTTGATGATCCATGACGAGAGCAAGGCGAAGAAAAAGAAAGAGTCCGCGACAGCAAGCTAATGTCGATCAAGCGCATTCATTCTGGTGGCGTCTTTGAGCCGAAAATTGGATATTGCCGCGCCGTTGTTGCGGGTGGCTTTATTCATGTTTCGGGGACAGTGGCAGGGCCAGAGTTGCCTGATGACGTCGTTGGGCAATGCAAGTCTGCTCTCGATATTATCGGCAAGGCCTTGGCAGAGGCTGGGGCAAGCTTTGCAGATGCAGTGCGCGTCACCTACATCCTGCCTGATCCGTCCGAATTTGAAGCTTGCTGGCCGATACTCGCCGAGACTTTTGGCGCGAACCCGCCAGCGGCGATGATGATTTCAGCTGGACTTATCGACCTCAAGTATAAGATCGAAATTGAGTTAACCGCGCTGGCGCCAAGCGCATAGCGGACTAGACCTTTGCCGTGATTTCGGGCAAGAGGGATGCAACAGCGGTAAGGAGAGTCCAATGGGCCTTTTTAATACAATTAAGCGCGTTTTCACGTGGTGGGACGACCAAACGTTTGGAACCCAACTGTGGACATGGCGCAAAGGCGAAAAAGTCGGCGAAGATGCGCTGGGCAACATCTATTACCGTAACGCGGATGATAGCCGCCGTTGGGTGATTTATAACGGTGCCATGGAAGCAAGCCGTGTCGAGCCTGATTGGCATGGCTGGCTGCACAAGACATGGGATCAACCGCCAACTGATAAACCATTAGTGCATAAGGCGTGGGAAAAGCCGCATCAGGCGAACCTTACAGGTACATCAAAGGCCTATGCGCCTGCGGGATCGCTGCGTCAGTCTGCACCGCTGGCACGTAAAGATTACGAAGCTTGGACGCCAGAATAAGACCTCAAGATGGGTCGTGTGTTCGCATTCGGTGCGAATTGTTTAAAGGGGTCTGAATAGGCATGAAACAGCTAGCTCTGATTGCTGCGATCTGCATGGCAGGACCCATGGCTGCCCAGCAGGCAGGCGAGGCTACTGCGGGCGTCGTACGTGTTTTGGACAAGGTATCAGGGGCGGTCACTGATTTACGCCTGTCTGCAGGCGAAACGGCGGCGCTTGGGCATTTGAAAGTGACCTTGGATGAATGCCGCTACCCGACAGCAAACCCAAACGGGGATGCGTTTACCAAGCTAACCGTGACGTACCGCGACGTGCCAGTCCCTGTCTTTCAAGGTTGGATGATTGCATCAGCCCCCGCGATGAACGCTATGGAACATCCACGTTATGACGTTTGGGCGTTGCGCTGTATTACATCGTAAGGCGTTGGAATATCAGTCATTTTTTTAAAATCAGCATCAACTTGCAACGCGGAGTCCAGTAAGGCGTGATAGGTGTCACGCGGAATCTCGATCCCGCCAAGGCTAGCCAAATGTGGGGTGATGAACTGCGTATCCAGCAAGGCAAAGCCACATCGATTTAGGCGATCTACAAGGTAAGCGAGGGCTGTCTTGGAGGCATCGGTCGCGGTGCTAAACATGCTTTCACCAAAGAATGCGCCACCAATTGAGACACCATAAGCGCCGCCAACGAGTGTATCGTCCTGCCAGACCTCAACAGAATGGGCAAAGCCAATCCGAAAAAGGTCGGTGTATAACGCAAAGATTGTGCCGTTTATCCATGTCTCGTCGCGATCTGCACAGCCCTGAACGACGTCGGCAAAAGCAGTATCAAAGGATACCCGAAAATGACCGCGCCGCATAGCGCGGGCTAAGCTACGAGAAATACGAAGCCCATCTAGCGGTAAAACACCGCGCATTTGCGGATCGACCCAGAATATTTCAGGATCGTCCTTGCTTTCGGACATAGGGAAGACGCCGCTTGCATAAGCGCTGAGCAAAAGTTCGGTCGTGAGCGTGAAATCTTGCGGCATGGGCCTGCGATCTGTTGTGGTTGGCACCGCAAATCACATGCGGGTAAACAAAGCGCAGCCGATAAAAGCTGCGCCCCGATATGTCTATGTGCCCAGATTTTCTGCGAGCCAATGCTCAAGCCAGTGAATATTGTAGTTACCGGTTTGCACGTCGTCTTCGGCCAAAAGCGCGTGGAACAGCGGGATTGTTGTATCGACACCATCCACGATTAGTTCATCTAAAGCCCGTGCCAAACGCGCGAGCGCCTCTGGACGGTCACGGCCATGCACAATCAATTTCCCGATCAAACTGTCATAGTAGGGCGGGATACTGTAGCCATCATAAAGCGCGCTATCCATACGCACACCCAAACCGCCTGGCGCATGATATTGCGTAATCTTACCCGGACATGGAGAGAAATTTGGCAACTTTTCAGCGTTAATGCGTACTTCGATAGCGTGACCGTTGATCTTCAAATCGTCTTGCGTAAACGACATCGGCATGCCTGCTGCCACACGCAACTGTTCACGTACCAAATCGACGCCAAAGATGCCTTCGGTGACAGGATGTTCTACCTGCAAGCGCGTGTTCATTTCAATGAAATAAAACTCGTCGTTTTCAAAAAGAAACTCGATCGTGCCAGCACCGATATAATTAATCGCCGCTACCGCGTCAGAACAAACCTTACCGATTTTTGCGCGCAACTCTGGCGTGATGCAGGGGCCGGGGGCCTCTTCAAAAACCTTTTGGTGACGCCGTTGCAGCGAACAATCGCGTTCTCCCAAATGGACAGCATTACCTTTGCCGTCACCAAAAACTTGGATTTCGATGTGACGCGGCGTGGTCAGATATTTCTCAATATAGACCTCGTCATTGCCAAATGCGGATTTCGCTTCCTGACGGGCGCCAAGGAACGCACGTTCCATGTCTTTCGCGGTCTCGGCCACTTTCATACCACGACCACCGCCGCCAGCAGTGGCTTTGATGATAACTGGGTAGCCCACTTCCTCGCCGATGCGTTGCGCATCTTTCAGGGTTGGAACACCCCCGTCAGATCCCGGAACACACGGCACACCAAGCGCCTTCATTGTGTCCTTGGCCGTGATTTTGTCGCCCATCATGCGGATGTGCTCGGCTGTTGGGCCGATAAATGTTAGGCTGTGGTCCTCGACAGCCTGCACGAATGCCGCGTTCTCGGACAAAAAGCCATAACCGGGGTGGATAGCCTGTGCGCCCGTTATTTCACATGCGGAGATGATCGCGGGAAATGACAGATAAGACTGCGCAGATGATGGGGGGCCGATGCAGATGGCCTCATCGGCCATGCGCACATGCATTGCGTCGCTATCGGCCGTGGAGTGTACCGCCACAGATTTCACACCCATTTCGCGGCACGCGCGTACAACACGCAGCGCAATTTCGCCACGGTTGGCAATAAGGATTTTGTCGAACATATCCGACCCGCCTTATTCGATGATCGCGAGAGGGGCGCCGAATTCAACCGGCCCGCCATCTTCGACCAGAATGCGTTTGATCGTGCCCGACCGTGGTGCGGGAATGTGGTTCATCGTTTTCATGGCTTCGATTATCAAAAGAGTATCGCCTTCTTTCACCGTTGTGCCGACTGCGATGAACGGTGCGGCACCGGGTTCGGCCGCCATATAGACCGTCCCGACCATCGGGGAAGCAACCGCACCTGGATGTGCTGATGGATCAGCGTCGGTCGCCACTGGTGCTGGTGCAGGCGCTGCAGCTGATGCGGCGGGCGCGCTTGCATATGCCATCGGAGCTGCGGCTTGTTGAACAACCGCCGGCGCGTGGCGGCTAACCCGAACGTTCAGGCTGTCGTTTTCGCCGTAGTCGCGCTTAACGTGCAATTCGGTCAGATCATTTTCGCGCAGAAGTTCTGCAAGCGACTGGATAAAAGTTACGTCGCTATCGTGGGAGGTGTTTTTAGTCATATTATCCTCGGCCCGTTGCCCAAATATTTATCCAGCGACATCTTCGTGTCGATGGGTTTGCAGGACTTATAGGGTAGGACTGGACGCGTGGGAAGCCGCGGCTCGCAGGAAAATTACCTTGGGTCACGAGAACGATCGCTTTAGCCGGTGTCTTTGATCCGTTTTTCATCCGAAATCGAGTGCGGTAACATGACTGTGTCATAGGGCTTTAGCGTTCGATCGACACCGTCATTGATGGGTTCGGACGGAGACAATGTGCCAATGAGGGCCTCGTTTACGACGCCTACTATGCCCATTTGTGTGGGGGTGGGCATAACGATACGGGGGCCAGATTTAATAATCTCTGCCGATTGCAGCGGGGATGCCGCCCCAGTTTGATCTACCCGATGAACGGACGGGGCGGCAGTTTGTTGTTGAAGCGAGATTTCCATGTGCAGGCTCCGGTTTCAAAAAAGTTAAGGACAAGGTCGATTTTGCCACTTTTTTCTTACGATCCGGTTAAAGAAATCTGCTTAAATTGCGAGGTATTGTTCACGTAGCTCTTTGTTTTCCAGAACTTCTTTCGCAGAGCCATCAAACACGACAGAACCCGTGTCCAAAATAACCGCGCGATCCGCAAGCTTTAGCGCAGCGACGGCGTTTTGTTCCACGATGACCGTCGTGATGCCCTGATCACGAATGATGTTCAAGGTCTTGGCGATTTCTTGAACAATAACAGGGGCCAAACCTTCGTATGGCTCGTCCAAAAGCAAGACTTTGATGTCACGTGCAAGCGCGCGGGCAATTGCCAACATCTGCTGTTCACCCCCTGAAAGTGTCACACCTTCTTGCTTACGGCGCTCGCCCAAACGTGGGAAAAGCTCGTAAAGACGGTCCAGTGACCAGCCGATCGGCGGTGCGATTTGCGCCAGTTGCAAATTTTCTTCGACCGTCAGACCGGGAATGATGGAACGGTCTTCAGGGACGAGGCCAATACCTGCTTGGGCGGCTTCAAAGCTTTTCATCTTGTGCAAAGGCTTGTGATCCAGCCAGATTTCGCCGTGCTTCAGCTCTGGGTCACCCATGCGGGCAATCGTGCGCAGGGTTGAGGTTTTACCAGCGCCGTTACGGCCCAAAAGCGCAAGGATTTCACCCTCATGGATGTCAAAGCTGACGTTTTGGACGATGTAGCTTTCACCGTAATAAGCCTCGATTTCCCACACACTCAGGTAGGGTTTCAGGGTGGCTGCGTGGGATGTGCGTGTGTCGAATTGTTCGCTCATGGTTTTGGTCCTTACACCTGTGCTTCGCCGAGATAAGCTTCGCGAACCTTCGGGTGGTTCTTGATCTTATCGGGGGTGTCCTCAACGAGGGGCATGCCCTGTGCGAGTACGGTGATGCGGTCAGCGAGGCTAAACACAACGTTCATGTCGTGCTCGATGATCGCCATAGTGATGCCGCGCTTGGTGCGAATGTCTTTGAGCAGCAGAATTGTGTTTTCTGTATCTGCGCGTGCCATGCCCGCTGTCGGCTCGTCGAGCAACAACAGGCGCGGTTCTTGCACCAGACACATTGCCATTTCCAAGCGCCGCTTATCACCGCGTGACATCGAGGAGGCTGTCATATGGCGTTTATCCAGCATTTTAACTTCATCAAGCATCATCTCGGCTTGCTCGTTGAGCCCTTTTTCATCCGCAACGCTTTCGATGCCATGCATGCGGAATGCGCCGTCACGTTTGGCAAAGCAGGGGATCAACACGTTTTCCATCACCGTTAGATCACTAAAGATCTCGGGGGTCTGGAAAACGCGGGAAATACCCATTTGTGCAATCTCATGCGGCTTACGTCCCAAAACGGATTGGCCATCGAACATGACAGATCCAGAATCAGGGATCAGCTTTCCAACCAACACGTTGAGAAGTGTGGATTTACCGGCCCCGTTTGGGCCGATAATTGCGTGTACGGTGTTTTCCTGCACACTTAGGTTCACGTCACCCAAGGCTTGCAGACCACCAAAGCGTTTGTTGACGCCTTTTACTTCAAGGATACCCATAGTCCTGTCTCCTTATTCTGCAGGCGTCTTGGCGCCATCTTTGGCGTCAGTGTTTTTGTTACGGCTGAACATGTCCATGATCTTTTGACCACCTTGAACAAGCCCACCAGGCAAGAAAATAACAACGGCCATGAACAACAGGCCAAGTGTCAGGTGCCAGCCCTTACCGATGAACGGGTGGATCAGCGTCACGAACAGGTTGTCCATCCAGTCAGGCATAAATGCGAACCAGTTGTGCAAGATACCGTCGTTGATCTTCGAGACGATGTTTTCGAGGTACTTGATCAGACCAGCGCCAAGCACGGGACCAATCAACGTCCCAACACCACCCAAGATCGACATCACAACGATCTCACCAGACGCAGTCCAGAACATGCGCTCTGCGCCTGTCAAAGGGTCCATCGCTGCCAGCAAGCCACCAGCAAGGCCAGCATACATGCCAGAGATCACAAAGGCCGCAAGCATGTAGGGCTTTGTATTGAGGCCGACATAAGACATCCGTGTCTGGTTGGACTTAATCGCGCGCAACATCAGACCCATCGGGGACCGGAAGATGCGGATCGACAGGTAGAAGGACGCGATCAAGAAGATGGCAGCAAGGTAATAGCCATTCTGGAACGTGAAGGACCAGCCACCAAGATCAAGTTGTGTCTGACCGTTCATTGTGATCCCAAAGAAGTGAGGAACAGTCGGGTCACCCGCACTCATCAGGATTTGCGGATCGCCATTGTAAACCTGCAAGCCAGTCTCGCCGTTTGTCAGCGGTGTCAGCACCGAGTAGGCAAGCTGATAAGCCATTTGGGCAAAGGCGAGCGTCAAGATCGAGAAGTAGATGCCAGAGCGCCGCAAGCTGACGTACCCGATTACCACCGCAAACAGGCCTGCCACAACAACCGATAAGATGATTGCTGGTACAACGTTGTAGGACAATAGCTTGAACATCCAAACCGCTGCATAAGATCCTATGCCCAGAAAGGCTGCGTGACCAAATGATAGGAAACCAGTCAGACCAAACAGGATGTTAAAGCCGATAGCCAAAATACCAAAGATCACGAAGCGCTGCATCAGCGCAGGATAACCTGCGTTAAAGCTTTGACCTAAGGCGGATTCCGTCGGGAAGGGGTTAAGAAGAACCGGTGCAACAAGAGCCATGATGCAGACGATAATGAAGAGTTTGAAGTCGCGGGAATTGAGACCGAGCATGATTATTCCTCCATCACGCCTTTGCGACCCATAAGGCCACGAGGACGGGTCAGCAAAATGATAATTGCAACGAGGTAGATGATGATTTGGTCAATACCAGGGATCAGCGCCTTAACTTCGTTCATGGATGCGAAGGATTGCAGGATGCCAAGCATAAAGCCCGCCAAGACAGCGCCGGGCAAAGAGCCCATGCCGCCAACAACAACCACAACGAATGATAGCACAAGAAAGTCCATGCCGATGTTATAATGTGGAGACAAGATCGGCGCGTACATCACACCCGCCATACCAGCGACTGCTGCGGCAAGGCCGAACATGAAGGTAAAGCGCCTGTCGATGTCGATACCCAGTAGGCCAACCGTTTCGCGGTCCGCCATGCCAGCACGCACAACCATCCCGAAGGTGGTGAACTGCAAGAAGGCGAAGACAGCGGCGATGATCACGGCAGAGAAGCCAAAGTAAACAATGCGCCATGTGGGATAGGCAATCGTGTTTTCAGCAAAGCCAAGCCAGCTGCCTACGTCGATCGTTCCCAAGAACGCAGTTGGAGGAGGCGTTTGGATAGGGTTTGCGCCGTAAAACGCTTTGATGATCTCGCCAATGACGATCGCAAGGCCGAATGTCACAAGGATCTGGTCGGCGTGGGGGCGCTTGTAGAAGTGCTTGATCAGACCGCGCTCCATAACAAAGCCCAAAAAGAACATAACAGGAATAACGACAAGGATCGATAACGGAACAGACCAGTCTTGCAACCAGTTGCCCATGGCATCACCGAACCACGCTTCAACGTAGGGTGTTTCGACCTTTAGCGGGTTGCCCAAAAAGTCTTTTTGCGTCTCATCAACCGTCAAGAAGCTGAGATTAAAGATTTTTTGCATCGTCACGGCGACGAACGCACCGATCATAAACAACGCACCATGTGCGAAGTTAACGACACCCAAGGTGCCGAAGATCAAGGTCAGGCCAAGGGCGATCAAAGCATATGCCGATCCCTTATCCAAACCATTAAGAATTTGAAGAATAAATGCGTCCATCGGACTAGCCCCATTTTGTCTGGTGGAAAGCCCCGTCATGAATGGAGGGGCAGGGTGGACCGGCCACTCAGATGGCCGCCGGTCCGATTTCGTCGTTAACGCTTATGCGCCTGGGTTACACGCGCCCAAGTCACCGCCAGCAAACATTGGGTGCTCAGGATCATACTCGACCTGTGCACGTGGTGTTACTTCAACGATTTCAAGTGTGTCGTACTGGTTGGTTGGAGCATCTGTGCCCTTCATAACCAAGACGTCTTTGAAGCACTGGTGATCGGAACCACGGTATGTTGTTGGACCGTTGCCCAAGCCGTCGAACTCAAAATCTTCCAGAGCTTCGACAACTGCACATGGGTTGAACGAACCAGCACGTGCAACAGCATCTGCATAAAGCAGCGTCTGAACGTAGCAAGTGTGCGCAGCGTTGGATGGCGGGAAGCCATACTTTTCGCCGAACGACTTAACAAACGCAGCAGTACCTTCGTCAGACAACTGCCAGTTCCAGTTCATGGAGCCATAAACGCCCTGAATGTTGGAACCCGCACCAGCGGCCATAAGCTCAGAGTAGAGCGGCACGATGATTGTGAAGTCTTTGCCGTTAACCTGCTTGTCTTTCAGACCGAACTGAACAGCCTGTGTCAAAGAGTTAACCATGTCCCCACCGTAGTGGTTCAAGATCAATGTATCAGCGCCGGAGTTCAGGATTGGTGCGATGTAGGACGAGAAGTCACCTGCGCCAACTGGTGTCAGAACGTTCTGAGTTGTTGTCCAACCCATTGCTTCTGTTGTTGCCGCGATGGATTCTTGCTGTGTCCAGCCCCAAGTGTAGTCAGCTGTCAGGTGGTATGCCTGACGCTCTGTGCCGTATTCTTTTTCAAGAACTGGACCAAGAGCCGCAGCAGACTGGTAACCGTTAAAGAAGTGACGGAAGCCGTTGGCTTTCTTATCTTTACCAGTTGTATCGTTAGAGTGTGTCAAGCCAGCCATGAAGATCACGCCTGCTTCTTGGCACAGACCCTGAACCGCAATCGCCACACCGGAGGAAGATCCACCGTTGATCATGATGCAGCCATCTTTCTGGATCATGGACTGTGCAGATGCACGTGCCACGTCAGATTTTGTCTGTGTATCGCCTGTGACGAACTCGACTTTTTTGCCAAGAATACCGGTACCGTCCAAAGCTTTGGACGAGAAGGTGTTCATCATACCACCGTCGCCCATGCCGTTGAGGTGCTCAACAGCAAGCTCTTGTGCGCGCAGCTCGTCGAGGCCTTCTTCAGCGTAAGGACCAGTTTGTGGAACGTTAAAACCGAACTTCACAGTGCTACCAGTTGGCGCATTCGTGAAACCTGCATGTGATTCTGCACGCAGATACGTCGGAACCGCCAAGCTTGCGCCAGCGATGGCACCCGTCTTGATCAACCCACGACGTGAGAAATTAGAAATGGACATTATTATCCTCCCTTAAGTTTCAGTACCGATTGAGCCTCCTCGCTCGCACGGCCGACACTTTACAGTGTGAGGGTAGCATCGGGGCAAGGGGCCCATTCGAGCAACAGGGCATTGCAATTGCTTAACGAATTAGTAAAGTTATCCACACGAAGTTTGTTAATTTTGTAAATCAGTTTTCTCGCAAGTGCAGAAAGCTGCTGAAACAACAGGGAAATTCACGATGCCAGTGATTGGGATAGCAGGAAGCCGGATCCGTGAACGCCGTATTGATAAAGGAATGCGGCAGGCCGACCTTGCCCAAACCGTTGGCATATCACCGTCGTATCTTAATCTTATCGAACATAACCGCCGCAGAATCGCGGGTAAGCTATTGTCCGAAATTGGACGCGCACTTGAAATTGCACCTGACCAGCTGACCCGTGGGGCCGACACCGCGATTTTGGACGGGCTGCGCGGTGCCGCCGCCGAGATGTCATTGCCCGTCGAAATTGCACGAACGGAAGAATTTGCAGGCCGCTATCCCGGATGGGGCAATTTGATTGTCGCGCAAGCCAAACGCTTGGCCTCGCTAGAACAACAGGTGCAAGTCTTTAGCGATCGAATGACATATGATCCCGAACTGGCGGGATCATTGCACGAAGTGATTTCCGCGGTCACGTCGATCAGATCGAGTGCATCAATCTTGGTAGGGGGCGAAAATCTGGACGCAGATTGGGAAGCCCGCTTTCACCGAAATATCTATGACGACAGTATTCGGCTGGCGGAAAGCAGCGAAGCGCTCATTAATTATCTCGACTCATCCAAAGCGGACGGAACGCCACATTTGGCCCCACTAGAAGAGGTGGAAGCGACGCTTGCAAAAGCAGGCTACCATTTTCCAGCTATTGAAGAAAAAGGCCAAGCGGCGATTGGGGCGGTTATGCAAGATGCAGGGCTTCGTGGGGCGGCCGCGAAAACGGTTCTCGAAGCGCACTTGAAAACCTATGCGGCCGATGCCAAAGAAATGCCGTTCAATACATTTTCAAGCGCTGCGGCCACGACGGGGTATGATCCTGTGCAATTGGCCACGCAGTTTGGTGTGGAGACCGCGGCAGTCTTGCGCCGCATGTCTTGCTTGCCCGCGGGCGGGGAACATCCTCCGATGGGGCTTGCCGTGGCAGACTCGTCAGGTGCCCTGTTATTGGTAAAACATGTTGCGGGCTTTGCGATGCCGCGGTCAGGTGCCGGATGTCCTTTATGGCCCGTGTTCACAGCGTTTTCGCGACCCAACCAACCCATTCGAGCCGAAGTAACGTTACCGGGCGCGAATGCGCAGCGCTTGCTGTGCTACGCAGTTGCGCACCCCATTGGCACGATCGGTTTTGACGTGCCGCAATTGTTGCGGTCTACGATGTTGGTCATCTTTGATCAGCCTCAAGGCGTAGCACCAGCGATCAGTGTCGGCGTTTCTTGCCGTATCTGTCCGCGCGATAGTTGTGCTGCACGCAGAGAGCCATCTGTCTTATAGAGACAAGTTGTCTCTTTGACAGCGTCGCATTTTGTCGTGATAGTCAGAGATTGAACACGATCACCCACTTGATCGTCTTCGGGGGGAAATAAATTAAATGGCCAAGCGCGTTTTATTGATCGAAGACGAGCCCAACATTATTGAGGCAATCAGTTTTATTCTATCGCGGGATGGGTTTACCGTGCACACGCACGAGAACGGCGATACAGCGATGACAAAAGTACTGGCGTTTCCACCTGACCTGATAATTCTCGACGTTATGCTACCGGGTCGCAGCGGATTTGATATTTTGCAAGACCTGCGCGCCGATCCGATCTCGGCGAAGATACCCGTGATGATGCTGACGGCACGCGGGCAGACAAAAGACCGCGAAATGGCGCTGCGCCTTGGTGCGAACCACTTTATGACAAAGCCGTTTTCGAATGCGGAAGTGCGCGACAACGTGCGCAGCTTG
This sequence comes from Loktanella sp., assembly GCA_024686085.1. Lineage (GTDB taxonomy): Bacteria > Pseudomonadota > Alphaproteobacteria > Rhodobacterales > Rhodobacteraceae > Yoonia. Next base: position 17,657 of record JAIBDT010000037.1, read on the forward strand.
ATCGAGGCATGAAAAAGCCTTCTGCCTCATCCGTTTTTCTGGAACGGCAGGCCTATCAGCGCCGCAGAATGCGCGACTTGGCGCGGGCAGTGCCCATTTTTGGTGCGGTATTATTATTCATTCCTCTACTTTGGACCAATGCAGCACCCGACGGGAGTGGCGTAACAACAAGCCAAGTGCTTGTTTATCTGTTTGTCGTTTGGAAAGGGCTGATAGGACTTGCCGCTATTATTTCACGCGCCGTAAAAAGTGACGCGCCCAAACCACAGGCAACGGACCCAAGTTAATGGTGTCGTTCAATATCCTTGTTGCGGTGGCATTGCTTTACGTTGCTTTTCTCTTTGGCGTTGCATTCTTTGCAGAAAGACGCGCGCAGCGCGGCTATGGCGGTTGGTTGAAATCACCGATTGTCTACACCCTATCTCTGTCGATCTACTGTACCGCTTGGACATTCTACGGAGCGGTTGGCTATGCGGCGCGGTCGGGGTTGGAATACCTTGCAATCTACCTTGGGCCGACATTGGTCATGGTCGGGTGGTGGTGGATCTTACGCAGGCTCGTGCGGATTGGGCGCATTCAGCGAATTACGTCGATAGCCGATTTGATTTCTTCGCGCTTTGGGAAATCGACCTCATTGGGGGTGATTGTGACTGCGATGGCTGTCATTTCCACCACTCCTTATATCGCGTTGCAATTGCAGTCCGTGACCTTGTCGTTTGCGGTTTTCGCCGAAGCGGGAGGGGGGTCGTGGGGGCATGAAGAACTAAACGGCGCGGCCTTTGCAGTGGCGATTGGCTTGGCTGTTTTCACCGTGCTGTTTGGGACGCGCAATCTGGATGCAAACGAGCGGCACCACGGCATCGTCATGGCGATTGCAGTCGAGGCGGTGGTGAAACTCGTGGCCTTGATGGCCGTCGGGATATTTGTGGTTTGGGGGCTCGCAGGCGGTCCAGCCCAAATGTTGCAACAAATCGATGCCTCGCCAATTGCGCAGTGGCAGCAAAGCGGCGGACGGTGGGCTAGCGTGATTTTTCTGTCAGCCGCGGCCTTTATTTGCCTGCCACGTATGTTTCAGGTTTTGGTCGTTGAGAACGTCGACGAGAGACATCTTAACGTGGCGGGGTGGGCATTTCCTGCTTATATGCTTCTTATGAGCCTCTTTGTGATCCCGATTGCGGTTGTTGGGCTGGGTATTTTTCCGTTCGGGCAAAATCCGGATCTGTTTGTTTTGACTGTTCCACTTAGCCAAGGACGCGACGGTTTGGCGATGCTGTCATTCCTCGGCGGGTTCTCATCGGCGACATCAATGGTGATTGTGTCGACAATTGCCTTGGCGACGATGGTCTCGAACCACATTGCTGTGCCAATCTGGCTCAGCACGCAGCCGGGAGGCGGGGCCAATAGGTCGGGCGACGTGCGTTACGTGATCTTGCTGTCCCGGCGCTTGTCCATCGCAGGCGTGTTGCTGTTAGGCTATCTTTACTACCGGTTTTCTGGCGGCGGTACAGCCTTGGCGGCAATCGGCTTGGTGTCGTTTTCGGGGGCGGTGCAAGTGCTACCAGCCTTGATCGGGGGCATCTTCTGGCGTGGTGCGACTCGTATCGGGGCCGCAATGGGGCTGACCACTGGCTTTATCGTTTGGGGCTGGACATTGTTTCTGCCCAGCTTCGGGATCGACGCGATTATGACACAAAGCGCGGTTGAAATCGGCCCCTTCGGGATCGGTTGGTTGCGGCCAAACGCCTTGTTCGGATTTGAAGGCATGGATAGCCTCGTCCATGGGTTTATGTGGTCCATGTTGTTGAATATGCTTATGTTCTTCTTAGGGTCTGTGTTTACGTTTCCAACTCCGCTTGAACGGTTGCAGGGCGCACAGATGGTTAACGTATTTGATTACTCGGCTGGTTCCTCCGCATGGCGCAGCAGTGCCGCAGGGGCCGAAGACTTGATGATTATGTCTCAACGGATCATCGGCGGCACCGAGGCACAATCGTTTTTCTTGAAAGAAGCCAAGGCGCAAGGAAAAGACGGTTATCTGCCAGATGTGACACCAGACTTTATCGAGCGGCTCGAAAGAGAACTGGCGGGCTCAGTAGGTGCGGCGACGGCACACGCAATGATTGGGCAACTAATCGAAGGAAGCGGCGTGACGGTCGAAGATTTGATTGCGGTTGCTGATGAGGCCGCACAAATCTTGGAATACTCCAATCAGCTCGAAGCAAAATCCGCCGAACAAGATCGCACAGCGCGCGCGTTGCAGGATGCGAACGAAAAGCTGACGGCTTTATCCGTCCAAAAGGACGCATTCCTCAGCCAGATCAGCCATGAATTGCGAACCCCAATGACCTCAATCAGGTCATTCTCCGAGATTTTGCGTGATGGCGAAACGCCTGCCGTTGAACAGGAGCGGTACGCAGGGATTATCCATGATGAGACCCTTCGGCTGACGCGATTGTTAGACGACCTTCTTGATTTGTCGGTTTTAGCTAATGGGCAAGTGACGCTTCAGGACCAAGCAGGAAACCTGCGTGACGTTCTTGACCGCTCGGTTAGTGCTGCAGGCGGGAGCGACGCCGGTTTGACCATTCTGCGTGATGGATCAAATGAAACAATCGTATTGCGCACTGATATTGACCGCTTAGCGCAGGTTTTCATCAACCTCATCAGTAACGCACGCAAGTATTGTGACGCGAACAATCCGCAGTTGCGCATTAAAGCCGCAAAAATAGAAGATCGTTATGTTGTTGATTTTGTCGATAATGGATCAGGTATCCCCGCGGGCAGCCAACAAATGATTTTTGAAAAATTTTCGCGCATTTCTGATCAATCCAAAGCAGGGGGTGCAGGGCTTGGTCTTGCGATCTGCCGCGAGATTATGGGGCGTCTTGGTGGCACCATCGGTTATTTGCCCGGTCAAAGCGGCGCCGCATTCCGTGTTGTCTTACCAAGCACGACGATCTTAGGAAAAAGGTAACAGTTAACGGGTTATGGTCACCAAAGTATTGGTTAATTGGCGCTGTAGATATCCGTGGACAATCAAACATCTATCCTTGCCCGTATGGCGGTGCGACAGGCACCTTTGACATCTGATGTGCCGTTGACGTCTTCGCGTGCTTTACGTGTGGCGATGACCCGCGCTGCGGATAAGGCACTGGGCCTGTCTTTGTCGGTCACAAGCGTGGGCGAGGAAACTCTTCAACTTGAAGCTGTTATCGAGACCCTTCCAAACGATTACCTTTACGCGGGGCTCCTGCGGTTGGGCGAAGTCACAGGGTTTATCGGTTTGGATGCCCAGATGCGGGCTGCTGTTATCGAAATGCAGACCATCGGTAGCCTTTCAAAATCACCACAAATCGAGCGGTCTCCGACAACGACCGATATGGTGTTGGCAGCGCCCGTCTGTGAAATGCTCCTTAAATTGCTGCCTGAAACCACGGCAGGGTCTGATTTGGACGGATGGGTCGACGATGTGTCGCTGGGCGATCCTTTTGATAGCCTGCGATCTGTCGGACTTGCACTGGAAGATGCGGATTATCGTTTAATGCGTTTGACCATTGATTTGGACGTGGGCGAACGCCTTGGCGAAATCATTCTGGCGCTTCCTAACCATACATCGCAGCCGATTGTTCCGGAAACGGATCTGGGAGATAGCGGATGGGACATTAAAATGAACCGTGCGGTCATCAATGCGCCAGCGACGCTTGATGCAATCTTATGCCGGACGAAGCTTACGATTGGTCAGGTGAATACGCTGCAAGTGGGCGATGTTTTGCCCCTCTACGGGGCTACCGTATCGTCTGTGCGATTATTTGCACCCGAAGGAGTCGAAGTCGGCTCCGCAAGGTTGGGGCAATCCGGAGGGCTGAGAGCGGTCCGGTTAGAAACCCCGGTCGCCACCGTCATGCGCGACATTCCCCCGCCAAAAACGGGGGAAGCCGTTTTGCAAGCCGACTAGTTTTGAGCCGCCAACATATCAAGTTGGCCACGCATGCCGCCCAAGTCATAACCAGCGGATGCCGTTGCCGCCAAAATATCGTCCGTCGACATTTTCCCCGCTTGGGATAGAGACCAAACAATCGATGAGCGTGTTCCTGATGCGCAATAGGCCAACACCGGACCGCCCGCTGCAACCATCGCGGCTGCTTGATCCTTCACCATCTGCATGTTCAGGCCTTGGTGCGTAACGGGGATGCGCGTGAAAGTTAACCCCGCAGCCTCAGCGGCGATTTTGATGACATCCGCTTGATGGGTCGGCGGTACTTCGGCATCCGGACGATTGCAGATAACTCCTTTAAAGCCGGCCGCAGCAATCGCGGGCAGGTCGTTGGGGTCAATCTGGGGGCTGACCGCGTAGTCAGGGGTAATGTGCTTAATATCCATTTTACTTCTTCCGCTTCACGATTTAATTAATCTAGCTTGGCACGCAGTGGGGGTGCCATAAGCATACCAGCAAGCATGGCCAGCAAGAATACGAAACCGCCAACGCCACCAAAGGTGATCGAGGCGAGGGCAGGGCCAGGGCAAAGGCCAACAAGCCCCCAACCAGCGCCAAACATCACCGATCCAATGACCAATTTGCGACCAAGGACAGGGTTAGGCTTTTCAGGGAACGCGCCACCAAGTGCAGGCTTGCGGCCCTCCGTGATGCGCCAAGCGATTGCCATCGGAATGATCGCGCCGCCCATAACAAAAGCAAGGGTCGGATCCCAATCACCAAAGACGTCCAGCCATCCCTGGACCTTTTTCGTGTTCGTCATCCCTGAGATCAGCAAACCAGCGCCAAACATCGCGCCCGCGATCAATGCTGCAATATTCCGCATTAGATTACTCCTAGAACATGTTTAAAGATGATCATCGTGAGACCACCTGCGCCAATATAAAAGACTGTTGCGACAATGCCGCGGAGCGACATGCGCGAAATACCGCAGACACCATGGCCCGACGTGCAGCCATTCGCGATTCGCGTGCCGATGCCGACCAACAGGCCCGCGACAATAATCACCGGAATGTTGCCTGTTACGTTTGTTGGCTTCAATCCAAACATCAGCGTCATCAGGGCAGGGGCGACCACAAGTCCTGCTATCCAAAATGCGCGTTCTTGCCAGTTGCCTAATCCAGACTTGTCAACCAATCCACCGATCAAGCCAGACGCACCCATTACCTTGCCATTCACGAGCAGGAAAATAGCGGCAGAGGTGCCGATCAGCCCCCCGCCTATTAATCCCATTAACCAATCTTGGTTCATTTTCATTCCTTAATATTTGATGCGCATCTCGTTGCGCGCTGACCGATACTTATAGAGTCGAATAAAACATTTCAATCTTGCAATGTATTATTTTGTAATTTATATTTGGGTCATGCGAAATAAACTGACGCAAGATCCCGACCCAATGGACGCAGCCGCAGAAGATGCGGCAGCGGTCCTGAAAGCTTTGTCAAACCCTAGTCGACTGCGAATCCTCTGTGCCTTGGTGCCGGGTGAAAAGACGGTCACGGAAATCGAGGCCGCCATCGGCGCATCACAATCATATGTCTCAGGGCAATTGCTGCGATTGCGCGGCGAGGGGCTTGTGGCATGTGACCGTGATGGACGGGTTATGCGGTATCGGCTGGCCGACGCGCGGGTGCGGCCAATTCTCGAGCGTTTGTACGAAGTGTTCTGCCCGTTAGATTAGGCCAGAACAATCCCGACAACGACCAGCATCAAGCCGATAACCGATACCAGCAAAGCGGCCAAATTGATGGGCAGCAGTTTTCCCAAACGCGCACGCAACTCGGCGTCGTCCAACTTTGCACGTTTTGCACGTGCAACGGCGATGATGCTGTAAATGATGCCGATTAGGCCCAAGATTGACAGTGTTGCACCGGCCAAGATAATCATCGCATTCCCTTTGGATTAGATCGTATTCCGCGTAACGAATACTGGACTGCTTCGCAAGGGTTGCGGGGATCGTGCCTGCGGGCTAGGGAAGATGCAAACAGCTACAGGAGCGTCCTATGGATAATGCAGTTACTGATACACCAACAAATGTCGCCGGCGAAGAGCTGCGCCAATTCATCGAACGCTACGAGCGGCTCGAAGCGGAAAAGAAAGACATTGCTGATGGTCAAAAAGAGATCATGGCAGAGGCAAAGGGCCGCGGCTACGACACCAAGGTGCTGCGCAAAGTGATCGCAATCCGCAAGCGTGACGCCAATGACCTTGCCGAAGAAGAAGCGGTGATGGAAATCTACATGGCTGCACTTGGCATGTAATTTAATGAGGCGCAGATGATCTCTGCGCCTTGCTTTCTTAGGGGGCGATAAACGTAACGCCGGGTAGTTGCTCGATAAAATCTACGTCATTTTCGTAGATTTGTGACAATTCCTCGACCATATGATCCGTCATGCCCGGCATGTCGACGGTCTCTTCGATTTTATCTTCCACCGCATATTTGTCCAAGAACGCAGCAATAACGCGGCGCTTTTGCGCTTCTGACTTTGGCGGGTGTGATCTCAGGTAGTTCAAAAACCGGTTCATCCCCTCGTCAGACATGATCGACGCAAGCAGATCAAATCCACCCGTAATTTTTTGATCCCTCTCGACACCTGAAATAGCTCGTAAGATTTCCGCCCATATCAAAGGCGTGTCTTCATTGCACCAGACTGTCAATTTTGTTTGCGGAAACATGTGTTGGATGCGGCGGACAAGGTCGGACCATCTGATTTGTGTCGGGTGCAGACCCTTGAGGTAAGCGTCAGGCGTATCAGCTTTTGATTCCGCAAATGCGACAGGCAAAAACGTCGCAGGGTTGCGCAATGCGAGGAAAATCTCGATGTCGTCTTCCGGAAACAGCAGGTGCAGGGCGGACAGTTTTGATTCTGCCTGCTCGTAAAAGATGCCGCGGTCAAAGATTCGGTTTGCGATACATATGAAATTGGCGTTGCTTAAAACAACGCGTGATGCGTCATCATCGTCGATAATGGCATCCAGCAAAATTCCGCGGGTATTTGCAGCGGGTGGTGCGCCATTCAGGTTCTGAATTGTTTCGCGCAAAAGCCTACGATACTTTCCAGGACCCGGTATCTTGATGCCATCCGCAGAAAAACTGCCCGCGTTTTTCAGCAGGGACTTTAGGATTCTATCATCGTCGGTGCAATTTGCGCCGATATGGAGTGCGATTTGCATGTGCTCTGGCCGTCTTTTCATTTTGATTGCCACTATCATAGTGGGATTTCTGGACAGTTAAACTGCTTTCCGATAATTGCGGTTTTGTAATGTCCGATAAAACTAGTCAGATAATCCCTGTTGCGCGTCGCAAACCCCTTGCTGACCTTTGGTCCGTGGGGGCTGCGATAATTGCGATCATTGTTTTGCTGCCGATTTTGGCGGTGATTTGGTTCGCGTTCCACCCGACTGATAATATCTGGCCACACCTGATCAGGACAACGCTACCGCGGTACCTATCAAACACGGCAATCTTGATGGTTAGCGTCGGGCTGCTGGCTGCACTGGTTGGCACTGGGGCTGCTTGGGGCGTCGCGATGTACCAATTTCCGGGACGGCGCTGGTTACAATGGGCGCTTTTGATGCCATTGGCCGTGCCTGCATATGTCGGGGCTTACGCGTTGGTTGATTTCTTTGAATACGCGGGCCCCGTGCAAACAGTTTTGCGTGCAACTTTGGGTTGGGAAAACGCGCAAGACTACGCATTTCCTGCAATCCGCACCAGAGGTGCTGCGATTGTGGTACTGACTGCGGCGCTCTATCCATATGTCTATATTTTGGCGCGCGCCGCATTTCGCGAGCAATCCGCAGCCAGCTATGACGTTGCGCGTGCACTGGGAGCTGGGCCGTTTGCGCGATTTTGGCGGGTCGGCTTTCCGCTGGCGCGGCCTGCAATTGTTGCGGGCGTCGCGGTTGTGATGATGGAAACAGTCAATGATTTTGGCACAGTTGATTATTTTGCGGTCCAAACTTTGACGACAGGGATTTTCTCTGTCTGGCTTCAAGGGGGCAACCTTGGCGGGGCGGCGCAGCTGGCGACCTGCATGCTGAGTATCATCGTAATCCTTGTGACCCTCGAAAAACTGTCTCGGCGCAAAAGCCGGTTCTTTATGGCGGCGCGAAATGCGCGCCCCGTTGAACCCGCCCAGCTGAGCAGGGCTAAGGGATGGATGCTGACATGTCTTTGCGTTTGGCCTATCCTGATCGGGTTTGTCCTACCAATGTCAGTGCTTGCATCACACGCGTTGGATGCCAGCGAATGGAGCGCGTCAGGTCTGCACCTTGCGATCATTCGCACAGTTTTCGTGGCAGGTCTCGCCGCGATCCTAACCGTTCTGGGCGGTGTTTTCATGGTCTATGGTGTCAGGTTAAGCGGGGCCAAACTGCCCGCGATGTTGATGCCCATAACAGCAATTGGTTACGCCGCACCGGGCGCTGTTTTGGCACTTGGCATTTTGGTGCCTTTGGCGGCATTTGATAACCAATTTGCGGACATGGTTTTGGCGCTGACCGGTTATGATCCGGGGCTTTTGTTTACAGGAACCGCCGCCGCATTGGTCTTGGCATACGTCGTGCGGTTTTTTGCTATTGCCCAAGGCACGGCAGATGCCGCCTTGGGTCGGGTTGCACCAAGTTTGCCAATGGCTGCACGGTCGCTTGGACGCTCGGCGGGCGGGACCTTGCGGGCTGTGCACCTGCCGCTTGTGAAAGGGTCCATTGGGTCGGCGCTGCTATTGGTTTTCGTGGATGCGGTCAAAGAGCTGCCCGCGACGCTTTTGTTACGACCGTTCAATTTCGAGACGCTCGCGACGCGGGTTCATGCAAAAGCATCGCTCGAAAATATTGCAGAAGCAGCTCCAGCCGCCTTGATGATTTCTCTGATTGGACTTGCGGCAGTCGCGCTTTTGGCACGCGCGAACCGGTGATTGCCTCGCTATGACTGCGTGTGTGGTTCAAACAGTGTCGTGGCGATATGTGCGGCGATAGGCACCGCAGCAGTCGCCGCAGGAGAGGGCGCATTGCCAACGTGCAAACACCTTGCAGATCGCACAAACAGAAAGTCATCAATAATGTTGCCATCTGGTGCTACCGCCTGCGCACGCACACCCGCAGGGTAGGGCGAGAGATCTTTTAATTGAACATGCGAACAGTATTTACGAATGCGTTTCAAGTAGGCGCGTTTGGACACTGATGCTGTCAATTCAGATACAGCCGAGCCTGCATTTTGCGCCAACATACGCCAGAATCCTGCATAACCGAACGTCTCTGAAAGGTCTTTGGCCGAAAAGTCGGTCAGCTTGTAGCCTTCGCGCTTAAACGCCAGCACCGCATTTGGGCCAACTGTAAAGCCGCCCGCGATCTTGCGCGTCAGGTGAACACCAAGAAACGGGCGCTCTGGGTCAGGGACGGGGTAAATTAAGTGCCGCACGAGGTCGTCAGGCTGGTTGAGCAGGCGGAAAAATTCGCCGCGAAACGGGACAACGCGGTAGCCCGGATCTTGGCCAAAGGTGCGGATCACGCGGTCCGATTGTAGACCCGCACAGGTCACGACACGCCCAGCATGGATCTCGCCGTGATGTGTCGTGACGGCGACGTGGGTGCTAGTTTCTCTGCCCGTGATAACCTGTTCACCATAGCGAATGATGCCACCCCGCTGCACGAACAAATTGGCCATGACAGCGGTCATCTGCTTGTAATCGGTGATACCCGTTGATGGGGAAAATAGTGCCGCTCGTCCGTTGATATGCGGCTCCATCTTGCGCAGCGCGGCCTCGTCAACATCTTGGATGTCAATACCGTTACTGCGTGCTCGCATACCAAGTGCGGACAACCGCGTCACTTCAGCATCGCTGGTCGCAACAATCAGCTTGCCGACCCTGTCGAACGGGACGCCATGCTCCGTGCAAAACGCTTCGGTTGCTTGCACACCTGCGCGGCAAAATCGTGCCTTCAAACTACCGGGTGCATAATAGACACCCGCATGGATTACGCCCGAATTATGCCCCGACTGGTGAACGGCGGGGGTCGCTTCTTTCTCCAGCACAGTAATCTTCGCGGCACCGTCGCATGACTGCAGTTCGAGCGCGGTGGCCATACCGATAATGCCGCCGCCAACGATAAGAATATCCGTTAAATCTTTCATATGTCGTGCCTTGCTAGATCGTTATGTCTTCTGCCACTTGTCCGGACTTGCGCCCCTGTGCCCAGTTCAAAGCCAGTATCGCGACCAAAGCGGCAGCACCTGCCGCTTCAATCATGAAGTCAGGCCAGAACACTGCGACCACCGCCGGGACAATCAACAGGCGCAACCACATCGTGATTGGCGCAAACAGATAGCCTTCGAGACATGCCGCAAACGCAGTTAATGCAATAATTGCCAAAAACCCGTTCCACATAACCAACGGGACTGGCCCACCAAGAATGATGCTTTGGTTGAACACCATGAACAGTGGGATCAGATACAGGCCCTTTGCGAACTTCCATGACTGAAAACTCGTCTCCATTGGTTTTGACCCCGCAATCGCAGCCCCTGCAAAGGCCGCAAGCGCCACCGGTGGGGTGACGTTACTGTCTTGTGAATACCAAAACACAACAAGGTGCGCGATCAGGATCGGGACACCAAATTCCGATGTTAGGGCAGGGCCGACCAGAATGATCAGGACGATATAGGCGGCGGTCACAGGCAGGCCCATGCCCAGAATCAGGCTTGCCAGCAACACAAGGAATAGCGCCAGAACGATATTGCCGCCCGAGAACGCGATCATCATTGACGAGAACTTTAGCCCAAGTCCCGTCAGACCAACCACGCCGACAATGATACCCGCAACCGCACATGCCATCGACACGGCCACGGCATTGCGCGCGCCCAGTTCCATCGCCTCTGCCGTCAGGGACAGGCCACGCTTGCATAGTGCTGAAAACTTCTGCGCCGACGGGCCTTGCGTCGCGAAATCCCACATTGCCCGCGCTGACGCTGCTGCGATCACGGACACGATTGCATAAAATCCGACGCGCATCGGCGAATAGCCCGCAACGAGCAGAAACACGAGCGCCACAAGCGGTAATAAAAAGTGCCATCCACCCATCATGACGTCTCGGACTTTGGGCAATTCGCTGGCAGGGAGGCCCTTCATCCCCTGCTTGACAGCTGCGATGTGCACCAACAGGTAGACCGCGCCGAAATACAAGACCGCAGGAAATATTGAGACCAGCACGATATCGACATAGGGGATTTGGGTGAACTCGGACATCAGAAACGCGCCTGCGCCCATCAGCGGCGGCATGATCTGCCCGCCCGTGGACGCCGCCGCCTCGATCCCACCTGCTTGTGCAGGTCTGTAGCCCAGCTTTTTCATCAGCGGAATCGTAAAAGCACCCGTCGTCACTACATTGGCAATGGCAGAACCGCTGATGGACCCCATGCCGGCCGAGGCAATCACTGCCGCCTTTGCAGGGCCACCACGTTGCTTGCCTGTCGCAGCATATGCCAAATCAATAAAAAACTTCCCCGCGCCTGTGACCTCTAGGAATGCGCCAAACAGGACGAATACAAAGATAAATGTCGCAGCGACACCCAGCGGCAGACCAAAAATACCCTCTGCCCCCAAGGTCAACTGACTGGCCAGACGTTCAAGCGTATAGCCGCGATGGTTCAGAATACCGGGCATCCAGTCCGCAAGAAACGGCAGCTCACCACGACTGCCAGCAAAGGAATAGGCAATGAACGTGGCACCGATAATCGTCATACCCAACCCCACCGCACGACGGGCGCCTTCAAGCACAACCAAAGCCGTGACAACGCCGACCATCACGTCAATTTGGCGAGGAAAAATCGCATTTGCGATGGCGTCAATGTTCATAGGCACCCAGGCACCGATTAAAATTGAACAAATTATTAATGCGCCATCAATTGCCCAGCCGCGTTTGCCGCGTGCGCGGTCTTGGCCGTAAACCGGGTAAATCAAGAAACAAAGAACCAGAATGAAACCAAGGTGGATTGGGCGCTGAAAGAACAATCCAAGTGGTTTGACGCCTGCTGCGTAGAGCTGGAAAAGCGACAGCGCAATGCCGATGGCAGCAATCAACCGCAAGATATTGCGCGGTGTGGCTGTTGTTGGTTGCGGCATTGGTGGGCGTTCTGAAAGCTCTGCAGTCATTTTGATCAATTCTCAGTTAAGGCGATGCGGACCCGCTCACGCGGCGCAACCTTTGAAAGTGAAACTTGGGTCGCACCGATGCTGATCCGGTGATCGACAAGTCCGGCACCGGGACGAAGGACATAGGCATTATTCGGCACGGCTTCGTTAATCTCTTCGATAAAGTAGCCACCGTTCCCGTCGGAAACCTGAATGCCACGGCCCGGAATATGGTCCAATCCGGCTGCGAAGTCGGGCAGGTGGGCGCGGACAAGTACCATGCGTCCATCACGGTTCTCATAGCAGTCAGAGACCTCAAACCCTTGCACTGAGTGGTGCCACAAAATGCACCACCCATCGCCATCGGCGACCTCAAAAGTGGCGAGTATGTCCCCTGTCTCGATGCGGGTGGCGGTTAGGGTTGCGGCCTCTGCAAAAGTGGGGACCGTGGTCAGAAGGAGGGCAGTTAGCCCTCCTTCCCAGTTTTGTGTCACGGGCGCAAAGCGTCAGGAATAGTCGCACCTGTCTCTTCAAAATAGCGGATCGCACCGGGATGCAGCGGGATCGGTGACGCTGTCAGTGCCAGTTCGACCGTTGTCTCGTTTGCCGCAGGGTGAACCGCCTGAAGCTCTGTAATATTTTCATACATCGCACTTGCGATCGCATAGACCAGATCGTCTGACATATCGGCAGAAACGACCAATACGTTTGGCACGCCGATCACGGTGATGTCGTCGTCAACGCCAACGTAGGTGCCACCCGTAAGTGTGGTGGTCGCAAAGACGGGGTTTGCCGCATCAGCAGCAGCCAGTTCTTCTTCGCTCAGGGCGATGATGACAATATTGTTTGTTGTTGCAAGGTTCAGGATCGACGACGTTGGCGCACCAACCGACCAGAAACCTGCGTCAATATCGCCGTTTGCCAGCGCATCTGCGGTCTCGTTAAAGTTCAGGCGCTGTTCGTCAATATCGTCATATGTGATGCCATTGGCACCCAGAATCTGCTCGGCGTTGACTTCGGTGCCCGAACCCGGTGCGCCGATGGAAATACGCTTGCCCACCATGTCTTGCAAAGACGTGATGCCGCTGCCTTCGAGTGTCACAATCTGCACCATGTTTGCATAAGCAACACCCATCGCGCGGACCATCGGCAATTGCTGGCCTTCGAATTTACCAGTTCCCGTATAGGCTTGCTGCACAGTATCTGCCAAAGCGATCGCAACATCTGCGTCGCCTGTCGCGATCAGACCCATGTTTTCAACAGACGCACCGGTGACTTCCGCGGTCGCCGCATAGCCTTCGACGTGGTTGTTGATAATTTCGGCCAAGCCGCCGCCCATCGGATAATAAACGCCGCCTGTTCCGCCTGTCGCAATCGAAAGTTGTTCTTGTGCAAAAGCAGGTGTCGCCGCCAAAACAAGCGTCGCTGCTGCAAATGATTTCAATAATTTCATATTGTCGTTCTCCCTAGGTGCTTCGTTCTAAAGCTACCTTATGGAGAGCAATTCAATATTCCAAGAGAATTGAACGGGAGGGACAGACGAAGGCACTGCGCAGGTTAGAATAGCGACGTGAAATTTTCGGAATATCGAAAGCGGCACAAAGATAGATTTTGGATATATTTTAAATCTGTCGGTAGGGATGAGTTGATTAGGTGCTCAAGCGCGACCAAGGGACACCAGATCACAATAGTACCGATGGCTATCCAAAGCTATCGGCACAACCAATTCATTTGGCTCATTGGCCTTGTCCCGCTTATGTTCCGGTCTCTCAACTCATTTATGCAGCCTTTCGTTCGAAGGCCAAGGGGCTTTTACCATCCAGCGGAATGCTTGCGCCTAGGATTATAAAACCCGTTGATATACTGGAATATAGCTCCCTCTGCTTGGCGTCTTGTTTCCCATCGGTTGTGCCAGATCAGCTCAGCCTTGATTGATTTGAAGAACATTCAACCATGGAATTGTCGTAACAATGACCTTTGCCGCCCCTTGATACCTTGAAGCCGTGCTTTTTGAGACGCTTTTGATACTCGTTTGAACACGATTGCGACCCACGATCCGTATGATGAATGCAGCCGTTCGGCGGCTGTCGCAGGGCCACCGCCATGGCCAACGCCCGGATCGCCAGATCCCGCTTCATGCGGTTACTAACGGCCCAACCGATGACGCGACGAGAATACAAATCAGGGATAACGGCTAAATACAGCCAACCTTCGCCAGTCCAGATGTAGCTGATGTCTCCACGCTGTCGCTGGCTCATAGGGCGCACCCGCCAAGCACGGACCCCCGCGATGTGACCCTCATAATCCGGCAGAGAAACTCAACGGCCCATTCTTCTTTCCAGGCGTCGATGAACGCAAATCTCACCGGTTTTGGCCTGCAAAGAAGATCGCCGCGTTATCGGCTACAAACGATCCACCGGATCGTTTGCTTTACGCCTCAACTTTAACACGTCCCTCTCCTCGCGCAGCAGACGGGCTTCTTTGCGAAGCCGCGTGTTCTCCTTTTCCACGTCTTCATGCGGTCATCGCCATTGCCTCTCGGACCAATGGCGTTCCAATGACGATCATCAG
>JAIBDT010000060.1 GCA_024686085.1 Loktanella sp.
GTGGCGCAGCTATTGGACATCGCGGTGTTCAACCGTTTGCGGGCAGGATCGTGGTGGAAAGCGCCGCTGGTCTCGACTGTGATCTCGTCGATTGTGGATACGGCGATTTTCTTTAGCATTGCTTTTTCCAGTGCTTTCAACGGGTTCAGCCAGACTGCGGCAAAGCAGATCATCTGGGCGCAAGACGCTGTGCCTTTCTTGAACGTTGGATCAATGGCGCCGCTTTGGGTGTCGCTGGCGGTGGCTGACTGGGGCGTGAAGATCGCGATTGCGCTGATCGCGCTTGTGCCGTTCCGCATTATTATTGGACGGATGCAACAGACTACCACATGAGGTCAAAAAAGTTTTGACTTCTACCAGATATGTGCCACTTTCTAGATAGGCGAAACATATTGAAAGGAGGTGATCCAGTGCATCATGAAGTATTGGAGAAGGCAGTCGGGACAACTTGGGGGGCCGCTTTCTAGGGCAGACTCTAGAATGTGAGAACCTAAGGTGGGCAACCTAACCGAACCCGCCTCCGTGATTCAGAGAAGGGCCATTCCGACGCCGGAGTGGTCCTTTTTTCTTGGGCTGTTGAAGGCTATGTTACCGCTATGAAGATTACTGACGACATCACTTTGGCGGCATGGGAGCTGACCGAAAGCTTTACCCGCGCCTCTGGTCCGGGTGGGCAGAACGTGAACAAAGTGTCCACGGCGGTCGAGTTGCGGTTCGAGGCCGAGCGGTCCCCCAATTTGCCCGCCGCGGTGAAGGTCCGTCTGAAACGGCTGGCGGGGCAGAAGTGGACGAAAGAGGGCGCGATTGTGATCTTTGTGCAAGACACACGGTCCCAAGCGCGCAATCGCGAACTGGCCCGTGACCGACTGGCTGAACTGATCGTTAAGGCCACGCATGTTCCCAAACGCAGACGGGCGACCAAGCCGACCTACGGGTCAGTGAAGCGCCGCCTCGCGGGGAAGAAAGAGCGCGGAGAAGTGAAAAAACTGCGCGGGAAGGTCGCCGACGACTGAAAACCTTATCCGCGGATAAGGCGTTCGGTGGGGTAAGGGGATTTTAGGGGTTTTGTGGGTTTCCTACGTCAAATGGGAATACTGTCACATCTTGGACGGACACTCGGTCATCCACGGCCAAGACGGCAGCCGCTTGGAGGTCAAAGCAGGCGACAGCTTCATCCTCCGCCCAGGATTTGTCGGAGAATGGGAGGTGATTGGGACGACGGTGAAGGAGTATGTGATTAGGGTTTGTGGGTGGTTAGCGTCAAGCACCTCAATATTACGCTTAGCTGAAAAGTTACGTTACCTTAACGCAACGTTGTCGCACGCTATATAGTAGCGCCGCTATCTATTGACTGCCGCTACTGTTGGGCGTGTCTTAAGATATGACATCAGGTTAGGGATTCGTATGGTTCGGATTGAAGACATCATTTTGGCAGAACAGAAGCGCCTTGAGGGCGTTCTTCGCGCCGCGTTCGCAGCAGGCGAGGAGCACGCGAAATCCAACATGTTGGCGTTACTTTCGGGTGAAGACACAAAATATGCGAAACAGAGCGACCCGACAGATGTTAACAATGATCGTAAGCGCGCTCCGCGCGGACTACCGCGCAAACTCGTCAACCGCGTCTTAAGTGACAATTCATTCATTGGCACGTCACCGCAAGATATAGAGGATGCCGCAATAACCGATGATGAAAAAATGATCGCGCTTTCGACAATCCGTGGGGAACTGCGAAAAGGTAAAGAGGCCGGACGCTATACTGAAGAAGACGGCCTATGGTATCTTGATCTAAGCGCTTCAATTGAAGCCGGAGATCACGATGACGACGATTTTAGTGACATTGTTTAGGAGTGCATAAAATGCGCTATCGCAAAAGAAGAGCTTAGCCCTCACGGTAACGTTGCCCTGCTTTTCAGGCCGATGAGGGAGAAAAAAGAAGACCGACCCAAAGGGCCGGCCTTCGTGGCACATCAAAATCGCGAGTAGCGACGTCAATGCACGCTGTCAGAAGTATAGCATTACACGTTTCGCTGCTCGCATCAAGATGGTGCAAATCGGCATCGCGGGCGGCAGGGCCAACCTGTCAGTCATTAGCTATGGAGATTCAAATGGCTAAATCGACGACAAAAATCGGGCGTAGCGCCAAAACAGGTCGCTTCACTACCGTTAAGAAGGCTCAACAGCAAAAGAATACGCATGTTGTTGAGACAATTAAAAAACCTAAGTAATCAGGTTTTGAGGTGGCGCATTTCGTATTACGCCACCTCTGCATTTTCTTAGATAAACTAGACCTTGGTTTCGAGCGCCTTTTTGAGCGCTTCTTTCGCATCATCGGGCGATTGGCTCTCTAAGAACTCCTGAATGGTGTAAGACTTGCTACCGTCACCCGTTACTTTGGATCTATAAGGATCCATGTGATGCCAAGTGTGCGTAACCTTCTGCTCACCAGTGAGATCATCAAAAACCAGATTCCACCAATCCTCATTTTCGGCCAAAGACCCCTTTGTTCGTTTAAAAAATTCCAATTCATTCCCTCCAAATTTCCGGAGTAGTGTAGATGGGGATAGATCGAGAACTTTCAATGTGGCTAAACCACAACCTCAACCTTCTCCTGTTCCCCGACCCCAAACACCCGTTTGTAGCGGGCGATTTCTTCGGCGGGGCCCATGGCTTTGTTCGGGTTGTCGCTGAGTTTTACGGTGGGGTTTCCGTTGGCCGAGATGGCTTTGCAGACCAGTGAGAAGGGTGCGAGGGATTCGTCTGGGGTTAGTCCTTTGAAGTCGTTGGTCAGCATGGTCCCCCAGCCGAAGGACACGCGGCAGCGTCCTGCGAATTGGGTTTGCAGTTCAATGATTTTATCGACGTCCAGCCCGTCCGAGAAGATGACCAGTTTTTTCGTGGGGTCTTCGCCACGGGATTTCCACCAGTTGATGGCCATTTCAGCCCCTGTTGCGGGGTCGCCGCTGTCCACTCTGATCCCTGTCCAGTTGGTCAGCCAGTCGGGCGCACCTTTGAGGAAGCCCGCAGTCCCGTAGGTGTCGGGCAGGATGATCCGCAAGTTGCCGTCGTGTTCGGCCTGCCAGTCGGCCAGCACGTCGTAGGGTGCTTGGCGCAGGGCCGCATCGTCGGGGGCCAGTGCTGCATAGACCATGGGCAGTTCGTGCGCGTTGGTGCCGATAGCGGCGAGGTCGCGTTCTTTGGCGATCAGGCAGTTGGAGGTGCCGACAAAGTTATCGCCCAGCCCTTCGGACATGGCCTGCACGCACCAGTCTTGCCAGAGGAAGGAGTGCCTGCGCCGTGTGCCGAAGTCGGCGATGGCGATGGCGAGGTTATCGACCCCGCGCAGGGCCTCGACTTTTTCCCAGACGCGCGTTTTGGCGCGGGCGTAGAGGATTTCCATCTCGAACCGTCCCATGGTGCCCAAGACTGCCCGCCCGCGCAGTTCCATGAGGACCGCAAGCGCGGGGATTTCCCAGAGCATGACTTCGGGCCAAGACCCTTGGAAGGTCAGTTCGTATTGTCCGTCCACTTTTTCGAGGTGGTAGGGTGGCAGGCGTAGTTTTTCGAACCAGTCCATGAATTCGGGCGTGAACATTTGCCGTTTGCCGTAGAACGTGTTGCCGCGCATCCATGTGCTTTCGCCCCGTGATAGGGACAGGGACCGGATGTGGTCGAGTTGTTCGCGCAACTCTCCCTCGTCGACCAGATCGGCCAGCCGGATGTGTTTGGACCGGTTGATCAGCGAGAATGTCACCTGCGTGTCCGGTTTGTTGCGGAACACGGACTGGCACATCAGCAGTTTGTAAAAATCGGTGTCGATGAGCGACCGCACAATAGGGTCGATCTTCCATTTGTGGTTCCAGACACGGGTGGCGATATCGGTCATCGGGGCGTTCCTTATGGTTAAGGCGTTTAGACCAAGGAGATGACTGCAACGCAAGGCCCCCCTGCGATGCTGATAGCTAGATTGATCATGGCACGTATGTCGATTGCAGCAGAATTACGAAGACCAATTTTCTGGTTGGCGTCGGGAATGTTTCCCGCGTAAGTTGCATAAATGATGTAGATATGTGAAGCACCTATGAAGACGACATCGCACCGCTCTGTCCGCAAGTCCCGCCAGAAGTCGCCTTTGAAGGGGGTTTTGTTACTCTTGCTGGGCGTCATTTTCGTCACGATTGCATGGGCTTGGACCGACAATATTATCGGCTATCGTGGCCCATCTGTGTGGCGATTTCTGAACGGCGCAGAGTTCACACCCACCGGTCTTTCTATGGAAATTCGGATGAAATTGCTGTTTGGTCCGCTTATCTTTTGGGCCATCGGAATTTTCACGACACTGTGGGGACTGGTCATTTTTTTGTTCCGTTTGACCCTAAAGGGTGCTGCCGAAAGGACATCAAAACGGTAGATTTAGTGTTTGATTGACGAGAGTTGTCTCTTAGACGCATTGCAAAAAGCACGCTGTGATGTCATGCACTGTTAACTATTATTGTTTTTAATGTTGCGGCTTTTTATGACCCCCGAACTAATACTTGATTCAATTCGCGGCCCACATTTATTGGCCATCGTTATTGGGATGGGCGCGGCCATGTATTTGGACTTGCGGACTTTGCATAAGATTTCTCGCCCGGTGTCTAACAGTGATCTGGAAGAAATCCGTCGCATCCGTTGGGTTGTGACATCGACTTTTGTCCTGATTTGGGCCTCTGGTCTCAGCCTTGTTTGGTATCGCACCGAAATTGCGATTGAGGCTTTCTCGCCAAAGTTGTGGAGCAAGTTGTTCGTCGTGTCGGTTTTGACCCTGAACGCAATTATGCTGGCGGCCTTTGTGATCCCTAATTTGCGGCGCTTTGAAGGGATCGCGTTGTTAGATATGCCGTTCCGCATTTTGCTGCCGATGGCGATGGTGGCAGGTGTGTCTGGGTCTAGCTGGATCTTGGCGTTGATGTTGGGCTTCAGCAAGTTTTTGAAGACTGCCCACTGGGATGTATTGGTCCCCTTTCTGTCGTTTGGTTTTGCGGCGGGTATAGGCGGTGTGATCTTGGTGGTTTTCGCGTTGCGGTCACGGCATCGTAGCCTTGCCTAGGGCAACCATGAGCTGCCTGCCAGACTCGGATGCCCTGACTTGTGCCTGACCAAGTTTGTGCCGATACTGCACATCAAAGCGAGGCCTTCATGACAGAGACGTCCCAGCAAACCTTATCCGGTCATTGCCTGTGTGGCGCGAGTGGCTTTGTGTTGATCGGCGCCCATAATTGGGTCGGCCATTGCCATTGTGAAAGTTGCCGTCGCGCGACGTCCTCGCCCTTTACGACGTGGATCGGTCAAGAGAATGGGACGTGGGAATTGATTGGTAATGACATCCGCACCTATGACAGCAGCACTGGTCGGCAACGTGGTTTTTGTGCCGCGTGCGGATCACAGATGTTTTACAAGTCGGATGCATATCCAAACGAGGTTCATTTCTATGCGGCCCTGTTGGACGATCCGTTAACCGTCACCCCAACCCGTCAATATCACGCGGAAGAGCGTCTATCTTGGGTGCATTTGTCTGACGGGCTATCCATGAAATGACCCACACCCTGCCCCGCGTTGTTTTGATGGTCGTCTCGGCCATGGTGTTGATCGTGTCCGGTGATGCTGCGGCCAAGGTTTTGGGCCGTGCGGGATTTGATCCTGTGTTCGTCGCGTGGACCCGCTTTGCGCTGGCCGCCGTGGTTGTCGCGCCGTTTGCGGGATTGCAGCGTGGCGATTTGGCTTTAGCTGCGGACTGGCGGTTATGGCTGCGCGCCTTGTTGATCGTGGGCGGCATTGTGTGCATTTTGACGGCGCTGCGCACCGAGCCGATGGCCAATGTGTTTGGCGGGTTTTTTGTCGGCCCGATTGTTGCTTATGGTCTGTCTGCGCTTTTGCTGAAAGAGATGGTGACTTGGCGCAGGTCATTGTTGCTGGGTCTTAGCTTTATCGGCGTTTTGATCGTTGTTAGACCCGGTTTTGGCATGACATCAGGCATCGGCTTTGCCGTGTTGGCGGGCTGTTTGCATGGGTCATATCTGGTAGCGACACGCTGGTTGGCGGGCGCGTATCGGCCCAGATTTCTGCTGCTGTCCCAGTTGGTGATCGGCGCGATTTTGATTGCGCCCTTTGCGGTCGGTCCGATTCCACCGGTCACGATGTCAGTCGCCGGATTGGTTTTGATCAGCGCGATGGGATCGGCGATTGGCAACCTGTTGTTGGTGTTGGTCAACCGCACCACGCCCGCTAATGTCATCGCCCCTTTGATTTATAGCCAGTTGATTGTGGCCACAGTGTTGGGTGTGCTGGTGTTTGGCGAATGGCCCGACGCATATACCCTGTTGGGCCTCGCCATCATCGCAGTGGCTGGGGCGTCGTCTGTGTGGTTCGCAGGTCGCGGGCGTTAAGTCCGCTTTTTGGGAAGCTTGGCCATCTCGATGTCGTGCAATTGCTTGCTCACCTCTGGGGACACCCCAAGCGCTGCCTCTACGGCGTGCAGCAGTTGATCTTCTTCTTCGTGCTCGACCCCGTCCGCAAAGACCACGGACCAAAGCGCTGACACGGCTGCCTCGCGGTCTGATTGGCTAATCGCGTCGTGCAAGATGCCTGCCAATTCTTCGGTTTTTGGCATCTCCTCCTCAAGCTTTTCGCAGCCCGCGCGCATTTTGGCAGCCTCGACCGGGTTCAAGTCATAAAGCTTGCCCAGAACCGCGTCGATTTGTTCGACTTCTTCAAAAAGATAGGCGTGGTCTGCTTTTGCCGCCCGCACCATCAACGCGCCCAGCGCATTACGTGCATCCGCCTCTGGCAGTTCTGTCTTAAAAGTGCTGTCGCCGCCAAAAAGCGAAAGTATCCGTGAAAACATCTGTGTCTCCAGTTTGAGTGCGTGTTAACTGAACGGTAGGCAATCAAGCCCCTACACGCAACTGTCGGATCATTTCGCGCGGCGTTATTTGTATTTACAAAACTAGTTTATTAGTTATGTTGAGATCATGAAATCTGATTCGAACACCAAAACCGTTGCATCTGCCTTGGCCGCCCTTGGTCATGAGGCCCGCCTTTCCATCTTTCGTCTGCTGGTCCGAAATGGTCATGACGGATTGAATGTCGGAGAAATATCGCAGCATGTAGACTTGCCCGCATCCACATTAGCGCATCATTTGCGCACGTTGGTGCAGTCGGGGCTGGTCATTCAAGAACGCCGTGGTCGAGAGGTTTACAGTCGTCCCGACTTTGACGCGATGACCACAACGACCGCCTTTTTGACCCAGGAATGCTGTGTCGGGATCTGCCTGACGGAAAATGTGGCGTAATTTTCTTTTGCCCAAAGAAACTAATAAACTGGATATATAGTTATGATATATTTTGACTTACCCCCCCGCAATCCCGTCTTGGCAGGTGCGCAGCACTTGTGGGACAAACAACGGGTTTGGCTGATTGCCCTGCTGATTTTGCTGATCGTTTTCGCCTTTGACTATGCGCAGGGTGTCAGCAGTAGTGTCTTTACCCTCAAAGCCTTGCAAGGGACCGCGCCGTTTTTGCTGCTGTCCATCGGGGTTGCGGCCTATGCGGGTGCTACGGGTGCCGATAGTTTGATCGCGAAGGCGTTCACCGGATCGCCTGTGTCCATGATCGTGTTTGCCGCCGTTTTAGGAGGCTTATCGCCGTTTTGTTCTTGTGGCGTTATCCCGCTGATCGCCGCATTATTAGCGATGGGCGTTCCATTGTCGGGCGTCATGGCGTTCTGGTTGGCCTCGCCCGTCATTGATCCGTCGATGTTTGTGCTGACCTCTGGCCTGTTGGGGTTTGAGTTCGCCATGGCCAAGACCGTCGCTGCGATTGGATTGGGTCTGTTTGGCGGATTTACGACTTATGCGTTGATGGGTGCGGGTTATTTCGCGAACCCATTGCGCCCTGATGTGGGCAACGGTGGTTGTGCTGCGTCGACTGTGCGTAACCCTAGCCATGTTGTGTGGAAGTTTTGGCAAGAGCAGCCACGCCGTGCCAAGTTTGTAGCCGAGGCCCAATCGATCACTTTGTTTCTGCTCAAGTGGCTTACGCTCGCCTTTTTGCTGGAAAGGCTGATGCTGGCCTATGTGCCGGTGGATTGGATCGCCACGGCGCTAGGTGGCACGGGCATCATGCCGATTATCACTGCGACCTTTGTGGGCGTGCCCGCCTATTTGAACGGTTACGCGGCCTTGCCGCTGGTGTCTGGCCTGATCGAGCAGGGTATGGCGCAAGGTGCGGGGTTATCGTTTCTTGTGGCGGGTGGTGTGACGTCATTGCCTGCGGCCATCGCGGTCTTTGCGCTGGTTAAGCGTCCGGTCTTTGCGCTGTATATCGTGCTGGCGTTGTCGGGATCGATGGTCAGCGGTATGTTGTTCCAGCTTTGGCTGATCTAGCCGTCACGCAAGATTTCAAGAAAAGCAGGCCCAAATCGTTCGGCCTGCTTTTCGCCGATCACCCGCGCGATCCCTGACATGTCTGCACTGCGCAGTTGCGCGACCTTTGCAAGCGTGGACGCGTTGAGAGACATGGGCTTGTCCGCCCCGTCAGGCCCGCGAGACAGGTCTGCTTGCGCCGCCAATAGCCTGTCGAACACGGCCCCCTCGGACCGTCCTGCCAGTTTGCGCCGCATCGGATGCACGTCCTCGACCGCCCCTGCGATAACTTCGAGGAACGCTTTGCCGTAGCTTTCCAGCTTTTTGGCGCCGACCCCACTGATCCCTGCCATCTGATCGATGGTCATGGGTCGCTTTTCGGCCATCTCGATCAGTGTTTTGTCGTTGAATACGATGTACGCAGGCCCGCCCAGTTGCTCTGCAAAGAACCGCCGCTTGGCTTTGAGCGCCGAAAGCAGGGGCGCGTCTTCTTCTGATACCATTTGCCGGATTTTCGGCCCTGTGCCTTTGGCCGCTTTGATGCTGTCGCGCCGCAATTGGATCGTGGCCTCGCCGCGCAGAATGGGCCGCGCGTGTTCGGTCATCCGCAATGCGCCGTGTCGTTCGCGGTCGGGCCGCATCAGGTCGTGCCCCATCATCTGCCGAAAGATCGCCTGCCATTGCCGTTTGTCGTATTCCTTGCCGACCCCGTAGGTGGGCAGGCTGTCGTGGCCGCGCTGTGCGATTTTCTCGGTTTTTGCACCAAGTAGGATGTCGATCAGGTGGCCAGAACCGAACCATTCATCGGTGCGCAGAGCCGCCGATAGCGCCATGCGCACTGCCGTGGTGCCGTCGAAAATATCCGCCGGTTTGTCACATAGATCACAGTTTCCGCAGGGTTGCGGATCTTCGCCAAAATACCGCAACAAGTTTTGCCGCCGACAGTGCAGCGCCTCGGCCAGTCCGGTCAGGGCATTCAACCGCCCGTGGTCTGCAGCGCGACGTTCGGGAGGGGCTAGTCCTTCGTCGATTTGCTGGCGGCGGTAGCGGATGTCGTCGGGACCGAACAGTGTGAGTGTTTCCGCAGGTGCGCCGTCGCGCCCTGCCCGCCCGATTTCTTGGTAGTAGCTTTCAATGGATTTGGGCAGGTCGGCGTGGGCGACCCAGCGGATATCGGGTTTATCGATGCCCATACCAAAAGCCACGGTGGCGCAGACGATCAGCCCGTCTTCTTGCTGAAAGCGGCGTTCGACGATGCGGCGGTCTTCGGCCTCCATCCCGCCGTGGTAATGGCAGGCGGTGTGTCCCGCGTCGTTCAGCGCCTTGGCCAGCGTTTCAGTTTTGGCACGGGTGCCAGTGTAGACGATGCCGGACTGCCCTTTGCGGGCGGCGGCAAAGTTCAGGATTTGCGCACGCGGTCCGTCTTTGACTGCGAAGGCCAAATGAATGTTGGGCCGATCAAAGCCCCGAAGGAATGTGGAGGGTTCCACCCCGTCAAACAGTTTTTGCACGATTTCGGCACGGGTTTCGGCGTCTGCGGTTGCAGTGAAGGCCGCAAGCGGCACGTCGAGCAATCGCCGAAGTTCGCCGATGCGCAGGTAGTCGGGGCGAAAGTCGTGGCCCCACTGGCTGACGCAATGTGCTTCGTCCACCGCGATCATGCCGACGCCAACACGGCGCAACATTTGCATGGTGCCGCCAGAGGCCAGACGTTCGGGTGCCATGTAGAGAAGGCGCAATGTCCCTGCTTCTAGCCCAGCCCAAACAGCATCGGTTTCTTCTTCGGTGTTTCCAGAGGTTAATGCACCTGCTTCGACCCCTGCTTCGCGCAAGCCCCGCACTTGGTCGCGCATCAGGGCGATCAGCGGCGAAATAACGACGGTGACGCCGTTTCGGGCCAATGCAGGCAGTTGGAAACACAACGATTTGCCGCCACCGGTGGGCATGATCGCAAGCGTGTTCTCACCTGCAATGACCGCCTCGACGATCTCCTGCTGACCGGGCCGGAAGGCATCAAAGCCAAAGACGTCTTTCAGCAGCACGGCGGCGCTCATTTGGGTATCCTGTTTATTCTTTGTTGTGCTCTGAACCGCACAATCCCACATGCAGAATCTGCAAACAAGGGCGAAGGCGGTGCTTGCACCCTAAGGTGTGCTTGCTTACCCATAAGGCAACGTAAGGAGACACCATGGGCGAAATCACACTGGTCCGGCACGGGCAGGCAAATTCAGCGGCGACCAATGAGGCCGACTATGATCGGTTGACGGAATTGGGGCATCAACAGGCCGCATGGCTGGGCGACTGGATCAATGCCCATGACGGCCCGTTTGATAGTGTCTATTCAGGGTCTTTGCGCCGCCAGCGCGAGACTGTTGCGGGCATGGGTTTCACGGATGTGGAGGTCGACGAGCGCCTCAACGAGATCACCTATTACGACCTGACCGCCGAGATGGACGCCACGGGCCTTGCCCCGCCGCGCGAAGGCCCTGACGATTTTGCCGTGCATTTCCCAGCGACCCTGACCGCGTGGCGTGACGGTGTCATCAAGGGCAATGAAAGCTTTGTGCAGTTTTCCGACCGCGTGCAGGCCGTGATCAATGAGGCCGCGCAACCAGGAAAGCGCATTTTATGCGTGACCTCTGGTGGAATTATCGCCCGCGCTGTTGCCCATATTTTGCATCTGGATATCCCGCAAATGGCGCAGATTGCCTTGCCGATCCTGAACACATCCGTGCACCGTATTCACGTCACCCCGCAGGGGCCGATCTTGGGCGCGTTTAATTCCGCACCCCATCTGGATCATTCCGACCGCCTTGCTGCCCGCACGCATTACTAGGGGCGTATGATGGACCTGTTCTATGCCCCCGAGACGATCTCTGTCGTGGTTGCGATTACCCTAGAAGAAGCGGGTATTTCGTATACCCCGCGCAGGGTCGATTTCGCCAGTGCCGAGCAGGCCCAAGCGCCCTATCTGTCGGTCAATCCGAAGGGCAGAGTCCCTGCGTTAGTCACTGATTTTGGTGCATTGACCGAAACAGGTGCTATTCTGGATTACATCGCCACGATGTCGCCTGCGTTGATCCCCGATGATCCGTTTGAGGCCGCCAGAATGCGCGAGGTGATGTATTATCTTGCCTCGACCATGCATATCGCCCACGCCCATAAACTGCGCGGGTCGCGATGGGCTGATCGCGCGGAAAGTTTTGCCGATATGCGCGCCAAGGTCCCACAGACGTTTGCGGCGAGTTGCGCCTATTTAGAGTCTACTTATCCGCTTGATCCTTACGTTTTGGGATCTGAATTTTCGCTTGCTGACCCTTATCTATTTGTGATCGCATCTTGGGGCGTTGGCGACGGCGTTGATATGTCCGCCTACCCAAAGCTTGAGGCCTTTGCGCAGGCCATGCGCAGCCGTCCGTCGGTTCAATCAGTTATCTCGAAAGGTATGATCAAATGACGCATTTGTGGGTCCGCGCAGAGAGCCGTGCACATGAGGAACGGATTGGTATCACGCCAGATGGTGCCGCCAAGTTGTTGGCCGCTGGGTTCACCGTGACGGTCGAGCAGAGCGTGCAGCGTGCGATCCCGATTGACGGGTATGCCGCTGTTGGTTGCGCGATTGCGCCTGAAGGGTCTTGGACAGGTGCCCCCCGTGATGCGATCATTTTTGGCCTGAAAGAATTGCCCGACGATGGCACCCCATTGCCGCACCGCCACATCATGTTTGGTCACGCCTATAAGGGGCAGGCCTCGGGGCGTGTCTTGCTGGACCGTTTTGTGGCTGGCGGTGGTGCTTTGTATGATCTGGAGTATCTCGTGGACGAGGCTGGCAGGCGCGTTGCGGCCTTTGGTTATTGGGCAGGCTATGCGGGTGCAGCGGTTAGTTTGCTGGCGTGGATGGCCCAAAGGGACGGTGGAATTTGCCCGCCTGTGCATACCTACGCCAGCGCGACCGCGATGCGCGATGCTTTGGCCGCGGGGCTGGGCACGGACAGCCCAAATGCGCTGATTATTGGTGCTTTGGGTCGTGTTGGCACGGGCGGTGCCGATCTATACGAAGCTTTGGGGATGCCGGTGACCAAGTGGGACATGGCCGAGACTGCGTCCGGCGGGCCGTTTCCTGAAGTGTTGGAGCATGACATCTTCCTGAACTGTATTCTGGCCCGCGACGGCACGCCTGTTTTTGTACCGCTGTCGGCCAAGACTGCGGAACGCCGCCTGTCGGTTGTCGGGGATATAGCTTGTGACCCGCAAAGCGACTTTTCTCCGATCAAGGTCTATGATCTGGAAACCACATGGGCTGCGCCTGTGCTGCGTGCACATGATGCCCCACCGCTGGATGTGATGGCGATTGATAACCTGCCGTCGCTATTGCCTATTGAAAGCAGCGAGGATTTCGCAGGTCAGTTGATCGCGCATCTTGGCACGCTGGATGATTTGGACAGCGGCGTTTGGGGCCGTGCCAAACAGGTGTTTGACGCAGCTACAAAATAGGGCGCATCATTTCGCACCGAACAGGCGGTAATACATCCAGTCGGGCATGAACTGCGACAGGCGGAACACCCATGAAAACACCATCGGGAAGCTGCGCTTGAAATCGTCGCCATTCATGTGCTCGAAGAACTCTTGTGCTGCTTCTTCAGGCTCCATGATGAATGGCATCGTGAAGTCGTTCTTTTCGGTAAGCCGCGTCTTGATGAAACCCGGATTGATCAGTTGCACGTTGATGCCTGTTTTACGTAAATCCGCCTGCATAGACTCTGCTAATGCCATGATCCCCGCCTTGGACGCGCTATACCCAATGGCCCCGGGCAAGCCCCGAAACCCTGACAAAGACCCTGTCAGAACGATGTGTCCTTGGTCCCGATCGACCATTTGCCCGATGACCGACCCGACCGCACGGCTGGCCCCGAGGTAGTTGATTTGCCCCATCAGGTCGGCCTTTTCGTTGTCCCATTCTGACGCTTTCATAGGCCAATAGACCCCCGCCAGATAGACCATCCCGTCGATGTGTCCGATCTGCTTGGCGGCATCTTCCACTGCTTTGATGTCGCTGACGTCCACGGTCACGTAGGACGCTTTGCCGCCCAATTCTGCGACCAGTGATTTCAGCCTGTCTTCGCTACGTGCGCTGACGATGACCTCGGCCCCAGCGGCGCTGATCCGTTTGGCGACCTCGCGCCCCAAACCTTCGCTTGCACCCACGATCCAGTACCGTTTTCCAACCCATTCAGTCATCTTTGCGTCTCCAAATTTATGCGCGCCAATAGCCCCATCGACACCAGCTTTAGTACAATAGGTAAGATCGCGTAGAGCGCGGTCAAGGTGGCCAGTGCGCTGTCGGGTTGCGTGCCTGCCCCTGCGCTGAACCCAGACCATTCGAGCAGTGGCAAAAGCACCGCTGCTGCGAAGGCCAGTGTGAATTTGCTAACCAGCGACCATAGGCCGAACCCTTGCCCACCGTTGGGTGAGATTTGCGCCATGCGTCGTGCGAACATTGCGGGCAGTAGCGTCAGGTCTGCCCCAATTGTCGCCCCCGAAACCACGCAGATTACCGCGAAGAGCGCCCCGTCGCCCGCGCCCAAGGTTGCGGCGAACCCGAATGACACCAACGCCAGCCCCATTGCGACCAAAAGCACCCGCTTTTCGCCAAACCGCCCTGCCAAGCCTGACCAGACGGGTGCCGAAAGTGCTGCGGCCAAGAAGAACAGCACGAGCAGCGGCCCTTCCCAGCCGACCGCCTGTAACCTGCTTTCGACGAAAAAGAGGAACAGGGTCGATGACACTGCCAAGGGGGTTGCATTGACCAGCGCCAAGATCAGCAGTTTGCGGGTCAGCTGGTCGCGTAGGATGTCGCGGATTTGCGCGGGTTCCGAGGTCATACGCCCTGTCCATTCGGGCCACATGAACAGGGTCGCCGCCAATGTTGCTGCCGCAAAGCCGTAGGCGAAAACGGCGAATGGATCGTCGTGCAAGTCCATAAGCAGTGTCGGCGTGACCGCCGCGATGCAGACCCCAAGGAGAGCGCCTGTTTCACGCCACGCGGCCAAGCGCACTTGGCCGTCTGCGCCGGATTTCACGACCCCTTGGGCGTAGAAATTGATGCTGAGAAAGCTGAATGCGCTGAACAGACCCGTGATCGTGAGAGCAAACCAGATTGCCGGATCGATCGGTGGTGCGATGGCGAAAAGCCCGATCATTGAGAGCGCTAAAAGCGCAGAAACAGCGCTGATTATGGCCGCTTTTCCGTTTGTTAGTCTCTCGCTGATCCATCCAAGCACGGGGTCTTGCACCACGTCGAACAGGCGTAATCCGAACAGGATTGCCCCGAGTGATGTCAGGCTGACCCCGTAGGTGTCTGCGTAGTATTTGGGCGCATAGATGTAGATCGGCAGCCCTGCGGCTGACAGCACAGCCCCGAACCCCGCGTAGGCAGGCAAGCGGTCGCGCCATGCGCTCATTTACTGATCTCTTCGGCGGGTGGTGTGGGGCGCGGTCTGTAGTCGGCGCCTTTCCACCAGAGTTTCAGGGCTTGCCAGTGGATCAGAGCCAATACCCGTCGTGATCCAAAGGGTCTGCGCAGGGCTGCGTGCAGGATTGAGCGGTTCGTAAGCGGTTTGCGCGCCCCTGTGAGGGTCGCGATTAATCCGCCGTTGCCACGGCTATAGTCGATGGTAATGCCGATGTGTTCTGCGGTGATATCGAACCTGAAGGTGTATCCCCCATCAACGGGCTGGAATGGTGAGACGTGAAAGATTTTCTTGGCGGAAATAGTCTCTAACTTGGTGATTTCGCGCAGATCGTCGTGGTGACACAGATAGGAATGCCGGTCGCCAAAGGTGTTGCTTACCTCTGCAATCACAACCCGCAGCGTGTTTGCGTCGTCGTAGCAAAGCCAGAAAGAAACGGGGTTAAAGACGTGCCCCAGCAAGCGCGGTTGTGCCAGCAGGTCGATCCGCCCCGTCACGTCGAGATGATGTGCCGCTAAGATGTCACGCACCCAAGCCGCCCCGTGCCCGACTTTGGGGGCCCCGCCGTGATCGCTGTCTTGCAGTGACATGAAGTTGCCAGCGTTACGTGCGAATAGGGCTGGCCCCGCCGCGTCGCTTTCAGCGTCCAGCAAAACGTAGTCGATCGAATAGCGAAAGGCGTTTTTCACTGCTCCACGCCGTCCGTGGTAGGTGTGTCCTGCGATGTGGTCTATCTGTGTCACTCTGCTGCCAGTCCAAGCCGTTGGTTTGCCTGCAACTGTGTTACCACATCTACCGCCGATGATAGCCCGTCTTCGTGGAACCCGTTTTTCATCCATGCGCCGCAGAACCACGTTCGGTTTGCGCCGTTCATCCCTGCAACCTGTTTTTGGGCCACGAGTGCGGCCATATCGTAGACGGGATGGCGCAGGGTGACTTCGTCCCAGATCAGGTCGTCCCGAATTGCCCGCGTGCTGTTGAGTGTTACCATATAGTCGTCGCCAGTCAGCCAAGGCTGTAGCGAGTTCATCCAATAGGTCAGGTCGATTTGGTCGCCTGATTTGCCTGCGGCCTCTGTGTAGATCCACGACGACCAGACCGATTTGCGCTGCGGCATTATCGCGGTGTCAGAGTGAAGCACGACGTTGTTGGGCTGATAGCGGATCGCGCCAAGGCTGGCTGTCTCAGCGGGTGTGGCGTCCGATAGCATCCGTAGGGTGTCGTCGGAATGCGATGCAAAGACGACGTCATCGAAAAATTCCCAATCGCCGCCGTTTGCTTTGACCTCGACGCCTGTTGCCGTGCGCCGCACTGCGTTCACGGGTGCGCTGAGCCGCACATCGACCCCTTGGTTGGTCATCGCCTGTCCCAACCGGTTGACGTATTCTTGGCTGCCCCCTTGCACCGTATACCACTGGTGTTGTCCGGTGGCTGACAAGAGCGCGTGGTTGTCGAAGAATTTCATCATCGCGTGGGCCGGGAAATCCATGATTTTCTCTTTTGGTGTGGACCAGATCGCGCCTGAGAACGGTAAGAGATAGTGATCGCGGAAGTAGTCGGACAGTCCAAGCTTCGACAGGAGCCCGCCGATGGTGAGGGTTTCATCTGCGCTGGCTGCAAGTCCGTGTTTGTTAAAGTGCAGGATGTCGCGGATCATCCGCAGAAAGCGCGGGTTCACAGCGTTGCGCCGCTGCGCAAAGATCGCGTCCAGCCCCGCAAGCCCGTATTCAAGGCGACCACCGTCGAAGGACGCCCCGAAGCTCATGTTGCTTTTGACAACGGGCGCATTCAGTTCGTCGAACAATGCGGTCAGGTGCGGGTAATTGGCGTAGTTGAAAACGATGAACCCCGTATCAACGGGTGTGTCGGCTTTGGGACCTGCCATGCGGGTCCGTGCATGACCACCAAGCCGTGCGCCTGCTTCAAACAAGGTAACGGCGTTATCCCGCCCAAGCATATGGGCCGCCCCCATCCCTGATATGCCAGCCCCAATTACAGCGATTTTGCGGGGGGCGTGAGCGGGTGCATCAAACGACATCGGTCTTATCCTAGCTTTGTTCTTTGTCTTACTACGACCCTTACGGCCATTTGGATGATTTTTGTTTTATTCAGTGATCCAATGCGGAATATGCGCCGTACTAAGGGCATGTTGACAGAAAACACCATATCTCTCGCTGCGCCGCGAGGTCGTGCATCGCCAAACGCCGATGCGCCCGCTAACATGGCGGTGAAACTAAAGGTGCGTGGTGTGAAAGAAACACAATCAGACAAAAGACTGGCTTGGATCGCACAGCTTGATGCCGTGCGTGATCAAAAGGATCGCACTGCTTTTGCAGAGCTTTTTGCCTATTTCGCCCCGCGGCTTAAGTCATTCTTGATGAAGTCGGGCACGAGCCCGGACATGGCGGAGGAATGCGCCCAAGAGGTGATGGTCACGGTTTGGAACAAGGCCCATTTGTTCGACCCGACCAAGGCCAGCGTCTCTACGTGGATATTTACGATTGCGCGGAACAAGCGCATCGACATGATCCGAAAGCAGCGCAGACCAGAGCCCGAAGATTTACCTTGGGGTCCAGAAGAGGCCCCTTCCCAGACTGATGTCATTGGCTTGCAGCAAGAGACAGAGCTGTTAGGCCGTGCATTGGCAGACTTACCCGCCAAACAACGCGAATTGATCGAGCGCGCTTACTTTGGCGACCTAACCCATTCCGAAATCGCATCCGAGACCGGACTGCCCCTGGGCACCATTAAATCCCGTATAAGACTGGCGCTAGACCGACTACGCCACGCAATGAACTGAATAAGACCATGAAACAGATAAAACACCACCTCACTGAATCCTTGTTGATGGGTTACGCTGCTGGCACTTTGCCAGAGGCCTTTGACCTTGTGGTCGCGACCCATGTGTCGATGTGCGATGACTGCCGTGCGGCAGTTGCTGAATATGATGCCGTAGGTGGCGAGGTGATGTTGGACATGCCTCCAATGGATATTGATGTGGATGCGTTAGCCGCGACTTTGGCGATGATTGACAAGGGCGCGCCTGTGCCAAAGCCCCGTCAAAAGGCGCGCGGTGTTTTTCCAGCCCCGTTGCAGGACTATGTTGCGGGCGATCTATCGGCCGTGAAATGGCGCAAGGTTGGCGGTGGTGTCAGCCAAATGGTTTTGAAAACCAGCGGTGACGCGACTGTCCGCCTGCTAAAGATCCCCGCAGGTACCGCGATTCCAGACCACGGCCACCATGGCACGGAATTGACGTTGGTTTTGCAGGGTGCCTTTTTCGACGATACTGACCGTTTTGCCGCGGGCGATATCGAGGTCGCGAATGAAGACCTGAACCATACACCGATTGCAGAGGCAGGCGCGGATTGCATTTGCCTTGCGGCATCGGACGCACCTTTGCGGTTCAACGGTATTATGCCACGGATCGCCCAACGGTTCATCGGCATCTAACCATTTGTTTACCACGGCTGAGGTGCTAGAGATTTTCGCATAGAGCAGGAGATGCTGTGCGACACATAGTTGCCGTTGGACGCGATAATAATCTTGGGTGGCTGCGGTTGATTATCGCGACACAGGTTGCCGTCCGGCATGGCTTGATCCATTTTTACGATCTGGGGTCATATGACAGCTTGGCGTTCTTTCGCGGAACGCTTTTCTTTTTCTTGGTAAGCGGCTTTCTGATTTATGAATCCTACTTGAAGGATCAAGACCCTTGGCGTTTCTACCAGCGCAGGGCCATCAGGCTTTTGCCTATGGTTTATCTTTCAACTCTCGCAACAATTTTCATTTTGCTATGGTTTGTTGGGCCATCTTTGTTCGTGGATCACCCACTTCAAAGCCTGATTTGGCTTTTTAATCAACTGACAGTCTTGCAAAAAATTTGGCCGCCTGCCTTTGCCGAATATGGCCAATCATTCATCAACGGACCGCTTTGGTTCATTTCGACCATTCTAATCCTTTACATCTGCGTGCCATTAATCGCCCGTGCAGAGACGTATGTCCCACAGACCGTTCCGATTTTGATTGTGACCAGTCTGCTTGTATCAGTTGCGCTATCAATGCGTGATGAATACGATCTGATTGCCCTCGATCGTGCAGTCCTG
Organism: Loktanella sp.; assembly: GCA_024686085.1. Taxonomy (GTDB): domain Bacteria; phylum Pseudomonadota; class Alphaproteobacteria; order Rhodobacterales; family Rhodobacteraceae; genus Yoonia. The sequence goes on from JAIBDT010000060.1 coordinate 18,976, forward strand.
ACTGCAAAAAGCTTTGACGCCTTTTCGGTTGCGGCAAAAGTGTTACATCCAGTTGTCGTTAGTTTTTGGATGTTCGGGCTGGGAATATTGCTGCGCCGCAATGCGCAAGTATTCATCTATTTTATCAATCGGCCCCAGTATTTTGTAGCCGCCGTTGCGGTGTCAATTGCCCTATCGCAAACGGGGTTTTTGCCAGTGGACGCGCTGCCCCCATTCCATCCGCTTTATTTCTTTGGCTATGTTGGTCTTGCGCTTTTGATTGCCTTTAAGACACCTCGATTGCCACAAGTTCCCGATCTTTCCATGGGAGTTTTCGTCTGGCATATGCCGATTTTCAAAATACTGATCTATTACGAAACCAACAGCTTACCCGTTGGTATTCTGCTAACCTTTATGGTTGCCGCTGTTTCGTATCGCTATATCGAACGCCCAATTGCGCGCCGCTTTGCGTGGCGGTCTAGTCCCAAGCAATCTGGATCAATTGCCCATCGCGTTTGACCCAACCGTCCCCTCCGGGTGACAGGTAGAAAATTCGCCCTGCATAAGCCCCTGTGACCACATAATAGTCAGGTGCTTTTGCGACCGTCCCTTGCCGTGTCCCGCACACCAGCCCGTCGCCACATGGCCGCAGGGTGAACGTATGCAGGTCGCCGTGTTCCGCCGACAAAACCGTCACCTGCCCCGTATCAAACGGCGCATCTTGGAAGGTGTCCGCGTAAAA
>JAIBDT010000049.1 GCA_024686085.1 Loktanella sp.
AGCACAGCAAGAAGCGGCCAGCAGCTCGTCCGAATCAGCGTTGTTGCAGTTACGTCTGAAGGCAGAGCAGTGTTAATGCATCTTATCGGAGGGCTGGAGAGTTCAATGTCGAGCAGAGCTAGGGAATAATGGGCTCATTTGTCTACTATATGTCTACTGGGACGCTTAAAGCGCTCAGTTAACAACAGCTAACCTATTGAAGTAAATGGTGAGCCGGTCGGGATCCGAACCCGAGACCTACTGATTAAAAGTCAGTTGCTCTACCAACTGAGCTACCGGCCCACTAGGCGGCTATCTAGAAAAGCCACGCGCCGCGGTCAACCCACAAATGCGTCTCCCACTAGATTCATTTTAAGTGAGGGTCTATATCCCCGCTTATGAACCTGAAAAACACGTCAAATCTGCCATTTATGAAAATGCACGGGCTTGGAAACGATTTTGTTGTCGTTGACGAGCGCGGCATTTCTCTTGTTGTCGATTCGGCAATTGCGATTGCGATGGCAGATCGGCATCGCGGCGTTGGCTATGATCAGCTTGCGGTTTTGACCGAACGGGAAGGTGCTGATGTGCATCTGACGTTTTGGAACGCTGATGGTTCGCAGTCTGCTGCTTGTGGCAATGCGACCCGCTGCGTGGCGCGGTATCTGATGGATGAGACCGGTAAGGACGCGCTGACGATCACAACTGATCGCGGTACATTGTTTGCTGTTGATGCGGGCGAGGGATTGGTTGCGGTCAACATGGGTCAACCGCAGTTAGAGTGGCATGAGATTCCGCTGGCCTCCGAGATGGATACGCTGTCGTTACCGATTGAGGGGGCGCCTGTTGCGACTGGGATGGGCAACCCGCATTGCACGTTTTTCGTCGATGACGCCGAGGCGGTGGATTTGGTCGCGCGGGGTGCCCAGATTGAGCATCACCCGCTTTATCCGCAGCGCACCAATGTGCAGTTCGCGTCCCTTATTGCCCCCGACCATTTGCGTATGCGGGTATGGGAGCGTGGCGTTGGTGTGACGTTGGCCTCTGGCTCTTCATCTTGTGCAACCGCCGTTGCGGCTGCGCGTCGCGGGATCACAGGACGCAAGGTACGCATTGACCTGGATGGTGGCACCTTGATGATCGACTGGCGAGATGATGGTGTTTGGATGACAGGTGGCACAGCCCATGTATTTGATGGCATGTGGAAGCTATGAGCGCGCCTATATTCTCTAACCACGGCTGCCGATTGAACGCCTACGAGACCGAAGCGATGAAAGAACTCGCGGGCGCGGCTGGCGTAGAGAATGCGATTATTGTGAACACTTGCGCGGTGACCGCCGAGGCAGTGCGCAAAGCCAAGCAGGATATCCGCAAGCAACGCCGCGCCAATCCCGATGCGCAGATTATCGTGACGGGGTGTGCCGCACAGACAGAGCCAGCGACGTTCTCGGACATGCCTGAGGTGAATGTCGTCCTCGGTAACACTGAAAAGATGAACCCCGCGACGTGGGCGGGCCTGGCCCCTGATCTAATCGGCAAAACCGAGGCGGCGCAAGTCGACGACATCATGTCGGTGACCGAAACCGCTGGTCATTTGATCGACGGGTTTGGGACGCGTAGCCGCGCCTATGTCCAAGTCCAAAACGGCTGCGACCATCGTTGCACGTTTTGCATTATCCCTTACGGTCGGGGCAATTCGCGGTCTGTGCCTGCGGGTGTCGTGGTCGATCAGATCAAGCGACTGGTGGATAAGGGCTATAACGAGGTCGTGCTGACGGGCGTTGATTTGACGTCTTGGGGTGCTGACTTGCCTGCGACGCCAAAGCTAGGCGATTTGGTGATGCGTATCCTCAAATTGATACCCGACCTGCCCCGTCTACGAATCAGCTCGATTGACAGCATCGAGGTAGACGAGAACCTTATGCAGGCCATCGCAACCGAACCCCGCCTGATGCCGCACTTGCACCTGTCGTTACAGCACGGCGACGATATGATTCTCAAGCGGATGAAACGCCGCCATTTGCGCGACGATGCAATTCAGTTCTGCGAAGAGGCGAGCAAGCTGCGCCCTGATATGACCTATGGCGCGGATATTATCGCTGGCTTTCCAACGGAAACTGAAGAGATGTTCTTGAATTCTCTCGCATTGGTTCAAGACTGCAATCTGACTTGGCTGCATGTGTTCCCCTATTCCGCACGCGAGGGCACCCCTGCCGCCCGTATGCCTGCTGTGAACGGGAAACTGATCAAGGACCGCGCCGCACGCCTGCGTGCCGCCGGTGAAGCGCAAGTAACTGCTCACCTCAATGCCCAAATTGGCAAGACTCACCAAGTGCTGATGGAAAACCCGCGCATGGGACGGACAGAACAGTTCACAGAAGTCTGCTTTGACACCGACCAGCCCGAAAGCCAGATCGTGCAAGCCACGATTTCTGGCCTGCGCGGCACCCAACTGCTTACTTTGACCTAAATACTTCTGACGGAGGCTCTGCTCTATGCCCCAAACACCGATCCTTTGGTCATTCAGACGCTGCCCTTATGCGATGCGCGCGCGACTGGCGATAAAGGCAAGTGGGGTTCAGGTAGAGCTACGCGAAATTCTGTTGCGCGATAAACCTGCGGCGATGTTGGAAGCGTCCCCCAAAGGCACCGTGCCCGTGCTGGAAACGGAAACGGGCGTCGTTGACGAGAGCTTTGATGTGATGCGCTGGGCGCTTGCACAAGGTGACCCGCAGGGCTGGCTAAACATGCCCGCCGCAGGATTCGAGCTGATCGCAGGAGTGGACGGTCCGTTCAAATCCGCGCTTGATCGCTACAAATACCATGTTCGCCATGCCGCCGGCACGCGCGAGGCGGCGCAAGCCGAGGGGGCTGCGTTTCTGTGGAAACTAGATGGGATGCTTGCTGGACAAGATTGGCTATATAGATCGCAATCTTTGGCTGACATGGCGATTCTGCCTTTTGTACGGCAATTCGCCAATACGGAACGCGCTTGGTTTGATGCACAGGATTGGAAAAACCTGTTGCGTTGGCTGAATGCATTTACCACATCCGATGCTTTCGCCGCCGCTATGATAAAATACCCCCCTTGGCAAACGGGCGAGGATGGCGTTCTCTTCTCGTGACCCGAAAAGGAGCGTACCGATGAAATTGCTGATGTCACCCGCCTCGCCCTATGTGCGCAAAGTCCGCGTCTTGATCCGCGAAGCCAGATTGATCGACGCTGTAGAAGAGATCGAAGTCTCGACAAACGCACTGGCATCTGACCAATCAGTCATTGCTGCCAATCCGACAGGGCGCATTCCTGCTCTTTTGCGCAGTAGTGGACCGGCAATCTTTGATAGCCGTGTCATAACACGGTTTCTTGATGATCACGCAGGTGCAGGTCTTTACCCACAATCAAGGGTTTGGGAGGTGCTGACACTCGAGGCCTTGGCCGATGGCATAATGGATTCGGCTGTTGGGATAACCTATGAGGCCCGGTTGCGGCCCGCTGAAAAGCAATATGATGTCTGGATGGACGCGCATTGGGATAAAGTCGCTCGCGCCGTTGCTGCGCTCAACGAGCGCTGGATGAGCCATCTGGCTGGACCGCTCGATATGGGGCAAATTGCGGTCGCATCTGCGCTTAGCTACCTTGACCTGCGTCATGATGCCCGCGGCTGGCGAAACGGGAATGAAGCGCTTGCTGCTTGGTTCACCGACTTCTCGCTGCGCGAAAGCATGGAAGCCACAAAACCGTAGGATGGGCCTCAACCCATCCTCTTGCCTTAGAAGCTAAAGCTAAGACCAAGGTTCACTGCATTCGTGACGACGTTATTCGTCAATGTCCCGCCAGTTTCGAGTTCAGCGGTATTCTGACTATAGGTGCCCTTATATTCGCCAAAGACAGACCAGCGGTCATTGATCGGATAGCTGGCTCCCGCGATCCAAGTCGCGGCAGGGCCGGTTACTTGGTATCCGAAGGTTTCGCTTGTGCCGTAAGTCACCTCGACATGTGGGATTGCGAGACCGACACCACCACCGACATAGGGGGTGAACCCGCCAAACGCATTTTCCCAGCGCCGATATGCATTCACAGTCAGCGTGTTTAATCCATCGGTGAATTCGAGCACGTCGTAACCTGCTGGCAAGTCACCGTCTTGCGGATAGATTTTATTATGGGCGAAATCTAGGCCGTAGCCAAACGTTGGTGATTTCCAAACCGTCGCCCGAATCCCATAGTAAGGTGGGGCAGACATCGATTTCCCAACCCATCCCATACGAAACTCGTCGTCAGGAATCACCGAGTCGCCCGTCACCGTCACGACGGAATGGGGTGCATTTTGCGCACCGCCATAAAAACTAAGTTCAACCTCTGCGGCGACACTCATCGGGGTCAGGCATGCAATTGCGATCATAGCTTTGGTATTGGGCAACATCGTTCAAATCTTTCATTACATTGCAGATCAGGAGTTATGCCTGTTCGGCGATCATGGCAAGCGTCGGTAAGGAATAGGTTAATCAAGAAACGCCCAAGTGTCAGCCCCGTCAAAGCGCCGCACCCGAATGTCGCGAATTGTCGCCGGATCGCAAAGCGCCATGTTTACGGCCATATTTTGCGGGCTTTCATCGCCAAGCCCTTTCCAATGCGTCGTGCATCCACAGGTTTTGCAGGTATGAAATGCCAACCCCTTGTCGCCCCACACATACGCAAGTGTTGCATCAGAGGCTGCATCGATGGAAATGATGCCTTCGGGCCCATGCGCCCACAACGGTCGTAACCTTCGACAAATGCTGCAATTGCAATCAACCAGCTTTGCCGGCCGCCCCTTGTAGGTGAATTTTACAGCCCCACAATGGCAGTTTCCGTTCATCAACTGTTTGTCCTTTTCATTCATGAGTGTAGTCTTATCACACCTGCGCCCTATTGTCCGCTGGACGGATGCGGTTTTCAGGGCTAAACAGCGCCAGAATGAGTAGTGGTTTATCACTATTTGGTTATTCGTGCGGGTCGACGGGCCCCAAACATCGGAGATGCACCTCTTGTCACACGCAGACGATCATCAGGGCACACGCCGCGACTTTATCTACTATGCGACCGCAGGTGCGGGCGCAGTGGTTACTGGCGCAGCTGTCTGGCCCCTAGTCAATCAAATGAACCCATCCGCCGACGTTCTTGCGTTGGCCTCAATTCGCGTTGATATCAGCGCCATTGATCCAGGCACGCAGTTGACTGTTTTGTGGCAGGGTAAGCCGGTTTTCATCCGCGCCCGCACAGAAGAAGAAATTGCAGCTGCACGTGCAGTCGATCTTTCCGATCTGCCTGATCAAAACGCAGAGAACGAGAACTCGGTTGTAGGCGCGGATGCGTCTGACGAAAATCGCGCGTTGTCCGAAGATGGTGTATGGCTCGTTCAGATGGGCATCTGCACGCACCTCGGCTGTGTGCCTTTGGGCGAGCAAGGCGAGTTCGGTGGCTGGTTCTGCCCGTGCCACGGTTCGCACTACGACACTGCTGGTCGTATTCGTAAAGGTCCTGCTCCGCGCAACCTTCTTGTTCCAGTTGCGTCCTTCGTGGACGAAACTACAATTCAACTCGGTTAAGGAGCGCAAACCATGTCTGGTATTCCCCACGACCATTACGAGCCGAAGTCGAACTTCACCAAAGGTGTAGAGTCCCGTCTTCCAATCATAGGCCTGCTGCACACAACGCTGACAGCGCCGACCCCAAAGAACCTCAACTGGATGTGGATTTGGGGTATTGTCCTGACCTTCACGCTGGCATTGCAAATCGCAACGGGCATCGTCCTTGTGATGCACTACACGCCGCACGTTGATATGGCGTTCAATTCTGTTGAGCACATCATGCGTAACGTGAATGGCGGTCATATGATCCGCTATTTCCATATGAACGGCGCATCTTTGTTCTTCCTTGCTGTTTACATTCACATGTTCCGCGGCCTGTATTACGGGTCATACAAAGCACCACGCGAGATCACATGGATTATCGGTATGCTCATCTACATCATGATGATGGGCGCGGGTTTCATGGGTTATGTTTTGCCTTGGGGGCAAATGTCGTTCCACGGCACGGCCGTTATCACAGGCTTGTTCGGCGCGATCCCATTCGTGGGTGAAAGTCTGCAAACACTTTTGCTGGGGGCTGGCGCGGTTGGCCAACCTGCCTTGAACCGCTTCTTCTCACTGCACTATTTGTTGCCGTTTATCATCGCTGGCCTTGTGATCGTTCACATCTGGGCGTTCCACAGCACAGGCAACAACAACCCAACTGGTGTTGAAGTGCGACGCGGAAGCGTTGCGGAGGCCAAGAAAGATACTCTCCCATTCTGGCCATACTTTGTGATCAAAGACCTCTTTGCGCTGGCCATTATCTTGACTGTGTTTATGGCTGTTGTCGGATTTATGCCAAACTACCTAGGCCACCCAGACAACTATATCCCTGCGAACGCGCTTGCGACACCGTCGCACATCGTTCCTGAATGGTACTTCTTGCCATTCTATGCGATCTTGCGTGCCTTCACTGCGGATGTTTGGGTCGTTCAGATCGTTAACTTCTTGAGCTTCGGCATCATCGACGCAAAGTTCTTTGGTGTTCTGGCGATGTTCGGCGCGATCTTTGTGATGGCACTTGCGCCTTGGTTGGACACGTCATCGGTGCGTTCCGGTCGTTTCCGCCCGATGTTCAAGTGGTGGTTCGCGCTACTGGCAGTCGACTTTGTTGTCTTGATGTGGGTCGGTGCGATGCCAACTGATGGTATCTATCCATACATCTCGCTGCTTGGTGCAACATATTGGTTCGCTTACTTCTTGATCATTCTGCCGCTTCTCGGCGTGATCGAAAAGCCTCTGACGCCACCTGCAACAATCGAAGATGATTTCAATGCACACTACGGCCCAAAGACTGGCGGCACTGCTGCTAAGCCGGCCGAGTGAGGAAAGGACAAATGAAGATGTTCCGCAAACTCACCCTTGCAGCTGTTCTGGCGGTTTCCGCCTCTGCCGCTGTTGCCGAATCCGAAGTGCACATTGAAGACTTCGACTTTTCCTTCGAAGGGCCTTTCGGGTCTTACGATCAAAACCAGCTGCAGCGCGGCCTGAAAATCTACACCGAGATCTGCTCTGCATGTCACGGTATGGAACTGGTCGCTTTCCGCAATCTGCATGACGAAGGCGGGCCAAGCCTGCCAGAGGATCAGATGCGCGCATACGCAGCTGGATTTGAGGTCTTTGACCAGAGCCTTGATGATGGCGCAGGCGACTACCGCGCGGCGACACCTGCGGACAAGTTTCCAGGGTCGTCACTGTCCAACGCACCTGACTTGTCTTTAATGGCGAAATCACGTGCTGGCTTCCATGGCCCTTACGGCACTGGTCTGAACCAGTTGTTTAAAGGCATGGGCGGTGCAGAGTATATTGCGTCGTTGATGACAGGTTACGAAGAGGCACCAGAATGTGCGCCTGAAGACTTTGAAGGCTCCTACAACTCTGCCTTCGCAGCAGGTGGCTTCCCTGAAAGCTGCATCGACGACCACGGCCACCACATGGTGCCAGGCTCGTGGATCGCTATGGGACAGCCTCTTTACGGTGAGGATTTGGATTTTGACGATGGTCACTCCAATTCGTTGCACCACGAAGCACAAGACGTTGCTGCGTTCTTGATGTGGGCCGCCGAGCCAAAGATGATGGCCCGTAAGCAAGCTGGTCTGACTGGCGTTATCTTCTTGGCACTGTTGTCTGTCCTGCTTTATCTCACAAACAAGCGTTTGTGGGCTCCGCATAAGCACAAAGACGACTAAACGCGTCCGTCAATCATTTCAAAGGCCCGCCAATTTGGCGGGCCTTTATCGTTATGGGGGTAAGGTGAGCTTTAGCCAATTACCCTAAATAATCTGACAGCGCCTCGGGTGGGTTTGCGAACAATTCTTTTGTCTCGACCGGCGCTGAAACGCACCCGTCAGCCACGATGCAAACCGTGTCCGCAATCCGGTGTGCATCAGCGGGATCATGCGACACCATCACAATGGTTCGACCCGCCAGACGTGTCTTTACCAGATCCAGCATCTCAGCTTTCAAAGCCGGACCAAGCGCAGCAAAAGGTTCGTCCAACAGTACAACAGACCGTGATCCTACTAACACCCTCGCCAGTGCCGCCCTGCTTTGTTGCCCACCAGACAGCGCGGCTGGTTTCCTGTCACCCATCCCGCCTAGGCCGACGTCAGTCAGTACATCGGACACATGCTGAGCCTCGATCGCGCTTAGTCGCAAATCACCCCGCAAGCCGAGTCCAACATTCTGCAGAACAGAAAGATGCGGAAAGAGATTGTTATCCTGAAACAACATACTGACAGGTCGTTTTGCAGGCGAAAGCTGGTTCAACTTCACACCATCAACACTAATTTGCCCTTGATCCGGCGACAAAAACCCCGCGATCGCAGCCAATAGCGTTGACTTACCCGCACCCGACTGTCCCATTAGCGCCGTGACTGCACCCTGCTTGATCGATAGGGCAACGCTCAAAGAAAAGTCGCCTTGTTTTAAAACGACATCGTCAAAAATCAGCAACGGTGCGCCCTCCTCGGTCACAGACCCAGAAAACGCCTAGGCTGATCGTCAATAATAACAGTGCTGCCCCCGCTGCCGCGTCCATCTTATACGCCCCCATCAAACGGTACATTGCAAGTGGAAGGGTTTCCTGCCCATCCCCCGCGAATAGGGCAATGACACCCAAATCGCCCATCGACAAAGCCGCAGCAAGTCCAGCCCCGAAGCCGATCGGCCCTTTCAATCGTGGCAAGACGACTCCCCAGATCCACGTTTGTTGCGACATGCCCAAAGAAATAGCCAGCCGGCCAAAGTCGGTTTCAATTTTTGCTACCGCAGGTGCCATCGCACGCAAGACGAACGGCAATGCTAAAACCGCGTTTACCAGCATGGTTATTGGCAGCGCAAGTTTTGCGGGATTAACAAATGGATAGACGAGCAGGAACAATCCGGTTCCAATCACAAGCGATGACGCAGCGAGCGGCAGGCCCCCTGAAACCGCAGCCAGCCGTCCCGCGCGCAAAGCAAGCGCAAGCGCCATAACCGTAGATAGCGCAGATGAGAAAACGGCCACAATCGCCGACCGTAGCGCTGCTTTCCAAATGTCAGTGGGCAGGCTCAAGACTTCTGTCGCTCCCCGCAGAATAATCATGCCAAGTGGTAGCGCGAGAAAGGTTGCCGCCAAAAAGATCACTAAAACGTCCCGTTTTGCGCCGCCGTCCCAACGTTGCACCGCGCGATCTAATCCTGCACCTGAACCATCGGGGCTGGTGACTTTCCACGCCACGATCGCAGCACTTGCGCAAATCACAAATTGTACCAACGCCAGTAGCGCGGCACGCCCAAGGTCAAAATCAAACCGAAGCGATTGGTAAATGGCAAGCTCGACAGTGGTTGCTTTCGGACCTCCACCCAAAGTAAGCGCCACCGCAAAACTAGTCAGGCAAATCAGAAACACGACTAAAAATGCCGACGGTAAAACCGTCCGCAACATTGGCCATTCAATCAGTCGCCCGACAGGCGCGTTTAATGACGCGGCCAACCGGAACCTTTCGGAAGGCACAGACAACCATCCCTGCAAAACCAAACGGGTCACCAACGGCATATTAAAGAAAACATGCGCAAGAACGACACCGTGGAACCCGTAGATTGATATTTCAGGCAGGCCGACAAGGCCAAAAGCATCGTTCAGTAACCCGTTGCGCCCAAAGACCATCACAAGTCCCAGAACCGCGACAATCACAGGCAGCAGAAATGGCGCACCCAGCAGGGTAATCAGCGCAGATCGCCCCCTGAACTGCCTGCGTGCCAAGGCCCGTGCAACGGGGATTGCCAGCAGACAACTGAACAGGGCCGAGACAAAGGCTTGGGACACCGTAAACCGCACCGCGGCCCAATCCGCTGCCCCAAATCCTGTTTGAAATTCGGCACGGATCGCCACGGCACAGAGCGTACCGAGCGTCAGCGCCAACACCAGCCCAGCGACAATGCCGCCAGGCCAGCGTGGGTTTATTGCGAAAGTGCTGTGCGCCATGCGTCAAGTGCAGCTGGGCGCGATGCCAGCGCATCTTCAGGTGAAAGAAGCAGAGCTTTCGCAGGGGTGATTAACGTCTCGAAACCCGCGGGCAGTCCATCTGCTGGCGTTACGGCAGGATACATCCAATTGGTCGTTGGGATGATCGACTGAAATGCTTCGGAGGTAATAAAGGCCATGAACGCATTCGCAAGATCAGGTTGATCCGTTCCCGCAACTTTGCCCGCGACCTCGACTTGCATGTAGTGACCTTCGTCAAATGGCCAAGCCACCTTGCTATCATCTTCTTCGGCAATCAGGTGGTAGGCGGGTGACGTGGTATAGGACAGCACTGCATCCGCCTCGCCCTCAAGGAACAGGCCATATGCCTCTGTCCAACCGGGCGTAACTGTGAGGATATTATCTGCAAGGTCCGCCCAGAGGGCACCAGCATCATTCCCGTAAGCCGCCTGCACCCACATCAACAACCCTAAGCCAGGTGTGGATGATCTTGGGTCTTGAATGACAATTTTAGTATCGCTATCCGCGAGTGCCCGTAATGAATTCGGTGCTTTAGCCCCTTTGTTCGCCACGAAAGCGAAATAGCCCCAGTCAAAGGGCATAAATTCGTCGTCTTCCCATGCGATTGGTAAGGTCAGGTCAGCTGAAACGCCATGCGGCGCAAACAGGCCTGTTTCGCGAGCGGCAGCCGTGAGGTTGGTATCAAGGCCCAAGACGATATCCGCCTCGGTGCTTGGCCCTTCAAGCTGCAAACGTGCCAGCAAAGCGGCCCCATCGCCTGCGCCCACAAATTGCAGATCGCAACCGCAGGTCTCCTCGAACGCCGCCTCAACGGCAGGCCCCGGACCCCATTCGCTGGTAAAGCTGTCGTAGGTTAATACAGTCAGCACGGGTGTCTCTGCGATGGCAGGCGTTGCCAAAGTAAAGGCCGCAGCAGCTGTCAGTATGAGTGGTTTTTGCATCATATCCTCCAAATGCGACGAGCGGATTGGGGGACAGCATGATTGCCGGACCTTCCCTCCGCCGGTCTTAACCGGTTCAGGTTCAACGGGTCCGCATTGCTGCATCTCAGCCAGATTGGCCCCCCGAGGTATGTCCTAGGTAGAGCGGAAAATCCGATATGACAAGGGGTGAGCATTTATCCAGAATTTAACGGTCTATCCTGCATTTAGGTTGATCGAACCGGTCGGCGGTTAAAAAATGGCCGACAGAGATCTGCCCAAACCGAACGCGCCCCAAGCTCCATTTGGGATAGAACTGTTGTGCCATTAATCCCAAAACCGAAGAACCGTTCGGCATTTCCTCCAGTCCTTTGCCGGACACTTTTCTGTTTCCTGTGAAGCTCTCGCCGAAACCGAGTTGGTTCAAAAAGCCGTCAAAAAATTGAACTTGGGATCTTCGTTATTGGGTAGTTCGGCCACATATCATGTCCCTGTCAAGCGGCTGGGGCTTTTCCAAGCCTTCGATTTGGCTTATCGGGGAAGACAAAGGAGCATATCCCATGTCGATGAACACATTTGGCCATCTTTTCCGGTTCACCACTTGGGGCGAAAGCCACGGTCCTGCCTTGGGCGCAACGATCGACGGTTGTCCGCCAAATGTGCCTATTGATGCCGCGATGATCCAACAATGGCTGAACAAGCGCCGCCCCGGTCTGAACAAAAACACGACCCAGCGCCAAGAGGCCGATGAGGTCGAAATTCTATCCGGTGTTTTTGACGGCGTAACGACTGGCACACCCATTCAACTGATGATTCGCAACACAGATCAGCGCTCAAAAGACTACGGCGATATCGCAAATACGTTCCGCCCGGGCCATGCTGATATCACCTACCATCAGAAATACGGCGTGCGTGATTATCGTGGGGGCGGAAGATCGTCCGCGCGTGAAACTGCTGCCCGTGTCGCGGCAGGTGGTGTTGCCCGCGAGGCCATTCATTCGATTGCGCCGCATGTACAAATCAAAGGGTACATGACCCAAATGGGTGCCAAGAAAATCGATCGATCCAAGGTCGATTGGGACGAAATTGATCGCAACGATTTCTTTTGCCCCGACGCAGATGCTGCCGCCGAATGGAACGATTATCTCGCGTGGCTTCGTAAAGACGACCACAATTCGGTCGGTGCGATCATCGAGGTCGTCGCCCGTGGTGTGCCTGCTGGTATCGGCGCCCCTGTATATAGCAAGTTAGACACTGATTTGACCGCTGCGATGATGTCAATTAACGCGGTAAAAGGCGTTGAGATTGGCGAAGGCATGAATGCCGCCTCGCTGACAGGGCGCGACAATGCCGACGAGATTTTTATGGGTAACGATGGCCAGCCAGTTTATTCCTCTAACCATGCAGGTGGGATCTTGGGCGGAATTAGCACAGGGCAGGATGTAGTTGTCAGGTTCGCCGTCAAGCCAACCTCATCAATTCTATCTCCGCGCAAGTCAATCCGCATGGATGGGTCACCAATGGAGGTCGTCACGAAGGGTCGCCATGATCCTTGCGTCGGTATCCGCGCTGTTCCTGTCGGCGAGGCAATGATGGCTTGCGTTATCCTTGATCACCTTTTGCTGGATCGCGGTCAGACCGGCGGGATCAGGGGTCAGATCGGATGACACTGCGCGCAAATTTGCGAGCCCTTCTAAGCGAACAGACGGCAGGGGATGCGGCACACGACGTCGCACACACCGACAGAGTTTGGGCAAACGCACAAGTCATCGCAAGTGGTGAACCCGCTTGCGATATGACTGTTTTGCTGGCCGCCTGTTATCTGCACGACTTGGTCACTTTGCCGAAAGACAGCCCAGAACGGGCGCGTGCATCCGCACTATCGGCCCAAGCCGCACGTCCTCCTTTAGCCGCTCTTGGGCTCTGCGATGATCAGATAAACGCCGCTTGTCATGCTATTGAAGCGCATAGTTTCTCTGCGAATATTATGCCTCAGACTCTCGAGGCGAAAATCCTACAGGACGCTGATCGCATAGAGGCTTTGGGTGCAATCGGCATCGCCCGCTGCTTTGCAACCACTGGCGTCTTGGGCGGGGCGCTGTTTCACGGGCTAGACCCGTTCGGAAAAAGTCGCCCCCTAAACGACAAGGCCTACGCGGTGGATCATTTCAAGGTTAAGTTGCTGCGTTTGCCCGAGACAATGCAGACCACCTCTGGGCGCAATTTGGCCGAGGATCGTGCCAATGTACTACGTGATTTTCTGGACCAGCTTGCTAGCGAATTGGATGTCCCTGCGAGCGGGTGGTAACCGGCTGTTTAGATAGCTGCACAGCTAAAATACCAGTCGCGATGATTATCACACCAAACACGTCAAGCGCCCCCAATTTCTCCCCCAAAAGAGAAGCAGCAATCGCGACTCCGAGAAACGGATTGAGGAAATGGAAGGTCGACGCCTTGACCGCACCAATCCGTCCGACCAGCACAAACCAGACCCAAGTTGCCAACAACCCGGGAACCAAAGTCGTGTAGGTGAAGGCAAATATCAGTTGGTGGGACCAAGTAATATCAAAGTCCTCTAAGACCAATGCAGGTCCCCAAAGAACCACGCTGCCAACAAGCATCTGCAGACCAACGATCATTAGGACATTTCCGCCTGAACTTGCGCCAAGCACAGCAAGTGTCGCTACCGTCAACGAGATGACGCCAAGAATGCACAACATCAAACCAAATAGATCGACACCTCCATCCAGCCGCGCGCCCATAATAAGTGTGACACCCACAACACCGGCAAGCAGCCCAGTGACACCAAGCGGCCTGATCTTTTGACCCATGAATAGCCAGCCAGCAAGCGCAACCAACAGCGGCATCGTCGATGCGATAATCGCTGCAAATGAGGCTTCGATTGTCTGCATCGCCACGAAATTCATGCCAAGATAAAGCGCGTTTTGGCACACGCCAAATACTACAACGCCAATCCATTGTCGGCGTGACAGGTTCATCGTTTGACCAAGTGCTTTGGCTATTACAATTCCAATGATGCCTGACACCAAAAACCTACATGCCAAGGCCGTTAAGGGCGGTGCGTATTCAACAATGATCCGAGCCGACGTAAACGCCGAAGACCACATTGCCGCAAAGGCAAACCCCATTAGAACTGCTTTGATATCCATGGGGTGACATTTGCCGAATGGTTAGGTCAGTGCAATCAGAATATGACCGAAACGAAAAAGGGCCGCCCCTCGGGCGACCCTTTCTGTAATTCAATGTGAACCGAATTAGTCGTTCACGGAATCCTTAAGTGCTTTTGCAATTGTCATTTTGACAACTTTATCAGCTTCTTTTTTGATCTGCTCACCAGTGGCAGGGTTGCGAACCATACGCTCTGGACGCTCACGGCAATAGATTTTGCCAACACCTGGAAGGGTGACAGCACCGCCGCCGGACACTTCACGTGTAATCAGGCCACAAACGGCATCAAGTGCTGCGCCTGCGGCTTTTTTGTCTGCGCCCATTTCGTCTGCAAGTGCTGCGACGAGTTGTGCTTTTGTCATTGGTTTTGCCATTTTCTGGTCTCCATCTTTGTGCCCGACCTGTGGGGCCTCATGTGGGCACAGTTAACTGTATCTTGTGGTGCACCACAACGATTAGTCTGTAAAAAAAGCCTAGAAACATGCTTTTTTCTCGGATTTCAGTGAATTAAAGGAAAGCTGTTTCCTCGAAACTACGCAACTTGCGGCTGTGAATGCGCTCTAGCGGCATTTCGCGCAAGATCTCCATGGCCTGAATACCAATCATCAAGTGACTTGCGACCTGTGTTTTATAAAAATCAGACGCCATGCCCGGCAGCTTTAGTTCTCCGTGCAATGGCTTGTCACTCACGCATAACAGCGTTCCGTAGGGCACGCGAAACCGAAAACCGTTTGCCGCGATTGTTGCGCTTTCCATATCAAGTGCGATAGCGCGGGATTGTGACAACCGTTGGACTGGCCCTGAGTGTTCGCGCAGTTCCCAGTTCCGATTGTCGATTGTTGCAACGGTACCGGTGCGCATAATCCGCTTTAGCTCAAAACCTTCCAGCTCTGTTACATTTGCCACCGCAGTTTCCAGCGCGATCTGAATTTCGGCAAGCGCAGGGATGGGTACCCAGACGGGCAAGTCGTCGTCCAGAACATGATCTTCCCTGAGATACGCGTGCGCCAGAACGTAGTCACCGAGCCGCTGTGAGTTTCGCAAACCAGCGCAATGCCCAACCATCAACCACGCGTGTGGACGCAAAACCGCGATATGATCCGTTGCGGTTTTTGCATTCGATGGGCCAACGCCAATATTGACCAAAGTGATGCCGCCGCCGCCTTTACGCTTGAGGTGGTAAGTCGGCATTTGCGGCAGTTTTGCAGGCACAGGCAGCGGTGCAGTCGGGTCGGTTATTTCCATATTACCGGTTCCGACAAAGCTGGTGTAACCGCTATTGGGGTCCGCCAGAACACTGCGCGCATAGGCTTCGAATTCTTCAACGTAGAACTGGTAGTTTGTGAACAGAACATGGTTCTGGAAATGCTCGGCTGCGGTCGCGGTGTAGTGCGACAACCGCGCCAAAGAATAGTCAATGCGCTGCGCAGTAAACGGCGCGAGTGGGCGGGCGCCGTCGGCGTACAGAAAACCGTTCCCATTCACGATACTATCGTGGGTCGTCGAAAGGTCTGGCACATCAAAATTGTCACGTAGCGTGAAATCCATACTGCCATCTTGCGGGACCGACACATTGGCATCATTTGCGACGGCAAAATGTACAGGCATTTCCGTTGTCGATGATCCGATCACAACAGGCACACCGTGGGATTCGATCAGCAACCCAATTTGCTGAATTAAGTAGTGTTCAAACAAATCTGGCCGGGTCACGGTTGTTGCGTATTGGCCCGGTTCAGCGACATGCCCAAACGACAAACGGCTATCGGTTTTCGCGTAGCTGGTCGTCGTGAATCTGATCTCGGGATAGAATGCCCGAATCCGCGCATCAGGCTGTCCTGAAGCAATTGCTTCATTGAAGTTCTCACATAGAAACCGCGACGCCGTTTTGTAAAGCTCCTGCAATCGGGCAACCGCTTCTTTGGCATCCATAAAGGCTTCGTGGGCGGGCACATCGGGTGTCCGGATTTGAATATTCATTCACTGTCCTCAAATAGGTCTGTAATCTCGAACTTGGTCACGTCGACCAAGCCCAGATCGGAAATTCGTAACGCTGGTATGACAACAAGTGCCAAAAGCGAATGTTGCATATAAGCGTTATTCAGAGTGCACCCACAAGCTGCCATTGCCGCGACCATTTCGTCGGCCTTTGCTGCAACCTCGGCGGCGGGGCTATCTGACATCAGCCCCGCGATAGGTAGTTTGACGAGCGACAGTTCTTTACCGTCCTTCCAGACGGTGATACCGCCCCCGACTTCACCCAATCGGTTCGCGGCCAACGCCATATCGGCGCGGCTAGTGCCGACCACAATCATGTGGTGACTGTCGTGGGCGACGGTGGACGCAACGGCCATATCCCCCGTGTACCCAAAGCCCGATACGAAACCATTAACCACTTCTCCCGTGGCGCGGTGGCGTTCAACAAGGGCAATTTGGCAGACGCCTCCCGCACCCGTGACAATACCGTCTTTGACGGGGAAGTCAGCGGTCAGGGCTTCAGTCGGAGCTTGGTTTTCAACAACACCGATCACCTTTGCAGTGACGGTGTTTTTGCGAGCGGGGGCATGGATTTCAAAATCGCTTGCACCAAGTATTTTGCCCATACGCACTGTCTGCCGCGCGCTTCCAGGCCAATCATAGTGCGGACAGACGACGCTGATTTTGCCGTTCCGCGCCACTGTTTGCCCACGTGCAATGACATGCTCAATCGGTAGCGTTTTTAAATCAGACGTCAGGATCATATCCGCACGCCTACCTGGAGCGATGGAGCCCAATTCACGGTCCAGACCAAAGTGTGTCGCCGTATTGATCGTCGCCATTTGCAAGGCAACCAGCGGATCACACCCGCAGCCAATCGCGTGGCGAACAACACGGTTCATATGCCCTTGATTGACCAACGTCCCAGAATGACAGTCATCTGTGCAAAGGATGAAATTGCGCGGATCAAGCCCCTTTTCGGTGATCGCAGTAATCTGACTTTCAACATCATACCAAGCAGAGCCAAGACGCATCATCGACTTCATGCCAAGACGCACGCGGGCGATTGCATCGGCCTCGGCTGTCCCTTCGTGATCGTCAGCCGCGCCACCCGCGACATAGGCAGAAAAGGCGACGCCCTTGTCGGGGCTGGCGTAATGCCCGCCAACAGTCTTGCCCGCATTCATCGTCGCCGCCATCTCGGCCAACATCTGGGGGTCGCCATTCACCACGCCGGGAAAGTTCATCATTTCACCCAGCCCGATGATACCAGGCCAAGCCATCGCCTCCGCCACATCCTGCGCAGAAATCTCAAAACCTGTGGTTTCCAGACCCGGCGCGGACGGGGCACAAGACGGCATTTGGGTATAGATATTGACGGGCTGCATTAGCGCTTCATCGTGCATCATGCGCACACCCTGAAGGCCCAGCACGTTGGCGATTTCATGAGGGTCGGTGAACATCGTTGTGGTGCCATGCGGAATCACGGCAGCGGCAAATTCTGCAGGGGTCAACATGCCGCTTTCGATATGCATATGACCATCACACAATCCAGGGATCAAATAGCGGCCATCGGCTTCGATAATTTCCGTATCTGGTCCGATACAATGCGACGCATCGGGGCCAACATAAGCAAAGCGCCCATCAGCGACTGCGACTTCCCAACCGTCAAGGATTTCGCGGGATTGTACGTTGACCAAAACGCCGCCACGCACAACAAGATCAGCCGCCTCGCGACCTGCCGCAACTGCAACCAAACGAGGGGCAACTTCGGCCCATGATTTAATGTGATATTCCATCCCCAAATGT
Organism: Loktanella sp.; assembly: GCA_024686085.1. GTDB lineage: Bacteria > Pseudomonadota > Alphaproteobacteria > Rhodobacterales > Rhodobacteraceae > Yoonia. The sequence continues at coordinate 17,971 of JAIBDT010000049.1, forward strand.
TTCACCGAATGGCGGGCGGATCAAGGGGTGTGGGGAAAGACATGCCTCAGCGCATTAAATTCGAAAATGGCCGCTTACGAAATCGTAAACGGCCACCAGAAGCTAAATAACAGCGTTACTCAAATGAGGCGATAAAAGCGTAGATATCGGCAGCTTGCTGCGCGTCGCGCACTTTATAGGCCATCTTACTGCGGGCACGGGCATTATCAGTTGCTTCGCGCAGCCACGCTGTTGGGTCTTGCACATAAGCGACGAAGCTTTCTTCGTCCCAAACGATACCTGCTTCGCCCGCATCGACGAGACTGTCGCCGTAGCGAAATCCTTCTTCGGCACCCAAAGCGCGTCCAGCAATACCGTACAGATTCGGGCCCGTCTTGGCATTGCGTCCAGCAAGGACGTCGCCCGCATTGTCACGAACCACGTGGCAGGACACGCACTGACGGTTAAACTGTTCTTCGCCAGCAGCAACGTCACCTTCTGCAAACGCAGGAGCGGCGAAGGCTGTTAAGACTGCAACAAGAGGTAGAGTTCTCATGTTAATTTTCCTTTTTTGATCAAGCGATCACAGGGATTATCCCCGCTTTTTGATATTTAAGTTGTTTGGCCAAGACTTCCAGAGGAGACATAGCCTTTGTTCATTTGTCGATGTCTTGCACGACGAAGATGATTTCCATTTCGCCACTTTTCTTGAAGATAAGCTTTGCAGGTATTTCTTCGCCAATCTCAAAGGGATCGCCTTTGAGACCCATAAACATCACGTGCCTTCCACCGGGCGCAAAGGTCACGATACCGCCCGCTGGGACGATGACACCTTCGCCAGTATGGACCATTGTCGCGACCCCATCATTCATGCTTGTATCATGCATCATGACGCGTGGAAAATCCGCAATGATCTCAAGCAAGGTATCAGGCGTCGATCCGCCGTTTTCGACAGTAAAATAGCCAGCACCGGCCATCGCCATCGCCGTCGTGGGACGCGCGACTGGATTCGAAACGACCATGTCCCCTAGGGTAAAATCCGCACAAAACCCGAGTGTTGGAAACGCAAACAGGCAAGTCGTCAGAATGATGTGTTTCAATGGATGTCTCCTTGCTGACCCTCGTTTTAGGTCAACAGCATTCGTCAAACCAGTCCTCTAAGAAAGACATTGCGTCGCACGGCGGTATCACGCCATTTCAAACCAGTGGCAAAATCACCGCCAACCTGCGCTGAGTTGCCGCTGGTGTGCAACCACGGCGTTGCGCATCAAAATCGCTACAGTCACGGGACCAACGCCGCCGGGGACAGGGGTGATCCAGCCAGCGACTTCGATCACCGCGTCCGTATCGACGTCTCCGACAATCTTGGGGCCGTAATCAGTGTCAATCTGGTTGATACCAATGTCGATCACCACTGCACCCGGTTTAATCATGTCTGCGCCGATCAGATGTGGTTTGCCCACCGCAACAACGACCACATCCGCACGCCGCGAATGCATCGCAACAGAACGGGTCATGTGGTGGCACACGGTCACGGTCGCACCTTCGGCCATCAACATCATCGCAGCGGGTTTTCCCACAATCTCGGAATGGCCGATCATCACGACCTCAAGCCCTTCAAGCGGCAGGCCTGTGCGCTTGATCAGCTCAACACTGGCCGCAGCAGTGCACGGTGCCAAGGCAACGTCGGAATAGACGATATTGCCGATGGATGCGGGGTTCATGCCCTCGACGTCCTTCAGCGGATGGATAGCCGATTGCAAAGACCGCACGCTGACATGCTCTGGCACCGGACGCTGCAAAATCACACCCAAAACACACGCATCGTCGTTCATCGCGATAATCCGCGCCTTGCACTCTTCTTGCGAGATGTCTGCGGGCCATACCTGTTCTTCGAACGGAATACCCGCCTGTTCTGCAGTGCGTTTTTGGTTGCGCACGTAGACAGCTGCAGCAGCCTGGTCACCAATCAGAATAGACACCAACGCGGGCATATTGGGGTGCGCACTGGTGTAGGCGCGCACCTCGCTCAATATCTCGGCCTTAACAGCAACGCCGTTGATCAACCTCGGATCGGTTTTCATTCAGCGGCAACCTGACCTTCGAATTTCTCAACCTTCACAGCCGAGAATTTGAACTCTGGGATTTTCCCGTAAGGATCAACCGCTGGGTTGGTCAGGATATTCGCCGCCGCTTCGACATATGCGAAGGGCAGGAACACCATGTCAGGGGCAACCGCACGATCCATGCGTGCCATGATCACAATGGACCCGCGCCGCGTGGACAGCCGCAGCATTCCACCCGGCTCCACGCCCAGTTTGCGCAGTGTCGAGGGGTGCAGTGAACAGTTTGCCTCTGGCTCCAGCCCATCCAGCACCTTTGATCGACGCGTCATCGACCCTGTGTGCCAATGCTCCAATTGACGCCCCGTGGTCAGGATCATCGGATACTCCGCATCAGGTGCCTCATCAGGCGCAATCACATCAGCAGGGGTGAATTTCGCACGGCCATCGGCACGCGGAAATCCATTTGCAAACATGATCGGCTGACCAGGGTCAGTTGGCGATAGCGACGGATAAGTGACCGCACTTTCGTTTTCCAAACGATCCCAAGAGATGTTGTTGAACGACTTCATCAACAGACCCATTTCCGCGAAAACTTCGCGAGGGTGGGTGTATTTCCAGCCAAGACCAAGCCGCTTTGCCAGCTCAACTTCAATCCACCAATCCTCTTTCGCTTCGCCTGGGGGGGCGACAGCAGGACGGCCCATTTGGACCTGACGGTTGGTATTCGTGACCGTGCCAGATTTCTCGGCAAAGGCAGAGGCAGGCAGGATCACATCAGCATAGTTTGCCGTTTCAGTGATAAAGATATCCTGCACGATCAAATGCTTGAGTTTCGCCAACGCATCACGTGCATGCTCAACATCAGGATCAGACATCGCAGGGTTCTCACCCAAGATATACATCCCATGAATATCGCCATCATGCACCGCATCCATGATCTCGATCACGGTCAGGCCCTTTTGCGCAAGCAGTGGTTCGTTGATTGCATCCGCCGCCAGATCACGCGCCCAAACTTCGGCAAAACGCGAGCGCACGCCGTCGTCGGTTACCGTTTGCATGTCAGGCAAGAACATCGGGATCAGACCTGCATCAGACGCACCTTGCACATTGTTTTGACCGCGCAACGGGTGAAGCCCAGCGCCGGGGCGACCAACCTGACCCGTCATGAGCGCAAGCGAGATCAGGCAACGCGAATTGTCGGTGCCATGTATGTGTTGGCTAACGCCCATGCCCCAGAAAATCATCCCTGCTTTTGCCTTCGCAAATGTGCGGGCAACGTCGCGCAAGACCTCTGGCTCAATGCCGCAGATCTTTGACATTTTCTCAGGTGTGAAATTCGCGAGGTGGGCTTTTTCGGCTTCCCAATTCTCGGTGTATTTCTCGATATAGGCTTTGTCGTAAAGCTCTTCTTCGACGATCACATGGCAGATCGCGTTCAGCATCGACACATCCGCACCGGGGCGGAATTGCAGCATATGTGACGCGAATTTACGCAGACCGACGCCGCGCGGATCCATGACGATCAGCTTGCCACCACGTTTCGCGAACTGCTTGAAATAGGTCGCAGCAACGGGGTGGTTTTCGACAGGGTTCGCGCCAATAACGATCGCGACATCTGCGTTTTCGATCTCGTTGAATGTCGCGGTAACCGCACCTGACCCAACGTTTTCCATCAGGGCCGCAACAGACGATGCGTGGCACAAACGCGTGCAGTGATCGACGTTGTTGTGACCGAACCCTTGGCGGATCATCTTCTGGAAAAGGTAGGCCTCTTCGTTGGTACATTTGGCCGAGCCAAAGCCCGCAACAGACGCCCCGCCCTTCTCTGCCTTCAGGTCCAAAAGCCCCTTCGCCGCGAAATCAAGTGCCTCGTCCCATGACGCCTCGCGGAAGAATTCCTGCCAGTTTCCAGGATCAACGTTAAGCCCTTTAGCAGGTGCATCGTCACGGCGGATCAGTGGTTTCGTCAGGCGGTGATCGTGATGGATATAGTCAAAGCCAAAGCGGCCTTTGACGCAAAGACGCCCTTCGTTTGCGGGGCCATTGATGCCCTCCACAAACTTCACTTTGTTGTCTTTGACCTTCAACGAAATCTGGCAACCAACACCGCAGAACGGGCAGACGCTTTTCACTTCGCTGTCGAAAGCCGCGCTATCGCCAACTTGGTTTTCGTCCGTGACCGTCGCAGGCATCAAGGCCCCCGTCGGGCAAGCCTGCACACATTCGCCGCATGCGACGCAAGAGCTATCGCCCATTGGATCGTCCATGTCGAAAACGGGGTAGGCGTTATGCCCGCGCCCCGCCATGCCGATCACATCGTTGACCTGCACTTCGCGACATGCACGCACGCAAAGACCGCATTGGATACACGCATCAAGGTTCACCGACATCGCAACGTGCGAGCTGTCG
>JAIBDT010000052.1 GCA_024686085.1 Loktanella sp.
AACGGTACTGGGGCCAGCGTTTTTGGGCTCGCGGATTTTTCTCAACAACCAGCGGAAATGTCACTGACGCTGTCATACTTCAGTATCTTGAATTACATTCAAAAAGGGAACCTACCGGCGTCAGCCGGTAGTCGTTCAGTTCGATCTGGTAAAAATTGACAAGAGCTTCATTCGTGGGATTGAAAAAGATCCCGACAACCAAGTTTTGACAAAGGCTCTACTGACCGTCGCCCATCAATTTGAAATGCTTGTGATTGCGGATGGCGTTGAAACGGCCCAAGAGGCGGCGTTTCTCGCGCGCATGGGGGCGGATTGTTTACAAGGTTACCATTTTGGCGTTCCAAAGTTCGACTTCAAGTAGATTTAAAGAATCTACGTTGCATAACTCTTCCCAGAACTTACAATAGGGACAGCGGCAAGTCGGGGGATGCACGCAGAAATTGCGATTGCGCCGTTCCGGTTTGTCCTTTGATTCTTATCTGAGAGGACCACCCCCCTATGACGAATGTTGTTATCGCTTCTGCTGCACGAACTGCTGTTGGCAGCTTCGGCGGCGCTTTTGCAAATACCAAAGCCCATGATCTTGGCGCTGCTGTGCTAGAAGCTGTCGTTGAGCGCGCAGGCATCGACAAATCGGAAGTGAGCGAGACAATCCTCGGTCAGGTTCTGACTGCCGCACAAGGACAGAACCCAGCACGCCAAGCGCATATCAATGCCGGTCTGCCCATCGAAAGCTCTGCTTGGGGCATTAACCAAGTGTGTGGCTCTGGTCTGCGCGCCGTGGCACTAGGCGCCCAGCACATTCAACTCGGCGATGCGTCCATCGTGGCCGCTGGTGGCCAAGAAAACATGTCCCTTTCTGCACATGCGGCAAATTTGCGTGCCGGTCAGAAAATGGGCGACATGAACTTCATCGACACCATGATCCGTGACGGTCTTTGGGATGCGTTCAACAACTATCACATGGGCCAAACGGCCGAAAACGTGGCTGAAAAGTTCCAGATCACCCGCGAGATGCAAGACGCATTCGCTGTTGCCTCCCAGAACAAAGCCGAGGCCGCGCAAAAGGCTGGCCGTTTTGTTGACGAGATCGCGGCCTTCACGGTGAAGACCCGCAAAGGAGACATCGTCGTTGATCAAGACGAATACATCCGCCACGGCGCAACGCTCGAAGCGATGGCGAAAATGCGCGCAGCTTTCACCAAAGACGGCACAGTGACCGCGGCAAACGCCTCTGGCCTCAACGATGGTGCTGCCGCAACTTTGCTCATGTCCGCTGACGAGGCCGAAAAGCGCGGCATCGAGCCACTTGCACGCATCGCATCCTACGCGACTGCTGGTCTTGATCCGTCTATCATGGGTGTAGGTCCCATCTCGGCGTCGCGCAAAGCGCTGGCAAAAGCGGGCTGGACCGTTGAAGATCTTGACCTTGTTGAAGCCAACGAAGCATTCGCCGCACAGGCCTGTGCCGTAAATAAAGAAATGGGCTGGGATCCAGCAATAGTAAACGTGAACGGCGGCGCGATTGCAATCGGTCACCCAATCGGTGCCTCTGGGTGCCGCGTTTTGAACACGCTGCTGTTTGAAATGAAGCGTCGCGGCGCTAAAAAAGGCCTTGCCACTCTTTGCATCGGCGGTGGCATGGGCGTTGCTCTCTGCGTAGAGCGCCCATAACTTCAAATCGGGCGCGCAATAATGTTGCGCGCCCTTTTTTGATATTATAACAAGATTACAATGAAGAATTTCTTGAAGGAGAAAACTATGTCCCGTGTTGCTCTTGTCACTGGCGGTTCCCGCGGTATTGGTGCTGCCATTGCTATGGCGTTAAAAGAAGCCGGCTATAAAGTCGCTGCCACCTATGCCGGCAATGATGAAAAGGCTGCGGCCTTCACTGTTGAAACAGGCATCAAGACCTACAAATGGGACGTTGCCGACTATGAGGCCTGTGCCGCTGGTATCGCGCAAGTCGAGGGTGATCTTGGTCCGGTTGAGGTTTTGGTCAATAACGCAGGTATCACCCGCGACGCGCCATTCCACAAAATGTCGCCAGCCCAGTGGAACGAAGTGATCGGCACCAACCTTAATGGCGTGTTCAACATGACCCATCCAGTTTGGCCTGGTATGCGCGAGCGCAAGTTCGGCCGCATCATCACAATCTCTTCGATCAACGGCCAGAAAGGCCAGTTCGCGCAAGCCAACTATGCCGCAGCGAAAGCGGGTGACATCGGCTTTACTAAGTCACTGGCGCAAGAAGGCGCACGCGCTGGTATCACGGTGAACGTGGTCGCACCGGGTTACATCAATACCGAGATGATGAGCACGATTCCTGAAAAAGTGATGAACGAAGTCATCCTGCCGCAAATTCCAGTGGGGCGTTTGGGCGAAGCATCCGAGATTGCGCGCACTGTGGTGTTCCTCGCATCCGATGACGCGGGCTTTATCACGGGTTCTACGATTTCCGCGAACGGCGGCCAGTACATGAGCTAAACAGCTCTGTTAAAACGAAAAAAGGGGCCGATTATTCGGCCCCTTTTTTGTCGCTAATTCATGTTTGCACTCTAATGTGCGCTTAATTTGCTGATCTCTTCTTTGATCGCCAATTTCTGCTTTTTCAGTGTCGCGATTTCCGCATCTGTTGACGCAGGACTGCGTTGCAGCGTCTCCACGGAGTCTGAGAGGTTTTGGTGCTTCTTTTTCAGTTGCTCGATGTGTGAACTTACGCTCATGGTCGTCCTCCTCTGGTGTTCATTAACATCCCTACTGCACCACATCTGTTTCGATCTGTCACGCCGCAGGGCAGCATCTTCATGCATTATGCAGTCTGTTGGCGAAACATTGCCAAATTATTAATCCCCAAGGGCAAATCCAGCACCGCCGCGCAATACTTCATTGACCTGCGCGGTATAGTTTTCGCGGTCTGCATCATGCATCGTGCCGTCGTGCATGACCAGCGGTGCCATCAATCGAAAAGGTGCTCGCCCTGAATGACGTGCTTGCAACAGAAACAAGTGGGGTGCGCTAGCTACACGGGCTGAAATCGGCCTCACAACAATCGACCCAAGCCGCCTATTAAGCGCGGTCAAGACCTCGGGTAGCCGCTCAATCCGCAAGATCATCGTGAAAAAACCCTTGGGCGCCAAGCGTTTCCCCGCGATGTTGATCCAATCACTGAGCGGCGTCTCGCCCCCCATTGCAATGTCTCGCCCCGCATTGGGAGCCGCTGATCCGGTGGCACGATCAAAATAGGGGGGGTTTATCATGACATGGTTGAATTGACGGTTCCGCAAACCGGCGGGCAGGTCACGTAGGTCGGCGTTGACGACCTTTAGTCCATTTTGGCTCGCGAGGTCTGCATAATCGGATTGTAATTCGACACCCGTGATATCGAGCCCCGCAATCCGTGCGCCTAGGCAAAGCGATGCAACACCGACACCACACCCAAGTTCAAGGACAGTGTCGCCAGGTTTTGCAGGGACACTCGCCGCTAATAGTACCGCATCGACACCTGCGCGGTAGCCTTTGGCAGGTTGGATCGCGGTCACTTTTCCTCCCAAGAATAAATCGGTCGTCGTCTGCACGTTACCGTCCCAAATCAATATCATTATCACGCATGATGGCCTCTGCCATAAATAGATCGCGGTCCACGACCATCAGGCGGCGCGGCATTATGCCGATTGATCCTTCGAGGATGCTCATGTTTACGTCGAACTGGAAGCAAGCTATACTCTCCCCGTCCAGAAGGGCGGTAGCGTAAGCGATGACAGTCGGGTCGTTGGTACGTAAAAGCTCTTTCATATCTATGACGTAAGCATCGCGCGCGTCTTTGTCTATTGGGATGACGGAATACGCCATGAGCCTTGATACAGCAGTTACCAAACCACACGAACAGCTTGCGGCGGCTTTGGCCGATGATATGGTGGCAGTAAACGACATGATACGGACGCGAATGGCATCCGAGCATGCGCCGCGCATTCCAGAAGTGACCGCGCATTTGGTTGAAGCGTGCGGCAAACGCCTACGTCCCATGCTGACACTGGCGGCTGCGCGCATGTGTGGCTATGACGGCCCATACCACGTACATTTGGCAGCCACAGTTGAGTTTATTCACACCGCGACCTTGCTGCACGACGACGTTGTCGACGAAAGCGATAAGCGGCGCGGACGGCCGACGGCGAACTTGCTGTGGGACAATACTAGCAGTGTTCTGGTTGGTGATTATCTTTTTGCCCGTTCATTCCAGTTGATGGTTGAAACAGGATCTTTGCGCGTCCTGGACATTCTCGCGAATGCCTCTGCCACCATCGCTGAAGGCGAGGTTTTGCAATTGACTGCGGCGGCTGATCTGGCCACAACTGAAGAAATTTATTTCAAAGTCGTGCGCGGCAAGACTGCAGCACTTTTCTCTGCTGCGATGGAAGTCGGTGGTGTGATTGCGGCGGCAGATGAAACGCTGGTGAAGGCGTTATTTGACTACGGTGCTGCGCTGGGTATTTCATTCCAGATTGTTGACGACTTGCTGGATTATGGTGGATCAGATGCGATCGGGAAAAATATCGGCGACGATTTCCGCGAACGTAAGCTGACGTTGCCTGTGATCCGTGCCATCGCAGCTGGTGATACGGAAGAACGCGCATTTTGGGACCGCACGATTGCGAAGGGCTCTCAGGGCGAAGATGATTTGGATAGGGCTATGGCGATTCTTAAACGTCACGGAACAATGGACAGCACACGGAATACTGCGATTGATTGGGCTCAAAAGGCCAAGACATCGCTTGCCCCATTGCCAGATCATTCGTTGAAAACCATGCTGATCGATCTGGCCGACTACGTCGTTGCGCGTATCACTTAAAGGATTGTTGCGGGTGCGACCCACCAGTTCATCGCACTAATTTGAATTGCGCGGGACACCTGACGCGCGTCAGCCATGTTGCGGACTAATCCAAAGCACGTGGCGCCTGATCCTGACATGCCTGCGTAGACCACTTGTGGCATTGCGTTAAGCTTGGAAATCGCGTCACCGACTTCTGGCGCAAGGTGTTTTGTCGGGGACAAAAGGTCGTTGCGTTGGGCGTTCAACCACCCAGCGAAACCCTTAAATGTCAGCCCTGCTGGTAGCTGGTCCATTGCAGAATTGCGTTTGTTTCCCAAACCGGCAAAAGCGGCCGATGTTGGAACCGCAACACGTGGATTAACAAGGACCAATGCGCACTCCGGTAATGCTGGGCAGGCAGCTAAGTGGTCGCCAATCCCCGTCATATGGATTGGATTCGGCGCTTGGAGACACACAGGAACATCCGCCCCAAGCGCCACAACTTCGGGTGCATTTGCTTCAAGCTGGTCGATACCCCAGAGCTCTGCCAAAATTGCCAGTGTCATCGCCGCATCTGATGATCCGCTGCCAATGCCCGCCGCGTGTGGCAGGTTCTTTTCAAGGTGCAAATGTGCGCCTGCCTGTACACCGCGTGCAGATTGCAGCGCCCTTGCTGCCCGCATGACAAGATTCGTCTCGTCAGTGGGTACACCTTCCGAAAACGGCCCGGTGACGCGCAGTTGTAAGTCGTTCGCTGGGGTCGCAGTAATCTCGTCAAATAGCCCTGCGAAGACCACAAGACTATCTAGCAGATGATATCCATCGCTGCGCTGTCCTGTGACATGGAGCGTCAAATTGACCTTGGCAGGCGCACTACCTCGAAGAAGCGTCACTTCACGTCTGCCAATGGTGGTTGACCTTCTTCGGCACGGACCGCATCGAGACCGATTTCAAGCTTACGACGTATCTTGGCGGCATCCTTTTCAGTAGGATTAAACGACAAAGCGCGATACCATTGAAACTGTGCTTCGTTAAAGCGCCCTACTGCCCAAAAGCCGTCGCCCAAGTGGTCATTAATAACAGGGTCGACGGGTATAAGTGAGGCTGCGTTCTCGAGGTGAATGACCGCATCTGCGTAAGCACCGCGTTGGAAGAGTATCCACCCGAGGCTATCAACAATCGCGCCATTTTGTGGCTCGGCCGCGACAGCGGTTTCGATCATTGTCAGAGCTTCCTCCAAATTGATTCCGCGTTCAACCATAGAGTAGCCCAAGTAATTCAAAACTTGGGGTTGGTCAGGGTTCAGTGCTAGAGCCGCACGGAAATCGGCCTCTGCAGCGGGCCAGTCATCTAGGCCATGATTGGTAATGCCGCGCATGTAGTAGATGAACCATTTCAGTGGATCAGCTTCGGCGTAAAGGTCAATCGCCTTGGTATAGGCAGCCTTTGCTTTGGCAAGGTCTTTGGCTTCGCGGTAGGTATCGCCGGCTGTCGCATGTACGCGTGGGTCTTTAGGTGTACTGCGTACCAATGCTTCGAGCACTTCGATCGCAGCTTCCATTTTCCCAGCTTGACGCAGTGTTTCTGCGCGCCCTAGTTCGGCGGACTGGAAGGCGGGATCGTCACGTATGACGGTGCTGTAGGTGGCGCTGGCAAGATCGTATTGCCTCATGTTTTCTAACAGGTCCGCGGCTAGTAAGATTGCATCACTATTTTTTGGGTTCAAATGTGCTGCAGCCCGCGCATACCGTAGCGTATAATCATCATCCGCGTCCCCAACGAGCGCTTGCGCGACCATGAGGTAAAGCTCTGACATCCCGTTTTTGACACTGCCAATAAAATCAAACTCTACTTTGTCACCTGCAATCAGTTTTTCACGTATGGCAGACACGGTCGGGTCGCTTTGCGCCCCAAAAGTCCGGTCGATTAAGGCGGACGCATCTGTATTCCGGTCAAGTTGACTAAGAATTTGTGCATGGGCAATCGCGCTGCGCCGATTGTAGCGCATCCCATTTTCAGGGGATCCCGCAAAGATCGCGTCAGCGCTTTCAAAATCACCGACAGAAGCAAGCGCAAGCGCTTTACTGTATAAACCATATGCACCGAGGCCTGCCGTCGCGATCACAGTGTCAAATTGTTCTAGCCCACGTGACATTTGACCTTGCCCAACGAACGCCCATGCTTGGGTTAGCCCGTCGACCAAAGGTCCAACACTGAGGTCTTGTTCGAGCAAAGCAAAGACGCGGGTCCAATCATCTGCTGACGCCGCATCGACGCTGAGAACAAGGTGGGCCAATTGGCTTTTGAGATCCAAATCCACCATGGCTTGTGCAATCGGAACCGCCTTTTCAAATTCACCCAGGCCGACATGAGCGATCATCGCGCTTTCCAGCAGATATGGGCTCGTCGGGTCGGCGCTAAGGGCGCGATCAAAATATGCAGCCCCGGCCGCGAAGTCGCTAGAGAACGCCGCTTGCCGTGCTGCAAGATACGACCCCGCCAGAGGTTCGGCTTTCAGTGTAGAAAGCGGGAGAAATACAATTATACATGTGGCGGCGAGTAGGGCGCGTTTTGTCACAAGAATGACCTCTATTTGGGCGTGTTCGCTTCTAAGATATCGGTCGACGGCGCGGGCCGCAATCGCACATCCAAAAGGCTGCGGGAATGCGCCGAAGGTGGATGCGATCGAGGCGCATTTTGGAGACGGTGCGCCGCGTTTCGTTATAAGTGCCCCTCAAGCCAATAGACTGATGTCTTGGCGCTTTAAAGTGCGGGATGCGCATCCATGAACACCTAATCCGCTAATTTGTGAAGCTATACCCGCCGCGCGTGTCCTCTGAAACGCGACTAAAGTCGTCGAAGCCAAAGATGCCATCGGGACGCGCGAAAAGGCCCCGCAGTTCGCGAGGCCCTTAGTTTTTTACATATTCGGATAGTTTGGTCCGTCGCCCCCTTGCGGGACGGTCCAAGTGATGTTTTGCGACGGGTCTTTGATATCGCAGGTTTTGCAGTGCACGCAGTTTTGAAAGTTAATTTGGAAGCGCGGCTCTTTGCCATCTTCCGCGATGACTTCATAAACGCCTGCGGGACAGTAGCGTTGTGCTGGCTCATCGAACTTGGGTAAATTGACCGCGATCGGCACGGTGGCGTCTTTGAGCGTCAGGTGCGCAGGCTGGCTTTCTTCGTGGTTGGTGAAAGAGAAGGCCACGTTTGTCAGGCGGTCAAAAGACAATTTACCGTCAGGCTTTGGGTAGTCGATGACTTTGTGCTTGTTTGCTTCCTCGGTCGCGAGCGCATCGGACTTGCCGTGCTTAAGATTGAGCGGCGACCAACCAATCAGATTGTTCAGCCACATATCGGCACCGCCCACGACAAGAGATGCTGTCAGGCCGAAACGCGACCAAAGCGGCTTTACGTTGCGTACGCGTTTGAGGTCCTTGCCTATGGCACCATCGCGCACGGCATTCTCATAGCCGCCCATGATGTCGCCACCGCGATCCTCGCCGATCGCCTTATGCGCCGCCTCGGCTGCTGCGATACCAGACAGCATGGCGTTATGGTTGCCCTTAATGCGCGGCACGTTGACCATGCCTGCGGAGCAACCAAGCAGCGCACCACCAGGGAATTCAAGCTTTGGCATTGACTGATAGCCGCCTTCGGTAATCGCACGCGCACCGTAGGCCACCCGTTTGCCACCTTTTAGCAGTTCGGCCACCATTGGGTGGTGCTTAAAGCGCTGGAATTCCATGTATGGATAAACGTGCGGGTTTTTGTAGTTGAGGTGAACCACGAAGCCCACGTAAACCTGATTGTTCTCGAGGTGATAGATAAAAGATCCGCCGCCCGCGTTTGAACCCAGCGGCCAGCCCATTGTGTGAGTCACAGTGCCGAGCTTGTGCTTGGCGGGGTCGATTTCCCAGATTTCCTTCATGCCGAGGCCGTATTTCTGGACGTCACTTTCGGCCGCAAGGTCGTATTTCGCAATGACCTGCTTGGACAGCGAACCACGCACGCCCTCAGACAGGAACACGTATTTTCCGTGCAGTTCCATGCCAGGTTCGTAGTTTGGCCCCTGAGAGCCGTCAGCGTTCTTGCCGAATTCGCCCGCGACGACGCCTTTGACCTCGCCATTGTTACCAAACACCAATTCCGAACATGCCATACCGGGGAAGATCTCGACGCCCAGTTCTTCGGCCTGTTCTGCCATCCAGCGGCAGACGTTCCCCATCGAAACGATGTAGGTACCGTGGTTGCTCATGAGGGGTGGCATCGCCATGTTCGGGATACGAACCTGACCAGCCTCGCCGAGCATGTAGAAGTTGTCGGCGGTTACGGGCGTGTTCAAAGGCGCGCCTTTTGCTTTCCAGTCGGGGATCAGCGCATCGATGCCTGAGGTGTCTAGAACCGCGCCGGACAGAATATGCGCACCAACTTCGGACCCTTTTTCAAGCACAACGACGTTAAGTTCAGCGTCGAGTTGCTTTAGGCGGATCGCGGCCGATAGGCCAGCAGGTCCAGCGCCTACGATAACTACGTCATATTCCATGGCTTCGCGTTCGATATCAGACATGCGCCGTCCCTTTATGTCATGCGGGGCTGGACCCCTTGAAAGATTGTTGCGCCAAGGATTACCCCAAGCAACAGGGCGGGGCAATCATGACACGACGTTAAAACAGCACCATGCGACGCGAAATCGCGCTTGCACTTGACTTTGATCCATTCAAATAGGGTATGAACGTTCGATTGATAAATTTCGCCTCTTAAGGAGCAAGTCGCATATGGAAAAGATTCCAGTAACAAAACCCGGCTTTGACAAAATGAACACAGAGCTGAAACACCTCAAGTCGGTGGAGCGCCCTGCAATCATTCGCGCCATCGCCGAAGCTCGCGAGCATGGCGACTTGTCCGAGAACGCAGAATACCATTCAGCGAAGGAGAAGCAGTCCTTTATCGAAGGGCGCGTCAAAGAGCTGGAGGGTATCATTTCGTTGGCAGATGTCATTGATCTGACTCGCATGTCCGGCACAGTTAAGTTTGGGGCGACGGTCACGTTAGCTGACGAAGATACGGATGAAGAAAAGACCTATCAAATCGTTGGCGAGTACGAGGCCAATATCGAGGCGGGACTTTTGAACATTAAATCTCCAATTGCCCGTGCTTTGATTGGCAAGGACGAAGGTGATAGTGTTGAAGTGCGAACACCCGGTGGTGTGCGTTCTTATGAAATTTTGACCATCGTGTACAAGTAAGTCAGGCCCAACAATGGCGCAGAACTCGGACAAATCACATCTATCTCAGAATGAACCACGCATGAGCGGAGAGCTTTTGGCGCTAATATTCTCTGTCGGCTGGTTGATCGTTGTGGGGTTGTTCTTTTTCTTTCTGCCCCCCGAAACTGCAGTGCAAGACAGGTTCGATAGCCTGCGCTTTATTCTGATATTGATCGCGATTTTCATGCCTGTCGCAATGATTTGGGTCGCTGCCGCCGCTAGTCGCTCTGCCCGTATCATGCGCGAGGAATCCAGCCGATTGCAGGCTGCGATTGATGGTATGCGCAAAACTTATATTGATACGCGCTTAGGTAACGGCAACATGATCCAGCCGACGGTCGAGAAAAAGCTGAATGAAATTGCACAAGCCACTCGCAAAACCGAAACAGTTGTAGCGACATTTGCGTCTTCGCGCCCTGCTGAAAATCAAAAGCTTGCAATCACATCGGTTAAGGCGGTGAGCAGTGATGACCAGCCTAAGCTGGCATTACCGACCAGCGCCGAGGACATGGCCGCCCCCTTGTCTAACGCTGATCTTGTTCGTGCGCTGAATTTTCCTGACAACGACCAAGATACCCGAGGTTTTGATGCGCTTCGCCGTGCATTGAAGGACCGCAATGCACGTCAATTGGTACAAGCGGCCCAAGACATGCTGACACTCATGTCCCAAGACGGCATTTACATGGATGATCTGCGGCCAGATCGTGCGCGTCCCGAGATTTGGCGCAGGTTTGCGAATGGTGAACGTGGCCGTGCAATGGCGTCTTTGGGCGGCGTGCGGGACCGATCATCGCTTGCGCTGACCTCTGGTCGGATGCGCGAAGATACCATCTTTCGCGACGCAGCGCACCATTTCTTGCGGCGTTTTGACAAGACCTTGATTTCTTTCGAGCCGACCGCGACAGATGAGGAAATCAGTGCTTTGTCAGAAACCCGCACAGCCCGCGCCTTTATGCTGCTGGGGCGTGTGACGGGTGCGTTTGACTAGGCGCCACTAGGTGACAAACCCTTTGACCTGCGGTAGCCATAGGCAACAGTCAAAGGAACAAGCACATGAGAACCATTTCCGAAAACCTTAGCTTTGGCGGCACCCAAGGTGTGTATTCACACGCCTCTGAGGCCTGCGCATGTGACATGACCTTCGCGGTGTTTTTGCCGCAAGAGGCAGAGCATGGCCCCGTCCCTGTTTTGTGGTTCTTGTCGGGCCTGACTTGCACGCATGAGAATGCGATGGTCAAAGCTGGTGCACAGGCCTGGGCCGCCGAGCAAGGGATTGCACTCGTATTTCCTGACACGTCCCCGCGCGGCGATGATGTGCCGAACGATGACGCATTTGATCTTGGGCAGGGTGCGGGCTTCTATATCGACGCTACCCAAGCGCCTTGGGACAAGAACTTCAAAATGTGGACCTACGTGGCTGAAGAATTGCCAGCGCTTCTGGATGAAAAATTTCCAGTCGATATGGACCGTCAGTCGATCACAGGTCATTCGATGGGGGGGCATGGTGCATTGACGATGGCGATGGCGCTGAAGGGGAGGTTCCGGTCCGTGTCTGCTTTTGCGCCGATCTGCAATCCGACAAAGTCTGATTGGGGATGCAAGCAATTTGGCGCTTATTGGGGCGACGAGGAGAATTGGGGACCACATGATGCGACAGTGTTGATGCAGGGCGAAGGCTTTGACGGCCCTATCTTGATCGACACGGGCACCGACGATCAATTCAGCGATCTTTTAGGAACGGAAGCCTTTGCCGCTGCCTTTGCCGCGAAACGCCAAGAAGGCACGATCCGACTGCAAAAGGGCTATGATCATTCTTACTTTTTCATCGCGACATTCATCGAAGATCATATCGGTTTCCACGCTGAGGCGCTGTATTCGTGATCTATGTTGACGCTGATGCCTGTCCTGTGAAAGACGAAGTGGAGCGGGTTGGAACCCGACATAAGTTGCGCATGTTTGTGGTGTCAAATGGTGGAATCAGGCCGTCGCAGAACCCCTATGTCGAGACGGTTGTGGTGCCTGACGGGCCGGACGTTGCAGATATGTGGATTGCTGATCGCGTGGGCCCTGCGGATGTTGTTATCACGGGAGACATTCCATTGGCCGCAAAGTGTGTGGAGGCGGGTGCACAGGTGCTTAAGCATAATGGTGAGACGCTAACGACGGCCAACATTGGCAACGTTTTGGCGACCCGTGACTTGATGACTGACATGCGCGCGGCAGACCCGTTTCGCCAAGGCGGCGGCAAGCCGTTTAGCAAGGCCGACAGGTCCCGTTTTCTGGACGCGTTAGAGCGTGCGGTGCGGGCGGCGGCACAAAAGGGCTAGACGCCGCGCACTTGCCCTGCGACGACTGCAGGTATGATGAGTTTAGGTAATATGTCGCCGGCCCGCTTGGGTGCGGTATCCGCATTGTTCGCAGTGATGCTGTTTTCGATCAACGATGCGTCGATCAAGTTTCTGAGTGGCGGCTATGCGTTACACGAGGTGGTGTTGATCCGGTCCCTAATCGGGTTCTTGATTATCGTCTTCATCATTGCACCGATGACAAATGGCTGGAAGATTGTGCGCACAGAGCGGTTAGCAATGCATCTTTTGCGAGGCCTGCTGGTTGTCGCGGCGAATATGTTGTTTTTCCTTGGATTGGCCGCAATGCCATTGGCGGAAGCTGTTGCAATTTTCTTTATCAGTCCCTTGGTGATTACGGTGTTTTCGGTGGTCTTCTTGGGCGAGAAAGTCGGGCCGCGCCGATGGTCTGCGATCGTCGTGGGCTTTGTCGGGGTGCTGATCATGATGCGTCCGGGCACCGAGGCGTTTCGGATGACGTCATTGCTACCGTTGACCGCGGCGGTTTGTTATGCGGGGTTGCATATGATGACGCGGTTGATCGGGCGCACGGAAAGTGCAGCGACAATGGCGTTTTACATCCAGATTGCGTTTATCGTTGTCTGTTTGGTGATGGGTCTTGCCGTCGGTGATGGTAAGTTCGCGGTGCAAAGTGATCCGTCGATGGAGTTCTTGCTGCGCGCATGGGTTTGGCCTGAGCCTTCAGATGCGTTATTGTTTTTGCAGATCGGGATTTGCACAGGTATTGGCGGCTATTTGATTAGCCAAGCCTACCGCGTCGCCGAGGCGGCCGTCATTGCGCCGCTGGAATATATTGCGCTGCCGATGTCGGTTCTTTTTGGTGTATTGGTATTTGAAGAATGGCCTGATGCAGTGTCGTTTGTTGGCATGGCGTTGATCCTTGGGTCGGGCTTGTTCACGCTGTGGCGCGAGGCCCAGCCAGAGACAGCCAAACCGGTGCAAAACCCGCGTGTGCGCAGATAAGAGGGAACAGATATGACAGTGCAAGCAGTTGTCTTTGATATCGGGAACGTGTTGATCGAGTGGCAGCCGGAACGGTTTTACGATGCAAGGATTGGCGAGGCGCGCCGCCGCGAGATGTTTGCTTCAATTGATTTGCATGGCATCAATGACGACGTGGATCGCGGTGGAAATTTCCGCGATTTGATTTATGCGGCGGCTGAGAAGCATCATGAATGGCGTGCGGAAGTACGCATGTGGCATGACAATTGGATTGACATGGCAGCCCCTGCTATTCCACAATCTGTGCGGATTTTGCGTAACCTGCGTGCCAAGAGTATCCCTGTTTTTGCGCTGTCAAATTTCGGCATTCAGACGTTTGAAATCGCCGAAAAAGCCTATCCGTTTTTGATCGACTTTGACCGTCGTTACATTTCTGGTCATATGGGTGTGATCAAGCCCGACGTGGAAATCTATCAACAGTTAGAGGCTGATTGCGGTGTTGATCCTACAGGGCTTTTGTTTGCGGATGATCGTATTGATAATATAAATGCTGCGGCCGCACGAGGCTGGCAAACGCATTTGTTTGAAACACCCCAAGGCTGGGCAGATTGCCTTATTGCCAAGGGTCTACTGACGAGCGAGCAAGCACAATGACAACAATGATCCCATTTAAAGAAGGCGAACGCGGCCTCGATTGGCTGGCATTGACCGATGCTTTGGCAGCGGGCCATAAGTTACCCAAAGCCGAGGTCGAGGATGTGTTTCTTTACCGCGACGGGAATACTCTTTTGAACCGGTCCGCGTGGATCGAGGGTATGGGACTGGCAGTAAAATGCGCAACGGTTTTTCCGAAGAACAAAGCGGTGAACAAGCCAATGATTGGCGGTGCCGTGAACCTGTTCTCGGACGATGACGGTGCATTAGAGGCAATCTTGGACTTTCACTTGGTTACAAAGTGGAAAACCGCAGGCGACAGTCTATTGGCAGCGCGACGTCTGGCCCGACCTGACAGTCGCAATATTTTGATTGTGGGGGCGGGGACGGTGGGCCGGTCACTTTATGAGGCTTACCGTGCCGCGTTTCCCGATGCGGTATTCACCGTTTGGAATCGGTCGCCACAAGGCGCAATAGACTTTCACAATGACCTGCCCAACGTGTCAATCGCCGAGGATTTGGAAACAGCCGTGCGCGCCGCCGATATTGTGACCAGTGCGACGATGTCGACTGAACCTTTGATTAAGGGCGAATGGCTACATGCAGGACAACACATCGATTTAATTGGTGCGTATCGCCCTGACATGCGTGAGGTGGACGACGAGGCTTTGCTGCGATCACGCGTCTTTGTCGACAACATGCATACAACGGTTGGGCATATTGGTGAGCTCAAGATTCCGATCTCGCAAAGCGTCATCGGACCCGATCACGTTGTGGCTGACTACTATGATTTGGATGCGTTTAAGCGCCATGATGCTGACGAAATCACCTTGTTTAAGAACGGTGGCGGTGCGCATCTTGATTTGATGACGAGCCGCTACATTCTCGATGAATGGAGGGTCAAATGTTGACGCCGGATCAAATTTCAGACTTTCAACGAGACGGCGCAATTGTGGTGCGCGGGTTGATGCGCGACTGGGTCGATGTGATGGCCGAAGGTATCGATAAAAATATGGCCGACCCGGGTGAATACGCGTCCGAGAACCAAGTCAGCGATGGACGCTTTTTCGACGACTACTGCAACTGGACGCGAATCCCCGCATTTGAAAAAATTGTCCGCCAAAGTCCTGCGGCCCAAATCGCGGCCGAAGCGATGCAGTCGAAGACCGCCCAGTTTTTTCATGACCACGTTTTGGTCAAAGAGCCTAGAACGCCCAAACCCACGCCGTGGCATCAGGATTCCCCCTATTATTTTGTCGAAGGCCAGCAAACTGCCAGTCTTTGGATGCCCCTTGATCCCGTCGAACAAGCCTCGCTGCGGATGGTCGCGGGATCACATAAGTGGGATAAGTTGGTGCGACCCGTAAGCTGGGCAGACGATAGCGATTTTTATGAGGACGGCGATTGGATACCCGTACCCGATCCAGATGCGAACCCTGACGATATGGTTATCCTTGAATGGCCAATGCAGCCCGGTGATGCGGTGCTGTTTGATTATCGCACTGTTCACGGCGCGCGCGGAAATACCAGTGGTAGCAGACGGCGCGCGTTGTCGCTGCGGTTTGTTGGCGATGACGCGCGATATGTGGACCGTCCTGGGCGCACATCGCCACCATTTCCTGGCCATGGAATGACAGCGGGCGAACGGTTGCGGACCGATTGGTTCCCCATTGTCTATGGGAATTAAGATATGACGTGGTTAGTCATATTGATCGCTTTTGCCGCAGCCCTCGCGGTGTTTCCGTTCTTAAGAGAGCGTCAGCGGATTGCGATGACCCCTGCGCTGCGCAAGAAAGCCGAAGGACAGTTCGCAAAGCTAAGTGATGGGCTGACACACTACAGTTGGTCGGGCGGCGCGCGCGGGCCGGTTATCGTCGCTGTGCATGGGCTGACGACACCCGGGATAGTCTGGAGTGCCGTGACGCCGATTTTGACGGGGCTCGGTTTTCGTGTTCTGAGCTACGATCTTTATGGCCGTGGGTTTTCAGATGCAGCGCGCGGCAAACAAAACCTGGATTTCTTTGTTAGGCAGTTAGACGAGTTGCTGGCAGATCAGAAGGTGTCCGACAACATCACATTGATGGGGTATTCAATGGGGGGCAGTATTGTGACGGCCTTTGCGGCGGCCCAAACGCACCGTATTGCGCGGGTGTTGTTGATTGCGCCGGCTGGGATCGAACTGAACGAAACGCCGTTTGATCGGTTTTGTAGAATCGTGCCTTTCGTCGGTGATTGGGCGTATAGTATGTTTGGCGCTGCAAGGGCGGGTCGGGGTGCGGCTAAGCCACCTGCGATCGCCGATATGCAGGACTTTCAGCTTGCCAGGCGTGGCTATATGCCAAGCGTGCTTTCCAGCAGGCGCTATGCACTGAATCAAACACTAGAGGCAGCGCATCGCAAATTGGGGCGTGAGGACGTGCCAGTTTGGGGCTTTTGGGGCCGCGAAGACTGTGTCATTCCGCTTTCGGCAATGGGTACTTTGGTGCGATGGAATAGGGCCGTGCGGAATTCTGACTTTGCGTCGGCGGATCATGGTTTGACATATACTCATTCCGATGAATTGGGGGCAGCAGTGGCTGAGATGCTGAGAGATCCCGACTAGCGTTAAGCCACGGCATTTGGTTGTGGATGCTGCTCAGGCGCGGCCTTTCCATGAACGGTAAACGATGAACAATTCCGTCCCATTGCCTTGGCGCGATACAAAGCTGCATCTGCGGCATTGCGGAACTGGTCGAAGACAGGTGCCTGCCGCGCCCAAACGGTGCCGATGCTGATGGAGGCCGGAATTTCGTTTCCTTCAAAGACGATAGGCGCATCCGAAACGATTGCACGGCAGCGTTCAGAAATTAGGCTGGCTTCCGTTTCGTTTACATTGGTCATAATTATGAGAAATTCGTCCCCACTCATGCGGCAAAAAATGTCGTCCTGACGTAAACACGAAGCAATTCTACGGGCAGAATTTACAAGTACTTGATCACCAGCCAAGTGCCCATAGGTATCGTTGATTTTCTTGAAGTTATCGACGTCGATGCAAGATATCGCGACACCCTTTTTCGCGGATTTGCGACGGATGACATCGCTGTAGAATTCGACTGCGTAGCGCCTGTTTAATACACGGGTCAAAGGGTCGGTTGTCGCTTCATAGCGTAACCTGTTGGCTTCGTCTGCCAGTTCAATTTCTCTATATATCAACAATGCAAAGATCCCTGTTCCCGCAAAGTTGAACGCAATCGCAAGCGGCACCACGTCTCGGAAGATGAGCGCAGTCACAGGCGGCGGCAGGAGAAAGGCAGCGAGAAAATTCAGGGAAATCAAGCTCGCAAGTATCGGTAAAGATATTAATATATTGGAAAGTCTTGGGCTGATGTGATGGTTCCAAAGTAGACCCATGGCCGCAGATATGATGGCTGCGGCTACACCGACCATGGCTCCGTCACCACCTATGTTGATGCGAACCAATACGGTGATGCTCAACGCTATCGATCCGCCGCGCCAACCAAAGAACGCTGCTGCGATACCAACAAATAGGTTGCGTAGGTCGATAATAACACCGGGAGCGACATTGATAGGGGATGCCATCGCCGCAATTGCCGCTGTCCCAAAAACTACGCCCATGATGAATTCAGTCACGGTTATGCTCGTGCGTGATCTGCTAAAGTATCCGTAGAGATAAACCAGAATTGCGGTCAAGCCGATTGGTTGTAGAAATGCTGCAAACTGCGCTGTGAAACTCGTCATAATACCACCCT
This sequence comes from Loktanella sp., assembly GCA_024686085.1. GTDB lineage: Bacteria > Pseudomonadota > Alphaproteobacteria > Rhodobacterales > Rhodobacteraceae > Yoonia. The sequence continues at coordinate 17,792 of JAIBDT010000052.1, forward strand.
TCGTAAGAGTGGTTTGGATAGTGCATCTTTCTAATATGTTTCCTAACAAGATACATTTTTCGGAAAATGCTTGCCGAAGATTTGAGTAAAACTCTAGCGAAATTGAGAGCGTTAGGCGTTAGCACCCAGTGAGACGCGCCGTTCTTTAATAGGCAAATGCACAATAGCACTAAACGCGCCAATCCCGACCCCGACCCACCAGACATAGGTATATGTCCCGTAAATGTCGTAGAGCGCCCCACCTAGCCATACCCCAAGGAAAGACCCGAGTTGATGCGAGAAGAAGACGATTCCGTAGAGCGTTCCCATGTATCTAAGACCATAAAGGTGAGCGACTAATCCAGAGGTTAATGGAACGGTAGCCAACCACAAACTGCCCATCCCGACCGAGAATAGAACGACGGTCATAGGGGTCATTGGGACAAGGATGAACGCCGCAGCGATGATCGTGCGACCTGTATAAATTCCTGCTAGCAAGTATTTCTTGGAATACCGCTTGCCAAGATACCCCGCTAATAGGGTTCCGCCGATGTTCGCAAGTCCGATCAGCGAAATCGCGATGGCGCCCAAGGCGCTGGTGGTTGTGATGCCCATATTTGCCAGCATCGAGCCCGCAACGATCGGCCCACACATCTCCGTTACAAACGCCGGAAAATGGGCGGTCACAAATGCCAGTTGGTAGCCGCAGGAAAAAAAACCGATGAAAATCAGCGTATAGGACGGGTCTTTGAACGCACGCTTTAGGATTGTACCCATGCTTTCTTCTAGCTCGGCTTTGCTGGCCGTCTGCGGACTGCGCATCATTGGAAGAACCAGCAAGACCGCGATGATCATCCCCGCGAACGCGACAAAGGTTTGCTGCCACGTCAGGAATGTCATGAGGTATTCGGCTAGAGGTGCGCCAAAGACCTGACCTGCGGATCCCGCCGCCGTAGCGATTGCCAAAGACATGGATCGGTTCTCGTCTGACGATGCACGTCCGACGACCGCGAGGATCACGCCAAAGCCTGTACCCGCAATGCCGAAGCCCACGAAAATTTCATAGAATTGATGCGCAAAGGGGGTGGTTGCACCGGATGAAAGCAATAGCCCCGCAGCGTAGAATATGGCGCCTGCGATAATCGCTTTGCGGTCTCCGATCTTTTCGGCCATGGCACCGAAAATGGGTTGGCCAATCCCCCAAGCAAGGTTCTGGATCGCGATTGCGAGGGAAAAATCGGCGCGTAGCCATCCAAACTCTGTTGCGATTGGAATTTGGAACACCCCAAATGATGCTCGAATGGCAAAGCCTGTCATGATGATCAAGCATCCCGCGACAAGGACAGGGTTCATAAGGGTGTTTTGGCGTGTCATTATTGTAGTTGCGACGCAGGTGCGTAAATTGTCAACGCTGTCGTTGTGAGATAGTACATCACGTTTTGTGAACTGTGGTGCGAGGGGTTACTTTTTAACAAAGGCGCGGTATCGGTAAGTCATGAAGATGCAAGAGATTTATAACGCGGCTGTGGCCTCTGGACGGCTGCACGAGGATGCTGCGCAGGTCGCTGTGATGCCGCAGCTAGAGCGGGTTCGTCGCGAGCTGGCAGCGCCAGTAAAGCGCGGGTTATTTCGCAAAGCCCCGCCACCGATCAAGGGGCTGTATATGTGGGGCGGCGTGGGTCGCGGCAAGTCCATGTTGATGGACCTGTTGTTCGAAGCCGTAGAGGTTCCAAAACAACGCAGCCATTTTCACGCGTTCATGCAATGGGTTCACGCTGAAATGAACACCGCCCGCAAGACGGGTGTGGATGATGCGATCGCCCCTGTCGCGGCCAAATTGGCAAGTAACGTCCGCTTTCTGGCGTTCGATGAAATGCAGATCAGCGATATTACCGATGCGATGATCGTTGGCCGCTTGTTTGAGGCGCTATTTGAAGCAGGCGTGGTGATCGTCACCACGTCTAACAGACATCCCAATGATCTTTATAAGAACGGATTGAACAGAGCACTTTTTGTCCCATTTATTGATCTCATTAAAGACCGTTTGGAAGTGCATGAACTTGTTAGTCCGACAGATTATCGCCAAGGTCGACTTGCAGGGACCCCTACGTATTTTACACCGGCAAACGCCGAGGCGCGCGCAGAAATAACGCAGGTGTGGGATGCGCTAACTCAAGGGCAATCTGCCCCACTGACTTTGCACGTAAAGGGGCGCGAGGTTGTTATCCCGCGGCATCATAACGGTGTTGGTAGGGTCGGGTTCTACGATCTTTGCGGCAAGCCATTAGGAGCTGTCGATTACCTTGTTCTCGCTGATGCGATGCGGGTTTTGATCCTAGAAGACATTCCACGATTGTCGCGTCAGAACTTTAATGAAGCCAAGCGCTTTGTCACGCTGATCGACGCGTTATACGAAGGCAAGGTGAAGCTAATCTGTTCTGCGGCAGCGATCCCTGAAATGCTATATGTAGAAGGCGAAGGCTCGTTCGAATTTGAACGCACCGCAAGCCGTTTGCGCGAAATGCAGGCGGATGATTGGGTTACAGGTTCGGAATAGCCAAACGTTGTCCAACCTGAATCGCGTTGGGGCTCGAAAGCACAGCGCGGTTTGCTTCGTAAATTACGCCGTATTTGTCCACACTGCCATAAAATTTGACGGCAATTGCCCCAAGGCTGTCGCCACGACTAACAGTATAGAAGCGGTATTGTTGGGTGTCGGTTGCGCGTTGAACGACGCGCACTTCGACGCCTGTGCCATCGCCTGATGGGACAACGGGCACCTCGGGTGCGGCACCGCCTGCCGCAATTTGCGCCTGTGTGATGATGGAAGACAGCAGCACGCTGGTGTCAACCTTGCCATCTGATGTGACCAGAACCTGTGGGACAGCAATCGTGCCTGCGCGTGCGGCTTCGTTCACGATCGTGTCGATGTAGCTATCACTTTGACCTTCTTTGAGGGCTTGCACGACAAGTAGCTCTAATGCGCTTTCAGCAGAGGCCGGCTTGCCGCCAGCCGTGATCTTCTTGCCTGTGACCGCGCCAATACCCGACAGCACACCAGCCGTCATCTCTAGCATTGGGTCTGAGCGTTGGGCGTTTGGGTGCGGCTCGACGTTTAACCCAAGCCCAGCCAATACATTGGCAGCCGTTTGCGCCATCTCTGCGTCGTCAGTTAGGACACCTAGACTAGGTGCGGTATTGCGGACAGGGGCCTGAATGATTGCGGCGGCGGGTGTAACCGCGATAGCATCAGGCACAGGGCCAAGGATGCTATCTGATTGCGCCCGCGTTACTGCCGTAGTCTCAATGCTGGCGGTGCGTCCGCTCTCGCTAGGGCGCAGCACAATATAGCCGCATAGAGCAACTGCAAAAACAAACAGGGCAACAACTGAACGGATCATAATAAGCGCACTTTCTTTAGGGGACGAGGGTCGAGAGGCCAAGGTGTAGCCAATCTTCCAATCCGCCGCGATAATTCTGTATCTTTGATGCGGGATACCCCGCATCTATCAAATTTGTAATTGCCCGAGACCCCTGTTCATCCCATGCACCATTGCCATAGACCATCAAGTCATTGGCTGTCGTAAAGTCCATGCCATCTGAGGTTTGCACAGCGCCAAGGGCCAAAAGGATGTCGTTCTTATAAGGGTTCTGCGCGTCAAGTGCTGCGAATGGTACGTTGACCGCGCCGGGGATCGCGCCTTTCGCGTACCAGTCAGGTAAGCGAGCGTCGATTAGTAAGCCGCTGCCCTCGGCAACAACATTTTCCAAAAACGAAATAAGCTCCAATTCACCCACAGGCTGCACGCCGGGTGCGGCGATCATTGGTTGAACACAAAAGGCAGGGCAGGGGCGACTTGTTTTGGCAAACTCACCTGTCAAATTAGCGTTTTGGTCTTGATCGCGTGCAATCGTAAAATTGCGCCCATTGACGGTAAAGCTCACTTGGGGAACGCCGTCTGCGATCTGGACCTCTTGCGCGGCCGCAGGCAGTGCAAAAGATGCTAACAGCAGTCCTGCAATTCCGATGGCCATCCGCATGTTACTGCCTTCCTCAAATCTGACACCACTACATTTGGGGTTCATCGCAGTATCCCGATGAGTGCGCGCCTATTTTTACT